>NZ_BAAAQD010000054.1:0-51035 GCF_039531485.1 Dactylosporangium maewongense | reverse complement strand
GATCCCGCTGGCCCGAGTCGCGCAGCGACACCGCGAGCTGCCCGGCGAGCCGAGCGGCGACGGCCTGGACGGTCCCCGCCGGCTCAGCAGGTACGGCAGGCGCGGCAACGGCGGATGACGGCGGCACGCCGAGCAGGGCGAGCACGGTCGTCGCAGCGATCAGCACCGGGACCCCGCCGCGGCGGAACGTGGATGGGTTCACGCAGACTCCTCCATCTCCGGACGCCGACTCGTGATCGACGTTCCTCAATAGAGTGATACCTGCGTTCATAGATGACAACAAACCTTTCCGCGCACCGCCGCGAGTGCCTCCGCTCCGGACTCCAACCCATCCGGCTGGAGCCTGCCCAGCCTTCGGAAGTTCGATTCGGACGATTCGTACCGATAGATCAGTCTGGTCATTTGGCGCGAATAGATCTATCTGCCGCATTCATAGCTTGATATCAATCTCCGGACACACCCCCTACAACAGGAGTGCGACGTGCGGAGATCCCGACTCGTTACCCTCACCCTGAGCCTGGCGGCCGCCCTCGGCGCCACGTTCGCCGCTGCGGCGCCCGCCAGCGCCGCCACCACCGGTCGCTACGTCGCCCTCGGCGACTCGTACGCCTCCGGTGTCGGCGCCGACAACTACACCGCCGAGAGCGGCTCGTGCCAGCGCAGCACCAACGCCTACCCCGCCCTGTACAACACCAACGTCAAGCCCGCGTCGTACCGCTCAGTCGCCTGCTCTGGCGCCACGACCACCGATGTCATCAACACCCAGCTCTCCGCCCTGTCGTCGACCACCACCCTGGTCAGCGTCACCGTCGGCGGCAACGACATCGGGTTCACCAGCATCATGACCGCCTGTGTGCTGTACGGCGAGACCGACTGCATCGCGGCCGTGCAAGCCGCCGAGGACAAGGTGCGCAGCCAACTGCCGGCAAAGCTCGCCAGTGTCTACAACGGCATCAAGGGCCGGTCGCCCTCGGCCCGCGTCGTGGTCGTCGGCTACCCGGTCTTCTACCAGCTCGGCACGTTCTGCGTCGGGCTGAGCGCGAACTCCCGCGCGAAGATCAACGAGGGCATCAACCTGCTCGACGACGTCACCAAGACGGCCGCCGCCAAGGCCGGGTTCACCTTTGCCGACGTGCGCTCGATATTCGTCGGCCACCAGCTGTGCAGCTACGGCGAGAAGTGGTTGCACGCGCTCAACTACGCCAACCTCGGCATCTCCTACCACCCGACCGCCGCCGGCCAGTCCGGTGGCTACTACCCGGTCTTCCGCTCCGCCGCCGGCTGACCGGCGCTCACGTCCGGGTAGGCCCGCCCGTCCGAACGCGCGCAGGTCCGGCACCGCCCCTTCCCCGCCGCCGCAGTGGTCGACTCGGCGGCGAGGAGGGGCGTTGTCGAGTTGGGCGATCCTTGGTACAGGGTTGACACTTGTGGGGTGATCGTGGAGCTGCGCGCGGTGCCGGACTGCCCGAACCTGGACGCCACGCGGGACCTGTTGCGCGCGTGCCTGGTGGAGGCCGGCCTGCCGGTGACGGTGCTCGAGCGGGTCGGGGACTACCCGTCGCCGTCGGTGCTCGTCGACGGGCGTGACGTCACCGGCGCCGACCCGCACGGCCCAGCCGCGTGTGTGCTGCGCCCGCCGACCGGTGAGCAGATCCGTGCCGCGCTGCGCGCGGCGGCGACGCAAGGCGGCCCGGGTGACGCGATCCGCGCGGATCAGGGCGGCGCCGGGGTCCGCTGAGCTGGCCGGTTCGCCGCGGCGGCGGGTGTGGACGTTCCGGCGGTGCTGCAGGGGCCGTCGCCCGGTCAGCCCGCCCTGGGGGCCGGTGCCGTGCCCCTTGCGGCGGGGCTCGAACCGCCCCGTCCGCCGCACGATGCCCGCACCACCAGACGCGGACGCAGGCGGAGCTGATGGACCGGAAAGGCCTCGCCGTACTCCATGCGCTGCAACAGCACCTGCGCCGCCAGCTGGCCGAGCCGGAACTTCGGCGGGGAGACGGCGGTCAGCGGTACCTCGGCCGCATCCGCGAACTCGTTGTCGTAGGCAATGATCGCCAGGTCGTGCGGCACCCGCACGCCAGCCCGCCGAGCCGCGCCCAGCAACAGGCAGGCCTCCCGGTCGCCGAAGCACAGCGCCGCCGTCACGTCGTCCGCTCGAAGCCCCGTCAGGGCGAGGTCGGCCCGCTCCGCGTCCCACGCGGCCATCCGGTCCTGCTGCACCGGGATGCGCGGCAGTCCAAGGCTGGCCCTGGCCTGCTCGAACCCGGACCTGATCGGGGCCATGTTCGGGCCGTCCGCCCGGAGCACGAGTCCGATCCGACGGTGACCGAAAGCGTGCAGGTGCCGCACCGCGTCGTACGCGCCGCCGCCGTGGTCGGTACACACGTGTTCCATGGCGTCCGCCGGACCGACACCCAACAGCCGGCGCTCGACGAGGACCACCGGCACGGGCAACGCCCGCAACTGGGCCACCCGGGCCGGCGGGTCGGCCACCTCGTGCAGCGACGGCACGAGCAACAGGCCGTCGACGCCCGCCCCCAGCAATTCCTTGATCGCGGCGTCCTCGGCCCGCGCGTCATAGTTGGAACACACGAGCACCATCCGGGCCCGTGCCGCAGACAGCGCAGTCTCGATGCCGTGCAGTGCCCTCGGCCAGTACAGCGTCATGTCCGGGATGAGCACACCCACCACCCGCTGGCCCGCCGGCACCGAGGCGACCTGCGTGGTCACGAAGGTCCCCGCGCCCTGCCGGCGCACCACCAGGCCACTCGTGGCCAGCTCCTGGTACGCCCGGCGGACGGTGTTGATGGACAAGCCGGTCTCCGTGGCCAGGGACTGTTCGGTCGGCAGCTTGCTTCCGGCCGGCCAGGTGCCGTCGATGATCCCGCGCCGCAACTCCCCCGCGAGCCGCCGGAACTTGAGCTCCCGGGAGGTCTGTGGCTGCCTGGTCCCGTCGCCGTCCGCCGTCCCGGCTGCGCGCGGCCACAGCCCTTCCATCGGTTCCCTCCCAAGTACGGGCGCAATCATTGCATCACTGTCTTCGATACGGGAACGAGTACGCCTTGATTCCTTCCCTCGGCGCTTCTTAGCGTCCACGCACAACCTGCCCGGACCTCCCCGAAGGAAGGCCCATGGACGTGCGTCGCTCCCCCGCCCTGTCCCGGCGTCGGTTCCTGTACTACGGCGCTGCCGCCCTGTCGATCCTGCCCGCCGCCCCGGGCCTCCTGCCAGCACCAGCCTTCGCCGTCGGCGCGAAACTGCCCGATCTGGAGCGGCGTGCGCTGGAGCTTGACCCACCAGCCTTCTTGCTGGAGACCGCCGTCCCTGCGCACATCACGGCCAGTGCGGGCTCCATGCTGGCCATCAGCGGCCGTGCCGCCGTCTGCGGCACCCGCTCGATGCGGTGGGACTTCGCGGCCCGGTCGGACATCACCGTCCGCGCCCACCTGCGCTGGGAACGCGACCCCTACCGGCCGACCCCGCTGTCCGACCAGGCGTGGCAGGGCACCGTCGACACCTTCTCCGTATGGGTCTACAACGAAACCGCCATGGACGACGTGGTGCGGTTCAAGTTCGGCCGTGACGGCCGGACCGATGCCTGGTTCGACTTCCACCTCAACTTCACGGGCTGGCGCACCGCGTGGGTCCGGTACGACTACGACATGCACGGCCGGCCGCACCCGGACATGAACACGCTGCGGATCGTCGCCCCGCGGCGGGCCGGCACGCTGTGGATCGACCAGCTGCTGCTGAACGTCTCGCTGCGCCCCGACGCCCCCAACCGCGACGCGCAGGTACCCGAGGTGGGGCTCGAGGGTGACGACTGGGATCAGCAGCACTGGCAGGCGCTGTACCTGTTCGACCAGCTCTATCAGAAGCGCCGGCCCGCACCGGCCGCGCCGACCAGCGCTGAGACGGCGTCCCTGCACAACCTCCTGACCCGCTACGTCAACGAGTACGTGACCAACCCCGTCCGGGTCGACGACGCGTACGTCGCGTCGCTGACGAGCCAGCTCAACGCCCTGAGCATCCCCGAACGCACCGATCCCGGCGCCCCCGGACGGCCGCTGTTCTCGTACCAGTCGCAGATCTATCCGCCGGCGATCGCCGCGGACCTCAGGAACTTCGTCAACGCGGTCAACCTGACCTCGGTCATGGACCTCATGGGGCGGATCGCGCAGGCGCACGCCGCGGCCGGCCCAGCCCACCGGCCGGCGCTGGCCGAGTTGTACCTGCGGATCGTGGCGCGGCTACGCGACCAGGGCTGGACGTACGGTAGCGGCCAGGGAACGATCCACCATCTCGGGTACGCCACCCCCGGCTACTACAACTCCATCTACCTGATGCGGGACGTGCTGCGCGAGGCGGGAGTGTTCGAGGCGCTACGCGCCGACGTGACCTGGCTCAGCGGATACGGGCGAATCTTCCGAGGCTGGAAGCACCGCAACGCGCACGGCAGCACCATGGACACCCTCAACACGCTGACCCGGGGCATGCTGGCCGTCGCGCTGCTCCAGGACACCGAAGCCGATCAGGTCACCCACCTGCGTGCGCTGGTCGACTGGCTCAGCACTGCCCTGTTGCCCACCACCGGGATTCAGGACGGACTCAAGATCGACGGTACCGCGTTCCACCACGTCGGATTCTTCCCTGACTACGCACGCGACGCCTTCAACGGGTTGGCCCCGATCGTCTACCTGCTGAGCGGTGGCGCCTTCCGGATCTCCGAAGCGGCCCACGCCGCGCTGAAACATGCGCTGCTGACCATGCGGATCTATGGCAACAAGTACCACTGGCCCATCTCCATCAGCGGCCGCAACCCGGGCGGGACGACCGGCATGAGCGTCAGCGCCTACCAGTGGATGGCCATCGCCGGCACGCCTGACGGCAGCTCGGACCTCGACCCGGAGGTCGGTGCCGCCTTCCTGCGGTTGCTGCCCGCCTCCCCCGACAGCGGCCAGCGCAAGGTCGCCGACCGGCTCGCCGCCCGGGGGATCAGTGCCGAGCGGGCGCCGGCTGGGGCGTGGGCGCTCAACTACGGCGCGCTCGCGGTCCAGCGGCGCGACGACTGGCAGGTCAGCGTACGCGGACACAACCGCTACCTGTGGAGCACCGAGATCTACGACGGCTCCAACTGGTACGGGCGCTACAACACCTACGGACACATCCAGGTCCTGCACCGCGGCGACCCGGTGACCAACGCCGACAGCGGGTACAGCCCCTTCGGCTTCGACTGGAACCGCCGCCCCGGCATCACCAGCATCCACAAGTCGTGGCCGGAGCTGAAGGCCGACCTGACCGGCACCATCGAGGAGATGCTGCTGTCCGAGTCACCGTTCGCCGGAGCACACACCATTGACGGCCACCACGGCATGTTCGCGATGCACCTACGCGAGCACCCCAAGTACGACGGCAGCCACGAGGCCCGCAAGTCGGTGTTCCTCTTCGACAACCGCGTCATCGCGATCGGCACCGGCATCGCCAACACCGACCATGCCAACGAGACCGAGACCACGCTCTTCCAGACCCGGCTGGACAGCACCTCGGCCCCGACGTACGACAGTGCGGCCATCCCGGTCACCGCGTTCCCGTACGAACGCCCCGACCGCCTGCTCGACGCGGCACACTGGCTGGTCGACGACCGTGGGCTGGGCTACTTCGTGCCCGCCGGTCAGCGGCTCGGCCTGACCCGGGTCACGCAGACCTCACGCCACCACGGCACCGACGCCGAGACGCAGGGCAACTTCGCCACCGCGTGGGTCAGGCACGGCACCGCCCCTCGGGATGGCCGGTACGAGTACGCCATGGTGGTCGGCGCCACCCCGGAGAGCATGGCCGCGTTCACCGCGTCGATGGCGGATCCGGCACTGGCGCCCTACCAGGTGCTGCGCGCCGACACCGTCGCGCACGTCGTCGTCGACCGGGCCACCGGCATCACCGGATACGCGGTCTTCACCCCGACCGGCTCCCTGGGCGTGGACGGCCCGGTACACCGCGTCGACACCCCGTCGATGCTGCTCACCCGAGCCGACGGTTCCGCAGGGCTCGTGCTGTCGGTGTGCGATCCCGACCTGCGGCTCTACGACGGGAGAGACCCGCACCAGTACGAGAACGGCGAGTACGTCGGCCGTTACAGCCCCTACTCCCGCCCGTGGCTGGCGAACCCCAGCAAGCCGCACACCCTGCGGGTCACCCTCCACGGGCACTGGCGGGCTGTCGACGAAGGCCAACCCTGCAAGACGCACCAGCTGGGCGGCCAGACGGTGGTGTCGTTCCGGACCGTCGACGCCCGTCCCGTGCAGGCGCGCCTGGTGCGGCGGTGAGCGGTCACGGCAACCAGGACGCGATGTAGGCCTCGACAGCCACGAAGCCGCCCTCCGGCCAATGTTCCGGGTTCCCCTGACTGACGGCGAGGTAGTCCATGCCCAACCCTCGACCCATTCGGCTCGGCCTCGTCGGTGCCGGCGGCGTCGCCCGCCTCCACGCACAGGCCGCGCTGTCCCTCCCCGCCGAGGTCGACGTGACAGCCGTGTACGACGTGGACCCGGGCCGGGCCGAGGACCTCGCGAAGCTCACCGGCGCCACGGTCCACCCCGATCACCACAGCCTGGTCATGAACGTCGACGCGATCGCGGTTTGCACGCCGCACGCCCTGCATCTGGCGCCGGCCCTCGCCGCTGCCCGGGTCGGGGTGCACGTACTCATGGAGAAGCCGATGGCGACCACCCTGGCTGACTGCGACGCGATGTCCGCAGCGTGCGACGAGGCCGGGGTCGTACTCTTCCTCGGCCACATCCAGCACTATCTGCCGATGACCGTGGCGATCGAACGGGCGGTGGCGGCGGGAACGGTCGGCCGGCCGGTCTCGATCCTGGACCGCAGGGCCACCGACTACCGACCCTGTCAACGCCCGGCCTGGTTCTTCAATCCCGCCCTCGCCGGCGGCGGAGCAATCATGAACATCGGTGCGCACTGCATCGACCGGGTCACCTGGATCGCCGACGGCCGCCCATCCCGGGTCTCCGCAACTGTCGTACGACGCGACACCCCCGTCGAGGTCGAAGGACTGCTCCATCTCGAGCTCGACAACGGCGTTCTCGCCACTGTCTCGGTGACCACCAAGGCCCTGGCCGATCTGGACGAGATCGAGGTCCTCGGCACGGAGGCCACCCTGCGTGCATCCCGGGAGGGCGGCATCCGGCTCGCCCACCCGGGCGGGGTCGAGCAGCTGGCGCCGCCGCCCGACGTCGGCACCGACGTGGTCGTCGCCTTCCGCGACCAGCTCCGCGACTTCACGGCCGCCGTCCGGCACGAGCGCCCGCCCGCGGTGGACGCCCGCGTCGGTCGCGACGTGGTCGCCACGGTCACCGCCGCCTTCGCCTCCGCCGCCTCGGGCCGGCAACAGCCCGTCGACACCTGCCCCCGGCCCAACACACCACCTGCCCCGTAGTCCTGACGCACCGCCCGCCGGTCGCCCGCAACCAAGGGAACACATGCCGTCCATTGATTCGTACCAACCGCTCAGCACGGGCCTCTGTTCAGTCACGCTTCGACACCTGCCGGTCGCGGGTGTCCTCGACGCCATGACCCGCACCGGACTCACCTGCATCGAGTGGGGTGGCGACGTGCACGTGCCCCCCGGAGACCCGCTCCGCGCCGAGAAGGTGGGGGCGGACTGCCGTGACCGGGGGATTCGAGTCGCCTCGTACGGCTCCTACTTCCGGCCCGGCCGTGACAGCATCACCCAGTTCGCTCCCGTACTGGAGGCCGCTGCGGCGCTGCGCGCCCCACGGATCCGAATCTGGGCCGGCAACACCGGCTCTGCACAGACCGCACCCGACCAACGGCATGCCGTCATCAAGGTGACCCGCGCCGCTGCGGCCCAGGCCGCCGACGCCGGTGTCCAGCTGGCCTTCGAATTTCACGGCGGGACCCTGACCGACACGGCCGAGTCCGCGGTGCGGCTACTCGAAGAGGTTGACCACCCTGCGGTGGGCACGTACTGGCAGCCGCCGGTGGGACTCGACGACCCGCGCGCGCTCGCCGGCCTCCGGCACGTCCTGCCCTGGGTCACCGCAGTGCACGTCTTCTCCTGGTGGCCACACACGAACCGCCTGCCTCTGGCCGCCCGATCGTCCCTCTGGCTGCAGGTGTTCGCGCTGCTGCAGCGCTCGGATCACCCCTACGACGCCCTCATGGAGTTCGTGTCCGACGACGACCCCGCCCACGTCATCGCCGACGCAAGAACCCTGGCCCGGATCGTCGACGCGACTCACGATGCCTGACGAGTGCGGGATCCCGCGACGTCAGCCGTAACCTGCGCCGCGGTAGAGGTCGAGTCGGCATGCTCGGGGATGATCGTGCCGTCCTCCTGCGGCCCGACGTCGACAGCAGCGTTGACGGTGTCTGTGCTGGATCATGCGGTGGCTTCCGCGGCAGGGTGCCATGCAGCCGAGGTGATGAGGTCCTGCGCCAACAGTGCGGCGCCCCGGCAGCCGGCCTCGCTGCCCAGTTCGGCGGCGACCACCTCCGGGTGCGGCTGGAAGGTCAACCGGTCAGCCAGTGCGGCACGCAGCGGGTCGAACAGAGCGGGGCCGGACCGGGCCAGGCCGCCGCCGATCACGATCAGGGCTGGATCGTAGAGCGTCACGCACGCGACCAGGCCGTCCGCGAGCGCGGCCACCGCCTGCGACCACACTGCGCCGGCAACCGGGTCGTCGGCGAGGGCCAACCTGGACACCTGCTCGGCGGAGATGTCTGTGCGGGGGTCGGACAAGGTCCCCGCTGTGCGCATGTACTGGCGGGCGATCGCGTCAGCAGACGCATAGGTCTCCAGGCAGCCGACGTTCCCGCAGCCACATCGCGGGCCCCACCGCCGGATGACGAGGTGCCCCAATTCTCCCTGGCCGCCATGGGCGCCCCGCTGTGCGCGGCCGCCGACCACATGAGCGGCCGCGACGCCGGTGCCGAGGGCGACGAACACGAACTCGTCCACCCCGCGGGCCGCGCCGAGCCGGCCCTCCGCGATCCCACCGGCGCGCACGTCATGGCCGAGCGCGACCGGCAGGTCCAGTTGCTGGGTGAGCAGATCCCGCAGCGGCAGGTCCCGCCACCCGAGATTCGCCGAGAACACGGCGCGTCCGGTTCGCTCGTCGACGATGCCGGGAACAACGACGCCTGCGGCGAGCGGCGCGCGACCTGTCTGCCGCCGGCACTCGGCGGCGAGGTCGGCGGCCGTTGCGGTGATGGTTGCCAGGACGGACTCGACGCCGTGCTCCCGTCGGGTCGGGCGCCGCACGCGATGGATCACCGTGTGGTCGGCGGCGACGATGGCGGCTTTGACATCGGTGCCGCCGACATCGAGGGCCACCACGTGCCCGGCGCCGTCGCGTGCTGCGGACGCCCCGGCTGACGGCCGTTCTCGGCCTTGGTGCATGACCTCGGTGTTCCTCTCTGCGCGTGTGGGCTGCGCGGTGCCGGCGCAGGCCCGTACCAGCGCCAGGCTGGCCGCCTGGCGCTGGTACGGACGTGACCGGACCGCCTCCGGAGGTGAGGTCATGTCGAGGAGTTCGACTGACCCGGGAACGGCCTGCTGATGTCATCGATCGGCGGGGGCCTCCGGCCGCCGCGGTTCAGCGGTGCGGCCGGAGCTGGGTGCTCCGTCGCACGCCGCTGCTTACTGCCAGATTCGGATGTAGTCGACGTACATGGTGGAGTGCCAGTCGAAGACGGTGTCGCGGATGGATCCGTCGGCCCAGGCGTCGAGGATCTCGTGCGAGAGCAGCGGATACTCCTTCACCTGGCTGATGAGTTTGGGGTCCGTGACGGTGCGGACGATGACGCCGTCGTAGGTGAACTCGAGTTTGGTCGGGGTCCAGTTGAGTCCGAAGGTGTGGTACCAGGTGCTGTGCAGCCCGGGTGCGTTGGCGATCGTCCCTGAGCCCTGGTGCGCGGGCGGGCCGAAGCCGTCCCAGTGCAGCGTGACCGTGTACCTGTCGGTCTGGTAGTTGGTTTCGACGATGTCCATCTCCGCGCCGTCGCGGGCGGTGCCGTCGGTCCTGCCGCCGGGTGCGAGGCCTCCGGTGGGCAGGAGCCAGACGGCGGCGAGGTGCCCGTTGGTCCTGACCGGGGTGTGCACCCGCGCCTCGAGCGTGCCGTAGGTGTAGTCGAACTTTCCGTTGCTGTCGATGAGTCCCCCGGTGTACCGGTTCGTCGCCGGGTTCCTCACCTCGATCGCGAGCGCGCCGCGGCCGTCGGTGAGCACGTTCGCCGGGTCGTACCGCCACGTGTCGGGGGCGACGGTGCCGGTGCGGGCCCAGTCACGTTTGGTCCATTTGGCGGTGTTGATGGTCGTGCCGTTGAACTCGTCGCTGAAGACGAGGGTCCGGGCCGTGCTCGCTGCCTGCGGCCTGGCGTTGGCCGGGGTGGCAGGGTCCACCAGGGCCGCGGCTGCTTGCGCAGGCTTGCCGAGTGCGGTCGTGGCGTCGACGACCGGTGTGACGAGCAGCGCGCTCGTCATACCGAGTACCGATACGACCGCCCATCGCCAGGGTGGCCGTGTGGTACGTGAGAGTGCAGCTGATGAGTGGCGGATCATTGGTGCGTTCCTCCCGATCGGTGGTGCGGTGGGTCCGACCCGGGGCCGCCTGGGCTGGCGGTGCCCCAGCAGCCCCGGGGCGGTTGCCGTCAGATGACGGACATCTGGTAGAGGTGTACGCCGAGTCCGTCCAGGGAGTCGGTGTACTTGCCTCGGGACTTTTCGATCGTTCGGTGCTCGTAGAGCACCTGCGCCGGCCGCTGTCCGGGGGCGGAGAACGTCACGCTGCGCGGCTCCTTGGACAGGTTGACCACGAACAGGTATTCGCGGTTGCCGTGTCGGCGGGTGGTCCAACGCAACCAGTCGTCGTCGTTGACCCGGATCTGCGGCACGCGTTCGGTGGAGAGGATGACCGGCGACAGTTCACGGACCTGCGAGACCACGGTCCGCGCGTTGCCCAGCAGGATCTGGTACGGGACACCGGTGCTGTCCTGCTCGATGTCGAAGCGGGAGTAGTAGAGCAATCCGGTGGCACCGGCCACGATGGCCTGCCACGACATGTTCCGGACCTCGATGAGGTTCGGCGGGCGTAGCCCGAAGTGCCGGTAGTTGCCGAGGTTGTGCAGTTGGATGACCGGCCAGATCGCGGTGTTGGGCAGCTCCCGGATCGTGGCTTCGGTGTGGGTGAACACGCGCCGTGGCAGGTCGGTGGGCTTGCCGAAGATGGGGTAGGGGTCGGTGCCGAACGCGTCGGTGACGTACTGGGCGTCGTCGCCGGCCCAGACGCGGTAGTCGACCGAGTAGGTCGGGTGGTTGGGATCGTTGTCGGTGACGGAGGTGTAGCGGGGCCGGACTGTGGCCGCTTCGGTGTCGGCGGGGGTCTCGTCGTTGATGTACCAGCCCAGCAGCGACGGGTGGTCCTTGTACTGCAGGACCTCGTTGGCATCGGCGTTGCGGTGGACGAAGAGCGTGGTCATGCCGCGCGCGTGGGTCTCGTCGAGGATCTGTCGGGACGGCAACTGGTACGACAGGACCGTGGTGAAGGACGCGGAGAGCAGGTCGTTGAGGTTCTGGACGGTGGTCGTCCCGTTGAAGGCGCCGATCGGGAAGTACAGCTCGCCGTTGTGGCGGACCCGTCCGTGCTGGTCGAGGTACGTCGTCGGGACCTCGTCCGGGCGGAGCTTGCGCAGCGGGAGGGTCTTGTCCTGCACGATCTCGCCGTTGCGGGTCCTCGCGCTGATCCGCAACTGGTAGGCCCCGTAGGCCAGCTTCGAGACGGGGCGGGTGTACCGCAGCTTGCGGTCACCGGCGAAGGTCTGGGCGTGGACTCGCCGGCCGGCGGCATCGGTGAGCTCCACCTGCACCCGGTAGTCCGAGGCTCGGGCCGCCGCGGGCGGATACAGCCCGATCCGCAGGTCGATCTCGCGGTGATCGCCGGGGATGAGCAGCCCCCGGTAGGTGGGTGCGGCAAGGGTGGCACGCAGCAGTTTCGGCGTGTACTTCGTGATGGTGAGGTCGTCGTACCAGGCCGAGCCGGTGGCGCCGCGGCTGAGGAAGAAGATCGCCTTCATGTAGGCCGCACCCGCCGGTGCGACCTGGGGCGGGACGGTCAGCTGGATCCAGTCGGTGGACTGGGTGACGCCCGTGTACCCGCCGCTGAGGTACGTGCCGTCCTCGGCGTACCACTCCAGGCAGACGGACGCTCCGCCGTTCTGCATGCCGGCGGTCTTCACCCACACGGACACCGAGAACGGGACGTAGGCGTCGGTGGTGCCGGCGATCTTCTTGCCGGCGAAGACGTAGGTCGAGCTGTCCGTCCTGGTGTACCGCAGGGATGTGGCGCCGGTTCGGGACTGGGTCGTGTCGTAGGCGGTGAAGTCCGAGACCCAGTCCGGGTCGGCGTCCTCGAACGAGGTCGTGTACACGACGGTCGGCGTCGTGTCGGCCAGCGCGGCTGCCGGCGTCATACCGGCCGGCGCGGCGGCGGGCACGGTCGTGTCCAGCTCGGTGGCGAACGCCGGGCCGGTCAGGAGGCCCGAGCCGAGGAGTCCGGCTGACCCGATCGCGGCGCCACCGAGCAGCAGCGAGCGCCGGTGGACCGGGTGTTTGCCGTCCTGCGCCTCGGCGGGACGGTCTTCTGCGTCATTCATCTACTTCTCCTCTGATGGTGTCGAAACTTGCGCATGAGGGCATGGCGGATCGCCCGAGCACGGCGATCCTCGGCGGATGTCGTTCGGGTCAGCGCTTGAGTTGGTGTGTCGTTCGGGTCAGCGCTTGAGCTCGCGTGTCGTTCGGGTCAGCGCTTGAGTTGGTGTGTCGTTCGGGTCAGCGCTTGAGCTCGTAGATCAGCACCGCGAGGGGCGGCAGTGCCACGGTGAGCGCCCCGTTCGCC
Organism: Dactylosporangium maewongense; assembly: GCF_039531485.1. Taxonomy (NCBI): domain Bacteria; kingdom Bacillati; phylum Actinomycetota; class Actinomycetes; order Micromonosporales; family Micromonosporaceae; genus Dactylosporangium; species Dactylosporangium maewongense. The sequence goes on along the minus strand of NZ_BAAAQD010000054.1, from coordinate 38,109 downwards.
GTCTGCCACCGGCCTTCTCCGGACTGGCGGGCCTTGCGGAGGCCGGGCACCGTGAAGGTGACCTCGCCCAGGTTCGTGTTGGCGGCGTTGACGGCGACCAAGAATCCGGTGCCGCGGTGCACCCGTGTGGTCCACATCAGCCCGGGGCCGCCGGTGGTGGTCACGTCGGCGAGCCGGTCGGTGGACAGGATGACGTCGCTGAGCCTGCCGATCTCGTTCACAACGGACTTGGCGTTGTCGAGCAGCGTCCGGTAGGGCACGCCGGAGGCATCCCGTTCGAGGTCGAACCGGGAGTAGTACAGCAGGCCGGTGGCGCCGGCGGCGATCGCCTGCCAGGACATGTTGCGCACCTCGGCGAGCGTCGGCGGCCGGAGGCCGCGCTGCCCGTAGTTGCCGAGGTTGTGCAGTTGGATCACCGACCACTGGCCGCGGTTGGGGTAGAGCTGGACCTCCTGGCCCACGAGCCGTCCGACCGAGCCGATGGTGTCACCGGCTTCGCCGCGGATCGGATAGTCGTCCATCCCGATCAGGTCGGCGGTGCGCAGCTGCAGGTACGCCGGCCGCACGATGTAGTCCACCGCGTACGTGGGGTGGTGCGGATCGTTGGCCACCACGGCGTTCTGGTGGGCGACGAGCTGCCGGCCGAACTTGTCGACCGGCAGTTCGTCGTTGACGTACCAGGCCAGTAGTGCCGGATGGTCGCGGAACTGCCGGACGGTCTGCTCGATGTAGGGGACCTCGTCGGCCTCGGTGCGGATCGCGTCCGGCTTCTCCGGCTGGATCGAGTTGTAGAAGAAGTCCTTGATCGAATAGATGTAGGAGATGCCGCGTTCGTGCGCCCGGTCGAGGGTGTCCCGGCTCGGCGGGTTGTAGTCCATGACCGCGTTGAACGACCCGCGGATGTCATTGAGGTTCTGGATGATCTTCGCGCGGCTCGAACCGCGGGTGCCGTCGTAGATGCCGATGGGAAAGAACGGCTTGCCGTTGCGGATGAGCCGGCCGTGCCCGTCCACGTACGACTTGGGCACGTCACGCCGGCGAAGCTTGGTGATCGTGAACTGGCGTTCCTGTTCGACGTTGCTGGTACCTGCGGCGAGTGCCCGTACGCGCAGCTGGTACCTGCCGTGCGGGAGCCGGGCGGCGTCGTAGGAGTGCTCCAGCATCGGGGCGCCGGGGTAGACACGGGAATCGACCAGCCCGCCGGCCGCGTCGAACATGTCGATCTGGACGACGTGCTGGGCCGTCGCCCCGTCAAGGGGCTGCAGCTGGACCTGAACCTGGATTCGCTGGTCCTCGCCGGGGACGGGCAGCAGTGTTCCGCGGTACGGCGGCCGGGCCAGAACCGGCTGCAGCAAGCGTGGGGGCAGGCGCAGGACCGTCAGGTCGTCGAAAGACACGGTGCCGGTCGTGCCGCGTTCGAGGTACAGCAGGGTCGAGATCCTCGCGGCGTTCGCCGGGACGTCGAACGTGTCGAGTTCGAGCCTGGTCCACTCGGTGGGGCGGATGCCCTTGGTGTATCGACCGCCGAGCCAGCCTCCAGCGGCGGAGTACGCCTCGATGGCGAGGGTCGCGCCGCCGGCGCCGGTCAGTTCCGACGCCTTGATGAAAACCGATGCGGTGATCTGCTGGGCCGGCGCCGCGGCAACCGCCACCGATGGCACCGTGTAGGAGGCAGGGTCGGTGCGGCTGTAGCGCAGCGAGTTCGCTCCCGTGTGGGATGCGCTGCTGTCGTATGCGGTGGAGTTGCTGATCCACGTCGGATCGGTGGCGTCCTCGAAGGACGTCGAGTAGATCGTGATCGGCGCCAGGTCATCCGGTTCGACAGTGAGGGCGTCCGTCGTGAGGGCGTCCGTGTCGGGGGCGGCGACAGCGGCGTTGTGACCGAACGAGACCGTCATCAGCACCCCGGCCGCGGCCGCGGCGCCGGCGGTGACGAATCCACGGCGGGTCAGGTTGTACGGGGTGGGGGTCGGGTCCGGCTGGTCGGGTCTGGCTGACTCCGGCGATGGGGTGGGCATGGGGGCTCTCCTTGGGGGTGTGCTGCCTGCGGGCGACGGGGGTTCGCTGCTCGGGCAGATCGGGGGTTAATCAACAGAGGTGGATCAGAGGTTGCCGGCCATGGCGGGCGCCGTCACCAGACTCGGGTCCTGGAGGACGGCTTCCAGCGCGAGTTGCGCCCCGCCGCGGCAGGCGGCCGTGAAGCCCAGCCGGGATCGGGTGACGGTGGTTCCCGGAAGCGCGGGCGTCATGACTCGACTGTCGAGTCGTTGCTGCACGCTGGGCACGAAGAAGTCGCCGAAGAACGCGAAGTAGCCGCCGAGCACGATGATCTCGGGATTCAGGATGTCGGCGAGGACGGCGAGTCCGTCTCCGAGGTTGACGGCGACTTCGTCCAGGGCGGTGCGGGCGCGCTGGTCGCCGTCGGCGGCTCGCTGCAACAGCTCCGACAGCCGTTCCTCGAGGTCGGTCGCCGGGTCGCGGACGGGGTCGCCGGGAGAGGTAGCGCGGTTCAGCAGCGCCGAGAGACCGACCACCGTCTCCCAGCACCCGGTGCGTCCGCAGACGCAGGGCTGGTCGGACGAGCCAAACCTGGTGTGCCCGATTTCCCCGGCGAGCCCGGCGTAGCCGCGCAGCGGTCTTCCGTTCGAGATGATGCCGCCGGCCACGCCGACCTCGCCGGTGATCAGGAGGAGTTCCGAGACGCCACGCTGGGCGAACTCGGCGTGCTCGGCGACAGCGGCCAGCCGCGCATCGTTCTCCACCTGCAGCCGGGGTGCGGACGTCGTGAGCCGTTGCCGGAGCATCGCCGCCAGCGGCACGTCGCGCCAGCCGATGTTCGGTGCGAAGACGACGTTGCCCTGCACCGCATCGACCACGCCGGGTGTGGCGACGCACATCCCGATCGGCTCGACACCGTTCGCCCGCACTGCTTCCAGCCCTTGCCGGGCGACCCGTTCGAGCACGCCCACCGCGACTTCGGCGCTCAACCCGCGAACGTCCACCCCGGCCCGGGTTTCGAAGACCACAGTGCCGTGGCCGTCGAGCGCGACGGCGCTGATGTAGTCGGCGTTCACCTCCAGACCCACGCCGCAGATGTTGCGCCCATCCATCTCGATCTCATGGCTGGGACGCCCGATCGCCTTGCCGCGGTCCACCTTGCCCTCGCGGACCAGACCGCGCTCGACGAGCTCGGTGATCAGGCTGGTGACGGTGGCCTTCGGCAGCCCGGTATCGGACGCGATCTGGCTGCGGGATCGGGCACCGTGGTCACGCAACAGCCGCAGGATCAGCCCGAGGTTGGTCCGTCGGGACGAGCCGCGATCGGCCACTGCAGTCGCATCGAACCCCACCGGCTCCACGGGCCCATCGGCCATCATCTGCACAACTCCTCCGTTGGTCCGCCTCAGCGCCGGACGGCACCGGGCCTTGACTTGGCGGGACTTAGTCTAAACAATGCTCGAACTAAGTTCGATCAGACGCTAGTCGAACAAAGTCCCCTCGGCAAGATGCCGACCGACCCGAACAGGCGGTATAGAAGACATGCCTCATCCGACACCTGCTCCACGCGCCGTCGCGGCCCTGGCTGCCGGCCTGCTCGCCCTCACGGGCCTCAGCGCATGTAACGGCTCCAGCAAGGAAGACGCCGAAGCCGGCTCGACGTTCACCTACTGGTCCATGTGGAAGGAAGGTGAGCCGCAGCAGAAGGTGCTGCAGGCGTCGATCGACGCGTTCACCACGCAGACCGGCATCAAGGTCGAGGTGCAGTGGGCCGGCCGCCAGGTGCTGCAGCAGGTCGTCCCCCGGCTCAACTCCGGCAACCCGCCGGACCTGACCGACCAGGACGCCAGTGCGCTGCAGAGCAACCTCGGCGCTGTCAACGGTGCGCTGGGCCTGGCGGACCTGTACGCCTCGCAGATCACCGGCGAGTCGGTGAAGATCTCCGACGTCATCCCCACGGCGCTGACCAAGAACGCCCAGACCAGCGACGGGCAGCCCATCGTCGTGCCGTACGAGGTCATCGGCACCTCGATGTGGTTCAACGGCAAGAACCACCCCGACCTGGTCGGGAAGCCGCAGCTGACCTGGTCCGAGTTCGTTGCCCGGCTGGACGCGCTGAAGTCACAGGGCCGGACCCCGATCGCCCTCGACGGTGACATCTCCGGGTACGTGACCTACTGGCTCACCTGGAGCATCGTGCGCCACGGCGGGGTCGGCCTGCTGAACAAGGCCTGCCAGGACAAGACCGGAGCCACCTGGAACGACCCGGCGATCCTCGCGGCGGCGAAAGACACCGCCCAACTGGTCAGCGGAAAGTACCTCCCGCCGGACTTCAACGCGACCAAGTTCCCGGCGCAGCAGACCGCATGGGCCACGGGCAGCAGCAAAACCGACTTCCTCCTGATGGGCACCTGGGCGCCCAGCGAGACCGGCGAGGCGTTGAAGAAGTCGGGCAAGGACGCGAACTCCGTCATCTCCTACCACTCGACGCCCTACCCGAAGGTGGACGGCGGCAAGGGCAACACCGCAGCTGAGGCCGGGGCGATCGGCTTCGCGATCCCGGCGAAGGCCCGCAACGCCGCCGCCGCGAAGAAGTTCATCCAGTTCTTCCTGAACAAGGACCAGATCTCCGCCATCGCCACCCAGGCAGAGAACCTGACGCCTCGGACCGACGTCCCCACGCCCGCCACGCTGAGCGACTTCGCCAAGGAGTACGCCGCCGCCAACGGCAACTTCTTCCTGACCGACGACAACTGCGGCGTGGTGGCCGCCCGGTGGGTCACCGACGTCTGGACGACGACGGCCACCGACTTCTTCAACGGCAAGATCGCCGGCGCCGACGCGCTGGTCGCCGCTCTCAAGGACAAGAGCGTCAAGTTCCACGCGAACAACGGCTGATGGGCATGTCCGTAGCCACAACACCGGTCCGGGGGCGGCGCAACCGCCCCCGGACCGGGGCCGACGGTGCACTCGCCCGCCAGCAGCGTCGGATCTACCTGCCGTTCATCACCCCCGCACTGGCGATCTACCTCGTGCTGTTCGTCGCCCCCGCGTTCTTCGGCGTCTACGTGAGCTTCCAACGGTGGCGGGGCGCGGGCGACCAGATGAAGCCCGTCGGACTGGCCAACTACCGCCGCCTGCTGGACGACGACGTCTTCAAGACCGCCTTCGTCAACACCATCCAGATCGTGCTGGCGTGCGGTGCCGGCATCTTCCTGCTGGCGTTCGCCGCGACCGTCTTGTTGCGCCGGATGCGTGCGAAGAAGGTCCTGCGGCCGGTGCTGTTCTTTCCCTACATCGTCTCGCCGATCGCGATCGGTGTGGCGCTGGGCCTGCTGCTGGCTCCGGACGGCCTCGTCAACGCGTTGCTGCGGGCGGTCGGGCTGGACGGCCTGGCGACCAACTGGCTCAGCCCCGACAACATCTTCAAGACCATCATGGTGGGCATCGTCTGGGTCAGCGCGGGCTTCTACGTCATCCTGCTGATGGCAGGAGTGGACCAGATCCCGGCGTACTACTACGAGGAAAGCGAACTGGCCGGCGCCAACGAGTTCCAGAAGTTCCGGCACGTCACGTTGCCGATGGCCTGGGACGTGGTGTCTGTGGCCGCGGTCCTGTGGGTCATCAACTCGATCAGGATCTTCGAGTTCGTGTACGCGTTCACCGGCACCGGCGACGCCCCGCCGGTGAGCTCCCGGACGCTCACCATCCAGCAGTTCCTCGTCTCCACCGGCGGCCGGAACCCGGCCTACGAACTGGGCTACGCCTGCGCGATGGGAGTCGTGATGGTCGTGCTCATCGTCCTGCTGGTGGGCCTGCTGCGCCGATTGATGCGCCGCGACGCGATCCAGTTCTGAGCACACCTGTGAGGACCCCGCCCATGCCTGAGCAGTTGACCGACAGCGTGGCATCCGCCGCGCCCCCTGAAACCCCTTCCCGACAACGAGCGGCACTCGGCCGGCACGCCCAACGGCCGCCCGGGCCGTTCCGCCTCGCCGGTGTCCCGATCCTGTGGATCTGGGCCGCCTTCAACGTCTTCCTGCTGCTCTGGGTGGCCATGACGGCCTTCCGGAACGGCTCGGAGATCTTCACCGACCCCTTCGACCTGCCGGACTCGCTGAACCCGGGCAACTTCACAGACGCGTGGACCGTCGGCGAGCTCGGCAGCTCGTTCCTCAACTCGCTGCTGGTCGTCTCGGCGGCATCGGCGACGGTGATCGCGGTGAGTGCACCCGCGGCCTACGTCCTGGCTCGCTCAGGCCGCCGGTCCAGCGGCCCCATCACCATGCTCTTCATCGCGGGGATGGGCATCCCGATGCAAGCGGTCATCATCCCCATCTTCGTGTGGATGCAAAGCATCAGCAGCGCCATGTACGACACCGTCGGCTGGTGGGACGACCGGATCAGTCTCTACCTCATCTACGTGGCGTCCTCCCTGCCGTTCACCGTGTTTCTGCTGACCGGGTTCTTCCGCACGCTGCCCACCGAGTTGGAGGAGGCCGCCGCTCTCGACGGCTGCTCCGGATTCCGCACGTTCCGCAAAGTGATGCTGCCGCTGGCCCGTCCAGGCATCGCCACAGCGCTGATCCTGGTCATCGTCTCGCTGTGGAACGAGACCCTGCTCGCACTCGTGCTCATCACCGACACCAGCAAATACATGTTGCCGCAGGCACTGCTCGGCTTGTACGGGACGATGCAATACACCTCGAACTGGGGTGGCCTGTTCGCCGGCATCGTCATCGTCGTGCTGCCCGTACTCGCGGTGTACGCCTGGCTCGGCCGGCGCATCGTCGAGGGTCTCACCGTCGGCGCCGGCAAGTAGCCCGTCCCTCCCCCTCATCCGCCACCCTGCCTGGCGAAAGACTGATTGGTATACCAGTGAGTGATCTACGGCTTGCCACCCTTGCGATGCCCACCGCTGAGGTCGGACCGGACAACCCGCTTCCCCCCTTGTTCGGCGGAGAAGACACCCACGCCGTCGCCGATGCCACCGAAGCCGACGACGAGATGCGCCAGAACATCGCCTACGGCAGGCTGCCATCGGTCATGCCGTACCTCCTGCAGGACGGCTACCACCGGATCCGGCAACCCGCTGAACACCGGGTCGCCGTGCTGGAGAACGAGGTGCTCCGAGCGACGTTCCTGCTGGACGTCGGCGGCCGGCTCTGGTCGTTGATCCACAAGCCGACCGGGCGGGAACTGCTGTTCCGCAACCCGGTGTTCCAGCCGGCGAACCTCGCGCTGCGCAACGCCTGGGTCGCCGGAGGAGTGGAATGGAACATCGGCACGATCGGACACTCGCCGACGACCTGCTCGCCGCTGCACGCAGCGCGAGTGCAGCGTCCGGACGGCACCCCCGTACTGCGGATGTACGAGTTCGAACGCATGCGACGCATCGTGTTCCAGATCGACGCCTACCTCCCCCGCGGGTCTCACGTGCTCCTCGTCCACGTGCGGATCGTCAACCCCAACGACCACGAGGTGCCGGTCTACTGGTGGTCCAACATTGCCGTGCCGGAGGCACCGGACGTCCGGGTGATCGCACCGGCGGACAGCGCATGGCACTTCAGCTACGAGCGCGTGGTTCGCCGCGTACCAATTCCCACGTCCGAAGGTTCTGACCGCACCTACACGACCCGCGCCCGCGCAGCCGCCGACTACTTCTTCGACATCGCACCGACGCAGCGGCGCTGGATCGCCGCCCTCGACGGCGCCGGCGAGGGACTCGTGCAAGCCTCCACACAGCGCCTGTCCGGCCGGAAGTTGTTCCTGTGGGGCCAGCACCCAGGCGGCAAGCGCTGGCAGGAATGGCTGTCCGAACCGGGACAGGGCTACCTGGAGATCCAGGCCGGGCTCGCCCGCACACAGTTGGAACACCTTCCACTGCCCGCCCGCACCCGCTGGTCATGGATCGAGGCATACGGACTGGTGACCGCGGACCCGGGCGCGACCCACGGCAGCGACTGGAGCCAGGCTCGGGCCGCAGTCGAGGCCGGTCTGGATTCCCTGATCACGCGCGAGCGCCTCGATGCCGAGCTGGCCGCCGCCGCCACATGGGCCGACGACCCGCCCGTCGAGACGCTCAGTCTGGGATCGGGGTGGGGGGCGCTGGAACGGCGTCACCGCGCGGCGGCCGGTGACGACTCCCTCGTCCTCGCGGCAACGCCGTTTCCCGACGACACGCTGGGTCCTGAACAGGAACCCTGGATCACCCTGCTCGCGTCCGGCCAGATGCCGGCAGCGGCATCGGGGGCACCGGGCACCGCACCGGTGTCGTACGAGACCGACGCGGCGTGGGAACCGTATCTGAAAGCTGCGGAGGGCTGGCTCGCGCGGCTCCATGAGGGCGTGCTGCATGCCGCCCAGGGCGACCTCGAGGCAGCCGAGAAGGCTTGGTCACGGTCGATCGAGGACACCCCGAACGCGTGGGCGTGGCGCAACCTCGGCGCCTTGGCGGCGCATCGCGGCCAGATGCCGGATGCGGTTCGCTACTACCTGCAGGCCCACCGGGTGGCTCCCGATCTGCTGCCGTTGGCTCAGGAACTGCTGGATGTCCTTGTCCGCGCGGATCTCCCCTCCCTCGCTCTCACGACGGTCGAGGGCCTGCATGCCGATCACCGCGCCGACGGCCGGGTGCGGATACTCGAGGCCCGGGCCGCGCTCAACGCGGGCGATGTTGACCGCTGCCGCGCCCTCATCGATGAGGGGATCGAGGTCGCGACCATCAGGGAAGGCGAGAACTCGCTCCGTGAGCTGTGGCACGACTGCCAGCAGCGCCGGACGGGCACCGGCGGGCCCGACAGCGTTGCAGGGCTGCCCAGGCAGAGGCCGGCACTGCCCGAGATCTACGACTTCACCTTGCACCCGGAAACCTCCCAACCCCAGGACCACGGCCGCAACATCCGATGACCTCGCCCCACACGCGGATGTGGCGTCGATGACGAGTACCGGCAGACACCAGCCGTCGTCCAGCTGACGGTGGATCAGGTGCGGGGCCGCCTGCAAGCAGTGCGATCCCGCGCCTGAGACTCACGTTGTCCCACAATTTCGCGCCGGTACCGGCTGGTTGGGCCGGGATCGCGGTAGCCCTGTTACCGGCGCCGCTGACCCCCAGCTCCTCGCGGGTGGCGGCGCATGTTACGGCAACGGCGGAGCGCGGAAACGGCGATTACCTCAGACGGTCGAGTGGCGTGCCGAAGGTACCAGCGTGGAATTGGACCGTGAGGTTGTGCCGCCGCGGCGCGGCTTCGTCGGTGCCCTGCTCGTCGTCGCGACGCTGCTGGCCGGGCTGGCCCTGTCCACCGGCGCGACGTATGTCGTACGTCGAGGCGAGAGCCGCTACGCCGGCCAGGTCATGGACCGCTACACGGAGGAGATCCGCCTGACCGTGGCGGACCGGGTGGCCCTCTACAGCGAAGCGCTCACAGACCTGGCTTGGGCTGTCGGCGCCTGGCCCGATTTGACCAGGGCAGACTTCAACCACATGACGTCTGGGTTCAACGCGATCCGATTCCCCGGGGCATCGGGCGTGGCGTTCGTCGTGCCCGCAGGCAACGCCGAGCTGGGGGGGACCCAGACCCAATGGCGGGATCGCGGCGAGCCGGATCTGCATCTGACACCCGGAGGGACTTCCAGCAGTCATGCCTTCGTCATTTTCGAGGAGGCGTTCGACAACGGCCCGGACATGAGCGGCGTCGACGTGTCGGCCGACCCCGCTGTTGCCGCGGCGCTGGACGCCGCCCGCCAGAACGGTGTCCTCATGTTCAGCCCGGTGTGCGAGGTCCCCCGAGATGCGGACATCGCGCCGGAACACCGGCAACACTCGGTGCTGCTCGGCGCGCCGGTCTATGCGAGCCAGGACTCGAGTTCGCGCCGAAGGTCTTCGAAGGCTGGATCACCATGAGTGTCCGCGGCATCGACTTCCTGAATCAGGCCTTGTCGAGTGTCCCTCACGATGCTGTACGCGTCAGTTTGTCGGACGCTGACGAGGAAATCGGGACGATTGGACGCGGCGTTCCGCTGCTCGATGCCGACCTTCAGCGTCGCGTCATCTTGAACGCCGGGCAACGGGAGTGGCAGCTGACGGTAGCGCCGACGACGAAGCTGCTGGCTACGGTCAGCCGCAACGCCAGCACCTGGACCCTGTTCGGTGGACTGGCTCTGACGGCAATGCTCGCCGCATTGATCGGCGTCCTCGCCGGCAGTCGGAGCCGCGCGCTGCGAAATGTCGACCGTGCCACCGCGGCGCTCCGGGAGGACATCGATCGGCGCCGCGCCGTCGAGGCGCGGTTGCGCGAACGCGAGGAAGAGCTTCACCATCTGGCATTCCACGATGCCTTGACCGGGCTGGCGAACCGTTCACTGTTCTACGAGTGTGTCGAAGCGGCTGTCGCCGCTGCCGCCAGTTCGGGGTCGAACCCAGCGATCCTGTTCATCGACCTGGACGGATTCAAGCTCGTGAACGATCCGCTGGTGACGCGACCACATCACCCTGATCGACGCCGCGCACCAGCAACTCGACGGACCGATCGTGCTGATCTGGGACGACCTGAACACTCACGTCAGCGCCGCGATGCGAAAGCTGATCGCCGCATGGGGCTGGCTGCATGTCATCCGGCTGCCCCGCCGCGTCGGTAATACCGGGCACTACAACGGCCACCGGCCACACCGATCGCTCGGCCAGCGACCACCGAACCCGCCACCGCAGGTCGTCGACCTCACCGCCGCCCGGGTCCAACGGCGTCCGATCCTCGGCGGCCTGATCAACGAATACTCGCAGGCTGCGTAGCCTGCGGCTGTATTCATTGCTCATGTCGGTGCCCATCAACCTGCGTCACGCCATGGCCCGTGCGGCTGACCATGCCGTCCAGCCCCGGGCGAGGATGTATGCGGCCAGCAGCATGAGCGTGACCGCGCCGTCGGCGATCAGGGCCGCGCGAGCGTCGGCGGTCTCGCTTCCGAAGGACAGCGCGGCGAGGCTCAGTCCGAGCTTGTTGAGGATGGAAAGCTCCCAGATCCCGGCGTAGAGCCGGGGCCGGTAGGCCAGCAGCAGGAACACGCCGGCGAAGACGCCGAAGCCGAGCATGCGCCACGTCTCGACCATGCGCGTGGCCGGTCCGGCGTCCGCGACGGTGCTGACCGCGCTGACCACCGCGACGACGGCGCCCAATGCGGCGAGGACGAGCAGGGCCTGCGCAACGCGGCCACGGACCCGCCTGGAGCCGGCGACGGCACCGACTGCTACGGATGAGGTACTAACAGTCATCTGTACTCCTTTTCTCGGCTAGGATCACTGCCGAAATCCTGACCCTAACGGTGTTAGGCTGCTAACCTAACACCGTTAGGGCGGCACGGAAAGGGCGATGTGAGATGCGTGCTCCACGTGTTGGCCTCGAATTGGTTGCCTCCGAAATGTTCGGGTCTTGGCCCATGGACGGCCGATGACGTCCCAGGCGCTGAGTCAGCTCACTCCGCGGGCCCGTGAGATTGTGCGGACCGCGCGCGAGCTTCTCGAGCGGGAAGGCCCTGACGCACTGTCGATGCGTCGCCTCGGCGCCCACCTCGGGATCCGCGCCTCGTCGATCTACGAACACGTCCGCGACAAGCAGGCGCTGGAGGCCGCGCTGATCTCAGTGGGCTTCGAGGAACAAGCCGAACTGTTCACCCGGGCCGTCGAACGGTCCGACGATCCGATCGCCTCCCTCACCGCCGCGTACCGCGACTTCGCCTGCCGCCAGCCGAACCTGTACCGGCTGATGACCGAAAGGCCCCTGCGTCGCGACCTGATCACTCCCGGCGTCGAGGAGGCAGCCGCGATGCCGCTGGTCAACGCAACAGGCGGCGATCTCGAACGAGCGCGGGCCATCTGGGCCTTCGCGCACGGGATGGTCATCCTCGAGCTGAACCATCGATTCCCACCCCACGCCGATGTCGACACCACATGGCGCAACGGAGTCGACGCGTTCCGCGGCACGCCCTGATACGCGGCGCCGCCACCCACCGACCCGGACCCGCGACCACGGCAATGACGACGCAAGAATTGCTGGCAGGCCGGTGCCGAGGGGCGGTTGGCGCCGCTCACCATAGTCAGCTCAAACAGCGACTCAGACCGATGCGCGGGTTACGCACCGACCGGACCGCGCAGACGATCATCGCCGGGCACGCGTTCATGCAGAACCTCCGCCGCGGACATTACGAACTCGGCGCCGACGCCCCGCGCGGGCTCCGCGTCGCCGCAGCGTTCATTGAACTCGCCACCGCCGCCTGAGGACCGAGCCGGCACTCGCTCGAACGCGCCCCCGATCGGCAAACGCAACAGCACCATCAGTGCCATCGGCCCGTCAGCCACGAGCCGCGAGCGTCCGGACACGCCTGCTCGAATTTAGTTATAAAACGTACATATAGAACATTTTTAAAATGGTTTCCAATTGGGAATTATTCCTACTCTTCTACCTATTTCGTATCCGCGGCGGGGATTACGACGTTTCTGCCGAACGAATCGGGGAAGCACTCGGCACCGCCGACCCGCCAACTGCCGCGACGGACACGGCGAGATGCGGCGATGGCGGAGCGCATACCTGTCTGACCCGACGATCGGAAATCCGGGCCGTCGCAGACTCCGGCCGTCCGAGTCAGACGATCCACACACAGGAAGGCAAGCACGGTCGTGAAATTCGCACTCAAGGCTGGCATTTGCGCGGCAGCTGCCGCGCTGGCGGCTGGAACGTTCGCCCCGAGCGCCTCGGCCCATTCGACCGACGAATGGCGCTCCAGGACACCGTTCATCAACCAGTTCAACAAGACCTCCGTCATCGCGTCGACGGTGCCGGCCAACGGCGACGTCAACCCGTACGGCGTCGCGGTGGTGCCACGCAGCAAGGACAATCTGCGCAAGGGCGAGGTACTGGTCAGCAACTTCAACAACGCCAACAATCAGCAGGGCACCGGCACCACGATCGTGCAGATCAGCCGCGACGGCAAAGTCCGCCTGTTCGCCCGGATCGACGCCGACAAACTGCCGGGCGCGTGCCCTGGCGGCGTCGGGTTGACCACCGCCCTCGTGGTCCTGCGTACCGGCTGGGTCATCGTGGGCAGCCTGCCCACCGCCGACGGCACCTCCGCGACGGCCCAGGCGGGCTGCCTGATCGTCCTCGACAGCAAGGGCAAGGTGCGCGAGACGTTCTCCGGGCACGGCATCAACGGCCCGTGGGACATGACCGCGGACGATGACGGGGAATCGGTCGACCTGTTCGTCACGAATGTCCTCAACGGGATCGTCGGCGGCGTACCCGCCACCACCAACCAGGGAACCGTGCTGCGCCTCGAGTTGAAGATCGAGGGAAGCAGGCCGCCGGCGCTGCGCAAGATCACGACCATCGGTTCCGGATTCACGGAGAAGACCGACCCGGATGCGCTGATCATCGGCCCGACCGGAGTCGGCCTGGGTAGGGACGGCACGCTGTACGTCGCCGACACCGTCGCCAACCGCATCGCCGCCATTCCGGATGCGGACGACCGCAAGACGAGCGCCGGCACCGGACGCACCATCACCCAGAACGGACACCTGTCCGGCCCGCTCGGGCTGGCGATCGCACCCAACGGCAACGTGCTCACCGTCAACAGCGGAGACGGGAACATCGTCGAAACCAACCCGTGCCAGAGGGCGCAGGTCGCGTTCCGCACGCTCGACGACCTCGGCGCGGGCGCCCTGTTCGGCCTCGCCATCGCACCGGAGAACCGCGGCGTCTACTTCGTCGACGACACCAACAACAGGCTCGACCTGCTCCACTGAGCCGCGGGAGCGACCATGAACACGTGCGCACCGACCACCGTGGCCGGTGCGCACGTGCCGCACAAACGAGCGCCACCAGGCACCGCAGGTTGCCGACTACTCATCCGCCCTGCTCATGCGGCGTGGTGGTATTTGGGCCACGCTGGTCGGCGCCGGGAGGGCGATCAGGGTGAACCGGCCCGCCAGATCGGGCAGGATCGTTCGCAGCGCGGCGACCGTCTGCGGCCCCGCGCCGTCGTGCAGGAGCACGACCCCACCAGGACGAGTTTTCGTCAGCACGGTGTTCACGACCGACTGGACCCCCGGGCCGCTCCAGTCCCGCGGGTCGACGGTCCACGAGATCGACGTCATGCCCAGGCCGGCCGCGATGCTCACGATGCCGGGCGACCAGTTGCCGCCAGGGGCGCGGAAGTAGCCGATCACCGCGCCGGGTGCGACCGCCCGGATCGCGTCGTTGGTGCGTTGCATGTCGGATCTGATCTGATCCGGCGTACGGGTGCGCAGCATCTCGTCGTGGCTCCACGAGTGGTTGCACAGGGTGTGCCCCTCGGCGACCATCCGCCGGACCATCTCCGCGCGCGCAGCGACCTGCCGGCCGACCATGCAGAACGTCGCCTTGACGTGGTACTGGGCCAGCAGGTCCAACACGGCGGGAGTGTCGTCCCACGGGCCGTCGTCGAAGGTCAGCGCGACCGCGTCCGACCCCGTCTTGCGCACCGTCCCAGCCGGACCGTCGCCGGTCACGACAACCGGCGACGACACGGACGGCGAGGCCACGGGGCTCGGCACGCTCGGTTGGACCGTCGGCTCCCGATGCTCGGCGACCACCGGCACCGCCGCGACCGGCGCGGCCACAGCAGGCGCCGGCGGGCCGCTGCTGCCGCGGCTGCCACCGAGCGTCAAGGTCAGCATCAGGATGGTCAACCCGAGCACGGCGATGCGTCGCAACGGCACGGAGGCACTCCAACTCGGTGGTCCATGCCGCCGAACCGGCATCCCCGCACCATAGCGATGGGTCGCTACGGTCGATGACCGGTACTTCCCACGGAGAGGCGCAGACCGCATGAGCGATGGGCATCGAGAGCTGGCCGAACAGCTGAGCCGGGCCGCGCAGACCCGGTCGGTGACGTTGCGCGACGTCGGGCTGGAGCCCGACTCGTACGATCTGCTGCGCACCGACACCCGGTTCGCCGACGTGGAGCGGCTCGCGCTGCACCACAACCAGCTCGGCGACAGCGGGACCGCGGCATTGGCGGCCAACCCCGCATTGACCGCCGTGACGCACCTGGAGCTGGTCGGCAACGCGGTCGGCCACGACGGCATCCGCGCACTCACCGACAGCCCGCTGCGCACCACCGTGACCCGGCTCGACCTCAGCGGCAACCCGGTGACGCCGGAAGGCTTCGATGCACTGGCTGACGCGTCGATGCCCGCCCTGCGGGAACTGGTGCTGCGCAACGTACGCTGCGGCGGGCTGGGCGCACTGTTGCGCGCGGCGGCCCTCGACAGGCTCACCCTGCTCGACCTGTCCGAGAACGACATCGCCGACCACGACCGGGAGTACGCCGACTGGGGCGGCCCGGCGGTCTACACGATCCCGGCCGACGAGGTGTGCGTGGAACTGCGCCTGCGGCTGGGGTACCGCCTGGATCTGTGACGCCAGCGCCTACTCGGCGCAACCGGACGCCTCGGCAAGAACACGCAGCGCGTTGCGGCGCCCCAGGTCGGTGGGTTCGGCGGCGGCCCGCTCCCGCAGGAGGTCCACTGTGGACGGATCGGCGGGCCACCGGCGGACCAGTGCCTCCCACACGCCGATCCGCACGGCACAGTCCGGGTCGGCGACGGCCCGCTCGCGCAGCATCGAGCGCACTTGCGGGTCGGCCGTCCAACCGGCGGCGAGGGTCTCCAGGCACGCGCGGCGCACCAGCGGCGACGGATCGTCGAGCGCGCGCTCGCGAACCAGCGCCACCACGCCGGGGCGGTCACGCCACAGGCCGGGACGGTACTCGTACGGCGGCGAATGCGAGGCCGACCCGGCAAGCACGTCGATCGCGCACCGGCGGACCTTATCGGCCGGGTCCGCGACGGCGCACCGGCGCAGCACCGCCTCGGTGCCGGGCGCGTCGGGCCAGCCGTGGGCCAGCCAGTACGCCGCCTCGTGCCGCACCGCGCTGTGTCCGTCCTCGCGCACGCGCCCGCGCACGTGCGCGCCCGCCCGCGGATGGCCCGGCCACAGCCGGGCCAGCGAGTTGACCACCTGCCGGCGCACGTTGTGGTCGGGGTCGGCCACGCCGCGCTCCAGCAGCCACGAAACGGTGCCCGGTTCGTCGCGCCAGCCGCTCGCGTACGCGGCGACGGCCTGGCGGCGAACGTAACCCTCCGGGTCGTCGACCGCCCGGACCCGCACCAGGGGCCGGACCCGCGGATCGGCGGGACGCAACTGCGCGAGCTGGACGAGCGCGGTACGCCGTAGCCGCCGCTCATCGGCACCGGTCGCCAGCGCGAACAGCCACTCGACCGTCTCCGGCTCCGCACGACCGCGGTGGGCGATGGTTTCGAGCATCGCGTCCCGGACGTCCCCGTCCGGATCGCCAAGGGCGCACTCGCGCAGCAACTCGCGGACGTCGGGGTCGGCGAGCCAGTCGCGAGCCAGGATGCTCAGCGCCCGACGGCGATCCCACGGCTCCTCGGCCAGGAACGCCTCTTCGAGCAGGGCATCCCGCCGCGCGTGCGCGGCCTCGTCCGCATCGCCCACGTACATGAGAATAATGGCCGCGCCACAGCCGCGAACCGCGCCGACGGCGGGACGCATCGCTGCCGCAACCGGGCCCGCCTGCAAAGCGGTCGACGCCGGTTCGAATCCGACTGTGGTCTCGCCCGATCGTGTGTCATCCACTACGGACTGTCATGGTTGCCCCGGCGGCACGGATGGTGCCTGGTCCGATCCGGTTGCGTCAGCGCACGGTCAGGTCCGATGTGCTGACAGGGCCGAGATCTCGCGCGGTCCGGGCGAGGGCCCGGATGGGGTCGGTCTCTGACTCGGTGTGCCACACCAGTGCGTATTCCAGTGCGCTCATGTCGCGCATCGGCACGAACGCGATGTCCGGCCGCATCCAGTAGCGGGTCACGTGGCTCGGGAAGAGCGTGACGATCTCCCCGGTGCTGATCAGGGTGAGATACTCCTCCTGGCTGCGCACCACCGGCCCGCGCTCGATGACCCTGCCCGTGCGGGTATGGGTGGGAAAGTAGCTGTCGAGCCAATACTCCGGAGTGGGCGGCGGCACCTCCGGCTGCTGAAAATCGCCCAGCGTTTCCAGCGGGATCGATGTGCGCCGGGTGAGTTCATGGTCGGCGGCCACGCCCAGGACCCGGGACTCGGCGAACATGATGGGGCCGACGGTGAGGTCGGGTTCCTCGACCGGGAGCCAGGCTACGAGGACGTCGATGTCGCCGTTGCGGAGCCCGGCGAACGGGTCGACGAAGGATGCCTGCTGGAGGCGCAGTTTCCAGCCCGTGTGGCGGGCCCGGAAGGTTTCCCAGACGGGGCGCAGGTCGTAGCCGTTGACGGGCAACATGCCGACGCGGAGCACGTGGGTGATCCCCTGGGCGGCGAGGTGAGCGCGTTCGAGGCCGGCGCGCAGGCCGTCGTAGACCGGCCGGAGGTCGTCGCGCAGCTGGCGGCCGAGCGGGGTGAGCCGGACCTGGCGGCGGTTGGAACGGTCGAAAAGGGCTCCGCCGATGCGGCGTTCCTGCTGGTTGATGGCCTGACTGATGCGGGCCGGTGAGACGTGCAGCCGCTCGGCGGTGCGCCCGAAGTGCAGCTCGGTGGCGAGGGTCAAAAAAATCTCGACGTCTCGTATTTCCATGCCTGCCTCCGGTCCGCGGTGGGACCAGCCTACCGGCCGACGCCTCCGAAGACGATCACGAACGCCACCGGGGCGGGGCGGGGGCTACGTGAACTCCGAGGTCAGCGCGTTGTGGTAACCCGGGTGTTACCGCAGAGCCGCCGAAGTCGTCGTTGATCACCACACGGTCCCTCGGCACAGTCACAACCATGCCCCTGGACATGACCGCGATGTACGCCACGCACGACGTGCTGCGTCGGGAACTGGAAGACATCGCCCGTGTCACCGTCCGGATCGACGATGATCCGAGGCGGGTCCTGCGAACGGCGGCCGGCTGGCGAATGTTCAAGCGAACCGTTCGCGGCCATCACCGTGCGGAGGACGAGGTGCTGTGGCCGGCGCTGCGCCGGCAGCTCACCGACCGGCCGAGCGAGCTGGTGCTGCTCGAGGCGATGGAGGCCGAACACGCGGCCATCGACCAGCTCATCGCCACGATCGACGAACTGCTGGCCGGTCCTGAAGCCTGCCTCGTCCAGCTCGGAGCTCTGGCCGATTCCCTCGTCACCGGCTTGCGAGGACATCTGGCGCACGAGGAACAGGCGGTGATTCCGCTGATCCGGCGGTCACTCCCCACATCGCAGTGGGCGGCCTTCGAGCAGGTCCACAGCGAGCGCAGCGGTGTCCCGCCATCCGGTCACGGCCGCTGGAGCCCGGATCCGTGCGGCTCTCCCGACAAGACCCGGCACGGCTCCCGTGATCGGCTTACCGATCCCTCCACATCCACATCCGCCATGGGCGTCCCTATCAGTGGGGATGCCCGAACGAACCCCTGGAGAGCATGATGCAGAAGTTCGACACCCCGGCCCCGATTGCCGCCGTACTGGACATCCCCGCAGGGCGCGTCCGGGTCGTCGCCGCCGATCGGGCCGACACCACGGTCGAGGTCCTGCCCGCGGAAGCCTCGAAAAGCCGCGACGTGAAGGCCGCGGAGCAGACCACCGTTGCATACAGCGACGGGGTCCTGCGGGTCGGGACCGCGACGCAGAACCAGGTCCTCGGCCCCTCCGGATCCGTCGAGCTGACGGTTCGGCTTCCCACCGGCTCGCGGATCGAGGCGAAGGCGGCCGCCGCCGAGTTCCGCGCCGTGGGACGGCTCGGCGACGTCATCTTCGACGGCGCGCACGGCGCGGTCGAGCTCGACGAGGCCGCGAGCGTGCGCCTTGTCGCCCACGCCGGCGACATTTCGGTCGGCCGTCTGGGCGGCCCCGCGGAGATCAGCACCCAGAAGGGCGACATCCGCATCACCGAGGCCGTGCGCGGCACGGTCGTGCTGCGCACGCAGCACGGTGCGATCTCGGTCGGCGCCGCGCACGGAGTCTCGGCCTCCCTGGACGCCGGCACTTCTTCCGGCCGGATCCGCAACACGCTCAGGAACTCCGAAGGTGCCGCCGCCCAGCTGAACATCCGTGCGACCACCGAATACGGCGACATCACCGCCCACAACCTCCCGGCCGACGACGTGGCCGGCGGGCAGGATCGTCCGGAGTTGCAGCAGATCCTGGAGGCGTTCGTCGACGCCGGCTTCGGCAGCGCGGAGATGCACATCCACGACGAGCGGGGCGACTGGGCCGGCCGCGCCGGAGTGAGCAAGCTGGGCGAGACCGCCGAGACGCCGGCGAACGGGCAGGTCTGGGCGGGCAGCGTCCTCAAGACGTTCACCGCCACCGTGGTGCTCCAGCTGGTGGGGGAGGGCAAACTCGGGCTGGACGACCCGGTGGCCGACCACCTGCCCGAGCTCGGACTGGACGAGCGGATCACCGTCCGGATGCTGCTGCAGCACACCAGCGGGCTGTACAACTACACAGGCGAGCCCGACCCCGACGGGACGTTCGTGATGGGGCTCCCCTCGCAGGGCAAGGAGTGGGTGGATAATCGATTCCACACGTACCGGCCCGAGGAACTGGTGCGGTTCGCGCTGGCCAAGCCGGTGCGGTTCGAGCCGGGCACCGACCAGAGCTACGCCAACACCAACTACGCGCTGGCTCTGCTGCTGATCGAGAAGGTCACCGGTTGCTCCTACGCCGATCAGGCGCAGCGCCGGATCCTCGGGCCGCTCGATCTGTCCGACACCGTCGTGTCGGCCACCTCGCCGGATCTCCCCGGGCCGCACGCCCACGGCTACTACCGCTACCAGGACGCCGGCGAGTGGAAGGTGGCCGACGTCAGCCGCCAGAACCCCTCCCTGCTGGCCGGCGCCGGTGACCTGATCTCGACCGCCGGCGACCTCCGCACCTTCATCACCGCGCTGCTGGGCGGCAAGCTGCTGCCGGCCCCGCTGCTGGCCGAGATGCTCACGCCGCACGGCAAGTTCGGCCTCGGGCTGGGGCTGTGGGTGCAGGACCTGGGCCCGGGCAATGGCACGATCGTGCACCACAACGGCGGCGCTCCGGGCGGCTACGGAGCGCTGATGATCAGCAGGCCCGACGGCAGCAAGACCCTGACCGCCTCGCTGACCATCAGGGACATCGACCCGGCAGCAGTGTTCCCCAAGGCGTTGGCCGGGCTGATCGAAGCGGTGTTCTGCGACCGGCAGGCCCGGCAGGCTCAGCCGACGGACTGAGCGCCCAGCGGCCAGGCATTGAGGTGGCGTCGGGTCATCGGATTGTGGGGTCGATGAGGATCTTCGCGTGGACCTCCGGGTCGGCCAGGGTGGTGAACGCGCCGTCGACGCCGTCCAGGCCGACGTGGCCGGTGACGATGGGCGAGACGGCGAGCTTGCCGTCGGCGAGGGCGTGCAGGGTGTCGCGGAACTCCAGGGGTGTGTAGCCGACGACGAAGCGCAGGTCGAGGTCCTTGTTCACGGCCAGGGCGGGGCGGAACGCGTCGGCGCCCATGCAGACGCCGACGACGACGATGCGGGAGTGCAGCGGCGCGGCGGCCAGGACGGAGTCGATCATGCCGGGCACGCCGACGCACTCGAAGACCACGGGGCGTTTCGGGCGGGTCGCGCCGAGCCGGTCCAGGGCGCGCCACGCGGTCCACCATGGCACGGGCAGGCGGTGGAGGCCTTCCATGGCGTCGATGCCGGCGGCGTACTCGACGGGCATCGCCGTCACGAAGCCGTGGCCGTCGAGCGCGGACCACGGCGAGCCGGTGGCCGGGTCGACGACGACGTCGGCGCCGCAGCGGGTGGCCAGGGCACGGCGGGCCGGCGAGTAGTCGCTGGCGACGACGGTGGCGACGCCGCGGGACTTCAGGACGGCGATGACCGCGAGGCCGACGGGGCCGCAGCCGAGCACGACCGCGACGTCCTTCTTCGTCACCTCGGCGCGGTTGACGGCGTGCCAGGCGACGGCGAGGGGTTCGGTGAGGGCGGCGATGTCCGGGGCGAGCCCGTTGGGCACCGGCAGGGTGAGCGACTCCTGCACGACGACGTGTTCGGCGTAGCCGCCGGGGGCGTCCGCGGACAGGCCGATGCCGTCGACCTGCTGGTCGCGGCGCACCAGCGGCACCGCCACGACCGGCGTTCCGATGCGGATCCGGCCCGTCGTGGAAGGACCCCGTTCGACGACGTCGCCGTAGATCTCGTGGCCGAGCACGACCTGTTGCGCCGGCCGCAGGTACCGCGGATAGCCGCACACGGCGAGGACGTCGGCGAGCTCGTCGGCGTGTTTGCGGGCGTGCAGGTCGGAGCCGCAGATGCCGCACCGGCGCACCGCGAGCAGCAGCTGCCCGGGGGCCGGCCGCGGCCTCGGGAGCTCGGCCACCTCGAGCCGGCCGTCGGTGAGCGTGACCGCCTTCATCGGGCGTCCTCCAGGGTGTACGCGTCCGGGCGCCACCGGATGGCCTGGCGGCGGAACCGGAAGGTCCAGTCGGGGTAGATGGTGGCGTTGCGGCCGTTGGCGTCCTGGTAGAAGGTCCGGCAGCCGCCGACCTCCCACACCGTGCCGGCCATCTTGCGGTCGATGTCGCTGTTGTACGAGTCGTGCGCCGCCCTGGTGACCTCGATGCTCCCGGCGCCCGCCTTCGCGAGCGCGGCGACGGCCAGGCGGACGTGCTCGGCCTGCGCCTCGATCATGTACACCATCGAGCTGTGGCCGAGGCCGGAGTTCGGGCCGAGCATCATGAAGAAGTTCGGGAAGCCGGGCACGGACACGCCCAGGTACGCGCGGGGTGACCCGGCCCAGACGTCGCTCATCAGCGCGCCGCCGCGGCCGCGGACCTTGTCGGCGAACGGGATGTCGGTGACGTGGAAGCCGGTGCCGAAGATGATGGCGTCGACGTCGCGCTCCACCCCGTCGGCGTCGACGACGCTGTGCTCGCGGATCTCGCGCAGCGCCCGCGGCACCAGCTCGACGTTGGGCCGTTGCAGCGCCGGGTACCAGTCGTTGGACGGCACGATCCGCTTGCAGCCGAGGGTGTAGTCGGGTGTAACCGCGCGGCGCAGCTCGGGGTCGGCGACCTGCCGCTCCATATGCTTGCGCGCCACGCCTTCCAGCGCCTTCATCAGCCGGGGGTACTTGGCCATGCCGAGCACCAGCAGCTCCTTGCCGGCGTAGACCTTGCCGCGCTCGAACCGCTGCTTGCGCGGCCGTTTCCTGTAGGCCGCCCGTTCGGCGTCGGTGATCGGGCGCTTGTCGTGCGGCGTGATCCACGGGGCGCTGCGCTGGAACACGTACAGCGTGTCGGCCTGCTTCGCGACGTGCGGCACGTACTGGATCGCCGACGCCCCGGTGCCGACCGACGCGACCCGCCTGCCGGTCAGGTCGTAGCCGTGGTCCCAGCGCGCCGAGTGCATCGTCGTGCCGCGGAACCGGTCGATGCCGGGGACGTCCGGCAGTTTCGGCTCGGTCAGTGGGCCGACGGCGCTCACCAGTACATGAGCGATCCAATCCCCTTCGTTGGTCGTGACGTGCCAGCGCTGCTCGGATTCGTCCCACCGCGCCGCGAGCACGTCGACGCCGAAGCGGAGGTGCGGCAGCAGCCCGAACTGTTCGACGCAGCGCCGCAGGTACACGCGGATCTCCGGCTGCGGTGAATACGTCGACGACCAGTCGGGGTTGGGTGCGAACGAGAACGAGTAGAGGTGTGACGGCACGTCGCAGGTGCAGCCGGGGTACGTGTTGGACTGCCAGACGCCGCCGGTGTCCGGCTCGCGCTCGAGGATGACGAAGTCCGTCTTGTCCGCCAGCAGGGCCCTGGCGACCGCGATGCCGGAGAAGCCGCCGCCGACGATGAGCACGGTGGTGTGGTTCATGCGGTCGCCAGCATCGCTTCGCGGTCCGCCTGCACGGAGCGCGCCGCCAGCAGCATGCCGGCCGCCGCGACCGCGAACGCCAGGGGCACGGCGATCATCATGGCGGTCTTCAACCCGTTCGCCTCCGCGGTGGCGGACGCGCCCGGGCCGGCGATCGCGTCGGAGACGATGCCGACGACGATCGGGCCGCCGGCGCCGCCGAGCAGGTAGCCGACGGCGGACATGAGCCCGATCGCGCCGGAGCGCTGCTTCGGGCGGATCACGTCGGCCATGACCGGGACGGCGGCGGCGAGGTAGATGATGCCGAGCAGGTACCCGACGCTGAGCAGCAAAACCAGCAGCCACAACGCGTCCGCTCCGGCGGCCAGCCCGCCGGCGGTGCACACGGCCGCCCCGGCGAGACAGGCGACGGCGACGTGGACGCGGGCGGCGGCGGACCTGCGGGCGGCGGCGTCCAGCAGCCGGCCGCCGACGAGCAGCCCGGCCAGGCCGGTGACGCCGATGACGATCCCGCCGACCGCGCCGGCCTCGACCAGGTCCAGCCCGTAGTACCGCTGCAGGACCGGGGTGAGGAACGTGCCGATGGCGTACGCGGCGAAGTTGTACCCGGCGAACGCGATGATCAGCCCGTAGACGGACCGGACACTTCTGATTTTCTGCATTTCCTGGCTGTTGTCCTGCGCTGGCTCGGCGGCGCCCCGCTCCGGTTCCCGCACGCGCAGGACGAGGAACGCCACCAGTACA
Organism: Dactylosporangium maewongense; assembly: GCF_039531485.1. Lineage (NCBI taxonomy): Bacteria > Bacillati > Actinomycetota > Actinomycetes > Micromonosporales > Micromonosporaceae > Dactylosporangium > Dactylosporangium maewongense. The sequence goes on along the minus strand of NZ_BAAAQD010000054.1, from coordinate 14,474 downwards.
CCGGGAACAGCCGCGATCAGGAACGGCGCGCGCCAGCTGTCGAAGGCGACGGCGAGCCCGCCCGCGGTGAAGAACGCCAGCAGCGTCCCGATCGGGAAGCCGAGCATGAAGACCGCGTTCGCCCGGGAGCGCCGTTCGCTGGGGTACAGGTCGGACAGCAGCGAACCGGTCGCCGGTGAGTAGCTCGACTCCCCCACGCCGACGCCGACCCGGGACGCCAGGAACCCCCAGAAGCTGGTCAGCACGCCACCGGCCGCCGTGAACAGGCTCCACGCGAACAGGCCCCAGCCGGCCACGGTCTTGCGGGGGATCCGGTCGGCGAGCCGCCCGAGCGGGACGCCGGCGATCGCGGCCACGAGCACGAACGCCGAGGCGAGGATCCCGACCTGCGTGTCGTCGAGGCGGTACTCCTCCTTGATCGGTTCGAGCACGACCGCGGGCAGCGCCCGGTCGTAGAAGTTCAGCAGGTTGCCGACGAACAGCAGCGTGAGGATGTACGCCCTGTTTGCCATCCTTGTCACCTTTGCCTTGGCGGAAGCAGGAGATGGCGCGGGGAACAAACGCGCCCATGAGGTGCATCACAGTGTGGCGGCGCTTCCCCTGCACAGCTACGGCGTGCGAACCAACGTCCTTTGTTCCTGAGCACAAAGTCCGTACGGTGAACCGATGACGAGCGCGATCCCGCCGTCGTGGCCGTCCCGCCGTGGCATGCCGGACCTCGCCACCCTCGACGAGCCGACCCGCCGCACGATCGCCGCCGCCGTCGAGCTGCTGCGCGCCAGACAGGACGCCTTCGGCCACCGCTTCCTCAAACTCGCCCGCGCCCACCTGCCGGGCTACGACGTCCTCACCGACGAGGAGATCCGCGCCACCGCCCAACAGTTCATGGACACCCTGGTCTCAGAGCTGTCCTTCCTACGCGTCCCCGACGGCGCGCTGCGCGAACTGCTCAACAAGTTCGCCGTCGAACGCGGCGCGCGCGGCATCCCGCCGGAGGTCCTCGCCGCCGGGTATCAGATGGGCTCCCGCGAGATGCTCACCCTCCTCGACGAGGTCGGCCTCGAGGTGGGCCTGCCGATGGACCTGCTCCTCGCCGTGCACGACAGCACCTGGGAGTTCTCCAACGAGGCGTCGTCCGTCTTCGCCCGCGTCCAGCACGACCTGGCCCTGGAGCGCGCACACTTCGACGCCGAACGCCGCTCCACCTTCGCCGCCGGCGTCCTCAGCGGCACGTTCCCCGCCGAGCAGATCAACCGCGACGCCCACCTCTTCACCCTCGACCCCCGCGCCCGCTACGTGCCGCTCGCCGCCCGCGCCCCCGACCCCGCCGCCATCCGCCGCGCCGTCGCCTCGGCCCTGCGCACGCCCGCGGACCGGCTGCTGTTCGCCGAGATCGGCACGTGCCTGGGCTTCATCGCCCCCGGCCCGCCCGAGCACCTCACCGGCCACCTCGTGGCCGCGGGCCCGTCCGCGACGCTCGACCAGCTCCACGACGGCTTCCAGGAGGCGATCCTGGCGCTGACCACCGCCGAGCAGTTCCACCTCTCGGGGCTCGTCCGCCTCACCGACCTCGGCCCGCGCCCGCTCGTCCTGTCCGACACCCGCATCGCCGCCGGCCTGTCCGCCCGGCACATGCGCGCCCTGGACACCCCGGCCCGCGCCACCACCGACATCGAGGACACCACCCGCGTCTACCTCGAGTGCGACCAGCAGGTCCGCGAGGTCGCCCGCCGCCTCGCCGTCCACCAGAACACGGTCCGCTACCGCGTCCACCGCTTCCAGGAGCTGACCGGCCTCGACCTGCACCGCACCGAGGACCTCGTCACCGCCTGGTGGCTCCTCAACCGCCGCCGCCCGCGCCCCTCCTCGTGACCGCACCCCTCTACCGTCAGCCCTCCCCGGCCGCCACCACCTTCGGAGCCAACGGCACCCACCTCCAGGTGAACGCCGCCGCGGCAAGGCACGCGAACAGCCCCAACCCCACGGCGGCGAGACCCATCACCGGCGTGACGAGCGCGACGACGAGGCAGAACGTGAAGTAGCACGGCAGGCTGCGGACCAGGCCCCCGAGCGTGTGCACGCCCGCCGCCGCGCCGTCACGGGTCGCGGCGACCACGGTGAGCGTCGCGCACATCGTCGGGAAGGCCGCGATCGCGCCGGCGACGTCGGGCCCGGCGAGCCGGCTGCCGAGCACCGCGACCCCCACAACGACCGCCGCGCTGACGCAGGTGAGCGCCGTGCCCATCCAGTGCCGGAACTCTGCCCGGCGCGGCTGCCCGGCGGGCATCAGCCGCGGGCCGGCCACCAACGCGCCCACCGCGACCAGAAGCGCGAGCGCGTCCGGTACATGCTGAACAACCAGCGAGACGGCGACGTAGACCAGCGCGCCGCACCCGACACCGAGCGGGAGCCCGCGCCGCCGCAGCACCCAGGCGAACGCGACACTGAAGGCCACCTGCGCGGACACCTGCCGCGCCGCGCTCAAGGCCATCGCCGCGGCCGCGTGCGGCGTCGTGTCGACGGCGACGGCGACCACCGACACGGCGAACGCGACCGGCAGCGCCGCGATCCAGCCGGCCGCCGACGGGCCGAGCCGCCGCTCGATCAGCGCGGCTAGGGCCATGACGGCCGGGGCGAGGGCAAGAGAGACGAGCACCATCCCTCAACGGTCGCCGAGCAGACCGTTCGTGACCAGCGCACGTTCTTGACGAAAAACCGTGGAAGAATCCGAACGATGGAACTGCGACGGCTCCGCCTGCTGGACCAGCTCGCCCGGCTCGGCACGGTCGCCGCGGTCGCCGACGCGCTGTCCTACAGCCCGTCGAGCGTCTCGGTGCAGCTCGCTCAACTGGAACAGGAAGCGGGCGCCAAGCTGCTGCGCCGCGTCGGGCGCAACCTCGAACTCACCCCGGCCGGCCGCCGGCTGGCCTCCTACGCCGCGGACGCGCTCGCCGCCGACGAGGCAGTCCGCGCCGAACTGGCCACCATCGGCGACACCCCGGGCGGGCGCCTGCGCATGACCATCGTGCAGACGCCCGCGCTCGCGCTCCTGCCCGCAACGCTCGCCCGGCTCGCCGCCACCAACCCCGACCTGCAGGTCGAGGTCCACCAGCGGGAGACCGCACCGGCCCTGGACGAGCTGCGTTCCCGCGCCGTCGACCTCGTCGTCGGCATCGAATACGACCCGGTCCCGGTCGCCCGCCAGCGCGACATCGACCGGCGCGACCTGCTACGCGAAGACGTCCTCCTCGCCGTGCACCCGGCGCATCCGCTGGCCGCGCGCCCGCCGGTCGCCCTCGCCGCCTGTGAGGACGCCGCGTGGGCCACCGGTCACCGCGGCACCGGCCTGGACGCGGTCCTGCGCAACGTCTGCAACCGGCTCGCCGGCTTCGAACCCCGCATCCAGCACCGCAGCGACGACGGGCTCGTCCTCGGCGCCCTGGTCGCCTCCCAGCGGGCCGTCGCCCTCCTGCCCGCGCTGCTGACCGCGGCGCTCCCGCAGATCGCCGCCCACCCGCTCCGCGAGGAACGTCTCCAGCGGACCATCTTCACCGCGACCCGCGCCACGGCCGCCGGCGCTCCGGCCGTTCTCGCGGTGCAGCAGGCGCTGCGTGCCTCGGCCGCCGGCATCGCCCGCGACCGTCCGGACATCGAGGCCCTGCCCTGAGCGCCTCGCGGTTGCCTGCTGCGGCATGATCCCCGTTGGCGGGAATCTCCGCACCGTCCGGCTCGCCGGGCGCGTGGGGGTGGTCAGGTCGCCCTAGCCGTGGGCCTGACAGCGGCCGCCGCCGGTCGCCACGCCGCAGGGTGTGCCGCGCTTGGTGGGTGCGCCGCAGAGCACCGCCGGGTCGTGGACGTGGCACAGGCCGGACGGGCGGGCCGCGATCGGGCACGGCTTGCCCGACTTCGTCCGCGCCCGGCAGAGGACGCCGTCGGTCCTGGCCGGGGCAGCGGTGGCCCTGGTGGGAGCAGCGGTGGCGCGTGCGGGGCGGGACGCTGACGCCGGAGCGGCCGCCGGCACCGGCATTCCGGCCGCCTCCAGGGCCTCCCGCTGCCCGCGGGCAGCGAGCCGGTCCGCGCGCTCGTTCTCCACGTGGCCGGCGTGGCCCTTGACCCAGTGCCAGGCGACCTCGTGCCGGGCGACGGCGTCGTCGAGCTGCCGCCACAGGTCCTCGTTCTTCACCGGCTCGCCGGCGGCGGTCCGCCAGCCGTTGCGCTTCCACTTCGCGACCCACGACATGATGCCGTTGCGGACATACGTGCTGTCGGTGTGCAGGTCGACGACCGACGCGCGGGTCAGCGCCGTCAGCGCCCGGATCGGCGCGGTCAGCTCCATCCGGTTGTTCGTCGTCGGCGTGGCCTCGCCACCGCACAGCTCCTTCTCCACCGAGCCGTACCGCAGCAGCGCTCCCCACCCGCCGGGGCCCGGGTTGCCGCTGCAGGCCCCGTCGGTCCAGATCTCCACCCGCTCAGCCATCCTGAGAACCTACGTCACGAACCCGAGCCGATTTTGTCGTACCCGGCTGGCATGCTCGCTGCCATGACACCACTGCGAATCACCAAAGGCGACGCGACCAGCCCGCAGGCGAGCGGCCCGAAGATCATCGCCCACGTCTGCAACGACCAGGGGCACTGGGGCGCGGGATTCGTCCTCGCCGTGTCCCGCCGCTGGCCCGAGCCCGAGCGCGACTACCGCCGCTGGCATCGCGAACGCGCCGGCAACGACTTCGCCCTCGGTGCCGTCCGGGTCCTGGAGGTGCAGCCGTCGGTGTTCGTGGCCAACATGATCGGGCAGCACGGCATCAAGACGGGCAGCTCCGGTCCGCCGGTTCGTTATGAGGCGATCGGGCGGGCACTGACGGCGGTCGGTGACCGTGCGCTGGACCTCGGCGCGTCCGTCCACATGCCGAGGATCGGCTGCGGCCTGGCCGGCGGCCGGTGGGACAAGGTCGAGCCGCTGGTCGTCTCGGCGCTGTGCGAGCGCGATGTGCCCGTGACGGTCTATGACTTCTGATCTGCGTCGGCGGCTGATGTACGAGCCCGCTCGGCGCTCCTGACCGACGGCACCGCGCTTCGTCCGACGGCGAGGGCGGCTGGTCGCCGTGGCTTTGGGTGTGTGCGTGGCGACGCCCGCCCGTCATTGCCGCGGTGTGGTCGCCAGCGGCGCGGTCATGAACGGCACGACCACCACCGGCGCGGTGTGCATCTGGCCGGTGATGGCGGCTTCGGTTGCGGTGGCTGTCGAGGTTCCCCTCGGGGTCGGCTGTGACGTGATCGGGGCGGGCGTTGGTGCTGTTGCCAGCGGAGGAGGTGGAGCGAATGGGTCGGTGCCGTCGAGGAAGGCGGTCGCCTGAGCGGCGAGGGCCGGCGCGCCGATGGCCGTTGCCCAGCGGGCGATCTCGGTGGCGAGGGTGAGGGCGCCGGCTTCGTTGCCGGTGGCTCGGGTCGCGACGGCGAGGAGGAGTTGCTGCGACAGCGTGCCCGGGACGTTGCCGGCGGCGGCGCCCAGTTCCGTGGCGAGGCGCCAGCGGGTGAGGGCGGTCTCGGTGTCGCCGTGGTCGTGGTCGTGGCCGCCGAGGTGGCGCAGCGCCTCGCGGGCGAGGAGCGGGTCGGCGGCTCCTGCCTCCAGCGCGACGAGGTAGTGGGCGGGTGCGTTGTCCGGCTTGTCGAGGAGGTTGTCGCAGATGAGGCCCTGGTACATCTCGGCCCAGCCGTTGCGGACCGCGTCCGGCGCGGTGGTGGCGAGGGTGGCGGTGCGGTGGAGGAGCGCCGTGGCCGGCTCGCGGTCGGCCTGGTCGGTCATCAGCACGGTCCGGTACTCGGTCCGCACGCCGGCGAACGCGAGGTCCCACCGTCCCTCGTCGTCGAGTGAAGAAGCGTGCCGGGTGGCGATGGCGAGCCGTTGGGGGGCGGTGGTCGTACCGGCGAACCAATCCGACTCGACGGCCACCTGTGCCGAGGTGAGGGCCAGCAGCGGGTCTCCGGGCGGCGCCGAGTCGAGCAGGGCCGTTGCGTCCTGCCACCGGCCGGCGTGGGCGAGGGCGCGGGCGGCCGACGCGAGGACCTGCCGGGGAACTGCGATCTCGGTCATGACGGCGACAGTAGTAATCGAAAAAACTATCCTCAAGAAAACTACTTCGGGCGGCGGGAGCGGCGATGAAGGACGACGTCGAAGAGCACATCGAGGCGTGGGAGCGGGAGCTGCCGTGGCTCGATCCCGTCAAAGAGGCGATCTTCGTGCGGCTCTCGATCCTGGCCCGGCACACGCAGCAGTTACGCCGGGACACGCTGGCCGCGGACGGGCTGCCGCACTGGCAGTTCAAGATCCTTATGAAGCTGCGGAGGCTGGGTCCGCCGTACGCGACGAGCCCGTCACAGCTCGCCGACGTGCTCGGGCTGACCCGGGGCGCGCTGTCCGCGCGGCTCGCGCCGATGGAGGAGGCTGGGCTGATAGTCCGCACGAGCGACACGGCGGATCGGCGCCGGGTGCACGTACGGCTGACCGAGGCCGGCAGCGCCGCGTTCGAGCAGCAGGCGGGCCGCGAGGACCACGGCGAGTCGATCCTGCTGGAGGCGCTCACCGCCGACGAGCGGCAGACCCTCGCCGAGCTCCTCCGCCGCCTGGTCCTCGCTGCCGAAACCCGCCAGTCACAGCACTAGGCGCGCATCGTCGCGAGGAGTTTCCGGGCCGTCTCGTCGTGGCACATCGTGGAGCTGCGGAGCGTCCGCGCGAGGTCGCCGAACGACCACACCGACTCCGCGATCCGCTGCAACGCCGCCGGGTCGTCGCCGTGCAGCCACCAGGCGGACCCGCCGGCGTCGCCGGTGACCTGGATGAGGCCGTCGGGCATGCCCCAGTACCTCGTCGCGCCGGCCGACGTCGGCTCGCCGTGGCGGCGGGTCAGCTCCTGCCCGACCGCGTCCGGCACAGGCAGGTCGCGGGCGCGCAGCCACAGTTCGTTGCCGAACGGCAGGACCGGCTGGCGCTCCTCGGACGCGTCGTGGTCGGCGTCCGGACCCCAGAACGATGCCGGGCTGCCGGAGTCGTTGTAGTACGACACGAACCAGTCGAACAACCAGCCGCTGAACGGCTCCTCCTCGACGCTCCAGCCCTCACCGCGCGTGTGGTGGTGCAGCACCGGATCGTCGCCCGCCGGCTGGAAGTACACGTGATGCATCCGCATGACGTCGGCCTCGAAGCACACCTTCTCCTCACCCATCCCGGCGAGGACCTCGTCGAGCGTCCACAGCGTGGCGTCGCCGCTGAACTCGCGCCACAGGTCGGTGAAGGGCAGCGTCCAGGTGCCGCCGTCGGACAGCTCGAGGGAGACGTCGGTGGTGTAGAACTCGCGGACGGCCGCCGGCAGCGCCAGCCCGGTCCGCCGGCTCCATGCGTCGACCGCGGCCACGGCGGCGGCATCGGGAGCCGCCGTCGCGCACATCAGGTCGAGCGAGTCCTGGAGCCGCGAAAGTGTCATACCCAGATCCTATGGTTGACCTATGAGCCCTGCGCCACCGCTCGCTCCCGACGAGCTCGTCAGCGCCGCCGGCGAGCGTGATGTGCTGGAAACGTTCCTCGACCTGTATCGCGACATCGTCGTCCGCAAGGTCTCAGGCCTGTCCACAGTGGACGCTTCACGGCGGCTCGTGCCGTCCCGGACCACCTTAGCGGGGCTGGTGCTGCACCTCACCGATGTGGAGCGCGAGTGGTTCCACGGCGTGCTCGGCGGGGACCGCGCGGCGCCGAGCGACAACTGGGACGTGCCCGGCGACGCGAGCGTCGAGTCGCTCGTCGCCGACTACCGGGCGGCGTGCGCCACGTCGCGGGAGATCTGCGCCGGTTTCGCGCTCGACGACACGGTGCCGTCACCGCGCCTGGGCCGGGTTTCGCTGCGCTGGCTGTATGTCCATCTCATCGAGGAGACCGCACGGCACGCGGGCCACGCCGACATCCTCCGCGAGCAGACCGACGGCGCCACGGGCTTCGATGGATGACCCCGTATCACCGAGCAGACCCGCGCGCTACGGGCCGATTGAGAGGATGGTGGACATGACGGTTGACCTGTTCGCGGGCATCGCGGTGCGCGACCTGACAGCGGCGCGACGGTTCTACGAGCAGCTGCTCGGCGAGCCGCCCGCGTTCGAGCCGAACGACACGGAGGCCGTGTGGGAGCTGGCCGAGCACCGGTATCTGTACATCGAGCTCCTTCCAGAACGCGCCGGCCACGCGATGCACACGGTGTTCGTCGCCGACTTCGACGAGCGGCTGGCCCGAGCCGCCGAGCGCGGCCTCACCCCGACGAGAACGGAGACGTATGACAACGGCGTGAGAAAGGCCATCTACGCCGACCCCGACGGCAACGAGGTCAGCTTCGGCGGCGGCCCGCAGGAGACCCCCGCCCCCGAGGAGTCCTGATCCGCAGCAGGCTCCACGCACGGGACTTTTGATTCGCAGAAGGCTCCAATCGCGGAGTCCTAACTCGCAGAGCGCTTGGGCTGCGGAATTCTAACTCGCAGAGCGCTTGGACTGCGGAGGTCTGTTCGCGCGGGCCGCTTGGCAACAGGCGTCCGCTCAGCAGGCACCCATGCGACGGGCCAGAAGGTCGCCGGTAGCACAGAAGCGATCGGCAGCCTTCCGCGGGCACGGCCCCTGCCGGGCGGGCGCGCCGCAAGGCCGCGGCGAGCAGGGGCGTGGCGGCAGGGGCGCGGCGGGCAGGAGCGTGCTGGCGCGGACTCCCGGCGCGAGTTCACCGCCGAGCCGCGAGGCTGGCTGCCGCGGGCGTGGACTCCGCCCGAAGTTGCCGCCACGCCGCAAGGCGCGGCCTTCCTAGCATCAGGTCCGGCGCGAGTTCACCGCCGAGCCGCGAGGCTGGCTGCCGCGGGCGTGGACTCCGCCCGAAGTTGCCGCCACGCCGCGAGGCGCGGCCTTCCTTGCATCAGGTCCGGCGCGAGTACGCCGTGGGAGCGTGGCAGGCAAGGACGCGCGGGTGTGAACTCCGGCGAGTACGACCGGCCCGCCGACGCTGACCCCGGCAAGGCGCCGCACCCCGCGCCGGTGCCGCTCAGCGCAGCCGCCGACGGCGTGGAGCGTCTTCAACACCAGCGCCGCAACCCTCGCCAAATGACGCGCCGCCCATCCTCGCGATGAACACGCCGCTGGTCCATTACGTCGCCGCAGCAAGCACCACCACGGCGACGCTTGCGATTCGGCCGCGCGAGCGAATACGGCGACGGTGAGGAACCTCCACTTCCACCCCCACATGCAGACGTTGATCAATGCCCCAAATTGTCCTCAATTCGCCATCGACGTTGCGCAATCCACCTACATTTTGGAGATCAAATTGGGTGTAGATCGCGCAACGTCTCTGGAGCAAATGCCGCATTCAGGGGCATTGACCAGCCTCTGTGGCGGGCGGGTAGCGCCCTGGGTGCCGGAGGGTGCGAGCGCCAGGGGCGGGAGGAGGCCCGGCACCGGAGGCGGGTAGCGGGACGTCGAGCGAGTGCGGGTGGTTCGGGTGGGTTTGCCGTGAAGGCGTGGCGGCACGAGGGCTCGCATGAGTGCAGGACTTTGGATCGGGGTGGCGGTCGCTCTGCTCGCCGGGATCATCGGTGTCCCGTTGGCGCTCGGTGCGTTCCGTAATCGCGAACGCTGACTGCAGGCGTGCCGTACGGCCCGCCCGGAATCCGTCACGCCACCGCCGCTGCCACACCAACACCGTCGTCACACGGCAACCACCCGCCACGCGGCAACCGCCGTCACGCGCATCCGGCCGAAGCCGCCCCGCACGTAGCCGAAGCCGCCCCACCCATGACCGAAGCCGCCCCGCGGGCTTGCCCGTGGAGCAAGCACAGCGTCAGACGAGGCGGTGGCCGCCGTCGGCGTGGAGGACGGTGCCGGTGATGAAGGGGTTGTCGAGGAGGGACAGGAAGGCCTGGGCGATGTCGTCGGGGGTGCCTACGCGGCCGGTGGGGAGTTTGGCGGCCATGGCGGACAGGCGGTCGTGTTTCGCTGGGCCGGCGAGGGTGTCCCAGATGGGGGTGTCGACCCAGCCGGGTGAGACGACGTTGACGCGGATGGGGGCGAGTTCCAGGGCGAGTGAGCGGGCCAGGGATTCCAGGGCGCCGTTGGCGGTGGCGATCATCGAGGCGCCGGAGCCTGGGCGGTATGCGGCGATGCCCGACGTGAACGTGAGCGAGCCGCCGGGGCACAGGGCGGGAGCGAGGTGTTTGGCGACCAGCCAGGGGCCGAGGACCTTCGTGGCGAGGACCGCGGTGGCCGCGGTGAGCGTGAAGGAGGGCAGCGGCGCGTAGGCGCCCACCGCGTCGGCGGCCGTCACGACCACGTGGTCGAGGGTGTCGTCCGTGAGGGCGGCGACCTGCGATTCGACGCTGATGTCGGCCTGGACGCAGGTGACGGGGGACGCGAGGCGGGCGGCCGCGGCGGCGAGGCGGTCGGGGGAACGGCCCGCGATCGTCACGCGGCGGCCAGTGGACAGGAGTCGGGCGGCGAGGGCGAGGCCCATGCCGGAGCTGCCGCCGATCACCAGGACGTGCTGCTGTGTCATGACCAGCAGCCTGCCGCCGTTCGTACAAGGGCGGGAGGACCAGGTCAGGCCGGGCCCTCGCAGGGCCCCTCCCGGGAAGCAGACAACCGGCAGAATCAGACCGTGAGTCTCGGGGAGTTCCTGCGCAACCGGCGCGGCAGGGTCAGTCCGGCCGAGGCGGGGCTGCCCGCTGGGACCGGTCGGCGGCAGACGCCGGGGCTGCGGCGGGAGGAGCTGGCCGCGCTCGCGGGGGTGAGCGTCGACTACTACACGCGGCTGGAGCGGGGGCGGGACACAAACCCGGGCCGGTCGGTGCTCGACGCGCTGGCGAGCGTGCTGCGGCTCGACGACGACGAGCGGGCGCACCTGCACCGCCTGGCCGGTCCGGCGGACGACGTCAAGGAGTCGGGAAAGGAGGTCAGGCCGGCGCTGCGGGAGTTGCTGGAGACGGTGCGGCCGACTCCGGCGTACGTGCTGACGCAGACCAGCGATCTGCTCGCCGCCAACGAGGAGGGCGGGTCGCTGCTCCCAGGCCTGACAGTGCCGGGGAACCTGGTGACGTACGTGTTCACGCACCCGGCGGCCCGGGAGGTGTTCGTGTCGTGGCGGCGGATGGCGGAGGACTGCGTGGCGCACCTGCGCACGGTCGCCGACGGGCCGGAGCGTGCCGCGCTGGTCGCCGACCTGCAGCACCGCAGCGACGATTTCGCGGACCTGTGGGCGACCTATGACGTGCGGGTGAAGAGCGGCTCGCGGCGGGCGTTTCAACATGTACGGGCGGGGCGCCTGGAGCTGACGTCGGAGATCCTGACGGCCGTGGACGGGCAGCGTTTCGTCATGTTCCGGGCCGATCCGGGCAGCCCCGACCACGCCGCGCTCGAGCTGCTGACGCCACCCGGCGGCGCCGCGGAGAGCGCCACCGGGCAGCACGACTGAGCCGGGCAGCACTGACACCGGGCAGCACGACTGAAGCCGCTCAAGACAGAGCGAAGAGGGGCTACGACGCGTACCGCAGCAGGACGACGCCGTTGGTGAACGGGCGGGACTCGGTCAGGCGCAGGCGCAGCGAGGTGCCGGGGTGGAACAGCGGGTTGCCGGCGCCGATCACGGCCGGGTGCACGTAGATGCGGTACTCGTCGACGAGGCCGTGTCGCTGGAACGTGGTCAGCAGGTCAGGTCCGCCGACGAAGAGGTCGCCGGACGCGGCCGCCCTGAGCGCCTCGACCTCGGCGGGCACGACCTCGCGGACGATCGTGGTGTTCCACGACGCGGACTGCAGGGTGCGGGAGTAGACGACCTTCGGCAGGTCGCGCCAGATGCGGGCGTAGTCGGCGACGAACTTCGGCGCGTCGGGGTCCTCGTCGGCCGTCGGCCAGAAGCCGGCCATCAGCGAGTGCGTGCGCCGGCCGTTGAGCATGCCGCCGGCGGCGGCGATCTCCTCGTTGAAGTGGATGTGCAGCTCGTCGGAGATGTCCTGCCAGGCAAGACTGTGCTCGGTCGTCTCGAAGTAGCCGTCCAGCGACATCGACATCATGAAGATGATCTTGTTCACGAGGGTTCGTCCTTCCGGATGCAGGGACACTCCAATACTGACGACGGCGACACCCGCAACTCATCGGAAGGACGCAAAAACATGGCTTTGGTCGAGGCGAACATCTCGATGTCGGTGGACGGTTACGTCACCGGGCCGGACCTGGAGCAGCACCCGGGGCTCGGCGCGGGCGGCGACGCGCTGCACGCATGGGTCTGGACTGACGACGGCAGGCGCCTGCTCAAGGACACGTTCGGCGCGTCAGGTGCCGTGGTGACGAGCCGGCAGGTGTACGACATGACCGACGGCTGGGCAAGCGAGAACGGCCTCTACGGCATGCCGGTCTTCGTCGTCACCCACCGCCCGCAGGAGCCGGTGACCAGAGGCGAGACGGAGTTCACGTTCGTCGAGGGGGTCGAGGCGGCGATCCGCGCGGCGGCCACCGTCGCCCAGGAGCGGATGGTGCACATCATGGGCGGCGCGAGCATCATCCAGCAGGCGCTGCGAGCCGGCCTGGTCGACCGGCTCGCCATCCACGTTGCCCCGGTGCTGCTCGGCAGCGGCACGCCGCTGTTCGCACAGATCGCCGAGGCGTGCCCGGTGACGCTCATCCCGCTGGAGCAGCACCACACCGCCGTGGCCACCCATCTGACCTATCGCGTGGAGAAGCTCAACCAACCGGCACGTTGAGCAGATCGAGCAGCGACCGGCGGGAAGCGCCGAACCCCGGCGTGTCCACGGCCCGCGGGCGGGGCAGCGGCACCGGCCGGTCCTCGGCGATCCGGCCGCCGTCCAGGACCAGGACCCGGTCGGCGAGCAGCAGCGCCTCGTCCACGTCGTGCGTCACGAACAGCGCGGCGAAGCCATGCGTCGCCCGCAGGCGGCCGAAGAGGGTCTGCATCCGCAGGCGGGTGAGGGCGTCGAGCGCACCGAACGGCTCGTCGAGCAGGAGGAGGTCGGGTTCCCGTACGAGCGCCCGGGCGAACGCCACCCGCTGCGCCTGCCCGCCGGACAGCTCCGCGGGCCAGGCGTCGCGACGATCGGCGAGGCCGACCTCCTCAAGGGCGGCATCGACCCGCTCTCTGAGGGAGGGGCCGCGCACGCCGAGGGCGACGTTGGCCGCGACCCGCTTCCACGGCAGCAGCCGGTGCTCCTGAAACACGACGGCGGTGGCGCCGGTGGTGGACACGTCGCCGGTCGCCTCGCCGTCCAGGCCCGCGAGGATGCGCAGCAGCGTGCTCTTGCCGGAGCCGCTGCCGCCCAGCAGCGCGACGACCTCGCCGGCGGCGATGCTGATGTCGACCCCGTCGAGGACGACGGCGTCGCCGAAGGCCCGCCGGACCCCGGTCGCGGTCACCGGGCCCGCAGTCCGTGCCGCCATGCCAGCAACCTCCTCTCACCGAGGCGCAGCAGCAGGTCGGAGACCAGGCCGAGCAGCGCGTACGCGACGAGACCCAGCACGACGACGTCGGTCTGGCTGAACTCGCGGGCCTCCATCATCATGAACCCGAGCCCGCCCTGCCCGTTGACCTGCTCGCCGACGACGAGGCTGAGCCAGCCCGCGGCGAAGGCGAGCCGCACCCCGAGGAACAGCGACGGCAGCGCGCCGGGCACCACGACGTGCCAGACGCGCTCGAGGCTCGAGAGTCCGCAGGTGCGAGCGGCCTCCACGAGGCGTTCGTCGATGTTGCGGATGCCGGAGTACGTGTTGAGGTAGATGGGGAAGAACGCGCCGAGCGCCACGAGCGTCACCTTCAGGGACTCGCCGATGCCGACCCAGATGATGAGCAGCGGCACCAGCCCCAGGTGCGGCAGCATGCGGGCCATCTGCACGGTCGGGTCGACGAGGTCGTCGCCGAGCCGGACGAGCCCGGCCAGCGTGCCCAGCGCCAGGCCGAGCAGGCCGCCGACGAGCAGCCCGAGGACGGCCCGCTGGACGGAGTCGAGCAGGTAGTCGCCGAGGGTGCCTTCGAGCGCGAGCCGCCAGCCGGTCTCCAGCACCGCGCTCGGCGCGGGCAGCTTGTCCGGGTCGAGCAGCCCGCCGCGGACTCCGCCCTCCCACCCGGCGAGCAGGGCCAGCGGCGTCACCGCCCGCAGCCAGCGCCGGGCCGCGGGTCGGCGCCGAGGCGGCGCCTTGACCGCGGCCGGACGTTCGACGAGTGTCGTCATCGGATTCCTTCCGTGGATACTCCGGCCTTCAGGCCGGGGAGGAAACGGAACTCCGGCGGAGCAGGGCAGGGAAAGCCGATCCGCCGCCAAGGCGGATAGGCGTTTGCCCGGGTGTCACCGCAAGGTTCACCATCCAGGCCGTTATCGTGTGGGCCGTGTCCAGGGCTGTGAAGCGGGCGTTCAAGTACCGCTTCTACCCGACCCCCGGGCAGGCCGCCGAGCTTGCTCGG
>NZ_BAAAQD010000053.1:0-55843 GCF_039531485.1 Dactylosporangium maewongense | reverse complement strand
CCTGGTGACCGGCGCCTCGGCCGCCATCACCGCGATCGACACCGCGATCAAGGGCATCTCGACCGCGCGGGCCACGCTCGGTGCGTACCAGAACCGGTTCGAGCACACCATCAACAACCTCAACACCGCGGTGGAGAACCTGTCGGCGTCCGAGTCCCGCATCCGCGACACGGACATGGCCTCGGAGATGGTGTCCTTCACCCGCTCGCAGATCCTGACCCAGGCCGGGACGAGCATGCTGGCCCAGGCAAACCAGGCGCCGCAGAACGTCCTGTCGCTGCTCCGATAAATCAACAGACCGTGAGCGGAGCCCGACCTACGTTGGGCTCCGCTCAACGGTTTCTTAAGTTTCGATTCGGTGACGGTGGATTCTGTCGATCTCTGTTGACACGTTCCCCACCGGTAACAAAGGCTGCTGAGAGCGCTCTCACGAAGGAGTCTCTCGGTGCGTTTCAGGACAAAGGTGCTCGGTGCGCTCGCCGCGCTCGCCGTGGCGGTGCCGGTCGGCATCGCGGCGATGCCGTCGGCGTCGGCGCTCGGACCCAACCTGCTGCCCTTCACGGTCAAGAACACCACGGGCCGCGGCGACGCGGTCTACCTCTACGTCATCGGTGTCAACCTCACCACCGGCCGCCTCGGCTACGCCAACGCCGGCGGCACGTTCACCAACTGGGCCGGCGGGTCCAACCCGCCCTCCCCGGCGCCGGACGTCGCGATCGCCGGCCCCGGCAACGGCGGCAGCACCACGATCCAGCTGCCGAAGAACATGTCCGGCCGGGTGTACATGTCTCTGGGCCAGAAGCTGAAGTTCTTCCTCACCCCCGACGGGCTCGTCCAGCCGGCGCCGTGGGCCGCCGGCGACCCCAACCACGACATCCTGTTCGACTGGAGCGAGTTCACCTACAACGACGCCGGGCTGTGGCTCAACAGCTCGCAGGTCGACATGTTCGCCGTGCCGCACGAGGTCAGCGTCACCGGCAGCAACGGCGTCACGACCAGGACCGGCGCGCCCGTCGCCAACGGCCGGCAGAACGTCATCAACCAGATCAAGGCCCAGTCCGGCTGGGGCAACACCGTCGTCACCCGTGCCGACGGCACCGTGCTGCGCGTCCTCGCCCCGGGCAAGGCGGCCGACGCCGGGCTGTTCAGCGCGACGTACCTCGACCCGTACATCACCAACGCCTGGAACGCGTACACGTCCAAGACCCTGACGGTGGTGCCCTTCACCGACCAGCCGGGCGTCAAGTACTTCGGCCGGACCAGCGGCAACGTCATGAACTTCACCAACGGCTCGGGCCAGCGGGTCGCGTCGTTCAACAAGCCCAGCACGAGCAACGTCTGGGGCTGCGACGGCACGCTCGGCGCCCCCAACGACCAGGTCGTCGGCCCGATCGCCCGCACGCTCTGCGCGGCGCTGCACCGCGGCACGCTCGGCACCATCGACACCCAGCCCGGCGGCGGGGCGGCGGACTTCTACAAGAGCTCGCTGACCAACCACTACTCGCGGATCATCCACGCGAACATGGCCGACGGGAAGGCGTACGGGTTCGCCTTCGACGACGTGCAGAACCAGGAGTCGCTGGTGCACTCCGGCGACCCGCGGTCCGCCGGCATCACCCTGAGCCCGTTCGTCGGCGGCACCACCCCGCCGCCCACCGGCGGCGGCACCACGCAGCCCCCGGCGGGCAACGTCAGCGGGATCGCCAGCAACTGGCACGGCAAGTGCATCGACGTGCCGAACTGGAACTTCAACGACGGCCAGCGCCTGATCGTCTGGAACTGCACCGGCGGCACCAACCAGCGCTGGACCTGGGTCAACGGCACCCTGCGCACCGAGAACAACAAGTGCATGGACGTCGCCTGGGGCTCGAAGGACAACGGCGCCGCGATCCAGATCGCCAACTGCAGCGGCAACGCCGCCCAGCAGTTCGTCCTGTCCGCCGCCGGCGACCTGGTCAACCCCCAGGCCAACAAGTGCGTGGACATCGCCGGCTGGAACCCGGACAACGACGCCGTCCTGCACCTGTGGGAGTGCACCGGCGGCGCCAACCAGAAGTGGCACAAAGTCTGACCACGCCGTGAGCAGTGGCCCGCCTCAGCCGGACAGGTCGAGGCGGGCCAGTTGCGTGCGGCTGGCCACGCCGAGCTTCGGGAAGGCGCGGTACAGGTGGTAGCTGATGGTCTTCGGGGAGAGGAAGAGCTGGGCGCCGATCTCCCGGTTGGTCAGGCCGGCCGCGACGAGCCTGACGATCTGGAGCTCCTGCGGGGACAAGGCGGCCCCGGCGCTGGCCGGCGGCGACACCGCGAGCTGAAAACCGGAAGCTCGCAGCTCGGCGCGGGCCCGCTCCGCCCACGGGACGGCGCCGAGACGGTCGAAGACCTCCGCCGCGGTCCGTAGCTGGGCGCGGGCCTCGGTCTTGCGGCGTTCCCGGCGCAGCCGTTCGCCGTAGGCGAGGTGGGTGCGGGCCGCCTCCCACGGGTGGCCGCCGAGCGCGACCGCGGCCTCGAAGTGCCGGCTCGCGTCGGGCCAGGACGGCTCGAGCAGGGCGTGGCAGCGGTGCGCGACCGCGTCGGCCCAGTCGAGGCGCGCCGCGGCGGCCCAGTCGGCGAAGCGCGCGCAGGCCGCCTCGGCCCGGTCGAACGCGCCGATCCGCACCGCCGCCTCGACCTGGTCCGGTGCGCTGTAGACGGCCTGGATCTGGTGGCGGACCGGGCCGGCCAGGGCCGCCTCGAGCCGGTCCGACGCCTCCGCCTGCCGTCCCTGCCCCAGGTCCAGCAGGGCGAGGGCCCACTCCGCCCAGGCGAGCCCATTGGCGATGTGGTTGCCGGCGTACCGGTCGTGGCAGCGCGCCGCCAGCTCGGCACAGCGGTCGGTGGAGCCGCTGACCGCGGCGATCCAGGCGAGGATCCCTTCCAGGTAGCCGGCCCGGTTCGGCTGGCCGGTGTCGGTGGCGAGCCGCAGCCCTTCGGCGGCGGTGGCGACCGCGTCCCGGAAGCGGCCCAGGTACAGCTCCGACGCCGCCAGCGTCACGTGGGCGAGGGGCAGCCAGCCGATCGAACCCTCGGCCCGCGACTCGTCGGCGACGCCCTGCGAGATCGCCCGGCCGGCCTCGAAGTCGCCGACGAGACCGGCCACGAACGCCGCGTTGAGCCGCAGGTTCGGCGGGCCGGTCCTGGTGCTGGTGAGGGCCCGCATCGCCGGTACACCCGCCGCCGGACCCTCGAGCAGGAGCCGCGCCGCCGCCGTCACCGCCGCCACCGCCGGGCCGAGGCCGTCGGAGGGTCGCAGGCCGAGGTCGTCCAGCCGCCGCGCCGCCTCGCGCACCCGCGGCGGGTCGCTGAGCTGCCACGCGTTGCGCGCCGCGTCGACCAGCAGGAGCCCGGCGGCCCGGCGGTCCACCGGCGCCAGCGCCGACGCCCCCGCGACCAGCAGGTCGTGCGCGGACGCCGCCGACCCCTCGTCGAACGCCAGCCGCGCCCGCAGCTCGCACACCCGGGCGGTGAGCACCGGGTCGTCGTCGACCGGGTCGCAGGACGCCAGGAACCGGCGGGTCAGGTCGGGCTGGCCGGCGTCGTTCGCGGCGACCGCCGCCGCGACCAGCCGCCGGGTCCGTTCGCCGGGAGCGGCGGTCAGCTCGGCGGAGCGCTGCAACGCCGCCGCCGCGGCGGGGTAGCCCTTGCGGCCGAGGGCCCGCTCGGCGGCGCGTTCCAGGGCGAGCGCCGCCTCCTCGTCCGGCCCGGTCGCGGCGGCGGCCAGGTGCCAGGCCCGGCGGTCGTCGTCGGCGGGAAGTGTCTGCGCCAGCGTCCGGTGTACGGCCAGCCGCCGGTCGAACGTGGTCTGCTGATACGCGGCGGCCCGCAGCAGCGGATGGGTGAACGCGATCCGCCCGGCGGCGACCGTCACCAGGCCCGCCTCCTCGGCCGCGCCCAGGCCGGACGGTGCCACGCCGAGCAGCTCCGCCGCCCGCAGCACGACCCCGAGGCCCTCGTCGGGCGAGGCGGCGGCGATCAGCAGCATCGCCCGGCCGTCGGGCGGCAGCCGGTCGATCCGCGCCGCGAACGCCTCCTGGATCCGGCGCGGCAGCAGCGCCGGCACGAACGGCGGCGCCCCGCGCGGCAGCTCCCGCAGCGCCAGCGGGTTGCCGGCGCTGTCGCGCACCAGCCGCATCCGGATCCGCGGCGGCAGGTCCGGCCGGATGCGCCGCAGCAGGGCGTCCGCGGTCTCCGGGTCCAGCCCGGCGAGCCGGTGCTCCGGCAGGCCCTCCGGGGCGAACTCGTCCCGCGCGGCGAAGAGCATCGCCACGGACTCGGCCTGCAACCGGCGCGCCACGAACCGCAGCGCCTGCGCGGAGGAGCCGTCCAGCCACTGCGCGTCGTCGACCAGGCACAGCACCGGGCGCTCCTCGGCCAGCTCGGCCAGCAGCGTCAGCACCGCGGCCCCGACGAGCAGCTGGTCGCCGCCGGCGGCCGGGCCGAGCCCGAGGGCCCCGCGCAGCGCGGCGGCCTGCACGTCCGGCAGCTGCGACGAGGAGGCGAGCGCCGGCGCCAGCAGCTGGTGCAGCGACGCGAACGGGACCTCGGCCTCGGTCTCCACCCCGGCGCAGCGCAGGACCGTCATCCCCGCGGCGCCGGCGGCCGCGTCGTCGAGCAGGGAGCTCTTGCCGATGCCCGGGTCGCCGCGGACGACGAGGACGGCGCTGTGCCCGGTGCGGGCCCGGTCGAGCACCGCGCCGGTCGCGGCCCGATCGACGTCCCGCCCCCACAGCATGATCATTCGAGGGTACTGGTCACCTGTCCGGTACCGCGACCACGCCCGCCGCTCGTACGGTCGGCGGCATGGTTGAGCTCGAGGCCGTCACCAGGCGGTACGGAAAGAACACCGCGCTGGACGCGGTCACGGTCGCGTTCGCGCGGGGCACGTTCACGGCGGTGATGGGGCCGTCCGGCTCCGGCAAGTCGACGCTGCTGCAGTGCGCCGCCGGACTCGACCGGCCCGACGCCGGCCGGATCACGGTCGCCGGTCAGGACCTCACCGGCCTCAGCGAGCGCCGCCTCACGCTGCTGCGCCGCGAGCGGATCGGCTTCGTGTTCCAGGCCTTCAACCTGCTGCCCGCGCTCACCGCCCGGCAGAACGTCGGCCTCCCGATGCGCCTCGCCGGCCGCCGCCCGGACCGCGCCACGGTCGACCGGGCCCTCGCCGCCGTCGGCCTCGCCGACCGCGCCGGGCACCGGCCGCAGCAGCTGTCCGGCGGGCAGCAGCAGCGGGTCGCGATCGCTCGGGCCCTCGTCACCCGCCCGGCGGTCCTCTTCGCCGACGAGCCGACCGGCGCGCTGGACACCAACACGGGCCGCGACGTGCTGCGGCTGCTGCGCGACCTCGTCGACGAGCACCACCAGACGATCGTCATGGTCACCCACGACCCGGCCGCCGCCGCGTACGCCGACCGCGTGCTGTTCCTGACCGACGGCCGCCTCTCCGGCTCCCTGTCCGCCCCCACCGCGTCCGCGGTCATCGAGATGATGGCCGCCGCATGATCGGCATCGCGCTCGCGGGGCTGCGGCTGCGGTGGCGGTCGTTCGTGGGGACGTTCCTCGCGCTCGCGTTCGGCAGCGCCCTCATCGCCGCCATGGGGCAGGTCCTCGCCACCACCGCCACCGCCCCGGACCGGGCGCCGCAGCGGTACGCGGCCTACCCGGTCGTGGTCGCGCCGCACGACACGCTGACCGTGCCGACCTGGCGCGGCGGCGAGAGCCAGCCCCTCGCCGTCTCGCCCGGCCTGCCCGCGGACGTGGTGGCGGCGCTGCCGGCCGGGCGGGTCGACCGGATCATCCCCGCGCAGTTCGCCGACGGGCCGCCCGGTGCAGGCGCCTATTCCGGGATCGCCCGGCCGTGGGCGCTCGCGCCCGCGCTGCAGTCGGGCCGCCCGCCCGCCGCCGCCGACGAGGTCGCCACCTCGGGCGCACCGGTCGGCGCGCGGATCCGGATCGTGACCGGTGACGGGATCCGCTCGTACACCGTGAGCGGCACCGTCAAGGAAGGACTGTTCTTCACCGACGCCACCGCCGCACAGCTGCGGCCGCAGGTCGACGCCGTCGTCGTCGACGGCGACGGCGAGCGGGTCCGGGCTGCGGTCGGCGACCGGGCCAGGGTGCTCACCGGCGACGACCGCGCCCGCCTCGACCCCGGCCGCACCGCCGACGCCCGGGCCCGCAACAACGCCAACACGATCGTGGGCATCGCGCTGGGGTTCGCCGCGTTCGTCGCGATCTTCGTCGTGGCCTCGACGTTCGCCTTCGCCGTCGGGCAGCGGCGGCAGGAGTTCGCCCTGCTGCGGGCCGGCGGAGCGCTCCCCGGTCAGGTGCGGCGGCTGGTGTACTGGGAAGCCCTGGCGGTCGCGCTCGTCGCCGCCGCGATCGGCGCCCTCGCCGGTCCCGCGCTGGCCCCGGCACTGCTGGATCTGCTGCGCGAGCGCGGCATGGCGCCCGGCTGGGTGCACACGATCAGCCCGGCCCGGTGGCCCATGTGGACCGCCTTCGGCACCGGCGTCACCGTGGCGCTGCTCGGCGCGGTCACCGCGGCGTGGCGGGCCGGCCGGGTCCGCCCCGGCGAGGCGCTGCGCGAGACGGTCGTGGAGTCCCGGACCATGCCGCCCGCCCGCTGGGTCGCCGGCGTCCTGACCCTCGGCACCGCGCTGGTCACGATGGCGATGACGGCGATCGACGACCCGGCGTCCGCGACCAACCGCAAGAGCTACATGCCGGTCGTGATGCTGCTGATCGTCGCCGCGGGCCTGCTCGCCCCGGCGCTCGTCGCCGTCGTCGCCCGCCGCCTCGGCGGCGCCGCCCCGCGGGGCACGGGCCTGCTGCTGGCGGTGCGCAACGTGACGGCCTCGGCGCGCCGGACGGCGGCGGTCGCGGCGCCCGTCCTCGTCACCGTCGGGCTGGCGGCGTCGCTGCTCATCGCGTCCGACCTCACCGACGAGGCGAAGAACGTGCTGCGCGCCAGGCCCGCGCACGCCGACTTCCTGGTCCTGCCCGACGGTCACGGCTTGGACCGGGAACTCGTCGCGGGGCTGCGCGGCGTCCCCGGCGTCGACGTCACCTTCAGCGCCGAGACCACCGTGTACACCCTGGAAGGCGACACCGCGCTGGTCCGGCGCGACGCGGCGGAGGCCGACGACGTGCCCGCCGGCGGGATCAAGGTCGCCGGCGACTGGGGGCTGCGCGCCGGCGACACGGCCCGGCTGTGGCTCGCCGACGGCAGCGAGGCGCGCCTGCGGGTGCTGGAGGTGCTGCCGCCGGGCAGCGCGGTCGACGCCTACCTGCCGGCGTCCGCCGGGACGCTGCCGTCGGTCGCGTACGTGCGGCTGCGCCCCGGCACCGACCCGGCCGCCGCGACCGCGGCGCTGCGGGCCGCCGCCGACGGGCACCGGGCCCGGGCGGTCACGCGCGAGGCGTGGCTGGCGGCCGCGCGCCAGGGCCAGGGGTCGGCGAGCCGGCTCGGGCTGCTGGTGGTGCTCGGGATCGTGCTCGCGTACACCACCCTGGCGATGGTCAACACGCTGCTGATGGCGGCGCCGGACCGGGCGGGGGAGCGGCGGTCGCTGGGCCTGCTGGGGGCCAGCCGGCGGCAGGTCCTGGCGTGGACGGCGGTCGAGACGCTGGTCACGGTCGCGCTGGGGGTCCTGCTCGGGGTGGTCGTCGCGGTGGTCGCGGTGGCCGGCCTGTGGACGACGCTGCTGGGCGTCGCCGGGGCGGTGACGGTGAGCGTGCCGTGGGCGACCCTGGGCGCCCTGACCGGGGGGACGGCGCTGATCGCGGTCACTGCGGCGCTGGTGGGAGCCACTGACAGAGCCACTGACAGGAAGCCCCGGAGGAGCCGACAGGAAGTCCTGGAGAAATAGTGAGACCGGCACCCACGGGGGAAGGCGCCGGTCTACTGCATCCAAGGATAGGCCGCCCGCGGCGCATCCGCCAGTGCCAACCGGATGACGTCCTCCGTGGACGATCGGAGGCTGGTCCATCGCGATGTCGCCGCCCGTTCATCGGACGTTCAGCCGATCGGGTTCTTCGTACACACGTTCCATCCACAGGCTGTGGATAGCACATGTGTACGAAGGTGGTTTGCCTGCTCAGGCCCTGTGGACAACGCTGTGCAGACAGCGAGCGACCCCCGGCCGGGGATGGCCGGGGGTCGCTCGAGAGACGCGGTCAGAGGGCTCGGTGGCCCCGGCCGGCGAAGCCGGCGACCAGCGCGACACCGATGGCGGCCACGATCACCTGGACCAGGAGCTCGCCCCAGTCCACACCAGGCGTGTCGGTCGCGATACCGACGGCGTTGGCGATGAAGGTGCCGATCAGAGCGGCGACGACGCCGATGACCATCGTGAGCCAGATCGGGATGTTCTGGCGGCCAGGGACCACCAGCCTGCCGAGCGCGCCCACGATCAGACCGACGATCAGCGCGGTGATGATTCCGGTGACGGTCACTGTTCCTCCTCGTTTCCCGACGCAGCGGCGTCGATGTGCCGCTGGTTCAGGGGTGCCCGATCACCGATGCGATCAAACACGCGCCGAGGTCTCCGAGGTCTCCGGGGTCTCCGGCGACTCCGGCAGCGGGCGGATCGCGCCCGCCAGCAGGAAGGCGACGGTCAGCAGGACAGGGATCGCGATGAGTGCCCGGAGGACCGACATGTGGTCGCCGAGCACCCCGATCAGGGGCGGGCCGCCGAGGAACGCGCAGTAGCCGATCGAGGCCACCACGCTGACCCGCCCCGCGGCCCGGGCCGGGTCGTCGGAGGCGGCGCTCATCGCGACCGGGAAGCCGAGCGAGGCGCCGGTGCCCCACAGGAGCGCACCGGCGTACGCGGTCGGGGTGTTGGGGCCGAAGATGAACAGCGCCAGGCCGGCCAGGGCGATCACGGCGAGCGCCCGCACGACGGGGACGCGGCCGAAGCGGTCCAACAGCGCC
Source organism: Dactylosporangium maewongense (assembly GCF_039531485.1). NCBI lineage: Bacteria > Bacillati > Actinomycetota > Actinomycetes > Micromonosporales > Micromonosporaceae > Dactylosporangium > Dactylosporangium maewongense. Next base: position 46,872 of record NZ_BAAAQD010000053.1, on the reverse strand, counting down.
GGGCCGAACCAGCGGCCGGCGGTCATCGCGGTCAGGAACACCGTGAACGCGAGCGTGCCGACGGCGGCCGGGGTGTCGTACCCGTCGATGACGGCCACGGCGATCCAGTCGATGCCCGCGCCCTCGGTGAACGCGAACGCCAGCACGAAGACGCCGACGAGCAGGGTGCGCGGCTCGGTCCAGAACTCCAGCAGCCCACCCTTCTTCTCCGCGGTGCCGCCTTCCGCGGACGCGGGCGCGTCGTCGGGCAGGAACGTGCGGACCATGACGAACGTGCTGGCGCCGGCCAGGACGGCGACGGCGATCAGGTGGGCGGTGACCGGCACCTTCAGCGCCACCATCGCGGTGCCGAGCAGGGCGCCGGCGACGGTGCCGACGCTGTACCCGGCGTGGAAGCGCGGCATGATCGCCCGGCCGAGGCGGCGCTCGACGAGAGCGCCCTGGACGTTCATCGCCACGTCCCAGGCCCCGTTGGCGAAGCCGAACGCGAACAGGCCGAGCACGACCGGCGGCACGCCGAGGTGGTACCCGGCCGCGACGACGGTCAGGCCGACGGCGAGCAGGACCGCCATCGCCGCGACCGTGGCGCGGGAGCCGAGGCGGGCGACGATGTGGCCCGACAGGACGAGCGAGATGATCGACCCGACCGCGATGGCGACGAGGACCAGGCCGAGCTGCGACGGGCCGAGGCGCAGCTCGTCGCGGATCTGCGGGATGCGGGTGGCCCAGCTCGCCATCGCGAACCCGGACCAGATGAAGGCGGCGTAGACGGCGCGGGTCGCGGCGCGCAGTGATCGGTCGGTGGTGAGCGCCGGCCCGGCGGTCAGGGTCATCGCGGGTCTCCGTTGATCTGTGGGTCTTGTGCGGGTTGGTGCAGGACCCGGGCCACGATCACGCGGATCTCCTCGCGTGAGACGGGTGCCGTGGACAGGGTCTTGTGCATGACCAGGCCCTCGATCAGGGCGTCGACGCCCCGGGCGGTGGTCGGGTCGACGAAGCGCTCGAGGACCGCGCGGCTGGTGCGCATCCAGGTCTCGGTGATGGTGCGCAGCTCGGGGTCGCGCAGCGCGGCCAGGTAGAGCTCGTAGGCGATGGCCCAGTCGGCGGTGTCGGCGCCGGCGTCGCCGTGGATCAGGTCGGTGACCGCCTCGACCAGCGCTTCATGCGTGTGTACGTGCAGGAAGTGCGACTCGTAGACGACCGACATCCGCTCGGCGTGCCGCCGGAAGGCCTGCGCCCGCAGGTCGTCGAGGCTGCTGAAGTGGTACGTCAGCGACCCCAGCGGCACGTCCGCCGCCGCCGCGATGAGCCGGTGGGTGGTGCCCGCGACGCCGTGCTCGGCGATCACCGCGATCGCGGCGTCGACGATGCGGTCCTTCCGGTTCGGGTCGTGCCGCCGTGTCCCCGCCGCCAACTCAGGCCGGGCCGGGCGTTGCCATCGGCGCGGGCGTGGTCGCCGGGGTGGCCGGGGCGGCCGCCGGGGCCGGTGCGTCGGTGAGGTGGCGGACGATCCGGGCCGGGTTGCCGACCGCGAGGACGCCCGCGGGGAGGTCCCGGACCACCACGGAGCCGGCGCCGACGACGGTGTCGGCGCCGATCGTGACGCCGGGGCAGACGATGACGCCGCCGCCGAGCCAGACGTTGTCGCCGATGACGATCGGCTTCGCCGCCTCCCACTTGTCGCGGCGCGGGCCCGGCTCCAGCGGGTGGGTGGAGGTCAGCAGCTGCACCCCGGGCCCCATCTGCACGTCGTCGCCGATCGTGATCGTCGCGACGTCGTTGCAGACCAGGCCCCAGTTGGCGAACGCGCGGGCGCCGAACGTCGTCTGATACCCGTAGTCGCAGCGCAGCGGCGGCCGCACGTAGGCACCCTCGCCGAAGCCGCCGAGCAGCTCGGTCAGCACCGCCCGCAGGCCCTCGTGATCGGTGGGGTCCATCGTGTTGAACCTGTGGGTGAGCGCCTGCGCGCGGGCGTCGTCGGCCGCCAGCTGCGGGTCCTCGGCGCGGTACAGCTCCCCGGCGAGCATCCGCTCCCGCATGGTCCTCTCGGTCATGTGTACAACCGTACACTCGCTATGTACATCTGTACACTACGCGTCCACCACGCTGCGCCGCCGGCTGATCAGCGCGGCGACCAGGGCGGCGGGGATCCACAGGTACACCGCGAAGAACCCGGCGAACTTCAGCGCCGCGGCGGTCGAGTAGAGGACCGCGACGACCGGGTTCACCGTGGCGGGGTCGGGCAGCATGACGAAGGAGAGCAGGTTCTCCACCGCGTCGCACAGCGGGGCGAACAGGCCCAGCGCCACGGCGGCGGTGGCGACCCGCCGGCCGCGGCTGCCGGCCGGGAACGCGCGGGCGACCAGCGCGAGGGCGGCCGTGAAGAACAGCGCCGTGGCGGCGACGAAGGCGAAGTCCATGAACTGGGTCTGCCAGTAGACGCCGAGGGTGCCCGCGTCCCGCATCGCCGTGTACCAGCCGGAGAGCTTGCCGGCGCTGAACGACAGCTGGCCGACGTAGTAGGGCACCGGGTAGCCGGACCGGGCGTAGAAGCCGTCGAGGACCGTCTGGGTGACCCGCTGGGCGACGAAGCCCGCCACGGTGGCGCCGGCCAGGACGGGGAGCTTCGCGCGCTGCGCACGCTCAATGAATTCCATGGAATGTATCTTGCGGAGAGCGGTGGGGTGACGTCAAGTGTTCCATGGAATATATTTGCCGCATGACCCCTCAGACGCGCGCTGAGCTGCAAGGGCGGGCGATGCGCGAGCTGTCGATCGCGCACCAGCTCGCCGAGACGCGGCTCAACCGGGCGCTCCGCCCGCTCGGGCTGACCATGACCCACACCGCGGTCCTGATCCACCTCGCCAACGCCGGACCGGGCTCGGTCGGCGACATCGCGGCCGCGATGGAGGTCAACCAGCCCGCCGTCTCGAAGACCCTCAAGACGCTGGTCGACCGGGGCGCGGTGACGATGGAGGCGGCACCCGGCGACGCCCGCCGGCGCTCGGTCGCGCTCACCGCGCTCGGCGGCGAGCTGATCGGGCAGGCCATGCGCGCCATGCACCCCGACGCGACGGTCGCCTTCGCCGGGCTCGACGACGAGCGGCTGCGCCGGCTCGTCGACCTCCTCGCGGAGGTCCGCGCCACCCTGGACGCGGCGCGGCGTTAGCGGCCGGACTGCTTGACCGGGTGGGTGCGGCTGGGCTTGACGGTGCTGGGCTTGACGGTGCCCGGGCGGGAGGCCTCCACTGCGGAGGGCTCGACATTCGCGCCTTCTTCGCCCGGGCGGGAGGCCGCCGGGGCGGTGGGCGCGGGTGTCGGGGTGGTGGGCGCGGGCGCCGGGGCGAGGACGCCCCGGCAGAAGTCGTTGATCCCGGTCGCGCCCTTCGCCGCCTGGGCGAGGGTGCGGCGGTCCTCGCCGCTGACCGGCGGGGCCTGCGGGTTGGCGCGGCTCGCCTCCCACGCGCGGCAGAGCTCCTCGATCCGGGTGGCGCCCGACAAGCTCGCCTGCGGTGACGGCGACCGCGACGGCGCCGGTGCGGCGGCCGGCGACCCGGGCGGCGGGGCGTGCGGCGAGGTGGCCGGCGCGCTGCCCTCGTCGTCGCCGAACAGCGACTCGACGGTGCGCCGCACCGGATCCGGCAGGGGCGCGCCGCTCGCCGCGTACGCGGTGCCGCCCAGCGACACGACCGCCGCGACGGCGCACGCGATGAGGGCGTTGCGCCGCCGGCGCCAGCTGCGGCGGTACGCCCGGCGGAACTCCCGCACGGTGTCGTCCTCGCTGGTCAGCTCGGCGGGCAGGGCCGGCCCCGCGGCGGCGACGAGCAGCGCGGCGACGCCCGCGTGCCGCCCGGCGGCCGGCTCACACAGGTCGAGCAGGCGCTCGGCGACGTCGGGCGTCAGGCCGTCCAGGGCCAGGCCGTCGGGTGCCGGCGCGTCAGGGGTCAGCGCGTCGTGGATCGGTGTCTCGGGCATGATCAGCCGCCTTCCCGCGGATCTGTGCCGCGGTGCGCCTGGACTTCGGGGTGTTCGGCCAGCCGGCGCAGCCCTCGCATCGTCGCGACCCGGACCGCGCCGGGGCGCTTGCCCAGGACCTTGGCGGTGCCGGCGACGTCGAGACCGGCCACGACGCGCAGCATCACCGACTCCGCCTGGTCGGGGGGCAGGGTGCGGATCATCCGCAGCGCCCATTCGGTGCCGGACCGGTCGCCGGCGTCCAGGGCCACGTCGCGGACGATCTCGCCGGCCGCCTCGCGGACCTCGTGCACGGTCTGGTGCGGCTCCTCGCGGCGCCGCCACGCGCGCCGGTTCTCGTCGATGCCGCGGTTGCGGGCGATCCGGAAGAGCCACACCCGGAACGCGGTCGTGCCGCCGCTGAACCGCCGCAGGTCCCGCGACGCCTGCAGCCACGTCTCCGACGCCACGTCCTCGGCGGCGTCGCCGCAGACGACCCGCAGGTACCGCAGCACCAGCGGCTGCAGCGCCCGCCACAGCTCCGCGAACGCCGCGGCGTCGCCGCCGATCGCCCCGGCCAGGGCCACTTCGAGGCGGTCGTCGAGCGTGGTCTCGCCCAGCGCCAGCTCGACCGGCGACATCCCGGTGTCGCCGTCCGCGGGCATCCCGGCGTCGCCGCGCGCGAACGTGCCGGCATCGCCGGCGTCAACCGCCGGCGTGCCGGCGTCGGCGCCCGCCGGGGGCTTGGCGTCGGTGCGCGGGGACGTCCCGGCGTCGCCGCCGGCCGGCGACCGTGCGTCGCCGCGCGCGAACGTGCCGGCGTCGGCGCCCGCCGGAGGCTTGGCGTCGGCGCGTGCGGGCGTCCTGGCGTCGCCGCCCGCCGACGAGCGCGCGGGGCAGCCGTTGGAGTACGGCGTCGGGTGGGTACCGGCCAAGGCGGTCACGGCCGGCCCGACAGATCCGACGGCCACGCCCGGCCGTCGCGCGCCACCCACGGCTCGAAGCCCTGTGGCGCGGGCAGGTCCATGGAATGGGTCGAGGAATGGGTCGAGGAATGGGTCGAGTGCGATGCCCGGTCCGGGTCCACCGTCGGCGCCTGGTGCGGTTCGAGGGCGCCCGGGAGCCCGGGCCCGTGCGGGGTGACGGCGGCCGCGGCGAGGCCGGTGCGGACCGATGCCTGCCAGCGCTGCCGGCCGCCGAGCAGCGCGGCGACGGCCGACTGGATGACGACCAGGTAGAGCAGCTGGCGGTACACCACCTGCTGCAGCGGCACCGTCCACAACGGCCCCAGGGACTCGCGGTCGAGCCGGAGCGCGTAACCGGCGGCCAGGACCTGCAGGGCGGTGAAGCCGCACCACACCGCGGCCACCTGGGCCCAGGGCAGGAAGAGGAGGCTGTAGACGGCGTAGACGTCGATCAGTGGTGCGGTCAGCGGCAGGAGCATCTGGAAGACCGCCAGGTAGACCAGGCCGCGCCGGCCCAGGTGGCCGCGCTCGCCGACGGCCCGGCGGTGCTTCCAGGCCGCCTGCATCGTGCCGTAGCACCACCGGTACCGCTGCCGCCACAGCTGCCGCAGCGACGACGGCGCCTCGGTCCAGGCGATGGCGCGGTCCGCGTACACGACCCGCCACCCGGCGCGCAGGATGGCCATCGTCAGGTCGGTGTCCTCCGCGAGGGTGTCCGCGGGCACCCCGTCGGTGTCCAGCAGCGCCGCCCGGCGGAACGCGCCGATCGCGCCCGGGATGGTCGGCATGCACTCGCCGAGGTCGAACATGCGCCGGTCGAGGTTGAAGCCGACCACGTACTCCAGGTGCTGCCACCGGCCGAGCAGCCCGCCCCGGTTGGCGACCTTCGTGTTGCCGCTGACCGCGCCGACGGACGGGTCGGCGAACGGCTGGACGAGCCGGCCGATCGCGTCGGGCTCGAACACGGTGTCGCCGTCGACCAGCACCAGCAGCTCCCCGCGAGCGGCCGCGACGCCGGTGTTGAGGGCGGCGGGCTTCCCGGCGTTGGCCTGGCGGATCAGGCGGACCCCCGGAAGCGCGAGACGGCGCACCACGTCAGCGGTGTCGTCGGTGGAGCCGTCGTCGACGACGACGACCTCGAGCGCGGGGTAGTCGTTGCCGATCAGCGAGCGGACCGTCGCGGCGATGTTCGCCGCCTCGTTGTAGGCCGGCACGACGACCGACACCAGGCCGAAGGACCGCAGCCGCCCCGCGACGGCGCGGCGCGCGTGCCGGCGGGCGATGGCCACCTGGACGGCGAGCCTGATCAGGGCGAGGACGGTGGCGGCGACGATCAGCCACCACATCGCGGCGCTGATCCAGCCGCCGGCGGTCTGCGCCCAGCGCAGCGCGTGGCCGCGGGCGACGTCGCCGGTGCCGGCGGCCGCGTCCGGCGGCAGGCCGAGCCCCTCGGAGACCGTGACGAACCGCCGCCCGGGGGTGGCGGCGATCCGCTCGACCGCCGCCACGGTCTGCGTGCGGTCGCCGCCGCCGTCGTGCAGCAGCACGACACCACCCGGCGCGGCCGCGGCGACGATGGCGTCCACCCCAGGCCGCTGCCAGTCCTGCGTGTCGCGGTCGGTCATGACGGTGAGGAACCCGGCGGGCAGCCGCTCCGGCACCGACAGGTACGGCGGCCGCAGCAGCCGCACGGTCCGCCCGGTCGCGGCGGCGATCGCGGTGCGGGTGAGGTCGAGCTCGAGCCGCTGCCGCCAGGCGGGCAGCGCGGCGAGGTCGGCGTGGGTGAAGGTGTGCACGCCGAGCTCGTGCCCTTCGGCGACGATGCGCCGCACCAGGTCCGGGTGCTGGTTGACCCGCGAGCCGACCACGAAGAACGTGGCCCGCGCGTGGTGGCGGCGCAGCGCGTCGAGGATCAGCGGCGTCCACCGCGGGTCGGGCCCGTCGTCGAACGTGAGCGCGACCGCGCCGGCCGGCATCCCGGCGGAGCGCACGGTGCCGTCCGCCTGGACCTGCAGCACCGGTCCCAGCTCGCCGGGGGCCGCCGAGGGCGAGGCGCCGGGCACGCCCCGCACCCAGCCGTCGAGGCACAGCTCGGCGAGCAGGACCGCCATGACGAGCAGGAGCAGCAGCCAGTGCGCCCGGGGCGCCCTGCGCACCCGGTGGGATGTGTGCCGGGCCACCGCTATTTCGTCCGGCTCGGTCGCGGATTGCCGGGGTGCGCCGTCTTCCGGTTGTCGTGCGGCTCGTTCGCCGACGGGCTGGGTGACGCGCCGCCACCGGTCACGGGCGCGGCGGCGGGGCGTGCCGAGGTGGGCTTCGCGGCGGGCCGGGCGGGCGCGCCGGAGGTCGGCGCCGTCCCGAGACCGTCCTGGTGGCGACCGATCTGGCCGTTCTCCGGCAGACCGGGCAGCGGCACCGGCGAGGCGCCCAGCAGCCCGGCGATCAGCAGCGCGCAACCGGCCGCGAGCAGCACACCGAGGCCGGCCCCGAGGATCGTGAAGAGCCTCCGGCGCCGGCCGGTGCGGTCCACGAAGACCGGGTCGACCACATCCACGGGAGAAGGAGCGGCGGGACCCCCGAAAGCGTTACGGCGTGATCCCCGTGTTCGTCGGGTCGCGCAGCGCTTCATCGATGTCCGCGGTCGTCCTGGTCATGATCGCCTGGACCTGACCGCGGCCCAGGGCCCCGGGCGCGCTCCACAGCTCCCGCAGGTCCTTCGCGATCACCGACTCGACGATGATCCAGGCCGAGACCGACGGGTACATCTTGCCGTGCGGGATCATCTCCCGGAACGCGGCGTACTCCGGCTCGGTCGCCAGCCTGGTGCCCTCGATCGCCTCGGTGCGGGCCGGCCACAGCCCCGAGTTGACGCTGTAGCGCTGCTGGCTCGCCTTGCCCGTCAGGTACCGGACGAACTCGAACGCCGCCTCGGGATGCTTCGCCTCCTTGAGGATGCCCAGGTTGGAGCCGCCCAGGAAGCCGAAGCGGCCCGCCTTCCCGGCCGGCATCGGCGCCGTCGACCAGCCCGCCTTCAGGCCGGCGCGGGAGGGGTCGGAGGCGAACTCGGCGACCGACTGGGAGTTGTCGATGGTGATGGCGCCGGTACCTTCGGCGAACGCGCGCGGCACGTCGCTGGAGGACAGCGCCATCGCCTTCGGGTCGTCGTAGAGCCCGATGAGCCGCTGGTAGTACGTGACGCCGTCGACCGCGGCGGGCTCGGCGAGCATCGACTTCGTGCCGTCGTCCTTGATCAGGTCACCGCCGGCGCCCCAGATGAACGGGGCCACGTTGTGGATGATGCCGAAGTTGTTCTGCAGGCCGATGGCGAGCGGTGCGACCCCGGCGTCGGACGCCTTGATCTTCTGCAGGGTCTCCTCGAAGGAGTCCCAGGTCGCGAACGCCTCCTTCGGGTCCAGGCCGAGCTTGCGCAGCACGTCCGTGCGGTAGAACAGGGCCCGGATGTCGATCAGCCACGGCAGCGCCGTGATCTCCTGCGACGTGATCAGGTGGCTGGAGCTCCAGCTCGCCTTGGCGAAGACGTCCTCGCCGCCGACCGCCGCGATCTCCTCGATGCTGTACGGGCGCAGTGCGCCGATCGAGCTGAAGCCGGCCACCCAGGTGGTGCCCAGCACCGTCACGTCGGGGCCCTCGCCGCTGGTCGACGCCGTGCTGAGCCGGGTCAGCGCCTCGTCCCACGGCACCCGGACCGCCTTGACCGTGATGTTGGGGTGCGCCTTGTGGAACTCCTCGGTCTCGGTGATGACCGCCTGGTCCTGTACCGGCCCGCCGTACGGCATGTACCAGAACTCGATCGTGACGGGTGGCCGGTCGGCGGCGTACCCGATGCCACCGGCGCCCTCGCCGTTCTTCTTCGCGCACGCCGCGGCGGGCAGGAGCGTCGCGGCGGCGGCCGCCGCGGACATGATCAGCCGGCGCCGGCTCAGGCTGCGTTGCACTGGGGAGCCCCTCATGAAGGGCCAATCGTCCCGAAGCCCCGGGTACTGAAGAATCTCCGGCACAAAACTCGAAGGTCGGCGCGTGCGTGCCGATAGCCATGCCATGCGGAAGGTCGGGAAGCTCGGGTGGCGCTGGCCGCGGGTGCTGGCGCTCGCGATCGTGCTGCTCGGCGGGGTCACGTTCGCCAACGTGTACCTGCACGGCAGGAGCCAGTCCCAGGAGGCCACCCGGTCGCGCCTCAGCGAGCTCAACATGCTGCTGCACGAGGAGAGCTCGCTGCAGTGGAAGACCGTCGCCGACCGCAACACGCCCGTGACGGTCGCCCGCGAGCTCGGCGAGATCCGCAGCCGCGAGCGCGACATCGTCGAAGCGCTCGGCGACCTCGACGCCGCCACGGTGCAGCGGCTGGAGGACAGCGTCAGCGCGTACCACGCCGTGCTGGACACCGAGCTCGGCATGCTCGGCGTCGGCAAGATCGCCGAGGCGCGGGCGCTGGAGAAGCGGCAGACCGAGCCGCAGTTCGGCCGGCTGAACGCCCAGCTGCGCAGCCTCGAGCAGCAGGCGGCCGACGCCGCCGCGCTGGCCAACACCGTCGCCGACCTGTCGCTCGCCGTCGCCATGACCCTCGCCGTCACCGCGATCGGCTGGCTGCTCTACCGCTTCGAGCGCGAGCACCGCCTCACCACCAAGGCCAACGAGGAGATGCTGGAGCAGCAGCAGATCGCCCTCGACACGCTCGCCGAGCACGAGGCGCTGATCCGCCACCAGGCGTCCCACGACCCGCTGACCGGCCTGCCGAACCGCCGCATGCTCACCGAGCTGCTGGAGGGCGGCGACTGCGCCGACCAGGCGCTGCTCCTGGTCGACCTGGACAACTTCAAGCCCGTCAACGACCAGCTCGGCCACGCCGCGGGCGACGACCTCCTCATCGGCGTCGCCGGCCGGCTGCTCGCCGCGGTCCGCGGCGACGACACCGTGGTCCGCCTCGGCGGCGACGAGTTCGCGATCGTCATCGCCGGCGGCGACGCGAGCGTCGCGGTCCGCGTCGCCGAGCGCATCGTCGCCACCGTCGGCGAGCCGTTCGAGATCGCCGGCACCGAGGTCCGCGTCGGCGCCAGCGTGGGCGTCGCGATCAGCGGCGGCGGCCGCGACGGCGGCGAGCTGCTCCGCGACGCCGACATGGCGATGTATCAGGTGAAGCAGGGCACCAAGGGCGGCTTCGCCGTCTACAAGGAGCCGGCCGTCCGGCTGGTCCACCAGGCCGTCCGGTAACGCGCGCGGCGCCACCTCCGCTCCTTCGCGCATGAAGGAAAGGATCCTCGCACTGACCGCGGCGGTTGCCACGGTCGTGTCCGTCGGGGCGGCCGGACCGGCGCACGCCACGCCGACCGGCGAATCGGCGACCGCGACCGTGTTCTTCCCCAACCCGGTGCAGGCCCTCGGACTGCAGAGCCTGGTCGATGCGAAGGACGCCGACAGCCCGGCGTTCGCACCGGCCTACCGTCAGGTCACGCTCACCGACCTCGACGGCACCGGCAAGCTGTCCGGCCGGTACGTGGTCGTGAAGAGCTCCACCGGCAAGGCGGCCCTCGCCGTCGACGGCGCGTTCCCCGCCTGGCATCGCGACGCCGACCAGTTCGAGCAGGTGATGGCCTACCACTGGGTGACCACCGCGCAGCGGTACCTGCAGCATCTGGGCTTCGGCTCGGCGCTCAGGCCGGTCAACCAGCGCCGGATCGAGGTCCGCATCGACCAGTACGGCGGCGACAACTCGTTCTTCCGCGACGACAAGGCCAACATCACCCTCGGCAAGGGCGGGGTCGACGACGCGGAGGACGCCGAGGTCATCGTGCACGAGTACGGCCACTCGGTGCAGGACGGCCAGGTGCCCGGCTTCGGCACGACCCTGGAGTCGGGCGCGATCGGTGAGGCGTTCGGCGACTACCTGGCCGTGGCGGTCACCAGCTGGGCGACCGGGGCGCCGGCCCGCACCCCGGAGGCGTGCGTGGCGGACTGGGACTCCGTCTCCTACACCAGCACCGTGCCGCACTGCCTGCGCCGGCTCGACGGCACCAAGCACTACCCGGAGAGCGTCGTCGGCGAGGTCCACGCCGACGGCGAGATCTGGTCCCGCGCCCTGTGGGACATCCGGGTGGCGCTCGGTGACACCCGGGCCAGCACCTTGATCGTGGAGGCGCAGTTCGCCTTCGCGGTCGACACCACGTTCGCGGCGGCGGCCCAGGCCACCGTGGACGCGGCGCAACGCCTCTACGGCACCCAGGCCGCCAAGGCGACCCGGGCCGCGTTCGTCGCGCGCGGACTGTTGTAGGGGGTTTCATGTCCCGGATCGCCGCAACCCCGGCGATCCGGGACAATGATTGAACCCATGAAGCTGGGGCTGCACTACTGGAACTTCTCGACACCCGCCGACCCGGCGGCCATCGCGCCGACGCTGCGGGAGACCGCCCTCATCGCCGAGCAGGCGGGGGTCGCGTCCTTCACGGTCATGGACCACTACTTCCAGATGGACGGCATGGCGCCCGCCGAGGAGCCGATGCTGGAGGGCTACACCACGCTGGGCTACCTCGCGGCCCTCACCGAGCGCATGACGCTGGGCCTGCTGGTGACGGGCGTGATGTACCGCCACCCGGGCCTCCTGGCGAAGATCGTCACCACGCTGGACGTGCTGTCGGCGGGTCGGGCGCGGCTCGGGATCGGCGCCTCCTGGTATGAGCGCGAGCAGCGCGGCCTGGGCGTGCCCGTCGTGCCGGTGGCCGAGCGCTTCGAGCGCCTCGAGGAGACGCTGCGGATCTGCCTGCAGATGTGGAGCGACGACAACGGCCCCTTCGAGGGCACCCACTACCGGCTGACGGAGACGCTCAACTCCCCGCCGCCGCTCGGCCGCGCCCGCCCGATGATCATGATCGGCGGCGGTGGCGAGAAGAAGACGCTGCGCCTGGTCGCGAAGTACGCCGACGCCTGCAACCTCTTCGGCTCCACGCCGGAGGACGTCGCCGCGAAGCTCGACGTCCTGCGCGGCCACTGCGACACCGAGGGCCGCGACTACGCCGGGATCGTCAAGACCGTGCTGGTCACGCGCCCGCCGCTGGAGGACCCGGACGCCTGGCTCCGCGACGTCGAGGCCTACGCCCGCCTCGGCGTCACCGAGGTCATGACCATGCCCGACCGTCACCCGGTCGAGTTCGCCACCGCCCTCGCCAAGGATGTCCTCCCGCGGATGGACCTCAGCTGAGCAGGGTGATGTCGCGCAGGTAGTGCTCGAGGTCGCCGCGGGCGATGTGGGCGGCGAACGCCTCGTTGCCGGCGGCGGCCTCGGCGCGCATGTAGTCGGTGAGCGCGCGCAGGCGGGGCGCGACGGACGCGAGCGCGGCCTCGCGCAGCGCGGGGTCGGCGCCGTACGCGTCGAAGAACAGGTCGAGGCGCTCGGCGGTGCGTTCGCCGGCGGCGGAGCCGAGCGGGACGAAGCGGTAGACCGCGTACGCCAGGTCCCACGAGCGCGGGCCGGGGGCCGCCCCGTCGAAGTCGATCAGGCCGATGGCGCGGTCGCCGTCGTAGACGCAGTTGTACGGGGCGGCGTCGTTGTGGCAGACGACCTCGACGGGCTCGCGGGCCGGCTGCTGCCAGCCGTCGCGCCAGCTCGCGGCGACGTCGGCGGTCGCGTCGTGGTAGGCCCGCAGCAGCCGGGCGGCGCTGGTCAGGGCGGGGTCGCCGGCGACGGCGGGCGTCCACGGGTCGTGGCCGACGTCGCCGGGCAGGTAGCTGAAGACGTCGCGGCCCAGCGGGTCGGTGCCGAAGGAGCGGGGCGCGCCGGTGAAGCCGCGGGTCTGCAGGTGCTCGAAGAGCTGATGGATCCGCGGGCTCCACGCGCCGGCCGGGCGCCGGACCGTCGCGCCGACCCGGACGACCTGGTTGACGCCGCCGCCGGCGAGCTGCTGTTCGGTCATGCCCACCAACGTCTCACGGATCTTCGGGATTCGCAGACCTCGATGCTGTCCGAAAGGACGGGTTCATCCGGAAAAACGGTGACCTCGTCCGTGGCGTCACCTGCTCCGCCCGGTCGCCGTTGCACCGGTTGATGAGAGTTCTGGTCACCGGCGGCGCGGGGTTCATCGGGGGAAACCTGTGCCGGGAGCTGGTCACCCACCCTGCCGTGCACGAGGTCGTGGCGTTCGACGACCTGAGCACCGGTAGTGAGGGCAACCTCGACGGCGTCGGCGCGACGCTGATCACCGGCAGCATCCTGGACCGGCCCGCGATCGACGACGCGGTCGAGCGGGCCGACGTCGTCATCCACCTGGCCGCCCGGCCGTCGGTGCCGCGGTCCGTCGCGGACCCGCTGCGCAGCCACCTGGTCAACGCCACCGGCACCATGCACGTGCTGGAGGCCTGCCGGCGCGGCGGCACGCCGATCATCACGGCGTCCTCGTCCTCGGTGTACGGGCCGACGAAGGTCCTGCCGAAGCACGAGGAGCTGCCGACCCGCCCGCAGAGCCCGTACGCGGCGAGCAAGCTCGCGGCCGAGTCGTCGGTGCTGGCCTACGGCGCCACCTATGGCCTGCCGGTGCTCGCGCTGCGGTTCTTCAACGTGTACGGGCCGCTGCAGTCCGTCGGTCACGCCTACGCCGCGGTCATCCCGACGTTCGCCGACGCGGCGCTGCGCGGGCAGCCGCTGCACGTCCACGGCGACGGGCGGCAGACGCGGGACTTCACGTTCGTCGGGTCGGTGGCGCGGCTGCTCACCGACGCCGCGGTGCGCCGGGTGACCAGCCCGACCCCGGTGAACCTGGCGTTCGGCACCCGCACGTCGCTGGTCGACCTGATCGACAAGATCCGCGGGCTGGTCGACCGGCCGGTCGAGGTGGTCTTCGACCCCGCCCGGCCCGGCGATGTGCGCGACTCGCAGGCGGAGTCGTCCCGGCTGCGGGAGCTCTTCCCCGGCCACGGGCCGGTCCCGCTCGACCAGGGCCTCGCCGAGACCGTCAGCTGGTACGAGCGGCAGATAGCGTCGGCACCGCGATAGGCGCCACCCCGGGCAGCGCGGCGGTGGCGGCGCTCGCCGGGGCGGCGGGCTCGACGGACGGCACCACGCACAGGTCCGCCAGCTGGCCGACCAGCGCCGCCGGCGAGGACCGCACGTCCAGCGCCAGGGCCAGCGACGGGTCGAGCGGCGGCACCGAGACGTGCGAGATGAGCGGGTGCAGCGGCCGCAGGTCGATCTCGCCGGCGCCGAAGAGCTCTTCGTGCAGCTTCTCGCCGTCCCGCAGGCCGGTGTAGACGAAGTCGACCGGCCGCTCGGCCTGCGCGGCGAGCTGGTGCGCCAGGTCGTCGATCCGCACGGGCGTGCCCATGTCCAGCACGAGCGCCTCGCCGCCGGCGCCCAGCGCGGCGGCCTGGATCACCAGCTGCACGGCCTCCTGGACCGTCATCATGAAGCGGGTCACGTCCGGGTCGGTGACGGTGACGGGCCCGCCGGCGGCGATCTGCGCCTGGAAGGCGGTGACGACCGAGCCGCGGCTGCCGAGCACGTTGCCGAACCGGACGTTGAGGAACGTGCCGGCCGCGACGGTCGAGCGGTGCGCGGTCAGGCGCTCGGTGATCCGCTTCGTGTAGCCCAGGACGCTGATCGGGTTGGCGGCCTTGTCGGTGGAGATGTTCACGAAGCGCTCGACCCCCACCGCGGCGGCCGCCGACAGGACGTTGAGCGTGCCGAGGACGTTGGTCTGCAAAGCCTCGGCCGGGTGCCGCTCCAACAGCGTGAGGTGCTTGAGCGCGGCGGCGTGGAACACCACCTCCGGCCGGCGCTCGGCGAAGACCGCGGCGATGGAGCCGGCGTCGCGCAGGTCGGCGAGGATCAGCTCGGGGCTGTCCAGCAGGGCCCGGCCGTGGATCGACAGCTGCACCGCGTGCAGCGCCGACTCGTCGCGGTCGAGCATCATCAGCTCGGCCGGGCCGAAGCGGTGCAGCTGCCGGCACAGCTCGGAGCCGATCGAGCCGCCGGCGCCGGTCACGAGGACCCGCCGGCCGGCCAGGTAGTCGCCGATCGCGGCCAGGTCGGTGTCGATCTGGCGGCGGCCGAGCAGGTCCGACAGCTGCACGTCGCGGATCTCCGCGACCCCCACGGGCCCGTCGAGGCTCTCGTCGATGGACGGCAGGATCTTGAGGTCGCGCCGCGCGGCGGTCGTCACGGCCCGGACGTCGCGCAGCAGCGCGCCGTCGTCGGCCCGGATGGCGAAGATGACGACCTCGGCGCCGGTCCGGGCGAGCGCGGCGGCGAGCGAGGCCCGCCCGCCGAGCACGGCGACGCCCTCGACGCGCAGGTTCTGCTTGGCCGGGTCGTCGTCGACGATGCCGACCGGCCGGTAGCGGCAGTGCGGGTCGTGCGCCATCGAGCGCAGCAGCCGGTGGCCGGCGGCGCCGGCGCCGTAGACGAGCACCGGCACGGCCTGCGCGGAGGGGGCGACCCGCAGCCGCCGCTCGCGCCGCAGCCGGCCGGCCGCGCGGCCGGTGACCATCGCCAGCAGGGTGGCCATCGCACCGACCCCGGCGACCGCCGCCGGGGCGACCCCGGCGACCCACAGCAGCCCGCCGGTCGCGGCGACGGTGAGCGCGAGCGCCCGCAGCTCGGGCAGCGTCCCGTGGCCGTAGCGGCGCCGGTACAGGTGGACCGGCCACGCGATCGCCGTGTGCGCCGCGGCGGCCAGGACGATCGCGGCGCCCGCGGTGAGCAGCGACGGCCGGTCCGGCCCGATCGTGATCGCCAGCGCGAGGCCGCCGGCCCAGGCGCAGAGGTCGGCGGGCCAGTCCGCGGGCCCGGAGGGCCTGTGGTCGTCCATCGGTTCCCCCTTCGACACGGCGACCATTCTTCACGATTTGGCAGATGAGATCCCGGTAAAACCGGATTGGGGAAATTAGACCGTTTCACCTCCTGCGTCACGACAACATGTCACTCTTCGTGAAGAAGCGAACACGGGAGGTCATGGCGTATGGAGCTGCGCGACTATGTCAGCGCGGTCCGGAAACGCTGGTGGCTGGTGGCCACGACCGCCTGCCTGGCCCTGGTCGCCGCGGTCGTGATCACCGCGCGCACCGCGCCGACGTATGCCGCCTCGGTGACGTTCTTCGTCAGCACCCCGAGCAGCGGCGTGACCGACGCCTACCAGGGCGGCCTGTTCTCGCAGCAGCGCGCCCGGTCCTACGTCAACCTCGTCACCAGCGACCGCCTCGCCCGCGCCGTCGCCACGGACCCGGGCGTCGGCCTGGACGCCGACGGGGTCAAGGCACGCATCAGCGCGCGCACCGTGCCCGACACCGTGCTGCTGGACATCACCGTGCTGGACACCCGCAGCGACCGCGCCTTGCGCATCGCCGAGTCCGTCGCGACGCAGTTCGCCGCCCTCGTCGCGGTCCTGGAGACCCCGCCGGGCGGCGACAGCCCGACCGTCCGCGTCGACGTGGTGACCGGCCCCCGCGTCGGCACCGACCCCGTCTCGCCGCAGCCCGCCCGCAACTTCGCCGTCGCGCTGCTGATGGGGTTGCTCGTCGGCGCCGCCGGCGCCGTCCTGCGGGAGATCCTGGACAGCAGCGTCCGCTCCGCGACCGCGCTGCGGCAGGCCGGCGGCAAGGCCGTGCTCGCCACCGTGCCGCTGGACCCGCGGGCCCGCCAGGAGCCGCTCCTGCTGGAGGACGCCACCTGGTCGCCGCGCGGCGAGGCGATGCGTCACCTGCGCACCAACCTGCAGTTCGTCGACCCCGACCGGCGGGCCCGCTGCATCGTCGTGACCAGCGCGCTGCCCGACGAGGGCAAGTCGACGATCGCCTGCAACCTCGCGATCGTCCTCGCCGAGAACGGGCACCGCGTCCTGCTGATCGACGCCGACGTGCGGCGGCCGAAGCTGGCCGAGTACCTCGACCTGGAGGGCGCCGTCGGCCTCACCAACGTGCTCGTCGGCCAGGTCGACCTGGACACCGCCGCGCAGCCGTGGGGCGACCGCGACCTGTGGGTGCTCGCCAGCGGCTCGATCCCGCCCAACCCGAGCGAGCTGCTCGGCTCGCAGCAGATGGCCCGGCTGCTCGCCACCGCCGGCGAGGACTTCGACTACGTCGTCGTCGACACCTCGCCGCTGCTCGTCGTCACCGACGCCGCGGTCGTGGCCAGCCGCGCCGACGGCGCCGTGCTGGTCACCCGGGCCGGCAAGACCACCGTCACCCAGGTGCGCTCCGCGGTCCTCGCCATCGACGCGGTCTCCGCCCGGCTCTTCGGCTGCGTGCTCAACGGCGCGAAGTCCGGCGGCGACGACGCCTACTCCTACGCCTACTACGGCACCCGGGCCGGCGTGCCGCTGCTGAAGGCCGCCGCCGCCGGCAAGCCGGCGCCGGTCACCCGGGATCTCGACGCGGCCGGCCGGCCAGGAGGGCGATGATGTCCGCGATCGTCCCGGCGCAGACGCGGAACCCCTCGACCGGGCCGCCGAACGGGTCGGTCAGGTCGTCGTCGAGCGGTGAGCCCGCCCGCAGCCGCCCCCGCACCCGTGCGATGTCGCGCAGCGTCGTCGGCTCCGGCGGCAGCGCCGCCAGGTACCGGCCGAACTGGCGCAGCGTGAACGTCCGCGCCGCCGTCGCCGGGGCGAGCGTCACGCAGTGCGCCCGCTCCGCCCGCGTCGCGGTCAGCACCAGGTCGGCGCCGGCCAGCAGCGCGGCGTCGACGCGCCGGCTGGCGAAGCCCGCGGGGTCCGCGCCCCGCTCCAGCAGCACCGCCTTCGCCTCAGGCGGCATGTCCAGACCAGGCATCGCGTGCGTGCCGGCGCTCGCGGCGTCCAGGCCACCGGCCCGGGCCAGCCGCTCGGCCATGGCCGAGCGGCACAGGTTGGCCCGGCAGACGAACAGCATGGAAAGCCCCCGATGAACTCACGCATCTTCCTGTCCGCGCCCGACATCTCGGGCACCGAGGAGCGCTACCTCGTCAACGCCTTACGCTCCGGTTGGGTCGCGCCCGTCGGGCCGGATCTCGACGCGTTCGAGGCCGAGGTCGCCCAGCGGTGCGGCACCGCGCACGCCGTCGGCGTCAGCTCCGGCACCGCCGCGCTGCACCTGGCGCTGCTCGCGATGGGCGTCGGCCCGGGCGACACGGTGATCGTGCCGACGCTGACCTTCGCGGCCACCGCCAACGCCGTCGTCTACACCGGCGCCGAGCCCGTCTTCGTCGACAGCGAGCCCGACACCGGCAACATCGACGCCGCCCTCGCCGAGCGGGCCGTCGCCGACCTGCGCCGCGAGGGCAGGCGCGTCGCCGCGGTCGTCCCGGTGGACCTCTTCGGCACCTGCGCCGACCACGAGTCACTCCTGAAAGTGGACGTACCGCTGCTGGAGGACGCGGCCGAAGCGCTCGGCGCGACCCGGGACGGCCGGCCAGCGGGGTCCTTCGGGCGGGCCGCGGCGCTGTCGTTCAACGGCAACAAGATCATCACGACGTCCGGCGGCGGGATGCTCGTCACCGACGACGCGGCGCTCGCCGAGCGCTGCCGCCACCTGGCCACCCAGGCCCGGCAGCCGGTGCCGCACTACGAGCACGCCGACGTCGGGTACAACTACCGGCTCAGCAACCTGCTCGCCGCGGTCGGCCGCGCGCAGCTGTCCCGCCTCGACGGGATGCTCGCGCGGCGGCGGCAGCTGCGGGAGCGCTACGCCAAGACCTTCGCCGGCGTGCCCGGCGTGCGGATCGTCGGCGACGGCGAACACGGATCCAACTGCTGGCTGACCGTCGTCGCGGTCGAGGAGCGCGAGTCCGGCTGGTCCGCCGAGGCGCTCGGTGAGCATCTCGCTCGGCACGACATCGAGACGCGGCCGGTGTGGAAGCCGATGCACCGGCAGCCGGTGTACCGCCAGGCCCGCAGCTGGCTGACCGGCGCCGCCGACCACCTCTTCGCGACCGGCCTGGCGCTGCCCAGCGGCTCGCAGCTCGGCGACGCCGCCCAGCGGCGCGTCTTCGACGCGATCGACGAGTTCCTGTGAACCGCGCCCTGGACCTCGCCGGCGCCGCCGCCGCCACGGTCGTCCTCGCCCCCGTCATCGCCGCCACCGCCGTCTTCGTCCGCTGCACGATGGGGTCGCCGGTGCTGTTCCGGCAGGAGCGGACCGGCCTGCACGGGCGGCCGTTCACGTTCGTCAAGTTCCGCACGATGCGCCCGTCCCCGCGCGGCTTCGACCCGGGCAGCGACGCGGAGCGGCTCACCGCCGCCGGCCGCTTCCTGCGCGCCACCAGCCTCGACGAGCTGCCCGCGCTGTGGAACGTCCTGCGCGGCGACATGAGCCTCGTCGGCCCGCGCCCGCTGCCGGTGGCGTACCTCGGCCGGTACACCGAACAGGAGGCGCACCGGCACGACGTGCGGCCCGGCATCACCGGCCTGGCCCAGGTCCTCGGCCGCAACAACCTCACGTGGGAGCAGAAGTTCGCCCACGACCTGCACTACGTGCGGGCCCGGTCGCTGCGGATGGACCTGCGGATCCTGGCCGCGACGGTCCGCACGGTCGTGCGCCGCGACGGCGTCACCGCGGCCGGCTCCGCGACCAACCACGAGCTGCGCGCCGTGCCGGAAGGGCGGCAGGCGTGAGGAACGGTCTCGTCATCGTCGGCATCGGCGGCCACGGCCGGGAGATCCTGACCATCGCCCGGGCCGCCGGCATGCCCGTGCGCGGGTTCGTCGACGACAGCCCCACCCAGCGCAACCTCGACCGGGTGACCGCGCTCGGCGTGCCGTTCCTCGGCCCCAGCACCCGCCTCGGCGAGGAGCGCCCCTCGATCGGCTACGTGATCGGCATCGGCGACCCGCGGATCCGGGCCCGCCTCGACGAGCAGCTGCGGCCGCACGGCCTCGCCGCGGCCACCCTGATCCACCCGGCCGCGACGATCGGGCCGGACGCGTTCCTCGGCGAGGGGTTCGTCGCGTTCGCCGGCGCCCGCGTCACCACCGACGTGCGCATCGGCCGGCACGTGCACCTCAACCAGAACTGCACCGTCGGCCACGACACCGAGCTCGCCGACTTCGTCCAGGTCAACCCCCTGGCCGCGATCTCCGGCGACTGCCGGATCGGGTCCGAGGTGCTGATCGGCACGACCGCCTGCGTGCTGCAGGGCCTGCGGGTCGGCGAGGGCGCCACCGTCGGCGCGGGCGCGTGCGTCACCCGCGACGTCGAGCCGAAGGCGACCGTGAAGGGGGTTCCGGCGCGGTGAAGGTCGCGATGATCATCAAGACGGACGACGGCGGCCGGTGGACCGTGCCGCAGCTCGACGAGCTGCGCCGGCGCGGCCACGAGGTCGTCGCCGTGCTGCCGCCCGGCAGCGAGGGGCAGCTGCGCAAGGCGCTGCACGACCGGGGGATCGACGTCGTGCAGTCCGGGTTCGACTTCCGGTTCCGCCCCACCCCGGCCACCGCCGCCGGTCTGCTGCGGCTGCGCGGCCAGCTCCGCGCGCTCGCCCCGGACGTGCTGCACTACCACCTGTACGCGTCCGCGCTCGCCGCCCGGATCGCCAGCGTCGGCCTGCCCGCCCGGCGCGTGCACATGGTGCCCGGCCCGCTGTTCCTCGAGTCGCCGCTGATCCGCACCGTCGAGCGGGTCCTGTGCCGCCGCGACGAGGTCGTCATCAGCGGCAGCCGGCACACCGCGACCCTCTACCGCGCCATCGGCATGCCGGACTCGCGGGTCGTGCCGGTCCACTATGGCACCGACGTCGAGCACTTCTCGCCGCCGTCGGCCGCCTACCGGGCCGCGTGCCGGGACGCGTTCGGCCTCGCCGACACGACGTTCACCGCGTGCATGGTCGCCTACGTGTACCCGCCGAAGTGGCTCACCCACCGCGGCCGCGGCATCAAGGGCCACGACATCCTGCTCACCGCGTGGCGGCGCTTCCGCCGCGACGTCCCCGACGCCAGGCTGATCCTGCTCGGCGGTGGGTTCGACGCCGCCGGCGAGGCCTACCGGCAGCAGCTCATGCGCCGGTTCGGCGTCACCGGGGAGCGGGGCCGCGGCGGCGTCGACTGGCACGAGTCCACGCTCGACGTCCGCGACTGCTACGCCGCCGCCGACGTCAGCGTCAGCCCGTCGCTGTCGGAGAACCACGGCGCCGCCCGCGAGGCCGGCGCGATGGGCGTGCCGAGCATCGTGTCCGACGCCGGCGCCCTGCCGGAGACCGTCGACCCCTCGTCCGGCTGGCTGGTGCCCCGCGACGACGTCGACGCGCTCGTCGCCGCGCTGCACGAGGCGCACGCGGAGTTCCTCGCCGGCACCCTGCGCCACCGCGGGGCGCTGAGCCGGGAGCTGGTGGTCGACAGGTTCGCCGAGGGGCCGGCCGCCGCGGCCGTCGCCGACGTGCTGGAACGGGTCGTCCGAAGATGACACAGCTGCGGTCACCGAAGACGCCCGTCCGCCATGCCGCCCCGTCGAAGCGCCGGCCGTCCTTCGCCGGCAACGTCGGCTGGGGGGTGGTCGGCAACGCCGGCTACGCCCTGTGCCAGTGGCTGGTCCTGGTCGTCGTCGCCCGGCTCGGCACCGAGTCCATGGTCGGCGACTACGCCCTCGGCCTCGCCGTCGGCGCCCCGGTGGTGCTGCTGGCGAACCTGTCGCTGCGCACCGTCCTGGTCACCGACACCTTCCACGAGCACCCGTTCCGCCGGTACCTGCGGGTCCGGCTCGCCGGGATGGCCGCCGCGACGGCCGCGATCGGCGTCGCCGTGTGGGCCTTCGACCTGCCGCCGGCGGTCGTCGTCCTCGTCGGCCTGGCCAAGGCGTTCGACGGCGTCGGCGACATCTACCTCGGCCTGCTGCAGCGCCACCACGACCAGCGGGGCATCGCCGTCGCGCAGCTCGCCAACGGCGCGCTCACCATCGCCCTCACCGGCGTCCTGCTCGCCGCGACCGGCAGCGTCGCCTGGGCCGCCGCCGGCTCCGCGATGGGCTCGCTGATCGCCTGGCTCGGCTTCTGCGCGCCGCTCGCCTCCCGGCTGCTGGACGCCACCGCCAAGGCGAGCCTGAAGGCCGACCCGCCGAAGCGGCACACGCACCGGTTCAGCCCGCCCGGGCCGGGGGCGCTCGTGTGGACGGCGCTGCCGCTCGGCCTCGCCTCCGGGATCACCTCCCTGACCGCCAACGTCCCCCGGTACGCGCTGCAGGACCGCCTCGGCGCGGCCGCCCTCGGCGCGTTCGCCGCCGCCGGCTACCTCGTCCTCACCGGCAACCTGCTCGTCTCCGCCGTCGCGCAGACGCTCCTGCCGCGCCTCGTCGAGCTGCGCGCGGCCGGCGCCCGGGAGCGGTTCGCCGCGCTCGTGCGGCAGTCGCTCATCGGCATCACCGTCGCCGGGGTCGTCGCCGTCTGGGCCGCGGAGCTCTTCGGCGCGAAGGTGCTGCGCGCCGTCTACGGCGAGGAGTACGCCGACGAGGCCGGCACCCTCACCGTCCTCACCATCGCCACCGCCGTCGCCGCGAGCTGCTTCGTGCTCGACGCGGCCCTGTCCGCGGTGCGCCGCTTCACCGGCCAGCTCGCCGTGAACGCCGCCGTCCTCGCCGCCACGGTCCTCGCCGCGCTCGTGCTCGTGCCCCGCTACGGCGTCGCCGGCGCGGCCTGGGCGACCGTCGCGGCCGCCGCCGTCCACGCCGGCCTCAAGTGGGAGCTGCTGCGGCGTGACCTTTGATCCCTGGTACGCGGTGCTGCTCGCCGGGCTGGTGATCCCGGTGCTGCTGCTCGTCGGCGGGGTCCGCGACGTCCTCGCCTACGTCGCCGCGTACTTCTTCCTCTTCGGCTTCGGGCCCGTCGTCAGCTACCTGCTCGGCGGGGCGATCTACTTCGGCACCAACACCGCCCTGATCGGCCGGGCGGCGCTGGGCCTGCTGCTCGCGTTCGCCGGGGTCCTGGCCGCGGGCCTGCTGGTGCGCCAGCGCCACGACATCGCCGCGCCCGCGACCACCCACCGCTTCCCGCTGCTGCCCGTCGTCCTCGCCCTGCTCACGCTCTACGCGACGACCGTCCTCGTGCTCGGCGGCACCAGCTTCCTCGCCGGCACCAAGCTCGACCGCATCGACGTCGCCGGGCCCGGCCACTACGACTACCTGCTGTTCGAGATGTTCGCCTGCGCGCTGTACTACATGGCCGGCGGCAGCGGCGCCGGGCGCTTCACGTACCGGCTGAACTTCGCCGTCTACGTCGTCTACTGCCTCAGCACCGGCGAGCGCGACTTCGTCTTCGTGATCTTCAGCCTGATCCTGCACCGCGAGCTGACCCGCGGCGGCTCGTTCGCCCGGCCGGTCGGCTACGGCGCGCTGCTGCTGGTCGGCGCGACCATGATCTTCAGCCTCCGCGGCGACGGCCCCGCCGACACCAGCCAGGTGCTCAACCAGGGCTCGGTGCTCTTCGTCGACACGTGGGTGATGACACACGTGCCGTCGGTCGAGCCGTTCGCGCGTGGCGCCACCTACCTGCACGCGCTCGTCAACCTGCTGCCCGGGCACGCGCAGCCGGCGCTGTCGCAGTGGCTCGTCGACCGGTACGCGCCCGGCAGCGCCTCCGGGTACGGCTTCTCCCTCACCGGCGAGGCGTACCTCAACTTCGGGCTGTGGGGGATCCCGGCGCTGTTCGCCGGGCTCACCGCCGTGCACCGGCTGCTGATCAACCGGCTCGACCGGGCGCCGGTCTACGCGTACGCCAGCGTGCTCTTCACCGTCGCGTGGATGTACGGCTTCCGCGGCGAGAGCGGCAGCCTGCTCAAGACCTGCGTGTACGGGCTGCTGTTCTACGGCGCGCTCCGCCTGGTCTCGGTCCGGGTGGAAGAACCGACCAGTGAGGAACCGGAGGCGGTGCCCGCATGCGTCTCGTCGTGAGCTGTGAGCAGCGGTACGCCCGCACCCCCGACGGGCGGGTGTGGAGCACGACCGGTGCCGCGTACGACTTCTGGCAGCGCTACCTCGCCGTCTTCGACGAGGTCCGGATCGTGGCCCGGGTCGCCGAGCGCGGCGGCCGGCAGCCGGACGCCGAGCGCGTCGACGGCGACCACGTCACCGTGCACGCGGTGCCCTACTACGTCGGCCCGCTGCAGTACCTGCGGCGGCTGCGCGCGGTGCGGGCCGCAGTCCGCGCCGCCGTCGAGCCCGGCGACGCCGTCCTGCTGCGGGTGCCGTCCGCGATCGGGACCCTGTTGCACCGGGCGCTGCGCCGAGGGGCCCGGCCTTTTGGTCTGGAGGTCGTCGGCGACCCCTACGACGTGTTTGCGCCCGGGACGATCCGCCACCCGCTGCGCCCGCTGCTGCGCGCCTGGTTCACCGCCCGGCTGCGGGCGCAGTGCCGCAGCGCCGTCGCCGTCGCCTACGTCACCGAGCGGGCGCTGCAGTCGCGCTACCCGGCCGCGCCAGGTGCGGTGACCGCCGCGTACTCCAGCATCCAGCTCGACGAGGCCGCGTTCGTCGACAGGCCCCGGGTGGAGGGCTCGCCCAAGGTCGCGGTCCGGCTGGTCTCCGTCGGCTCGCTCGAGCAGCCGTACAAGGGGATCGACACCCTCATCGAGGCGCTGCCGCTGCTGGTGAAGGCCGGCCTGGAGGCGCACCTGGTGCACCTCGGCGACGGCCGCTGCCGCCGCGACCTGGAGCGGCTCGTGCGGGAGCGGCGCCTCGGCGGGCGGGTCGCGTTCGCCGGCGCGGTCCCGCCCGGCGCGGCGGTGCGGCTGTTCCTCGACGACGCCGACCTCTTCGTGCTGCCGTCGCGCACCGAGGGCCTGCCCCGGGCGCTGATCGAGGCGATGGCCAGGGCGCTGCCCGCCGTCGGCACCACCGTCGGCGGCACCCCCGAGCTGCTCGACCGCACGCACCTGGTGCCGCCCGACGACCCCGTCGCCCTCGCCTACGCGATCACCGCGCTGGTCGCCGACCCGGAGGCGCTCGCCGCCGCGTCGGTGCGCAACCTCGCCCGGGCGCGCAACTACGCCGCCGACACCCTCGGCCGGCGCCGCGCCGACTTCTACCGCGCGCTGCGCGTCATCACCCAGCCAGAGAAGGTCAAGGAGGTCGTCGGCGGTGCACGGCAGCTCGACTGAGATCACCGGTGCTTCTGCCCACCTGCGTTCGCTGCTGCGGACCCGGCGGCGCAAGGTGGTGCTCGCCGTCGCCGTCGTGCTGCTGCTCCTCGCCGGCGCCGGGGTGCGGCTGATGGTCGTCGCCGAGTCCGCCGCCGGGCACCTGCGGCGCGCCGCCACCCTGGTCGGCTCGCTGGAGACCGCGCTGCGCGCCGGTGACCTCGCCGCTGCCCGGCGCACCACCGCCGACCTGCGCCGGCAGACGGCGGAGGCCCGGTCCGACACCTCCGGTCTGACGTGGGGCATGGGCCGGTCGGCGCCGATGGCCGGCGACGACCTGACGGCGGTCGCGGCCGTCGCCCGGATCGTCGACGACCTCGCCACCCGCGTGCTCCCGCCGATGCTGGACGTCGCGGGCGGGCTGCAGTCGACGCTCGCCGGCCGGGACGGCCTCGCGGCGGTGACCGGTGCGGCGCCCCGGCTCGCGGCGGCGGATTCGCTGGTACGGGCCGCGCAGGCCCGGCTGGCCGCGCTCGACCGCGGCGGGCTGGACGGGCGGGTCCGCGCCGCCGTGCAGCGCCTCGACGACGCGCTGCGCCGGGTCGCGCCGCTGCTCGCGCCGGCCGCCCGCGCCGCGAAGCTGCTGCCCGCGATGCTCGGCGCCACCGCGCCCCGGACCTACCTGGTGCTCTTCCAGAACCTCGCCGAGGTGCGGGCCACCGGCGGGATGCCGGGCGCGTTCGTGGTGCTGCGGGTCGACAAGGGCGCGATCACCATCGAGCGGCAGGGCGCCGCCGCCACCGACATCCGCGAGTTCGCCGCGCCCGTCCTGCCGCTGGACGCCGACCAGGAGGACCTGCACACCGACCGGCTCGGCCGGTTCCCCGCCGACGTGAACCTCACCCCGGACTTCCCGACCGCGGCGGCCCTCTACCGCGAGATGTACCGGCTGCGCTCCGGCCAGACGGTCGACGGTGTCCTCGCGACGGACCCGGTCGCGCTCGCCTACCTGCTGCAGGCGACGGGACCGGTCGACGTGGCCGGCGGCCCCCCGCTCACCGCGCCGACGGCGGTCCGGCGGCTGCTGTCGGAGGTGTACCTGACGATCGCCGACCAGAAGTCGCAGGACGCCTTCTTCGCCGACGCCGCCAAGGCGGTCTTCGACAAGCTGACGGGCGCGCTGACGGACACCTCGAAGCTGGTGCCGGCCCTGCGGAAGGCCGCGGACGAGCGGCGGCTCCTCGCGTGGAGCGCGCACCCCGAGGAGCAGGCCGAGATCGCCGCGACCGTCTTCGCCGGCACGCTGCCCGCCGACGACGGCGCCCGGCCGACGGTCGGGGTGTTCCTCAACGACGGCACCGGCGCGAAGCTCGGCTACTACCTGACCCGCGAGGCGGAGCTGAGCGCCGGGGAGTGCCTGGAGGACGGCTCGCGGCACCTGCGGCTCACCGTGAAGCTCGGCTCGACGGCGCCGACGAGCGGACTGCCGCGCAGCGTGCTCGGGCTGGGGCTGGCCGGCGACTACACGGTCCGGACCAACGTCATGGTGTACATGCCGACCGGCGGCGCGCCCGTGGACGCCACGCAGGACGGCGCGCCCGTCGACTACGGCAGCGGCTTCGAGCTGGGCCGGACCGTGGCGGTCTTCACCGTCGACCTGAAGCCCGGGCAGAGCAGCACGCTCGCGCTGAACCTCATCACGGGCCCGCTCCCCTCGCCGTCGGCCGCGTTCACGCCGCGGCTCGTCACGACCCCGGGCATCGCCCCGTGGACGCTTCGGTTGCAATCCGCGCCGAGATGCGGCAAATGATGAAAAATGCCCATATCGGGGTGATGCGAAGTCTACGGTGAAATTCATGCGACCCCGAACAAGATCCGCACTGACCGCCCTCGCGGGGGCAATCGTCGCGGCGGCAGTGCTGGGAGCACCGACCGCCGCCCACGCCGAACCCGGCGGTGGAGCAGCGGCCGCTGCTGCCTATCCGGCTCCCGAGCCGGTCCTCAGGGTGAGCTCGGCCTCTGTGAGCACCGGTGGCGTGGTCTGCATCGCGGGGAAGCGGTTCCTTCCCGGCGAGCCGATCTCGATCCGCGTCCAGTACCGCGTCACCCGGCACTCCGGCGGCTTCGACGGCCCGTTCCCCGCCAGGGTGAGCGGCGACCGCCGCACGGACGACGACGGCAGGTTCGAGGCGAACGTCCGGCTCACCTCGCCGGGCTACGCCACCATCAAGGTCACTGGCAAGAAGTCCAAGCAGACGGCGACCGTCACCGTGCGGGTGCTCGCCTGGCGCGGCAACTACAGCTTCGGTGGCGACGACTTCTTCGCCGGCACGCCGCTCGGCAACGGCGTGCGCCACGACGGCGGGGGCGACAAGTGGGACGGCGGCGACCGGCCGGCCGGCTTCTTCGGCCCGTTCTTCGGCGGCTGGAGCCCGTTCCGGCTGTCGGCCAACGAGACCAGCCTGACCGACTCGTCCTCGACGGCCTCGTCAACCGGCGCGGCCACCGAGTCCACCGACCTCGCCGCCGGCGACACGCAGCACCGCGGCGCCCCGGGCGCCGACCTGCTGGCGGGCCTGCTCGGCCTCACCGCACTGGCCGGCAGCGGCTTCGTCATGCGCCGCCGGCGCGCCTCCTGACACCGACACCAACCAACACCACCAACTCGCATCTGCGTTCGACCCGTCGGCCTCGTTTCGGCCGGCGGGTCGAGTGTTCCCACCCTTAGGATGATCATGGGCAAAACAGTCATCATCGGGCAGGGCTACGTCGGCCTTCCGCTCGCCATCCGAGCGGTCGAGGCGGGCGACGACGTCGTCGGGCTCGACGTCGACACCGACCGGGTCAAGTCCCTCGGTGCCGGCATCTCCTTCGTCGAGGACGTCCCGGACGACCTGCTCACGTGGGCGCTGGAGACCGGCCGGTACCACCCGACCGAGGACTACGCGGACGCCGCCGGCTTCGACACGTGCGCGATCACCGTGCCGACCCCCCTCACCGACGGCGTGCCCGACATCAGCCACATCGAGCAGGCCGCGCTGCAGCTCGCCCCGCACCTGCGGCCCGGCTGCACGGTCATCCTCGAGTCCACCACCTACCCCGGCACCACCGAGACCGTCCTGCGGCCGCTGCTGGAGCACGCCTCCGGGCTCAGCGCGCCCGACGACTTCTTCCTCGGCTACAGCCCCGAACGCATCGACCCGGGCAACCCCACCTGGCACCTGGACAACACCCCGAAGCTCGTCTCCGGCATCGACGAGGCGTCCCTGGTCGCCACGACGCGCTTCTACCAGCGGTTCGTGCAGCGGCTGGTGCCCGTCTCCGCGCCGCGGACGGCCGAGCTGACGAAGCTCTTCGAGAACACCTTCCGCCACATCAACATCGCGCTGGTCAACGAGCTCGCCATCGTCGCCAACCAGCTCGGCGTCGACGTCCGCGAGGCGATCGGCGCGGCCGCGACCAAACCGTTCGGGTTCATGGCGTTCGACCCCGGCCCCGGCGTCGGCGGGCACTGCCTGCCGATCGACCCGTCGTACCTGTCGTGGCAGGTCAAGCGCGAGGTCGGGCAGCGCTTCCGGTTCATCGAGCTGGCCAACGACGTCAACGAGGGCATGCCCCGCTACGTCGTGCAGCGCCTCGCCGCCGGCCTCAACGACCGGTACAAGCCGATCAGGGGCAGCCGGATCCTGTTGCTGGGCCTCGCGTACAAGAGCAACGTCGGCGACCTGCGCGAGTCGCCGGCCCGCGCCGTCGCCGAGCTGCTCGTCGCGCAGGGCGCCGAGGTGCACGCCGTCGAGCCGCACGCGGCGCAGCGCGACACCGGCAACGTCAGCGGCGTGACGCTGGTCGACCTGACCCCGGCCGAGCTGGCCGCCGCCGACGCCGTCGTGCTGCTCACCGACCACGACGACTTCGACTACGACATGGTCGAGCGGCACGCGAGCTACATCTTCGACACCCGGGCCCGCTGCCACGGCGCGACGGTCGAACGCCTCTAGGTTTCTCACCCTGCGGCGGCGCCGCGGTCGTCGGGTAGCTTGGCCCGGTGATCGTGGTGCCGCTGCTCACATTCGTGGCCGTCGCGTGCCTGTGCCTGCGCCTCGGCGGCGGCGTGCGGCTCGCGCTGCTGCGGGCCGCCGTCATCACCGGCGGCGCCGCCTGCCTCGCCATCGAGGCGCTGTCATCGATCCACGCCCTGCACCGGCCCGCCGTCATCGTGGCCTGGCTGCTCGCCCTCGCGGTGCTGTCCGCCTGCTGCTTCTGGTTCGTCCGCCGCTCCACGCCTGCCGGCTTCTTCCGGTTCATCAGGCGCTCCGCGCCCGCTGAACCGGAGATATCAGCATTCGCCACTTCGTGGTGCTCCGCCCGCGCCCGGTGGGCCGGCCTCGCGCGGGTCGAGCGGCTCATCGTCGGCGTGCTCTGCGGGCTCTTCCTGCTCGACCTGGTCGTCGCGCTCGTCGCACCGCCCAACAACTACGACTCGCAGACCTACCACCTGCCGAAGATCGAGCACTGGGTCCAGCGGGGCGACGTCGACTTCTACCCGACGATCATCGACCGGCAGCTCGCGATGGCGCCGGGCGCGGAGTACCTGCTGCTGCACCTGCGCCTGCTCACCGGCGGCGACGGCTACTACAACCTGGTCCAGCTCGCCGCCGGCGTCGGCGTCGTCCTCGCCGCGTCCCGCATCGCCGGCCAGCTCGGCGGCGGCACCCGGGCCCAGCTGATCACCGCGCTCATCGTCGGCACCACCCCGATGGTCGTGCTGGAGGCGACCAGCACCCAGACCGACCTGGTGGTCGCGCTGTGGGTCGCCTGCGTCGCCACCTTCACCCTCGACGGCCTGCGCGCCCGCTCCGGCACGCTCGACACCCTGCTCATCGGCACCGCCGCCGGGCTGACCCTGCTGACGAAGGCGACCGGCCTGCTCGCCGCCGGGCTGCTGCTCCTCGTCTGGGTCGGCGCGCAGCTGCGCCTGCGGTGGTGGCGCGGCCTGGTCGCGGCCCTGGCGACGGGTGCGCTGATGCTGCTGCTCGCGGGTCCGTCCCTGCTACGGGTCCAGCAGACCTACGACAACCCGCTCGGCCCGGCGCACCTGCGCGAGTCGATCTCCATGCAGCGGCACGACCCGGCCTCGGTCCTCGTGAACGGCCTGCGCATCGCGGAAACGGCGCTCCAGACCCCGATCGGCCCGCTCAACGACGCGTTGGCCGCCGGCATCATCGGGATCGCCGGCGTCCTCGGCGTCGACCCGCAGGCCCGGGACATCACGTACTGGAACGAGAAATACCCGTACATGTCATGGCCGCCGGACGAGGACCGCGTGTCGCTGCCCGCGCAGGGCGTGCTGATCCTGCTCGGCGCGCTGCTGCTGGCCTTCCGCAAGGGAACCAGGCTGTATGCCGGCGTGTTCTGGCTGGCGCTGCTCGCCTACGTCATCACCGTGAAGTGGCAGCCCTGGGGCAACCGGCTCATCGTCTTCCTGATCGTCCTCGGCGCGCCGCTCGCCGGCCTCTGGATCGCGAGCCTGGCCGGCGGTCGTGCCGGAGCTCCCACCGGCGGCGGTCGCTTCGCGAGCCTCACCAGCCCTGCCGACGGTCACGCCGGCGGCGGTCGCGTCGGAGCTCTCACCGGCGGCGGTCGCGTCGCGGGGGTCACCGGCCGCCGGGCCGCGACCTGGATGACGACCGGCGCGCTCGCGGTCGGGGTCGCGGCGGGTGGTTTCGCGGTCGCCTACGGCTGGCCCCGCCGCCTCGTCGGCCACGGCTCGATCTTCACCACCTCCCAGATGGAGCAGCGCTTCATCCGCGAGCCGCAGTGGCAGCGCGACTACGAGTGGGCCGCCGCCGCGGTCCGCGCCTCGGGAGCCCGCCGGGTCGGCCTCGTGCAGGGTTACAACACCTGGGAGTACCCCTGGTGGATCCTGCTGCCCGGCACCGAGATCGTGTCCCTGCAGTCCCTCCAGCCGAACCTGCCCGCCGCGTCGAACACCACCGTCGACGCCATGGTCTGCGTCAAACCGATCCGCCCCTGCGAGTTCTACAGCTCACCCACCTGGCAGGTCCACCGCCAGGGCGACGTCGCCTACGTCATCATCCGCAGCCGGTGAACCCGCCGGCTTCGGCCACGGACATCACCTCACGCGACGCGGACCCCCGGTCGTCATGACGGCCGGTCCGGTGCTTGGATCACCACGTCGATGGCCGTCAGGCCGATGGGCACCAGGCCGGTGGACGCGGCGGCGTTGTGAGCGCCGGCCGGATCGACCGTGGTCGGCCCGCGGTGCGGTGGTCAGCTGCTGGAGCTGACGATGCTCGGGTTGGCGGCGACGAAGGCCGGCACGGTCTTGGTGCGCACGGCGCTCAGCAGGTCCAGGGTGGTCTGGTCGAGGGCCTCGGCGCCAGGGTTCTCCGGGGAGGCGTGGAAGCCGCCGTCGTTGGTCTTCAGGGTCAGCATGCGGTCGCCGTCGATGCTGCGCATCGCGAAGATCCAGTCGTCGAGGCCGATGCTGCCGGTGTCGATGGTCATGGCGCGGCCGATGACCTCGAGGACCTTGTTGAGGGTGCTCGGGTTGCCGATGACCTCTTTGCTGGCGATCTTCTTCAGCAGCGCCTTGATGAACTGCTGCTGGTGGCGCTGGCGGTCGTAGTCGCTCTTCGGGAGGGTCTCGCGCTGGCGGACGAAGTCGAGCGCCTCCCACGCGGCCAGGTGCTGGTAGCCCACCTCGTACACCTTCGGCGTGACGCCCTTGATCGGGATCAGGACGGTGCCGCCGTTGGGGCCGTCCTTCTGCTCGAACGGGACCTTCGTGTTGCCCTTGGCGTCGTGGCCGATGTGGACGGAGACGGTGCGCTGGTCGACGTACATGTCGACGCCGCCGAGGACCCGCACGACGTCCTGGAAGCCGACGAAGTCGACGATCGCCGCCGCGTCGAACGTGACGCCCCAGTTCTGCTTGATCGTGGCGGCGAGCAGCGTCGTGCCGTGCTTGCGCGCGTCCTTGCCGGTGAGGCCGTAGCCGCCCTCGGCGAACGCGCCGTTGATCTTCGACTTGCCGCCGTTGTAGGTGCGCTTGCCGTTGCTGTACTTCGGGATCGCGACCCACGTGTCACGCGGGATGGAGATCAGGAACGCCATGTCGTGGCTGGCCGGGATGTGCAGGATCAGGATCGAGTCGGAGCGGATCGGCTCCGTCGGGTCCTGGTTGGGCCGCGGGTCGATGCCGATCAGCAGGAGGTTCTTCGCGCCGTTGACCGAAGCGTGCTTGCCCTGGTCCGACGGCAGCAGGTCTTCCTTGTTGACGCTGCGGGTCGCATAGCCGAAGACGGCGTCCTTGAGCACGAACGTCGCGCCCGAGACGATCATCAGGAGCGCACCGGCGATCACGAGGATCCGCGCCCACAGTGGATCCCGCCGGCCGCGACCCTTCCGCCGCGCCACGCCCTTCGTCAACTCCCCGCCACTCCCCGTATTCGGCAATCACCTTCCGTTATGAAGGCCGGCCCCGGAAGCCTTCTGCACCGTACCTGGACGACGCGATATCGTCACCTCCCGTCGGCGACGTTGCATCGCCGGTGCCCCCGATCGATACGGAGCGTGTTGGTGATCCGCAAAACGGTGGTGGCGCTGGCGCTCGCCTGGCTCGTCCCGCTCGCGACCCACCAGCTGCATCTGGACTTCGTGCTTCCGGTGCTGGTCCTGGCGGGCGCCGTGGCGATCCAGCGGGGCACGACGAGCCTGCTGGACCGGGTCGTGACGGCCGGGAGCCAGCTGTTCGGCGCGGCCTGCGTCTTCGGGATCGCGATCACGCTGTGGCCCGGCCACCTGCATCCGACATTGATCGCCGGCATTGCGCTGTCGGTGTTGGTACTGATCGCGGCGGCCACGGGTCGGGTGCCCGAAATGCCCCCGATGCGCAAAGACGCACTCCTCGCCGTGGCCGTCGCCGCGGTGTCGCTGGTGGCCCTCGTCCCCTACGTCGTCCGCGACCTCGGCGGCCGCCTCGGCCTCCCGCTCGCCGGCGAGGACATCGCCCGCCACTACCTGCTGTTCGACGTCATCGGCCGCACCGGCGGCTACCTGTTCATGCGGCCGGAGGCACTGCGCCCGTTCGTGCCCGACGCCGAGCTGACCGGCATCGCCAACTACCCCCAGGGCCTGCACTTCAGCTACGCCGTCCTGGACCGCTTCGTGCGCTCGTCGGGGCACAACGCCGCGCCCGCGACCGCCGTCGACGTCATGGTGTGGCTGCTCGTCGGCACGTACCTGCTGCTCGCCCTCGCCGTGCTGTGGGCCGCCCGCCGCATCGCCGGCCCGGGCACGAGCCCCGCCCGCCTGCTGCCGGTCCTCGCGCTCGCCGCCGCCTGGCTGGTCCTCGGCGACCCGGTGACCGTCCTGTCCCGCGGCTACCCCAACGAGCTCGCCGGCCTCACCTGCGCCGCCGTCCTCACCGCGGTCGTCGCCCGCCCCCTGACCCGCCGCGGCGAGCAGACCGCGACGGTCGCGCTGCTGCTGGTCGGCGTCTCGTTCACCTACTCGCTGTTCCTGCCCTACGCGGGGATCGTCGCCGCCCTGTGGGCCGTCCGCGCCCGGCTGTGGCGGTTCTGGTGGGCGTGGCTGGTCGCGGTCGCGGTCGCCGGGCTCGCCGCGATCGGCCCGCTGACCGCGGCACGCGCCTCCAGCGGCGGCCAGCTGCTGCTCAACGGCACCGCCCGGGTCGTCGACCGGCCCGCCACGGCGCTGCTCGTGGTGCTCGCCGCGATCGGCGTCCTGGCGCTGCGCAGCCCGCGGTTGCGCGCCGCCGGGTTCGCGCTCGCCACCGCCGGGCTGATGGCGGCCGGGCTCGGCGCGTACCAGCTGGCCACCCTCGGCAGGACGGTCTACTACTTCGACAAGCTCCTGCACCTGCTGATCGTCGTCGCGCTGTGCACCCTCGGCGGGCTCGCCAGGCTCCGCTTCAAGGCCACCGCCGCCGTCGCCGTGCCCGTCGTGCTGCTCATGGTGGTCGCCGGCGGCAAGTGGCACACGACGCCGGTCGCGCCGGGCGTGAAGCTGGCGCTCGGCAAGGACCGTGGCTCCCCGGAGGCGGCCCGCGACGCGCTGCTGATCGCCAGGATGTTCCCCGACGGCGGCGGCGCGATGAACGTCAACCTCATGAGCACGCCCTGGCGTAACTGGTCCGGCACGCTCGGTGCCGCCGCCCTGCAGGGCCAGTACCGGAACTTCCCGAGATGGTCCGGACTGCTGTACCCCGGCGGCAAGGGCGGCACGATGGCCGACCTCGACCGGCTCGTCGCCGACAGCCCGGTGCCGGTCCGGTTCTTCCTGCACGACCCGGCGGCCAGCCTGCTCGTTGTGGATACGGATCACCCGAGCCGCCCCGCGGTGCGGGCCGGACAGCCGCTGCCGGTAGCCTTCGGTGATCCGGCGGCACCGTCGAACATCGAGGCAGCGCGCGCGCTCGCCGCGAAGTATCCGACAAAAGTGCAGCTCGTGTACGCTACGCCAGCGAACCCTTAAGGATCGCCGAGACGGATTGGTCATCGTGCAAACACCCGTGGTGAGCGTCGTCATTCCGACGCGCAACAGGCCCGAGCTGGTGGTCCGGGCCGTGCGCAGCGCACTGGACCAGACGCTGCGGGAGATCGAGGTCGTCGTCATCATCGACGGACCCGACGCCGCGACAGTCGCAGCCCTTCGCGAGATCGGCGACGAGCGGGTCCGCTGGGTCGAGCGGGAGACGTCCGGTGGGGCGCCCGCAGCGCGCAACCACGGCGTCGACGTCGCCGCCGCCGAGTGGGTCGCGTTCCTCGACGACGACGACGAGTGGCTCCCGGAGAAGCTGGAAACCCAGCTGTCCCGGGCGAAGGCGTCCGGGGTGCCGCTGCCGATCGTGGGCAGCCGCCTCTACATGCGCACGCCGCGCGCCGAGCTGATCATGCCGCGCCGCGTCCCGGCGCCCGGCGAGCCGATCAGCGAATACCTGGCCGTGCGGCACGGGCTCTTCCACGGCGACGGGTTCATCCAGACCTCCACGATCATGGCGCCGACGGCGCTGCTGCGGAAGGTGCCGTTCGCCGACGGGCTGCGCCGCCTGCAGGAGCTCGACTGGACGCTGCGCAGCCTGCAGGAGGAAGGCGTCGACCTGATCTACGCCGAGGAGCCCCTCGTCATCTGGTACGCCGACGAGAACCGCCCCAGGATCAGCTTCGACGCACCGTGGAAGCAGTCGCTGGTCTGGCTGCGCGAGACCCGCCCGCGGGTCACGCCCCGCGCCTACGCGGCGCTCGCGATGAGCGTCGTCGGCTCGATGGCCGCCGCCAGCCGCAGCCCCCGGGTCTTCTTCGACCTGCTCGGCGAGGCCCGCCGGCACGGCAAGCCCAGCATGACCGACTACGTGACCTTCCTGCAGGTCTGGCTGGTCCCCGCCGGGCCGCGGCGGGTCGTGCGCGACTTCTTCCTGAGCCGCAGCCGGCGCAAGGGCAAGAAGCAGCTGCAGGCCAGCGCCCGATGAGCAGGCGCACCGCGATCCCCGCGGGCGCCGTCGCCGTCGTCCTGGCGGTCCTCGCGGCGATCCTGGAGCACGGCCGCACCGGCAGCGTCAGCGAATCGGCGGAGGCCTTCGCCGCCGCGGTCATCGCGCTCGGCGTCATCGGCCTCGCGGCCAGCCTGCGCGGCATCACGCTGCGCGGCGCGGTCACCGGCGGGCTCTTCACGCTCGCCGGCATCCTCACCTGGACGTCCACCCACCACCCGATCGTCATCTGGGCCGTGCTGTTCGTCGAGGTCGTCGTCTTCGCCGTCTGGGGCCGGCCGTGGCTGCGCACCCTGCGGGAGCTGCCGGGCCTCGGCGGCGCCTGGCTCGGCCTGTCCTACTGGGTCTTCGGCGTGCTGGGCGCCCTGTTCGTCCTGCGCGCCGGCCACCTGACCGTGGCGGCGCAGCGGCTGGCGTACCTCGGCGTCTTCACCCTCGCGGTCCTGGCCCTCGTCGCCACGACCCGGCGGGACCGCGCCGGCGACTCGGCCGGCGACTCTGCCGGCGACTCTGCCGGCGACCGGCACCGCGACCTCAGCGTCGGCATGGCCGCGGCGATCCTCGTCGGCATCGGCGCGCTGCTCTACTTCGGCGCCGGCAGCCTCTTCGACGAGCTGCACGCCATCCCCGACAGCGCCTCGGCCCGCATGATGCGCAACCGCTTCTGGGGCGGCTCCGGCCTCTTCTACCACCCGAACTCCCTCGCCGGCCTCGTGGTGATCGCCGCCGTGCGGGTCGGCTTCGACCGGGCGTTCGCCGCCTGGCAGCGCGTCGGCGTCGCGGCCGTCGCCGCCCTGGTCCTCTCGATCAGTGACTCCCGCACCGGATTCGTGTTCGCCACAGCCGCCGCGTGTGCGTTCGCGGCAGTTGTACTGCTCCGCCACTGGACGGGCCGGAAGAGCCTTGGTGGCCGGACCGGCCACGCCGCCGGTTCCCAGCCTTCTGAGCAGCGCCGGAGCGAGACCACGGCCGGCGGGCAGGACGGCGACCTCGACCGCTGGGGGCGGCCCGCGCTGGTGGCGGTCGCGATGCCGTTCCTGGTGCTGGTGGCCGTCTTCACCATCGGCGGCGGCAGCGACTTCCTGCTCCGCGACCGGTTCACCGACGGCGGCAACGACGTCACCAGCGGGCGCACCGACACGTGGCGCCAGGTCTGGGTCGACTGGGAGCACGCCGGCTGGGCCGAGAAGACCTTCGGCGACGCCCGCACCTCGCGGGCCGTCGTCCACCGGGTCGACGACGGAGCCCCCAAGGAAGGCCCGCGCCGCGACCTGAACACCGACAACGCCGCGGTCGGCGCCTTCCGCCGCGGCGGCGTCCTCGGCGCGATCGGCTTCCTCATCGGCGTGGCGCTGCTGCTCTGGCACGCCCTGCGGGGGCTCTGGCAGGCGGTCGTCCTGCGCCGCCCCGGCGTCCGCCACCCCGCGACCTGGTTCACCGTGGCCGCGGCCGCCGCCGTACCGACGATCATGACCGAGGACTGGGTCATCGGCGGCACCAACGGCGCGATCTGGCTCGTCCTGCTCGCCGGCGAGGTCCGCTCCAGGCGCACCGCCGAGGCCCCCGCGATCGTCCCGGTCCAGACCCCGTCATCCGCCCCGACCGAGCCCGCACAGTCGGCCGCCCCCGCGGCGTCGGCTGATCCTGCGCCGTAGGCCGAGAGCGGTCACGAAACGTCCCGGGCCTGATCCGCTCCCAGCGGACCGCATCGGCGCGCCGGACCTGTCCGTCGCGGTCGCCCCGGGCCTGATCCGTTCGGGGTGGACCGCATCGGCGGGCCGGGTGTCCGTCGCGGTCGTCCCGGGCCTGATCCGTTCGGGGTGGACCGCATCGGCGCGCTGGGCTGTCCGTCGCGGTCGTCCCGGCCCCGGGACCGTCGAAGCCCTCGGAGAAGTCGGGTCCGGAGAGCGGCCGGGGCGACGGGGTTCGTTGCGAGCGGTCGCGGCGCATTCAGCGTCCGATCCCGTTTTTCGGTCCAATTCCGGCATTGTGGGGCATTGACCGGCGTCTGTGCAGCGCGAACGGCCCGGAGGATGCGACATTGCATTCCTCCGGGCCGCAGACGCTTGCGGACGGTGACGGTTACTCGGCGAGCGCGGTCAGCTCGGACCGGAGGGTGCGCAGCGCGCCCGCAAGAAGGCGGGACACGTGCATCTGGGAGATTCCGAGCTGGGCGGCGATCTGCGACTGGGTCAGATTGCCGTGGAACCGCATCGCGATGATCTTCTGCTCGCGCTCGGGCAGTTTGGCCAGGATGGGGCGCAGGGCCTCGCGGTTCTCGACGTTGACCATGTCGGGGTCCTCGCCGCCGAGCAGGTCGCCGAGGCCGTTGGCGCCGGCGTCCGTGCTGTCGCCGGCGGGGGCGTCCAGCGACAGCGCGCGGTACGCCTGCCCGCAGTCCAGGCCCTCGATGATCTCCTCCTCGCTGACGTTGAGGCGGGCGGCGAGGTCCGCGACCGTGGGGGAGCGGCCCAGGTCCTGGGCGAGGTCGCCGGAGACCTTCGAGATCTCCAGGCGCAGCTCCTGCAGGCGGCGGGGCACCCGGACGTCCCAGCCCTTGTCACGGAAGTGGCGCTTGAGCTCGCCGACGATCATCGGGATGGCGTAGCTGGTGAAGGCGGCACCGCGGCCCGGGTCGTAGCCGTCGACCGACTTGATCAGGCCCAGGTTGGCGACCTGGACGAGGTCGTCGAACTGCTCGCCGCGGTTGCGGAAGCGCCGGGCCAGGTACTCGGCGAGAGGGATGTACAGCTCGATGAGGCGAGCCCGGACGCGGTCGCGGTCGGCGCCGGCGGGCAGGTCGCCGAGCAGCGACAGCAGGGCCTTGGCCTGGGCGTCGTTGGCCCGCGTGCTGCTGCTCTCGGTCGGGGTCTCGTGGCTCTTGGCGATGGCGCGGCTGACGTCCCGGGAGGCGGGGACGGACGGCGCGGACACGGCAGCGGTGCTGGAGACAGAGATCGTCATCGGGATGACCTTTCGGGGGCGTTTGACCGGAACAGCGGTGACGGCACGGTCGTCATAGCCGTGCGGGAAGGGGTTGCGTCACCGTGCCGGGGCAGGCGCTGAGCGCACTGGAGCCGGCGCCGGTCGGGAATCGCTCTCGACACCCGTTGTTTGAGTGCCGGTGCAAGACCTGCGAGGTCAGCCTGAGGGCCGGTCCGCCGCTGCTGGACGGGAGCCCTAAATCGTCCGTTCGGACGAGGTGACCGAGCCCGACTGTACTAGAGCGATGCGCCAAATGCGAGATGAGCGCTCCCACGAGGTGTGGAGAGGCCGCATTGTCACTGACTGTTGAGTGAGTCAATACTCTGTGTGTACGGAAGGAATGGTTGTGCATTTCGATTCGGTAGTGGATCCGGTCCGTATGCCGATACCGGGGCTGCGTTTTCGTAGCGCGCAAGCTACCGTCTCACCCGTGGCGTGCACCTGATTCAACATTGATCCGTGAGGTGCGGGTCGGGGTGTCGTCGCTAAGGAGTTACACGTGGCATCAGGCACGGTGAAGTGGTTCAACTCGGAGAAGGGCTACGGCTTCATCTCGCAGGACAACGGTGGACCCGATGTGTTCGCGCACTACTCGGCGATCCAGGCCACCGGCTACCGCGAGCTGACCGAGGGTCAGAAGGTCGAGTTCGAGATCACTCAGGGCCAGAAGGGTCCGCAGGCCGACAACATCCGTCCGGTCTGACACACCCTTAGTCGTAGGCCGAGACCCGCTTCACGGCCGAAGGAGTATGCAAGCCCCCGTCCGGCGCGTCCGGCGGGGGCTTTGCGGTTCCTGTACACCCGCGGCGGTCCGTGGATGGCTGCGGCGGTTCCTGGACGCCTGCGGCCGGCCGGTTCGTGCGCGGCCGCGGCCGGTTCCTGGACACCGCTGGGTGGTCCGTAGCCGCCGCCGGGGCGGTTTCTGGAGGCCGCCGCGGCGCTTCCGGGGCGCCGCGACGGGAAGAAATTTTCAGGCCAGCGCGGTCGGGCGGGCGAAGACCTCGGGAGTGCACGAGTGGGCGTACGCCTGCCGGATCATCCGCAGCGCCCAGTTCATCCTGGGCGAGGCGGTCTCCGGGTGGTCACCGAACTCCGCGGCGACCGTCGCGACGCAGCCCTGCACGCCGATCTGCCGGAGCGTGGTCGTCACCGCTGCGCGCACGTCAGCCTCCGCCGGAACCTGGGACATCTGCAGCGTGGAGGCGAAGAGTGCTTCAGCGCGGACCGCTTCGAACGTCGACTCCATGGTGGTGACCTCCTGCTCTTTGCTCCCCTGCTGTGGTCCAGCTAACTCCTGACCGGGTGCCGGGATGTTCCGAGTTCGGTTGCTAAACGGTTAGGCCGAACGTCTCCAGCAGCCCGGTGAGCTCTAGCAACCGGTGGACGGCGGGGCTGGTGCCGATGATGCGCAGTTCCCCGTCGATGTCCGCCTGGGCGGCGACGAGGACCTGAATGCCGGTCGAGTCCATGAA
The DNA here is from genome assembly GCF_039531485.1 of Dactylosporangium maewongense. Taxonomy (NCBI): domain Bacteria; kingdom Bacillati; phylum Actinomycetota; class Actinomycetes; order Micromonosporales; family Micromonosporaceae; genus Dactylosporangium; species Dactylosporangium maewongense. Next base: position 6,935 of record NZ_BAAAQD010000053.1, on the reverse strand, counting down.
CGGCACGCCGGTGAGGTCGAGATCGACCCGGGAAGGCGCGTACGCACGGATGGCGTCGCGCAGCGACTCGATGAGGGTGGGGGCGCTCGTCATGTCGAGCTCGCCGGTGGCGGTCACGAGGACCGCGCCGTCGCCGGCGGGAGAGACCAGTGCGGCGAATGCGGTCACAGTTGCTTCACCACCCTGAGCAGCAGGCCGTCGCCGCCGACGTCGACCGTGTCGGCCAGGCTCGAGACGACCTGGAGAGACGGTTGCGATGGCAAAAGCGCGTCAGGGGCATCCGGCGGAGACGTGACTTCGATCACGCACGCCTTCTCATTGACAGTAGCGCGGACCTGGAAGGCGACGCCCACCCGTACGTGACTGATCACGTTGGCCCAGGTCTCGGAGACGATCAGGCCGATGTCGGCGCGTGTCTGCTCGCCGACGCCGAGACCGGCGAGCGCGCCGTCCAGCACGTGCCTGAGAGTGTTCATGCGATCAAGATCGCGTGGCAGGTCGACGGTCAGGCGCAGGTCCACAATCGCAGTGTTACCGCACAGCGGAGATCGGAAACGCGCCGCAGGTCAGCCGGCGTATGCGAACTCGCGGGCGGCCAGCTCCTGGTAGGCGGCGTCGATCATGTTCAGCGCCCAGTTCATGCGGGCGGCCGCGGTCTCCGGGTACTCGCCGAACTCGCCGGCGACGCGGGCGGCGCAGCCCTTGATGCCGAACCGGCGCAGCGTGGAGGTGACCGCGGAGCGGATCTGGACCGGCGACGGCTCCTGCGAGGCCTGCAGGGCGGAGGCGAAGAGGGCCTCGGCGCGGACCGTGTCAAACGTGCTGTTCATGTCATCCCCCCGGCTGCTGTGCTTCCCGACTGCAAACAGCGTTTCGCCGGGATGGTGCGGCTTGGTCCGCCGTACGGTTGCCGGAAGGTAGCGTGTCGACTACGGACAGATACTTGCTCTGGAGGGCTTGACGAGCTACGGTCAAGCGAGTCCCGCGGAAGTCGGCAGTCTGTCGCCCGGGGACCACCTTTCTCAGACGCGTGTCACGCCCTCTCGCAGGAAGCCAAGGTCACACGCGTTTCGGCCAGTGTTCTCAGGGACACAAGCCACCTCACACGCCAGTCCCGAGGAGGACGCCCATGGCCCCAACCGAAGTGTTGGATCGATCCGCCAAGCAAAGTCACGCAACGAAGCCTCGCCGTACCAGAGCGGCACAGCGCAACCGGGACCACAGCCGGCCCGGAGGTCAGCCCCAGCCGCCCGAGTCGGGTGAGGCCCGGGACGTCGCCGGCATCGCCGACATCGTCCGCGACAAGATGATCCTGAGGGTCGACAGCTACAGCCCCGGCCCCGACGACGTCGCCATCCCGGCGGCGATGGTCCGCCGGTACGGGCTGCGCCACGGCGACGCGATCACCGGCAGCGCCAACGGCTCGACGCTCACCAGGCTCGACACCGTGCACGGCAACGACCCCGAATGGGCCCGCAGCCGGCCCGAGTTCAGCAAGCTGACCGCGCTCTTCCCGCAGGAGCGGCTGCGGCTGGAGACCGGACCGCGGCAGCTCACCAACCGGCTCATCGACCTGGTCATGCCGATCGGCAAGGGCCAGCGCGCGCTCATCGTGTCGCCACCCAAGGCCGGCAAGACGATGGTCCTGCAGTCGATCGCCAACGCGATCGCGCACAACAACCCCGAGGTCCACCTCATGGTCCTGCTCATCGACGAGCGGCCCGAAGAGGTCACCGAGATGCAGCGGTCCGTGCAGGGCGAGGTCATCGCCTCGACGTTCGACCGGCCGCCGTCGGAGCACACCGGCATCGCCGAGCTCGCCGCCGAGCGCGCCAAGCGCCTCGTCGAGCTGGGCCACGACGTGGTCCTCCTGCTCGACTCGATCACCCGGCTCGGGCGCGCCTACAACAACTCCGCCCCCGCCTCCGGCCGCATCCTCACCGGCGGCATCGACGCCAACGCGCTCTACCCGCCGAAGCGCCTGCTGGGCGCCGCCCGCAACATCGAGAACGGCGGGTCCCTCACGATCATCGCGTCCGCGCTGGTCGAGACCGGCTCCACCGGCGACACGGTCATCTTCGAGGAGTTCAAGGGCACCGGAAACGCCGAGCTCAAGCTCGACCGCAAGCTCGCCGACCGCCGCGTCTTCCCCGCGATCGACATCGACGCCTCCAGCACCCGCCGCGACGACGTCATCCTGCACCCCGACGAGCTGCTGGCCGTCTCCCGCCTGCGCAAGGCCCTGGCCGCAGCCAACGGCGGCGCGACCGAGCAACTGCTGGACCGCCTCGCCAAGACCCAGTCCAACGCCGAGTTCCTCACCATGCTCCTGCGCGGCAACGCCACCTGACCTCACCTCCAACTACAGAAGGTGACGCCCCGCCCACGATTGAATGATCAATTTTTTCGTGCGGTGTAGCGTAGGTATGCAGGACGCCGCCGCCGGCGCCTTCACGATCTGCCAGCGGTGGGGCGCGCTCGAGACCCCTTGTCGTGGCACCGTCCGCCACGCCGTCAGCACAACCCGCCGTTCCGCGCCGCCCGCGCGAGGGGGGTTGGTGAGGGGTAGGACGGTTCGCGCCGCCAGCGCGAGTGCCGGTTCGGGAGGGCGTGTGGGACTTCACGCCCGTCCAGCGCGATGCGAGCGGGGCTCCGGGTGAGAACGGGCTCCGTGAGCGGGCTCTGGGTGAGGTGAGTGAGCCCTGGGTGAGAGCGGGCCCTGGAGGGCGATGGTGGTCTCCTGGGATGGTGGTCTCCTGGGGATGAGAGCGAGTCTCCTGGGATGAGAGCGCGGCCCCGGCGTGGAGGGAGCGGGACGCGTTGTCGACGGGCCGCTGGTCACGTCGCCAGCGCAGCCGTCTGTGAGAATGCCGGACGCCGCGTCCACGGTTCGCCGGCCAGGGCTGGAGCCCGGCGCGGGGCGGGCACGGGCCGGTCCGCTGTTTCGCGTCGCCGGCGCGAGGACGTCCGTGAAGGGGGAAGGCATCGCGCCTGGTCGGCGCGGATGGCTTGGATTCGCTCCCGGTCAGTGCCGGCGGCTTCGGGTGTCAGCACGAGTGGGCTCCGCGCGGGTGTGGCTCCGGGGGCCAGCGCGAGCGGGGCGGCATCGAGAGCCTTGGGCCTGCCGAGAATCCAGGGCGGCGCGGTGCGGGACCTCCGGGGTGAACAGAGCGGGCGCCACGTCCCTGGGCCGCTGGTCGCGGTGCCACTGCGGCCATCCGTGGTTGCCAACGCGGCTCCCGCGAAGGGGGCGAAACGCTGCGGACTCGCGGCCAAATTCGCGGTGCCGGCGTGGTAATTCGCGGTGCCGGCGTGGCGATGTCCGTTGCGAGGGCGGAGACGCTGTGTGCACGCGCCGCTGGTCGCGGCGCCCGGGGCTAGGGCGGCCGTGATAGAGCAAGACGTCGTGGCCGCGGTTGCGGTGCCGGGGTGGGGCGTCCGTGACGGAGCAAGACGTCGCGGCCGCTGTTTGTGGTGCCGGGGTGGGGGCGTCTGTGACGACGGCGGGACGCCGCGTCCTCGAATCCGCTGGTCACGGCGCTGGCGCTAGGGCGGCCGTGGAAGAGGGCAACCCGGCTGCGCCCGGTCAGCGCGAGCGGGCTCCGGGAACAGCCAGGCTCCGGGAGAGGGGTCGGCGCGCGAGCGGGGCTCCGGGGGTCAGCCGGGGCTCCAGGAGGGCAGTCGGGCTGCGGAAAGGACCGGTCGCGGTTCTGGAGGGGTCAGCGGGAGCGGGCGCCGGGGGTGAGGCGGACCAGGGCGTCGTCTGCGGACAGGACGCCCAGGGCTGAGGCGTACGCCATCTCGCGGCCCCAGGAAGCGACGTCGGCCGGAGCCAGGTCGGCCACGCCCTCGACGGTTGTCAGGTGTTCGCGCAGGCCCAGCCAGCTCTCCGTCGCGGCCACGCCCTCGGGGGTGGTCTGGTCGGCCCAGTTGAAGTCGACCACGAAGTACTGCGCCAGGTAGACCGCGGCGGCGCCGATGATCGCGCCGGTGACCTGGTCGGGGACCTTGGCGCTGAGCTCGCTGTCCACCCACCACCAGGTGATGAACATCAGGAGCGCGGGCAGGATCGCGCCGAGGAGCAGGGCGCGGCGGGTCTTCGGGGCCAGGCGGGGGGTGCAGAGGCCGCGGGTGCGGGCCTCGGCGACCACGGCGCGGTAGAAGGTGCGGCGCCACCTACGGGCCTCTGTCCAGCTGTCGAACGCCAGGCTGGTCAGGGTCGTCTCCCCGTTGACCGACAGGTGGTGGACCCGGTCGAGGATCTGCTGCTCGTACGGCGTCAGGCTCCGGCCGTCGCCCTTGCGCAGGCGGGCCGTCGTCTGCGCGGGCTCGCCGGCGGCCGGGGAGCCGGTCTCGCGCAGCTCCAGAAAGCCCCGCGCGGCCAGGTCGAGCAGCGTGCTGTCGATCGCGTCCTCGTCGGAGCGCCACCGGTTGACCATCAGGCTGACCACCGCCGGCGGCTCCTGCCCCGGCAGGTCGGTGCGCGCCGGCCCGGGCTCGGGCAGCCGGGGGCGGGAGCGCCAAAGGGTCACCGCCACCGCGGCGGCCCAGACGGCCAGCGCGGCGGGCACGCTGAACTCAAGGAACGGTGGCCAGTCCACGATGATCCTTCCCACGGGGGATGGGGAGATGCCATCACTCTAGCGGCTCAGCCACCACCACCTTGCCGACCATATGTCCGTCTTCAACCATTTCGTGGGCACGTGTGAGCGACGCCGCGTTCAGGCCGTCCAGCCGGGTCGTCAGCGTGGAGCGGATGGTGCCGGCGTCGACGAGCGCGGCGACCCGGTCCAGCAGCTCGTGCTGGGCGATCATGTCCGGGGTCTGGAACAGCGGCCGGGTGAACATCAGCTCCCAGTGGAAGCTGATGCTCTTCGCCTTGAGCGGCAGCAGGTCCAGTCCCGCAGGCTCGTCGATCGCGGTGATCGCCCCGCCGGGCCGCAGGATCTCGGCGAAGCGCTCGATCAGGCCGGGCCGGCCCGTGCTCGGCGAGAAGATGTAGTCCACCTCCGCCGGGAGGTCGTCGTGGTGTACGACGTCGTGCGCGCCGAGCGAAAGCGCCCAGTCGCGCGACTCGGCGCGGGACGCGGTGCCGATCACGGTCAGGCCGGTCAGGGCCCGCGCCAGCTGGATCATCATCGAACCGACCCCGCCCGCGGCGCCGAGCACCAGCAGCGTGCCCGTCGACTGTTCCGAGAGGCGGAACCGGTCGAACAGCGTCTCCCACGCCGTGATCGTCGTCAGCGGCAGCGCGGCCGCCGACGCGAAGTCCAGCGAGCGCGGCTTGCGCCCCACGATCCGCTCGTCGACCAGGTGCAGCGCCGAGTTGGTGCCGGGGCGGTCGATGCTGCCCGCGTAGTACACCTCGTCGCCCGGCGCGAAGAGCGTCACCTCGCCGCCCACGGCCACGACCACCCCGGCCGCGTCCCAGCCGAGCACCCTGTCCCCGCCGCCCTTACGGACCTTGTGGTCGACCGGGTTGACCGAGACCGCTTTCACCCGCACGAGCAGGTCCCGCGGGCCGGGTGCGGGCGCTGGCAGTTCGACGTCCCTGAGGCCGTCCGCCGTGCTGATCACGGCCGGCATGTTCGTACTCATGCCGCCGACGCTATCCAGAGCGCCCTAGTTACCCGCAAGGGTGATGAGTTTCCATTGGGTACTGTTGGCCGCGTGCCCGACGACGTCTATGCGGCCTGCTGCCCGTGCCGCGACATGCTCGACCTGCTCGCCAACAAGTGGAGCGCGCTCGCCCTCGGCGCGCTGGAAGACGGGCCGCGGCGTTTCGGTAGCCTACGGACCCGACTGCAGGGCATCAGCCCGAAGGTCCTCACCGTCACCCTGCGCAAGTTGGAGGAGCACGGGTTGATCACCCGGAAGGTGTTCGCCGAGGTGCCGCTGCGGGTCGAGTACGAGCTGACCCCGCTCGGCCGGGACGCGTGCGCGCCGCTCGCGCACCTGCGGACCTGGGTCGAGTCCAACATCCATCGCTTCCCGGCAGCGGCGGCATGATCCTTCCGCTGCTGCCCGAGCTCACCCTCGACCTTGCCGACGAGGACGCGGGCCTGTTCGACGCCACCGGGGGTTCGTACCGCAGCGAGGAGCCCCCGCCGTTCTGGTCGTTCGCGTGGCCCGGCGGGATGGCGCTGGGTCGCTTCCTGCTGGATCAGCCGCTGTACGTGGCCGGCCGCAGCGTCATGGACCTGGGCGCCGGCTCGGGGCTGGTCGGCATCGCCGCGGCCCGCGCCGGCGCCTGCACGGTCACCGCAGTCGACACCGACCCGGCGGCCCTGGCGGCCTGCGCCCGCAACGCCCGGGCCAACGGCGTCGACATCGTCACCTCGTCCGTCCCGGTCGACGCCGAGGTCATCGTCGCCGGCGACGTCTTCTACAGCGGCCCCGTGGCCGAGCGGGTCCTCGGCTTCCTGCGCCGCAGCGGCGCGGAGGTCCTGGTCGGCGACCCCGGCCGCGGCTACCTGCCCACCCGCCTGTTCGAGGCGCTCGCCACGTACGAGGTCCCGGTCCGCGTGAAACTCGAAGACCAGTGCGCGATGCGCACCACCATCTGGCGCCTCCGCTGACCGTCGCTGCATAGACGTCGCGCGATCCAGGCCACTGACGGACGCGGCGGTTCGCGACCCGCGTCCGGTGAGTGGGTGCGGAACGGCCTGGGAGCAGGGAAATCATGCTCCCAGGCCGTCGCGGGGATCGCTACTTCTTGTTGAGGCCGTCGAGGCCCTTGTCGAGGCCCGCCCGGCGGAGTGCGTCGGCGAGGGCGCTGTTCTGCAGGCCGCCACCGTCGCGCTGGCGACCGCCACCGCCACCGCGGGAGTCGCCGCCGCGGCCGCCCGAGCCGCCACGCTGGCCGCCGGACCCACCGGCGCCGCCCGAGCCGCCGCCGCGCCGGCGGGAAGTCGGATCGTAGCCATGTCGTTCTG
>NZ_BAAAQD010000052.1:0-67306 GCF_039531485.1 Dactylosporangium maewongense | reverse complement strand
ACCTGTATCTGGCCGCAGCCTTCGTCACAGTCCGTCAACTCATCCGCCGCGCCCGTGCGCTCTACCGCTGGGATACCCGACTCACCACCCGCAGGCTCAAGTAACGCCCATTTGCCGGTCGCTCTAATTTTGAGGCCGGTGTATCGGGCTTGGTGGATGCCGGTGGCTGCGGTGGCCTGGTGGATGGTGCCTTCGATCCCGGCGCGGGCGCGGTAGGTCTGTTTCCAGGCGTCGGTTTGCTGCTCGGCTCGGGCGTCGTGGAGGGCTTCGTGCAGGTGGCGGGGTCGTAGCGTCAAATGTCGTCGGCGTTGCTGTGAGCGGGTGCATTCGGTGCGGGCCGGGCAGGTGATGCAGGCGCTGAGGGGGAGGCTGACCACGATGACGTCCTGGCCGTCTTGGCGGGTGGGGTTCCAGGTGGCCGAGTGGTGGCCTTGTGGGCAGGTCGCACGCTGTTGGTCGAAGTCGATGGTGAACGCGGTTCGGGCGTAGGGGCTGTTGGTGCGGGCGTGGCGGGAGGAGTCGCCGCGCATCGGGGCGATCAGGCGGACCTGGTGCTCGGTGCGGCAGGCCAGCAGGTTCGCGGTGGACGGGTAGCCGGCGTCCATGAGGTGCTCGGCCGGCAGCAGGTCCGCCGTCGGCGAGCATGTCGCGGGTTCGGCATCGTCATCGCCGAGTCGGCCACGGCGGCGTTGGGTGGTGACCACATTGGTGATCAGGTTCGGTGGCAGGGTGGGATCGGTGCTGCCATCGTCGGCCGGGGTGTTGTCGCAGGTCTCACTGAAGTGGACCTTGTACCCCTCCCAGCTGCGGCCGCGTTTCTCGCTGTAGCGGGCATCGGTGTCGTACGGGGAGATGATCCTGGTTCTGCCCGGCGGGAGCCCGTAGGTGTCGGCGTCCCGCCAGATCACCCCCCGCCCGGACTCGCCAACGGTGTACTGCTGGATCCACACCTGGCGCAGCACATCGACGGCGGGAACCTCACGCAGCCAGGTCGGGGTCCGCCGGTCGGCGACCGCCTTGAGGAGCCGGTAGCCGTCCCGGCCGACCTGCACGGCAAGCTGCTGCCGGCCGGCCTGCTCCTTCGGTAGCCGCCACTCGTCGATCCTTGCGCCGTACCGTTTGATCACCTCGGCGTCGACGTGGCCGGCCGGGCGCCACCGAGCGGGCCAGCGCGATGATCCGGCCCCGCTCGTGTTCGCTGATGCGACGTTTACGTCCCGCCCCGGGCAGATCACCCAAGCCGTCGATACCCTCGGCGTTGAACCGCGCCAGCCGTTTCCGCACCGTCTGTATGTGGCAGCCGAGCCGCGCAGCGATACCGCTGGTACGTTCACCATCCCAACTCGCCGCGATCATCTTCGCCCGCATGATCCAGTCCGCCGGCGCGTGCCGGGCACTGGCCAGCCTGCGGACCTTGCGTTCCTCCTCCGCGTCAGCGGGAGGACGGGCGTACAGCAACTTCGGCATAACGATCGCCTCCCCACCAGCATCCCACCGCAGGGCACCAGCGATCTACACCCCCAAAGAGGAACAGAGCAACCTGAGGCTTTCGGCCACGGTCCGCCTCCATCTCTTTGGCCCGGCGCTGTCCCAGCCGATTCAATGTAAGAGCACGCTGCTGGCCGGTGCTACGTGACGGATCCTGTTGCTACCTGTTGACCGCAGGTGGCACGGGATGGCACCTGCCCTGCATCGGAGCCCCCCGCCCAGAATCGCGAAGTTGGCCTGGACCGCGACTGCAACTGCGGTCGCGTGGCCACGTGCATTCTGTCGGTGGACGTGAGCTGAAGGGACGTTGGTGCGGTTGTTCCGTACCTCGACTGCTCTACGTTCGCCGACCGACCTGAGCGGGGTGGCTACAGGTGAGCGAACAGGACGAGACTGCTCCACGACTGCCGCACGCTTGGGGTGCCACGGAGGACGGCCTGGCGCAGGCGTTGGCGCACACGCATGGACATGAGCTGCGGTTCTGTCCCCAGCGCGGCACGTGGTTGCGCTGGACCGGACACCGGTGGGTCTGGGACGAGGCTGAACAGCACCGAGAGCTCATTCGGGCGTTGGCACGGGAGCTGCCGACATCGTCGCGGTGGCGGCGCTTTCGACAGGGTGCGCTGTCCGCAGGTGGCGTCTCCGGCGTGGCACGGCTCGCACGATCTGATCCGCGCCTAGTCGTCGAGCTTGGCCAGGTCGACGCGCATCCGTATGAACTCAACACGCCAGGCGGGATCGCTAACCTGCAGACCGGTGAGCTCCATGCGGCGGACCCGCAGCGCTTGCATACTAGATCCAGTGCTGTGACGCCAGACTTCGAGCGACGTGCCGAGGTGTGGGAGCGATTTCTCACGGACACCTTCGGCGAGGGCGATGCGCTGCGCATCTACGTGCAGCGGCTGCTTGGCATCTCCGCACTGGGTGCGGTCCTCGAGCAGATCCTCCCGTTCGCGCTCGGCGCCGGCGCCAACGGCAAGTCGACGCTGCTGGAGGCGTCGATGCACGCGCTTGGGCTTGGCGGCTCCGGCTACGCGATCGCAGCGTCGTCGGAGCTGCTCATGCAGCGGCAGTTCGCCGATCACCCGACGGAGCTGGCTCAGCTGCACGGCGCCCGACTGGTCGTGTGTTCGGAGCTGAGCGAGGGCGCGCGGTTCTCCGAGGGGCGGGTGAAGCAACTGACCGGCCGGGATTCCATTCCGGCCCGATACATGCGTGGGAACTGGTTCAGTTTCGCGCCGTCGCATACGTTGTGGCTGCTCGGCAATCACCGGCCTGAGGTCCGGACCGGCGGCCTCGCATTCTGGCGCCGGGTCCGGCTGATCCCCTTCACCCGCACGCTGTCGGAGGACCGGCAGGACCGTAGGCTCGGCGAGCGGCTGGCCGAGGAAGCACCGGCGGTCCTGGCGTGGATCATTCGCGGCGCGGTTGACTACCACCGCTACGGCCTACCGGAGCCGGCGGCTGTGCGGGCGGCCACAGCGGCATACGCCCGGGACGAAGACACCGTGGCGAGGTTCGTCGCCGAGTGCTGCCATCTTGCGGCCGACCAGCCGCTGGTCCGCGTCGCGACGACCCGGTTCCGGCGGGCGTATGAGCGATGGTGTCAGCAGACTGGCGACGCGCCGGTCACGGCGAAGCGTCTGACGCAGGATCTAGAACGGCAAGGTGTCCGCACTGGCCGAGGCACGGGCGGCGCCCGGCACTATGTCGGCGTCAGTCTGCTGCTGGCCGAAGATGACGCTGAGAACAGCGACGACCGCCGCGGGACCATCTAACGTCCGATCCTTCTGCTACGTCTGCCGCGTCTTGTCGACCAGCTGCGCCGCGGTTTCCGGCCCTGTGAACCAGCTCGAGTCGGCGGCCACGGAGAGTCGCCGTGCGGTGGCCAGCCTCCATTCGCCACAGGCCGTCAGCGATTTTGCCACGGCCGGCAGCTTGGCTGAGGACTTGGAGACGCTTGGCCCGGGCGGTTCCACCGGCCTGGCGATCATGCCAAGGTGAGTCTGTGACGAATGTGAAGCCGATCGAAACCCGGTACAGCGGGCATCGATTCCGGTCCCGTCTTGAGGCGCGGTGGGCGGTCTTCTTCGACACCGCCAACATCCTCTGGCATTACGAGCACGAGGGGTACCCCGTGGGCGGCCGGCCCTACCTGCCGGACTTCTACCTGCCGGAGTGCGGCACCTGGATCGAGGTGAAAGGCCACGACAGCATGCTCGACGTCACGCTCATGGAGGCCGCGGCGACGCAGTTGCCCCTGCTGTCCTACAAGGGCGAGCCGGGGCCCCGGCTGATGATTCTCGGCCCGATCGATCGTGTCCCGAGCGAGGGGGACCTCGGGTGGATCGGCATCGCCGAGGACTGGTCACGCCCCGGTACGCTGCGCCACGACCGGTTCGGGTTCGGCAGTTTCGACAAGAACCGTCGGCCGTGGTACCTAGACAACGGGCAGGTCGACGAGCGGTGGACCGTCCCCACCGTCGACACGTGGGAGCGGGGTGTACCCGGCGCGTACCTGGCGGCGAAGTCCGCCCGCTTCGAGCATGGCGAGTCTGGGCCGGGGTAAGAGCTGCCAGCCGTGCTGGTGATGCCCCGGCGCGTCGCCCGTGCAGGGGAGCTCTTCCTCGCGCGTCCAGGTGGCCGACCTGCCCTGGCCGGACGCACCCACCGAGGTGGTCCGGGCCTTTAAGGACTGGGAGCAGTGCGAGCAGAAGGCGTTCGAAGCAGACGTCGAACGCGAAGCCACCGCGCCCAACCGAATCCTGATTCCTCGGCTCAGGAAAGAACGTGCAGCGAAGTTGGGCATGGCCATCCCCGGCGAAATCGACCTCATCGTGATCGACGCCGACCACCGGCGCGTCTTCATCCTGGAGGCGAAAGCCGGACACGTCGCCACCGACATCGAGCGGGTGCTGTTCGACATCATCGACTATCACGGCGCGCCCGACTCGGGTCATGCACGCTGGGATGGCTTCCGCCCCAAGCGGGGTACTCCGTACCTCCCCAAGCTCCTCGCGAAGGCCAGTGCCGTCAGAGGTCAGCTTGATGTACTCCTCCGCGAGCACGGCGTGGACGCCGAGCGGGACGGCTGGTGCGTGATCGAGATGTTCGTGACCCCCTCACCGGTCCCGGCCGCGTACGTGCCGCACCCACAAGTCCCGTTCGCCACCATCGACTGCCTGTCGCAGATCCTGGCCAGTCCAGCTCTGCCACGTCCCGGACCGCAGCTTCGATACGAACCGCCTATACAACAGGACGACGCCCGCTGAACCTGTGAAAGGAAACGCTGACCCTGGCGGCTACCGGTATGGCGAACTGCTGACCGGGCCGTGGCGAATCGCGGCCAGCAAGTGACAAGTGACAGATGTCGCCGACTTTCAGGTTTCGCTTCCTCGCGCGATACCTTGCATCGGCATCACCGTCAAGAGTCAAAGCCGGGTTGTGACGATCACCAAGTGGGCTGGAGCGTGGCGGTTGGGCCGTAGGCACGGTGAGCGCCACTGCCGGCCGCTGTACGCGCGTCACGCGCGCGAAGCACGCTAAGCCGGTCGCGGAGTGAATCCGTCACCTGTCACCGCTCGCCCCACATTTGGTTGTTGGCCGGTCGAGGTCACCGCGGCACGCCCCTGCTTCAGTAGGTTGGTACGTGCCGGAACGTTTTCGTGTTGGTTGATGTCTGGTGTGTTTGCCTGTGACGGCCCGGATGCCTTGGTGCTTGCCGGGCCTCGGTGCCATGTTGGCGCGTTGTACCTGCTGGCCGTTGGTGCCGCTCCGCAGGGGTGCCCCGCACTTCGAATGAGGACCGTAGATATCGCGCTCCCGCGGTCGACAGCGACGGCGTGCTGGACCGTGCCCATCGTTCGTCATTGATCTTGACGCTAGTTGGCTCCTCGTGGTTGCCTCCCGGAGGAAGGCGACTCGTGGGCGGATGATCACTGTCCGCAAACCCGTTGCCGCCTGTACAAGGTCAACAGGAAGCGATGTGCGGGGGCATCGCGGACGCTGCCAGGGCTGGGTCGATCACCGTGCCGTGCGCTGGCCACGGTAGGGGTGCGCGCCGATAGGCGACGGCATGATCCACATGGTGGGCGTCAGGGTGTTTCCCGTCCACCAGCCGGGAGGGGTGCAGACCGGTGCTGCGCGAGGCAGGTACAAGATCGGGCAATCCAGAGACGGCGACGTGCCGGGATGCAAGCGGTGAGGACCAGGATCAGTGGCGTCCGGTCTTGTCCGCGATCGAGCAGCGCGCGGGGGTGCCGTGTGAGTGAGCTGCCGGATCGTCTGCCAACGGCCGATGACGTCGCCCGGATGACTCCTGGTGAGCGGATCTTCCACTACCGAAATGTCCTGAACTACTCGCAGCCTGACCTGGTCGGACACATGCGGTTGATTGCCGCGAATTACCGCGGGACCGGTGTGGATCGTCGGCAGATCTCACGCTGGGAGACCGGTCGGCACACCCCGGATCCGTACAGCCGGCACCTGTTGGCGTTGGCGTTGCGCGTGACGGTTGCTGACCTGGGTCTGCCACCGAATCCGTATTTCAGGTAGCCGCCGGGTGGGCTCGTACCGGCGAGGAGCGCAGATGGTTGTGCAGCACTGCTGGGTGCGCGGGACTACTCACATCGGAGTCCGGACGCCGTGTAGGCCTTCGCCGGGCGCTCGGACCAGGTGGATGAGATCTGCGGCGTAGGCGTGCAATGCCGCAGCCAGGTCGGTCGGGCGTTCGATGTCGTACACCGCCCCCGGCTCCGTGAACAGGTTGCCCGGCGCGTCAGGGTCACTGAGCGGCTCTTCGACGTGTTTCGCCTCGGGGTCGTCGTACCCGTCGAGGCGCTCGCGCCCGGTCCGGTACTGGTCGACGGCATCGAGGACTGCCTGGTATGCCGCTCGTGGCAGCTGATCATGCGGTGAGCCGGCATCCCGGATGTCGGTGAGGTACGCAGTGGGGTCCGTCAGGAACTGCTCGACCGTCGGCAGGGGCTTTACCGCAGCACTACTGGCCTGCCCTGGCCGTGAGCGGGCCGTGATCGCCGCGTCGGCCTGGAGGGCGTACTGCAACGCCACGCGGATGTACAGCACCGTCAACCGGTCCGCGTGCGCGGCGGCGGCGCCGGCCAGCTGCTGATACACGTGCAGTTCCGCTGGCCCGGGCTGCACGCCGCGGCCGAATTGCAGCCGATGCGAGCGATAGTCGGCAGTGTGCTCGTCAGCGGCGGCCGTGAACAGCGCCGCAGCTGCTTCGTTGGCCGCGTGACCGAGGTCAGTCAGTAGGCGTTCGTGTTCTGCCGGCAGGGTGCTGCGGCCGAGCACCTCGTGCCAATGCTGACAAGACCTCACGTGCTGTGGCCCCCTCGTTCTGCCTGCCGCTCGCGGTGCGGCCGGTTCAATCGTCGCGGTTCGGTGAGGCCGTGCATACCCATCACTGCCCCGCTTGGCACCCCTTGGCACGTTCCGCTCGCTCGGGCGAACGGCCAGTGTCGTTGGCGTGACCAGCTCAGCCAGACCACGACGCACGCATCTCGCAGCCAGGCCGCCGGTCGTCGGCGGCGCGCAGCGAGATGCATGTGGCTGACACATCACGGTTCCAGGCGTCGGTCGCGGACCGGCGTCCGGAAACCGGCTGGGGCGCCGCCGTCCTTGGCGGACACCTGCCCAGCGGTCGGCCGGAGGTCTGATGCGCAGCCACGAGTTGGTCGTCCATGACCACCGTCGCGGCATCGGTCGAGTCGGCGCACCGGTGACCTGCGCGTCACCGTATCAGCCCTTCTGCGTCCTCATGCCGACAACCCGATGACGGTGTCGTCGATCTCTGCGGCGTAGCCAGTAAGGAGACCAACCCCTCATGCGCCTTGCACGCATCGTGCTGGCCGTCACCGGCAGCGCGCTCGCCACGCTGCTGATCGCGGCCGGTCCCGCGCACGGCACACCCATTCCGCCTGGCGGCGGCGGTGCTCTCGCCGCCGACCAGCCGGTCACGGTCACCCTGACGTTGGCTGCCGCGGACCCTTCCGCTGTCCAGGCGTACGCCGCGGCCGTCGCCTCGCCCGGCTCCGCCGCCTTCGGCAAGCACCTCACCCGCCAGCAGCTGCGTGAGCAGCTCGGCGCCGACCGGGCCCGGGTCGCCCGCGTCACCGCCTGGGCCAACCGGTCCGGGTTCACCGTCCAGGGCCTCGACGACACCGGGACCCGACTCACCCTGACCGGCACCGCCCGCACGGCCCGGGCCGCGTTCGGCGTGGAGTTGTCCACGCAGACCCGACACGGGGTCCGGGCGCTGACCGCGTCGGGTCCGGCGCGCCTGCCGGCGAAGGTAGCTCTGGACGTGCAGGCCGTGACCGGTTTGACGCAGCGGGTCGCGCAGCCGCTGTCGGTGCGGCCGGCGGCCAACGTCAAGCCGCTCGCCGACGGCCAGTACTGCTCGACGTTCTTCGGCGAGTGGAACAAGGGCTCCGTCTCGCAGAAGTATCCCGCCGGTCGGCAGTCGAACCCGACCTGCGGCTACAACGGCACCCAGCTGCGCAGCCTCTACGGACTCGGCGGCGGCGACCGCGGCGCCGCGCAAACGATCGTCATCGTTGGTGCCTACCACCAGGCTTCGACCCTGGCCGACGCGAACCGAACGTTCGCGGCCAACGGCATCCCGGCATTGCCGGCGGACAGGTTCGTGGTCAAGGCCTACGCGCCGCCGACGACCGTGCAGGGCTGCGACGTGCCGCTGTGGAACATCGAAGAGGCCCTCGACGTGCAGGCGGCGCACACCATCGCCCCCGACGCGAAGATCGTCTACGCGGCCGCACCAGACTGCACCCAGCTGGACGAGACGGTCGCCAAGGTGATCGCCGACAGCAGCGTCGACACGACGATCATCTCCGCGTCGTGGGGCATCGTCGGCGAGCCCAACGACCAGGCCTATCTGCAGGCGGTCAACGCCATCCTGGCCCGGGCCGCGATTCTCGGTGTCGGTGTCTACGCCGCGTCCGGGGACACCGGCGACAACAGCGCCGTGGCGGGCGCGAACGGCACCAGTGTGCGGTTCCCTGCGGCGAGCCCCTGGGTGACCGCGGTCGGTGGCACCTCCACCGGCATCGGTGCGAACAACAAGCCGATCTTTCAGACCGGCTGGGAGTCGGCCGCGAGCCGGCTGCAGGGCAGCACCTGGCAGCGGCTCAGCCCGCCGTTCATCGGTGGTGCCGGCGGCGGCACGTCGAGCTACTTCGACAAGCCGTCGTGGCAGGCCGGCCTCCCGGGCACCCGCCGGTCAGTCCCGGACGTGGCCGCGCTCGCCGGCCCCTACACCGGCTTCCTGATCGGGTGGAGCTCCGGCGGGCAGTACCGCACCAGTCCGATCGGCGGCACCTCCTTGGCCGCACCGATCGTGGCGTCGCTGGCCGCGGTCGCGCAGAGCCGGGCAGGCGGCGACACCGTCATCGGCCTGGCCGCGCCGATCCATTACGCCAAGGCCGGCACCGGCGCCACCACTGACGTCGGGCACGTCGACGCCGGCATCTGGACGCCGGCGATCAACGACAGCCTGCCCGCCGGGGACTACCTCATCGACCTCGACGGCGGGCCGCAGAGCCTGCGCACCGGGCCCGGCTACGACCACGTCACCGGCCTCGGCGCCCCCGGCCCGAACTACCTGACCGCCCTGGTCTCATGACCCGCCACGACAGCGACCCCAACGGTCGCCCGGACACCGCGAGGCGCCGGGCCAAACACTCGGTTTGGCCCACGACCGCCGTCGTCGCTGTCGTTGCCGGCCTGCTCACCGTCGCGATGGTGCTGGCTACCCACGGTCAACGCCCACCGGCGAGCACCTCGACGACTTCGCCACAGCCCGCGCGCAGCGAAGTCCTCGAGGACGCCACCGGGCCGGTCATCCAGCCGACTGCGGTGCCACACATCACGCCGGTCGTGCTCGCGCAACTGCCCGAGGCGACCACCGACACGGCCATCCCGGGCGCACCTTTGGACACCGACCGGACGGCCGGTACTGACGGTGCCGTCGTGCACAACCGCGCACCCATCGCGGTCTTCTACGCACCCGGCGGCAACCCGATCGCGCGGCTGCCCACCGTCCAGGCGGGCAGCAGCACCTGGTTGCCGGTCGTTGACCGGCAACCAGGCTGGGTCCGGGTTCTGCTCCCGAGCCGGCCCAACGGCGCCAGCGGCTGGCTGGACGCCACCGCCGTCGACGTGGCCCGCACCCCGTACGAAGTCCGGGTCAGCGTGCACACCAGGTCGCTGACCCTGATCCGGGACGGGGCACAGGTCGGCCGGTGGACCGTCGCGGTCGGCGCGCCGACGACACCGACACCGACCGGGCGGACGTTCCTGCTCGCCCAGATCACCGACCCGGCACAGACCTTCTCCCCGGTGATCCTGGCCCTCGGCACACACAGCGCCGTGCTGGCCAGCTACCACGGCGGACCGGCGACCACGGCCCTGCACACCTGGCCGGACCGCATCGTGTACGGCCACGCCGTCAGCAACGGCTGCCTGCGAGTGCCGGCCGCTGCGCTGAACGCCCTGACCCAGGTGCCGCTCGGCACCCTCGTCCGTATCGACCCGTGACCGCGCGGGGCGACGCGGGCTGCACCACCGCAAGGGTCGGCCCTGCGCCGACCACGTCGACCGGCCGACCGGTCCGGTTCCGCGACACCCGTTCACCGACAGGAGCAACTGCTCGTGCAGACCAGAACCGTTCGACGTCTTGCCGCGCTCGGCGTCACCGTTGCCGGAGGAACGCTGGGGTTCGCCATGTGGGCGACCTCCGCCGGTGCCGCCGCCACCTACCGCGACGCCGCCTACGGCATCTCGGCCGGCGGCGCCGCACCGATCGGCGCCAAGCCGTCGGTGTCGTCCACCGACGGAACCACACACAGCGCCAGCGGCGGTGCACGCTCCTCCGACGGCACCATCACCCTGAGCGCCGCCACCGTGAAGGCCGGCGGCGGCAAGGCCAGCGCCACCGTCACCGGGTTCTCCGCCTTCGACGGCCTCGTCTCGGCATCGTCAGCGTCGGCGTCGTGCACCAACGGCCAGACCACGTCCAGCGTCAGCGGCACCGCCGCCGGCCCGCTGGGCAAGAAGGGCACGGTCGCGCACGGCGTCAAGGTTCGCAACGGTGACGGGTCGGTGACCATCATCGCGATGCAGGTCACCATCAAGGCCGGCGCCGGTACCGAGGCGGCCACCATCAACCTCGCGGTCGCGACCTGCGCCGCCCCCGGTGGCAACCCCACTCCAACGGCGACCACCGGCAAGCCGAGCTCGGCGCCGCCGAGCAGCAGCCCGACCACGTCACCCACCGTGTCGCCCACGGCGAGCCCGACGACCGGCGGTCCGAGCACCGCGCCGCCCACGACCGGTCCCACTGGCGGCCCGCCCACGAACCCCACGGTCGCTCCGCCGGGCGGTGGCGCTCCGACCTCTGCGGCGCCGGTGCCGACCCCCGGCCAGACCCACGCGCCCGTCACCGGGTAGGCGCGACCGTTCCGCATCGACACCGCAGCGGCCGAGCCACTGGCTTGGCCGCCGCGTCACGTACCCGCCCGGTGACGTCCGCCAGGCCCCGGGCGGGGCTACCGCACCACGCCCACGCCGAGCGACGTCCAATCTCGCCAGCGTCGTCAACGACCCGCCACCGCCGGTCGTATCTGCGCATGCACACCGCCGCGGCGGCGCATGTACGCCGCTCCACCTCCACAGACCCGTGCGCCGTGCGCGCGCCGTTGCCATGCTCTCCTTCTGACACCCAGCCTGCCGCCCGAGCGATCGACCGTCCCTTGTGGATGTTGGCACCCGGCGGCACCGGTTGTCCCGTTCCGGCGGCCGAGCGTGGCGGGCAGGGTCGAACCGTGATCGTGATGCGTTCGTCCGTGTCGCAGCAGCCGCCCGGCTGTTACGGGGGTTCGCGGCCGAGCAGCCACCACGACACGGCGGCGCACGCCTCCGTGCGTCGTCTCATCCGCTCCACGCCGATGTTCGGCCGGAGCGCCGACGCCCTCGCGGGCCGTGCTTCTCCGGCGGCTCGCGGGGGCGGCTGACCGGCGCGACCTGTTTCCACTGCCCCGGGCAGGTCAGCGCCCCACCGTGCGGCCGCGGCGAGCACTCACCCCGATCGCCGCGGCCCCACCGCACGAACCCCGCCGAGCCTGCGGCATCCGGGTCGGGGACCGCACCCGATCACGTTGCCGCCCTCGAAGACCTGCTGTCCGACAAGGAGGAACCGGTGCCCGATGTCGTTGACCATGCCGGCGCAACCGCCCGGCTCGGCGCGCACCCCGCGCCGTCGGGCGCCGACGCACGGCGGCGTCCCGGCACCGTGCTGGCGGGGCGGCGCACGACCGCTGCCCCGCCAGCCGCCGTTCCCACGGGGAACCGACCCGCAGCGAGCTTCACACCGCATCGGTCCCCGCCGGTCGGCGGTAGCGCACCGGTGGTGCCCCGCGAGTTCGGCGGTGGCGCGGTCGTGGAACGGCTGTGGCAGTCGGCGGCGCGCCTGCCGGTGGGCGGTGCGCTGATCGGGGTTTCCTCCGCCGACGGCGGGGTCGGCCGATCCGCCATCACCGCAGCGCTCGGCGGCGTCCTGGCCTGCGCTGTTCCCAGGCTCGTGCTCGCGGTTGACGCGACCGGGCGCAGCTGGGGTGGCCTGACCGAGCGCGTCGCCGA
Source organism: Dactylosporangium maewongense (assembly GCF_039531485.1). NCBI lineage: Bacteria > Bacillati > Actinomycetota > Actinomycetes > Micromonosporales > Micromonosporaceae > Dactylosporangium > Dactylosporangium maewongense. The sequence goes on along the minus strand of NZ_BAAAQD010000052.1, from coordinate 55,138 downwards.
CGGCGACGGCACCGTCTGGGATGCCGTTGCAGGGCTCAACGCCGCCGACACCACCGACGGGCAGATGCGGCCGCAGGTGCACATCGACCTCGAGACGGTGCTCGGGTGGACCCGGCGTACCCCGGCCGGGTTGCACGCGCTGGTCGCCGAGCCGCAGCGGACCGCGCAGCGACGCCCGCCGGTGCTGCGCGAGACCCGCACCGCCGTGGACCGGCTGCACCAGCACTTTGCCGTTGCCCTGCTGGACCTGCCGGTGGCTGATGTTCGGTCAGCGTGGCAGTCCTTGCGGGACGTGACCGTGCCGATCCTGGTGGCCCGAGCCGGAGTGGACAGTCTCCGGCACACCCAGCGCCTGCTGGCACAACTGCGCGCCGCCGGACTCGGCGACGTCGTGGACCGCACGGTGCTGGCGGTCGTGGCGACCGTGCCGAACCCGCCGCGCGAAGCCAAGGCCCTGTGCCGACAGACCGCGGAGCTGGTCCGGCTGGTCGTCGAGGTGCCGTACGACCCGCACCTGGCCCGCCCGGAGCCGGTCGATCCGCGCCGAACCCGCCGCGCGACCCGGCAAGCACTGCTGGAACTGGCCGCCGCCTGCCTGACCCGAAGCAAGCCCACAGCCGGCCCGTCCAGGGCCAGCGCTGCCGCCACCGACGCCGACGCGCCGCCCGCCTCCGCGGCCGGTCGCACAGCGACGGCGTAGCCGACAAGGAGCCCACCTGATGTTGTCCTACGCGGGGGCGTGGATCACCACAACGCTGACGTACGCCGGTCCACGGCTCCTGCTTGCCCCCACACCGAACCCGACCGGCGGCGCCGACCCCGGCGGCGGATTCGATTGGGACAAGGTCCACCCCGATCCAGCCGCTGTCCCTAAGAGCGACCTGTTCTACCAGCTGTGCAACGCCGCCCTGTTCCTGGGCATCGTCGCCGCGGTGTGCGGGATCGCCGCCGGCGCGATCGCGTTCTCCGTCGGACCGATCTTCGGGTCACACATCATCTCCGATAGAGGGAAGGCGATGATGTGGAAGGCCGGTCTCGTGGCCCTCATCGTCGGGTCCGCGACCAGCGTCATCGCCTGGCTGCTCACGGCGGCGGCGTGATGGGCGGCTACAAACCGGCCCACGCCGACACGTCGAACGGCCGCCGGTTCGGCGCCGCGCTGTTGCTAATCCTGCTGGTCTTCGGCCTCGGCGCCGCGACCGACCGGGTGATCCTGGCTCCAGGTACTGCGGCAGACGGCGACGGCCCGGCAGCCGACACCACCGGAGCGGGCGTGCGGTTGGTCGACGGCGTCCCGGTCGGCTATCCGGTGACCGCACGCGGGGCGGGCGAGGCCGCCGCCCGGTTCGAGACCGTGCTGACCGCCGCCGGTGCACTCGACCATAGCGCGGCACTTGAGCTTGCCGGACGCCTGTGCACCGTCGACGCGGCCGGTCTCGCCGACCAGCTCATCCCGTCCGTGCCCCGCGACGCTGCGAGTGCGATCCAGCAGAGCACGACCGTACGGGTCTGGGCCGCCCACGCCGCCGACAGCACCGCCCTGCCGGTCGGTGCGAAGGTCGACGTGCAGACCTACGTCCTGGTCCTGCTCGGCGCCACCCCCAACCTCGACGGGCATCCCGACGGCGGCACCGGAACCGACACACCACCGATCACGACGCCGGGCGCCACCCTGCCCCCGAGCCCGACCGGCAGCCCCAACCCGGGCTCCAGCAGCACCGGCACCGGTTCCGGGCCGGTGCTCGCCCCCGGGTGGATGCTGCACGACCTGACCATGCAGCTCACCGCCGACGGATGGCGCATCGCGGCCATCGCCGCTGCCGTGCCGGCGGCCCCGCCCGGTGCACTGGACACTGCCGCGGCCCAGCAGGACGCGCGGCTGCTCGCGAAGGTCTTCGGCCCGGACAGCTGGGTACCGCTGTCATGACCGCGACCAGCCGGCGGGCCCCGGCGCGTCACCGGAACGCGCGGGCCGGGATGCGACCGTACGGCCTCGTGGCGGTGTGCGCAGCCATCGTCGCCGGGGCGGTGCTGGCGATGGTGCTCACCCACCACGCTGCCGGGCAAAGGGCGCTGCGACCCGGCATGGCGACCAGCGGACCAGCGGCGTGGCAGGCGCAACACCGCACCCGGGATGGGCTGCCTGCTCCTGCCCGGACACGGCTGGCCCGGATCCGTCGCCGCCCGGCATCACCGTGCTGGCAGCGTCCTTCGACGAGAGCCGCTGCCGGCTTCGGCCCGCCTCGCCCGGCACCGCTGCCGGCCCAGGCTGCGACGCGGCCCGACCGCACCTGCGTCCGTCCGCCGGCCATGCGCCGCAGCACCAGCCGCCCAACGCGGGGACGATCCCGCTGCGCCCGCGTGCTCGGCATCCTCACCGGCGGAGCGCTCACGGCCGCGGTGCTGCTCGCGCTCCTCACTCCCGGTGTGGCAGCGGCCGACCCGTCAGTACCGCCCACGACCTCGCCGACCGTGTCGCCAACGGTGTCACCGTCCGCACCGAGCCAGGGACCGGACACATCGGACTGCGTCGGCGAGGCCCCGGTCGGAGAGAAGCGGTGGTGTCTGCAGTGGATCCGCTACACGCCCACGCCACCGCAAGGAGCCTCGTCGCATTGGCTGACCGCCTGCAACCTCACCCGCACCACTGACGAATACGCCCTCTGCCAGGCCGTCGCCCTCACCCTCAACACGCGGCCCGCTGCCGGGACCCCATCCGTTCTCGCAGACGTCCCGAGCGGAACGCCAGCCAGCAACGACCTGGTGCGCTGCAACCTGTTCACCGACCAGGCGGCCGCGCACCCGGAACAGGCCGACGCATGGACCGCCGTGCACGACCGGTGCGTTGCCGCAGCGCCAACCCTGGTGCAGGCACTGCGCCCACCGAAGATCGTCGGTGCAGCCAGCGACGCATGCGGCACGACGGACCAGCAGTGCCGCATCGAGAAGGCCCTCAAGGAAGCCGTCGCCGCCGGCATCCGCACCGGCATCTCCGGCCTCACCGACTTCTTCGTCCAAGCCGTCGGCTACATGCTGTCGCTGCTGGCGAAACTGGTCCTGACCAAAACCAGCATCGGCGCGCCGGACGAGGCGTTCTTCTTCAGCTACAACGCCGCCGCCGGCATCCTCATCGTGCTCGTCTTCATCTACTTCATCTGGGCCACGATCATCAACGGGCTCCGCGTCCAGGGTCCGAGCCCGGTCGCCACGCTCGGCGGTCTCGTACGTGCCATCCTCGGCATCACGCTCGCCGGAGGCATCGCCTGGACGGTCGTGTCCGCCTGGGACGAGGCGACCAACGCCCTGATCGACTACAACGCCAGCACCGGCTGGGACGCCTCCCTGTGGCTCGTGTCATTCCGGCTCGCGGCCGGGCAGGAAGGCGCCGGTGCGCTGGTGCTCATCGTGGCGATCTTCGCACTGATCGGGCTCGTCCTGCTGTTCATCATGATGATGTTCCGAGGGCTCCTCACGACCGGCGCCGCCCTCCTCGGTGCGATGGCCATGTCCGGACAGGTCAAAGAAGAGACCCGGCCCTGGGCGCGAACCTGGTTCTGGACCGTCAACGCCCTGGCCGCGAGCAAGTTCTTCATCACCTTGTTCTGGATCTACGGCACCCGCGCCGCCTACGGCAGCGACGACTTCACCACGATGCTGCAGGCCCTGCTGCTGATCTGGCTGATGGTGCTGTGCCCCGGCATCATGCTGCGACTGTTGACGATCTTCGATTCCTATTTGTCCGACGTCAACAGCCGCGGGCTGGTCGCCGCCGCTGCGGCCGGGATCGGTGATTTCGCAACCCGGGGAGCTGACGCCGCCATGCAGCGCCTCGGCGGCCGCAACGGCGGCGGTGACGCGACGGACATCATGGACGCCAACATCGCCGAGATGCCCACCGACCCGAGCCAGACCGGCGGCGACGCAGACGCAGACGCCGACGAGGGCGGCGACGAGGACCCTGGCAAGGGTCTGCAGCAGATGGCCGGCCTTGAGAAGGGTCCGGTCGACGACGCCACCAAGGCCGTGGAGACCGGCCAGGACGGCGGCAGTCCCGGCGACCCGAGCCAGGCCGGCGGCCCCGCGGCCGGCAACGCCGCCAGCAGCACCGGTGACGACGAGGCCGGCAACGGCGAGACGGCCGGCCAGCCGCACGCCGGGGAGGCCGCCGACGTCGAAGGCGCCGCCCGCAGCGCCCGGCACGACCTCGGCTCCGGCAAGCTCACCGCGCCGGGGCAGACCGGTGACAGCGGCGCCGTGCCGGTCCGGCCGGACGCCGTGGCCGTGTCCGCAAACGGCAATGGCGCGGACCCGACCGGTGTCGACCCGGCTGCAACGGATCGGACCGGCGGATCGGCCGGTGCCGCCCAGACCGGTGCCGCCCAGACCGGCGCCGCCCAGACCGGCGCCGCCCAGACCGGCTCGGACAGCACGGGCGGCGCAGCTGGACTGCCGGGCGGCCCGGACTCGGTCGGGCTCGGCCCCGCCGGCGGTCCGTCCGGCGGATCGGACACCGACGGCGGCGAAGGCCAATCACCCGGCGGGGACACGCCACCCGATCCTCCAGAGCCTGGTCCTGGCGGCGGCGCCCCGTCCGGCGGCAGCGGTCCTAGCGGGGGCCCGGCCGGTGGGGGTGGTGCCGGTGCGGCAGCCGGTTCCGCGGAGGAACTCGCCGTGGTTGCGGTGTAGCCCCAAGTCGCGGCCGCCGGCATGCGGCGGCCTGCGGCAATCGACGAGAGCAGCGTTCGGTACGGCCTTGAAACGACGGGGGATCGATGTCAGCGAGGTTCACGTTTCCGCCCCGCAGCACCCGCGGAGCGGTGCTCGGGTTCACCTGGTCGCAGATCGGCGGCGTCGTCGTCGGCCTGATCTGCGCCATGATCGGCATCAACCTGCTCGCCGCCGGACACAAATGGCCGGCCTTCACCATGTTCGGCGCAGCAGTGCTGCTCATCGTCCTGGCGCTGCTGCGGCTGAAAGGCCGCCGCATCACCGAGTGGCTGCCGGTCATCGCCGGGGCGCTGGTGCAGAAGACGACCCGGCAGGACCGCTACCGCGGCGGGATCTTCGCCGCGAACGGCGGTGACCTGCTCGACCTGCCCGGCGCGGCAGCCGGATACCGGTGGCTGACCGCCGTCGCCACCGACGGCGTGACCCAGATCGGGCTCCTGCACCACCGGGCCGAGAAGACCGTCACCGCAGCCCTCGCCTGCACCGGCGCGAACTTCGTCCTCGCCGACCCGGCCGACCAGACCCGCCGCCTCACCGACTGGGCGCAGGCGCTGAACATCCTCGGCTCCGAATACGCCGACTCCGGGCTGGTGCGGTGGTCGCTGTCGACCCGCACGGTGCCCGACACCGGCAACCGCGCCCAGCGCTACCTCGCCACCCGGGCGGTCGAGACCAGCAGCATCGCCTACCGGTCCCTGGCCGAACTGACCGCGGCCGCGGCACCGACCGGACAGCGGCACGACACGTTCCTCGTCGTCGCGTTCGACATCGCCCGGATGTCCGGGGAGATCGACGCGGCAGGCGGCACCGACGCCGCGGTCGGCGTGGTGATCCTGGAACGCCTCGCCGGGATCGCCGCCACCGTCGCCGAGGCCGGGCTCACCACGCACGGCTGGCTCAGCCCCCGCCGGTACGCGGCAGTGCTGCGCACCCAGTGGGACCCCGCTGACCAGGAGGCCGTCGACCTGCGGGGCGGCACCACCGCCGGGCACGCCGGGACGCCCGCCGAGGCGGCCGCAGCCGCCGGTGTCGCGCCCGGCGTCGAACCGCGGCTGGCAGGGCCGCTCGCCGCGGAGACGGTCGGCTGGGACACGTACCGGCACGACTCCGGGCTGTCCCGAACGCTGTGGGTGGCGCAGATGCCGCGGCAGCCGGTTGGCGGGACCTGGCTCACCCCGCTCTACACCCGCGGCAGCGGCCGGCGGACCGTCACCCTCACGGCCCAGCCGGTCCCGGCCGCGCTGGCGCAGCTCGCCGCCCGCCGCGACCAGGTCGCCACCGCAGGCGACGAGGTCACCAAACGGAAATTGCGGCTCGTGCGTACCGCGCGGGAGGACGAAGAGGCCAAGGCGGTGCTGCAGATCGACCGGGAACAGGCCGCCGGCCACGTCCGCTACCGCTACCAGTTGCTGATCACCGTTACCGCCGACAGCCCCGACGAGCTTGACCGGCACACCCGGGCCGCGAAACGCGTGCTGTCCCGCGCCGGCTGCGAAGCCGTCACCCTGTACGGCGAGCAAGATCAAGCCTTCGCCGCCGGTGCGCTGCCGCTCGGGCGCGGGTTGAAGCCGCTGCGCGGGTGGTCGGCATGACCCGTCACCGGCAGGACCGCCCACGGGTGCGGCGGGAAGGGGCACTGCGCGACCTCATCGCCGACGAGGCCCGCAGCCGTGACGCCGCTCGCGCCCTCGCCGCGGTCCGCCTCGAGCAGGAGACCCTCGCGGCGCAGGAGGCCAAGCTGACCGGTCCGCCGCCGGTCGGGCGCCGCGGCGGCTACGGACCTGCCGCCGGCCGGCCCGGGTCGCTGCTGCGGCTGCCGCCGCTCGTCACCACCTCGGCGCAGCTCTGCAGTGTGTTTCCGTTCGTCACTGACGGCGGTCTGCCCGTTGACGGCCCCCTCGTCGGCACCGAGGTCTACTCCCGCTCCGGGTTCACGTTCAGCCTGCACGAGCTGTACCGGGCGAAGCTGCTCAGCGCCCCGAACATGGTGGTCACGGGGAGGATCGGCACGGCGAAGTCGTCGCTGCTGAAGACGCTCGCGTTCAGGGGGGTGCCGTTCGGGCAGCGGTTCTACGTCACCGACATCCGCTCGGAGTACGCCGAGCTCGCGAAGCTGTGCGGGATCACGCCGCTGCGGATCGGGCCCGGCCGCGGCATCGTCATGAACCCCCTGTCGGGGATCCGCCGGGACCCAGGGATGTCGGTGCCGCAGTGGCTGCAGGTGCAACGCACCCGCCGGTTGCTGCTGCTGGAAGGGCTGCTGGAGATCCAGCTCGGCGGGCCGCTGAGCGAGGCGGAACGTTCCCTCGTCGAGTACGCCGTGGACACCGTCGTACGCGCCGACGACGGCACCAGCCCGGACCGGCAAGGCACCCCGACCCTGTCCCAGGTCCTGGCCGCGATGGGCGAACCCCAGCATTGGCAGCACCGACTGACGAACCTCGCCTACCCCCTCGACACGTTCATCGCCGACTCGCGGCGGGTCCGGCTCGCCCTGGAGCGGCTCATCCGCGGCGCGATCGGCGGCGTCTTCGACGGCGACGGCACCACCGCCTTCACCCGCCTCGACTTCAACGAGCCCGGCGCCGTGCTCGACCTGCGCGACATCCGCGCCTCCGACCAGCTCACCGCCATGGCCATGACCTGTGCCCAGAGCTGGCTGGAAGCCGAACTGTCCCGGCCGGACGCCGGACCCAGGCTGTGTATCTACGACGAGTTTGCGTTGATCTCGAGACACTTGCCGCTGATCCGGCGGATGCGTGAGCAGCTCAAACTCGCCCGTGCCTTGGGCATCGGCAACGCGTTGGGATTCCACAGATTCTCCGACCTGGCCGCGATCGGCGACGGGGACAGCGAGGCCGTCCGCATCGCCCGCGGCCTGATCGAGGACTCCGGCGTCCGGATCTCCTACGGGCAAGAACCCGGCTCCCTGGAACCGGCCCGGGAGTTCCTCGGCGCGACGAACGTCGAAACCGACCTGCTGCGATTTCTACGCCAAGGCGTCGGGCTGTGGAAGATCGGCACCCGCTCCTACGTCGTTCGGCACCAGCTGTCCTCGATCGAGCGCGGCATGGTGCACACCGACAGCCAGATGGAAGCCCTGCCCGACGTGGTCGACGCCGGCAAGGACCCCGACGACCCCGACGACGCCGAAGCGCGGATCGAGGCCGCGTTCACCGGCCAGGTCGCCCCGAACGCCGGCCGCGGGCCCGCAGGCCGTCCTGCCGGCGCAGGGCAGCTGTCGACGGCGGGGCGGGGGGCCGACTGATGCGGCGCCCACCGCTGTCCGCACCCGGGCACGGGATGCCCCGGCAGGGACTGCCCCGCGCCGACATCGTGGTCCGGCTGGGCATGCTCGCCTTCCTCGCCGTGGTCACCGGCACCACCATGTGGACGCTGTGGCTGGCCGGCCAGGTCGGCGGGCTCCTCACTCACGCCACCTGGCCGGACAGCGGCCCCGCCGACGCGCCGGCGATCGCGCTGCGCCTCGCCGGCCACCTGCGTCACCCCGCCGACGCGTGGCCCGTCCGGGCCCGGTCCGACCAGCCACCACCGTGGGTGCTCTACCCGATCTGGACGGTCTTGCTCGCCCATCACCTATCGAGCCTCGCCGGCGTGACGTGGCTGCTGCTGCGGCACCGCCGCCGTCCCGGATTCGCCCGCAACAGCGACGCCCGCAGGCTGCTGTCCGCCGGCGCGGTCCTCGCCCGGACCGACATCGTCCGACCCGGCCTGACTATCCGCGACCGAGACACCCCGGCTGATGTCGCCGCGAAGACCGCCCGCCGCCACGACCCGCTCGAGGTCGGCCGGTTCCTCGGCAACGACGCCGTCACCAACGACCCGCTCTTCCTGGCCAACGAGTACACGTTGCTGGCCACCGCGGTCGCGAGATTCGGCAACAAGACCACGCGGTTCGTCATCCCCCGGGTGCTCGACGCGCGGGGTGCGGTCATTTCCACCAGCACCCGCCTCGACGTCGCCGCCGTCACCTTCGAACACCGGGCCCGGATCGGCCCGACGCACATCTTCGAACCGCAGGGCGAGATCCCCGGCGTGCCGAGGATCCGCTGGTCACCGATCGAAGGCGCCGACGACCCGATCGTCGCGATGCTCCGCGCCCAAGGCTTCGCCAGCGGCTCCGGCGTCGGCGCCGACAACGTCGAAAACGGCAAGTACTTCCAGGACCAGGCCGCGTCCCTCATCCGCGGATTCCTACGCGCCGCCGCCCTCGACGAACACGCCACCATGGTCGACGTCCTGGCCTGGAGCCAGAACCCGTCCAACGCGAGGCCCGAACGGATCCTGCGCCACCACGGCGTGCACAGCTGGGCCGACCGCCTCGCGCGGCACCGCGAAACCACCGGCCGCGCCCGCGACACCATCCAAAGCGTCGTCTCCGGCGCCCTCGACGCGTTCAACGACCCGCGGGTGCTTGCCGCGTGCAGCCCACCGCGCGGACAGCAGTTCCACGCCGCCGACTGGCTCGCCCAGTCCGGCACCCTCTACCTGGTCGGGACCAGGGACGCCCAGGCGCTCATCGCGCCGTTGCTGACCGCTGTCACGGAAGACCTTCTCTACCAGGCCAAACGCATCGCCCTCACCGCACCCGGCGGCCGCATCGAACCCTGCCTGTACTTCGTCGGCGACGAGATCGCCAACGTGGCACCCCTCGGATCGCTGCCATCACTGATGACCGAAGGCGGCGGCTCCGGCATCGCCGTGGACATCTACTGCCAGAACACCCAGCAGCTCATCGAACGATGGGGCGACAAGGCCGGCCGATCCATCGACGCGTCCGCGAACGCCCGGCTCCTCATCGGCGGCTCCACCGACGTGCAGGGCCTGCGCGACGCCCAAGCGCTCGCCGGGCAGGTCCAGGAAATCTCCTCCTCGCACTCATGGGGCGGCGGCCGCGCATCGGTGTCCGAAAGCGTCCGCCGGGAAAACCTCGTCGACCTCGCCGAACTACGCAGCCTGCCCGAAGGCCGGGCCCTCGCCCTCGTCGGCAACCTTCGCCCGGTCGAGCTCGCCGTGCCGGCCTGGTACGAGCGCCCCGACGCCGCCGACCGCGTCGCCGACCGCGACACCTTCCAAGCCCGACTCGCCAAGGCGGCCGCAGCATGACCACACCCTCGACCGACCCCGGCCAGCCACCGTCCGACACGAGCGCGACCCCGGACCCTGGGGACGACGCGCTGGAGACCGTCGCGCTGCTCACCGGCGGCCTCTCCGAGCTGCACGACACCGTGGCCGCCCTCGCCGAAGACCACTTCAAGCTCCGTGAGGAGGTCCGCGCCGCCGGCGGGCCGGCCAGCCGGTCCGGCGCACCGGCCGACCTGCGCTGGCAACTGCTCGACCGTCCCACCGCCGCCAACCTCTGGGTCTGGCTGATCGACTGGGTCGCCTGGATCAGCGACCGCTACCAGCTCACCGAGGAACTCCCCGCCTGCTGGCACCGCCACCCAGCACTCGTCGACGAGCTCACCGCGCTCGCCGCGAGCTGGCACGTGGCCTACGACCCACGCGCCAGCGGTGACGGGCCTCTGCGCTGGCTGGAAGCGTTCGGCCGGGCCCGCGCGCGCATCCGCGACTGGGACGAACCAACGCGCTGCCGCAACGGCGAACACACCGACCGGCGGGTCGACCTGCACTGGCCACCCGGCTGGCGCGACACCGCGCTCGACACAGCCGAAGCAGACAGCCGCCAGCGGCCACTTCCGGCCGGCCCCGCCAACGCCGTACCCACGGCGAGCAGCGAAGCGAAACCAGACGGACCCAACGGAGCACTTCGTGCCGGAGGTGATCAGCCGTGACCCGGCCAGCCCTGGTGACCACAGAGTCCGGCTGGGCCGCTCTCGAGCGTGATGTCCGCGACCTGAGCGAAGGGATCAACGCCACCGGCAAGTGGATCAACAACCGGATCGAGACCTACCGCGACGCCCGCGATGAAGCCGAAAAGCGGCAGGACAAACAACCCGACCAACAGAAGGACACCGCCATGAACGAGGAAGAACTGCGCGAGCAACGCGACACCGCGCTCATCGAACAACTCGCAGCCGAGGACCGCGAGCTCGCCGAAGAGTACGCGGCGCGAGAGCGCGACCGCGCTGCCGAGCTGGAGACCTGATGGGCCAGACCACAACCACGCGATCACAACACCTGTACCCGCACGGCCCGGTGATGCAGGGCACGACCGGAAGCGATGACCCAGCCATCGACCTGGCCGGGTTCGCCGACCGTGTCGACCCGCTCGCCGCCGACGTCGCCCTGCAGCTACGGCGGATCCGTACTGGTGCAGCGCAGGAGCGCGGTGCTGCGCTCCTCGATCTGCGACGTGTCGTTCACGAACTCGGCCGCGCCGTCGATCAGGCGGCCGGTGGATGGCCGCCACCAACAGCACCGGACGAAGCGCCATGAGCAGCGCACGCAGGCTGGCATTGCTGCTTGCGGTCGCGATCACCGCCACCGCCGGATGCAGCACCCCGGCCGCACCCACCAGCCGGGCCTCGACTCCGGCAGCGACCGCTCGCAGCGCCACCCCGACGCGGACGGCCGGCACGGCAGGCTCGGATCCCGCAGCGCCCATCGATCCGGCAGCCGTCGACGCGGCGACTCGCTTCATCGGGCTCTGGGGGCGGCCGAACCGCGACCCTCAGGCATGGCTGGCCGACGTCGTCCCACTCGCGACCCCGGGCTACGGGCGAGCCCTGGCAACCATCGACCCCACACGGGTACCAGCCGCGCTGCCAGAACAACCGCCCGGCACACCGACCTCGACCGGACCGACGCCGAGAGTGCTCACCGCGACCTCGACCGGACCGACGCCGAGAGTGCTCACCGCGACACCGGCCGGCGCCGTCGTGGTCGTGCCCATCACCGGCGGCGCCGTCAAGGTCACCGTCCTCCACACCGGCAGCATCTGGCTCGTCGACAACGTCGAACCAGGACCAACGCCATGAGTCGCCGCACGAGCACCCGATGGATCGTCGTCTTCGCCCTCGTCGCAGTCGTCGTCATCGGCTGCGGCGCGCTCGCGGCCATCCTGACCCCAGACAACGCCTACGCGTGCACCACCAGTGCAGCAACCACCAGCGCCGTCGAAGATCCGAACGGCACGACCAGCGCGTCCAGCGACCCGACCAGCACGGCCGGCAAGGGCCGGCAGGTAGGCCGGTGGAACCCCGAACAGGTCGGCAACGCCGCCGTCATCGTCGCCGTCGGCGCCGAACGCAACCTCCCCACCCGCGGCAAAGTCATCGCCGTCGCCACAGCGATGACCGAATCCTCGCTGATCAACACGTCCAAAGTCACAGACCACGACTCAGTCGGGCTGTTCCAGCAGCGCCCAAGCCAGGGCTGGGGCACCCCCGCGCAACTGCTCGATCCTCGCTACGCGGCCGGCAAGTTCTACGACAAACTCCTCACGATCCAGAACTGGGAACAACTGCCCCTCACACAAGCCGCACAGGCCGTCCAGCGCTCCGCCTACCCCGACCGATACGCCCAGTTCGAGGACGACGCCGTCCAGGTCGTCGCAGCCGTCGGCGGCGATCCCGGCGGCCAACTCGGCGTCACCGACCTCAGCTGCCCCATCGACGGCGGCGACGGCAGCATCGACATCGACGGCACCGGACTCCCCGACGGGTTCACCCTCCCCGCCGACACGCCAGCCGCAGTGGTCACCGCGATCGGCTGGGCCTTGCAGCAACTCGGGACCCCATACCACTACGGCGGCGACTGTACGGCCGCCCACTCCGGCGTCCCCGCCCACCAATGCGACTGCTCTTCCCTCATGCAAGGCGCCTACCGGGCGGCAGGGGTCAGCATCCCCCGAACCACTGGCGGCCAGGTCGGTGCGGGCACCGCCGTGCCATCTCTCAACGACATCCACCCGGGCGACCTCGTCCTCATCCCTGGCAGCCAAGGGACTCGGACCCGCCCGGGACACGTCGGCATGTACATCGGTCAGGGACTCATCGTCCAAGCTCCACATACCGGCGACGTTGTCAAGATCAGCAAGCTGTCCTCGTGGAGTAGTCAGGTCGCGGCCGTGAGGCGCATCATTAAGTAGCCTTTATTGCAACAGATGCAACATTGGCGTCTGTCTGAAACAGTTGCACGGCAACGGTTTCAGCGTAACTGATGGTACACGTTCGGTGGGCATGGCCTGGTGGGACGTCACCAGGCCCCACATTGTTGCGCTGGATGCAACATGGGTTCGGGAGGCCGTTCGGTTGATTTGCCGGGTGCGGTGCACCTGGTGATGCCGGTCGGCGTGGTCCAGCTCGACCCGGAACGTGCGGTGTTCGATGGCATGCTGGAAGGCTGGTGGCGGCAGCAGCGTTCGCGGATGTCGCGGGAGTCGACGATCAGGCCGCGGCTTGCGTTGCTGTGTCGCTTCGCGGATTTCACCGGCTTGTACCCGTGGCAGTGGACGCCTGAGGAGGTGGAGGCGTTCACGACATCGCTGACGTCGGGGAGCAGCCCGTTGGCGCATTCGACGGTGCGGTCGTATCAGATGACGCTGCGGTTGTTCTGCGAGTTCGTGACCGATCGCCGGTACGGGTGGGCGGAGGAATGCGTCCGGCGGTTTGGGCAGGCGCCGGCGCAGATCTGTCACGAGTGGAACACCGTGCAGCATCTGAGCGACTACGAGGGCCGGCCGGGGCGGCGGGCGTTGACGTACGACGAAGTCCAGGTGCTGTTCGACGCCGCGGACGGCCGGGCGGAGGAGATCCGCCGGCGCGGCCGCAAGGGCGTCCTGGTGGCTCGGCGGGACGCGGTGCTGCTCAAGACGGTGTACGGGTTCGGGCTGCGCCGACAGGAGGCGGCGAGGCTGGATCTGGTGGACTTGCGGCGCAACCCGCGGGCGGAGCGGTACGGCCGGTTCGGGTGCGTGCAGGTCCGCTACGGCAAGGCGTCGCGGGGCGGGCCGCCGAAGCGGCGCACGGTGTTGACGGTGCCGGAGATGGACTGGGTCGTCGAGGTCCTGCTCGAGTGGGGCGATGAGCTGCGGCCGTTGTTCGGGCCTGGGTCGCATCCGGCGTTGTTCGTCACCGAGCGGCAGAGCAGGGTGGCGCGGGCGCATCTGGACGTGGCGTTCCGGCGCGCTGCCGACGACGCGGGGCTGCCGCCGGAGCTGGGAGGACGTCGTTCTCGCTGCCACTGGCATGGGGGGCTAGCGACTCGCCTGCCAGTGAGACCTCAACGGTGGCACTCCCACATGGCGTGCAGTGGCCGGGTGCCGTAGGGCAGGATCACCAGCACCTGAGCGTTGGATCGCAAATCCATGCACGACATTTCCACCAACTCGATGTTGTCGGCTCACCTGTTCGGGTGAACCTGGATTTCTTCTTTCGGTCAAATCGAATAAATGGGATTCACCGCATTGGTCGTGGGGCGGTTGTGTCGTACCCGCGTGGTCTACTCGTGTCCGTTCTCCGGGGGATGGCTGGTGGAGGTCGATGTGTGGGCGCATAGCGTGAATTCTCATGGTCGTCGGCATCGCCTGGAGGATCATCTTCGGGGCTGCGCTGGGCTTGCGCGTGGCTTTGCCGAGCCGTTCGGGCTGGGTGATCTGGCGTGGTGGGCGGCGTTGATCCATGACGGTGGTAAGGCGTGGTGTGAGTGGCAGGCGAAACTTCTACGTGTTGAGGCGAGCGGTGCCCGGGTGGGTCTCGATCACAAGTCGTTCGGCGTGCAGTTGGCCCGTCGGCATGGGCTGGAGCCGGTGGAGTGGGCGGTGGCCGGGCATCACGGTGGTCTGACTCGCCGTGCTGAGGTGGACGCGCTGTTCGGTGAGGACGACCACCGTGAGGAGCAGTTGAGGCTCGGGCCGTGGGCGGATTCCGAGCGGGTGTTGCGGACGTTGGTGCCGGAGATCTTCTCCCATGTGCCGGCGTTGCCCGGTGACTTCGTTGACGGCGGCGACAGGATGGTGCGGGAGTTCGCGCTGCGATTTTTGTACTCGTGTCTGGTGGACGCCGACGTGCTGGACACGCAAGCCCATCGGCTGGGCCTGGCTGGACCGAGGGTGGGCTCAGGTTTGGAAGCGTCGATGATCTTCGAGCGGTTTGTTGCGCGCCGATCAGAATTCGTGCGAGGGCGGTTGTCTTCGCCGATGGATTGGTTACGTGAGTCGGTGTTTGAGCAGGCGTTGGCGGCGGCGATGGTAGGGCCGGGGCTGTTTCGGATGACGGCGCCGACCGGTGCGGCGAAAACGATCGCTGCCGCAGGGTTCGCGCTGCGGCATGCGGCTGAGTTCGGGAAGAGGCGGGTGGTCGTGGCGGTTCCGTTCATCACGATCACCGAGCAGAACGCGGCGGTGTACCGGGCTCTATTGAATGATGACGCTGCGGGTGCCGAGCCTGTGGTGTTGGAGCACCACAGCAACGTCGATGTCGATCGTGTGAGGGGAGATGAACGGACGCGTTCGTGGCAGCGGTTTGCCGCGGAGAACTGGGACGCGCCGTTTGTCGTGACGACCACGGTGCAGCTGCTGGAGTCGCTGTTCGGGCGCAGGCCGGCGCAGATGCGGAAAGTGCACCGGCTGGCTGATTCAGTGATCGTGCTTGACGAGGTGCAGGCGCTGCCGCATCGGCTGTTGCCTCAGGTGGCCGACGCTCTGCGGATTCTGTCCGAGCGGTTCGGGGTGACAGTGTTGTTGTCCTCGGCGACCCAGCCGGAGTTGTGGTCGTTGAGCCCGCTGGCGGCGCTGAAGCCGCGTGATGTCGTGGAGGACGTCGAGGCGATGTTCGCGGGTGCGCGCCGGGTCCGGTACCAGTGGCGGGTGGACCCAAAGCCGATGTTGGCAGACGTTGTCGCGGAAGCCCTCGGATACCGACAGGTGCTGGTCGTGGTGAACACAGTCCGGGACGCCCGGGTCGTGTTCGAGGGCGCACGGGACCTTGCCGCGCCGGACGTGCGGGTGGTGCATCTGTCGACGGGTATGTGTGCGGCACACCGTCAGACGGTCCTGGAACGGGTTCGAGGGTGGCTGGCCGCTGGCGAGTCGCTGATGCTGGTCAGTACCTCGTTGATCGAAGCCGGTGTCGATGTCGACTTTCCGGTGGTATACCGCGCGGTCGCGCCGCCGGACTCGGAGGCGCAGGCCGCAGGGCGGTGCAACCGGGAGGGACGGCTGGGCCCAGAGGGCGGCCTGGTGGTGCTCTTCGACCCGGCCGACGGCGGAGCACCGCCGTCGTACCAGACGCAGATCGACAAGGCAGGGGCCTACTTCGGGCCGGACAAGGCCGAACCGGACGACCTGGCCGCGTTGGGACGATACTTCGCGGCGTTGTACCGGACCCTGGACATCGAGGGTCGCGGAAGCGTCTCCACGACAATCGAGTGGCACCGATGGCATCTGGACTTCGTGGGTGTTGCTGACGGGCCGCCGCTGCCCGGCGGACGAGGACGCGACCGTACCAAGGCGTTCCGGCTGATCCTTGAGGACACCGTCCCTGTCGTGGTGCCCTACGGCAGCCCGGACGAGCGGCGAATGGTTCGGGACGGGCTGGCCGCGCTGCGCGGCCCCACTCCGGATTCAGCGGTCTGGCGTCGCCTTCAGCCATTCATGACCACCGTGCGGCGGCGGACCGTCGACCGGCCCGAGATCGCCGCGTTGATGAGCCCGGTCGTGGGTGATCTGCGCGAATGGCGTGGCGACTACGACGACGGGTTCGGACTTGCCCTGGAACCCCGTGGAGAGGACTTCATCCTGTGAGCACATCAACCACATCGACCCAGCCGCGGAGCTTCCCGCCGGTCGTAGTCCAGGTGAAAGCGTCCGGTGCCCTGTTCACCCGACCGGAGATGCGGGTGGAACGGGTCACCTACCCGGTGATGACGCCGAGCGCCGCGGTCGGTGTCCTGGAGTCGATCTTCTGGAAGCCGGAGTTCCGGGTGGGTGCCGGTCACGATCGAGGTGCTCCGGCCGATCCGCCAGTTCTCGTTGCGCCGCAACGAGACCCATGACCTGCCGTCGTTGGCCGACGCGGTCAACACCGGGCGACGAATCAACACCGTTGACAAACGTGACCAGCGCAGCGCCCTGTGTCTACGCGACGTGGAGTACCGCATCCACGCCCACGTGGAACTCGCCGACCACGCCGACAAGAACGAGGCGGCCTACCGGGAACAGTTTCGGCGGCGAGTCAACCGCGGCGCATGCTTCCAGCGACCGTACCTCGGCGCACGGGAGTTCCCCGGCGAGTTCTTCGCCCCGAACGACCAAGCTCCGATTCCGCACACCGAAGACCTCGGGATCATGCTGCACCGCGTGCACCACGGGCCGCCGGTCCGGTTCGACTGGTTCACCGCCCGGCTGGACAACGGAGTACTCCACGTCCCAGCAGTGGGCATCGCCAGCCAGACCGGGTCGGACACGGCGGTGGCCTGATGCTGCTGCGCCAGCTCGTGAACTTCCGTCCGACGGCCGGTCCGGACCACGACGCCAGCCGGCCGTACAGCCGGGAACGTCGGGTCCGATGGGAACTGAACCTCGACCGGGACGGCCAGTTCCAGGCCCTGGTCGACCTGGCCGACCCCACCGACAAGGCCGCCAGGTCCGGCCGGATGAAGCTGGTACCGAACGCCGGCCGGACAGTAGCCATCGCACCCAGCCTCGGCGCGGACGACGTGCAATACATCCTGGGATGGTGCGACGAGCAGACCAAACCCGAGCGGGTCAAGGCGGCACACGCGGCGTTCATCGCACTGTGCCGACGTTGGAAACACGAGCATCCCGACAACGACGCCGCGCGCGCAATCATTGCCTTCTACGACCGGGGCGGCGCTGACCTCGTGCCCAAGCCGGACAAGTGGGCGTCGAAAGAGACCGTCACGATCGTTGTCGACGGCCGACCGTCGACCGACTCGGCCGCACTGTGGCAACTGTGGAAGACCGTGGTCGAGGAACGCAAGAGCGGCGGCGGCGACGACGTCAGACGCGGGTTGTGCCTGGCCTGCGGTCGGGTCGGCGCCCTGCTCAACCGGATGCCGCAGGCACTGCCGAAGGCCCTCGTCCCGGGCGCCGACCAGGAGGTCGCGCTGATATCGGCCAACAAGGCCATCCACACCTATGACTTCAGCGAAGGGCTGGGCACCGCCCCGATCTGCGTGAACTGCGGTGGAACCGCAGTGGCCAACCTTCAGACCATTCTCGCCGATCCGACCCACACGTTCACCTACCCCCGGCAACGCACCCGGCTGGCATGGTGGATCACCCACGGCGGGCACAGCGCCACCATCGCGCTGCTCGACGCGAACCCGGCTGCCATCAGCGACTACCTCGACCGCGTCTACACCGCCACCCCACCCCGCAGCCTGCACGAGCATCAACTCTGCTCGATCGCCGTATCCGGCAACGTCGCCCGTCTCGTCGTGCACGACTGGATCGAGCAGCCCCTCGCCGAGGCCGAAGCGGCCGTCCAACAGTGGTTCGCCGACCACGAGATCACCCACCGGTGGCAGGACCACCGTGCCAGGTTCCCGATGTGGCTGCTGCTGACCTGCGCCGGGCAATGGCAACCCGGCGTGACCGGCGCGCAAGGCCGCTACATCCCGCTGTACGACAAGGCCGCTGACCGGCCGGACGACCTCGCGCAGTTGCTGCTGCACAGCGCGCTGTACGGCGCGAACCTGCCGTCGTATGTCCTTGCCCATGTCGTGCGGCGGATCCGCACCGACGGCCACGTCGACGAACCACGCGCCGCCCTGATCCGCGTCGCCCTCACCCGACATCCGCACACCACCGTGGAGGCACCCATGCCTGGCCTCGACCCCGCCCAGCACGACCCCGCATACGTGTCCGGCCGGCTCTTCGCCGTCCTCGAGGCGACCCAACGCGCGGCATTCCCGCGCGAGGAACAGCCCAACACCACATTCTTCGACCGCTACTTCGCCGGCGCGGTCGCCAACCCTCGTATCGCCCTGGTCCAGGGCAGCCAACTCTGGCCCGCCTGGATCAAGAAGATCACCAGCTCCGCCGAACGGGAACGCACACCACAAGGCCGCAACAAACGACGCGCGGCTGCCGCCGCCCTCAGAACCCGAATCACCGACCTGCTCGCCCTGCTCAACGCCGAGGCCCTGCCAGCGCGGATCACCACCGAGGCGCAGTCGCTGTTCATCGTCGGTTACCACCACCAACGCGCCGACGACCTGGTCCGCGCTCGCACAGGCCGCGCACCCGAGATCGCCGTCAACGAGCAAGACCAGCCCGAGCAACCGCTCAACGCCGTCACGATGTGAAAGGGACCCCTGCCATGCGCCCCGAAACGATCAACCCTGACGTCCGCCACGACGCCCTCATGCTCTTCGACGTCACCGACGGCAACCCGAACGGCGACCCCGACGGCGGCAACCGCCCCCGCGTCGACGACGAGACCGGCCACGGCATCGTCACCGACGTATGCCTCAAACGGAAGATCCGCGACACCATCGGACTGACCGCCGAACACAGCAACCTGGACACCGCCCGGTACCAGATCTTCGTCGAGGCGGGCCATGCCTTGAACACCCGCACCGCCGAGTCGTACACCGCCACCGGTCTGGAACTCAAGTCCCGCAGCCTCACCACCGAACAGGCCGGCACGGCCCGACGCTGGCTCTGCGACCGATACGTCGACATCCGCCTCTTCGGCGCGGTTCTGTCCACCGGCGAGACCAAAGCCCTCGGACAGATCCGCGGCCCGCTCCAGTTCGGCCTGGCCCGATCCATCCACCCCGTACTGCCGGTCTCCCACGCCATCACCCGTGTCACCCAGACCCGCCAAGCCGACATCGACAACGGCGAGACAACCGAGATGGGTAGCAAATGGACCGTGCCCTACGGCCTCTACCGCGCCCAGTTCCACTACTCAGCCGCGTTCGGCACCAAAACCGGCGTCACCGCCGACGACCTCACCGCCCTGTACCGCACCATCCTGATGATGTTCGACCACGACCGAACCGCCACGCGGGGCGTGATGGCACTGCGCGGCCTCTACGTGTTCAGCCACGCCGACGCCTTCGGCAACGCCCCCGCCCAGTCCCTCATCGACCGGATCGACATCGCGTCCCTCACCGACGGCGCCGCACCGCGAACCTTCACCGACTACAAGATCACCACAGATATCGCGGATCTGCCCGACGGCGTTACGTTCGAAGCCCTGCACGGCTGACAGCCGGGCATCCACGATGACATGGTGGCCTGACGCGGACCCGAACCCCGACCGAATCCCGATCTCGGCGCTGGAACACCACGCCTATTGCCCCCGTCAGGCCGCCCTCATCCACGTCGAGAGCGTGTTCACCGACGACGTCAACACCACCCGCGGCCACCTCGCCCACGACCGCGTCGACCGGCCAGGGATCCGCGCCACCGCCAAACCCGGCATGCGCCAGCACTACGCCGTACCGGTATGGAGCGCCACCCTCGGCCTGTACGGACGGTGCGACGTCATCGAGACCGACAAACACATCGCCGTGCCCATCGAGCACAAAATCGGCGACTACCACCCAGGCGGCCCCGCCGACGTTCAGGTCGCCGCACAGGCACTCTGCCTACGGGACATGCTCGACCTCGACATCCCCTACGGCGAGGTCTTCACCCACGCCGACCGCCGCCGCCACCGAGTCAACCTCACCGACCACCTGATCGGCACCGTCGCCGCCACCATCAACGCGCTACGGGCCGTACTCACCGACGCTCACCTTCCACCACCCCCAGCCGACGCCCGCTGCCGGCGCTGCTCACTCCTCGACGACTGCCTGCCACACGCCCTGACCAAGACCGCCAGCGACATATTCCAACCACAACCCCTCGGGAAATGGGATGACTGACGTCATCAACAACACCCTCTACGTCACAACCACCGGCAGCAGCCTCCACCTCCACCACGACGCCGTACGCATCTACCACCCCGACACGGGCGCCAAACGCCTTCCCCTCGTCCGTATCGATCACGTCGTCGTATTCGGCGGAGTCACCGTCACCGACGAACTCACACTGCGCTGCGCAGCTGACCAACGAACCGTCACCTGGCTATCCGGCAACGGACGATTCCGCGGCCGGGTCATCGGACCCCAAGCCGGCAACCCACTCCTGCGCGTCGCCCAACACGACGCCCTCCGCGACGACCAACGACGACACGACATCGCCCGCACCTTCATCGCCGGAAAACTCCACAACACCCGACAAGTCCTCCTCAAATCCGCAAACGACGCCCGCACCCCCAGCCAAACCAGCATGCGCAGCACCGCAGCAGCCATCGCCGAAGACCTCCCGGCCCTCGCCGCGACCAACACCATCAACGTCATGCTCGGCATCGAAGGGCAAGCCGCGAAACGCTACGTCAGCCAATGGCGACACCTCATCAACGACCACGCCGACATCCCCGCCCCGACCGCACGCAGCAGCCGGCCACCCACCGACCCGGTCAACGCGGCACTCTCGTTCGGCTACGGCATGCTGCGCGTCGCCGTCCACGGCGCCCTCGAACACGTCGGTCTTGACCCCTACATCGGCTACCTACACGGCATCCGACCAGGAAAGCCCGCTCTCGCACTCGACCTCATGGAAGAAATGAGAGCCCTCCTCGTCGACCGACTCGTATTCACCGCCCTCAACCGCCGCCAGCTCCAGCCCCAGCACTTCACCAAACGCATCGGCGGAGCACACGAACTCACCGAAGACGGCCGACGCGCCTACCTAACACTCTGGAGCGAAGCTCGCCGCAGGCAATGGCCACACCGCCACCTGGGTCGGCCGATACCGGCCGCGCTCATTCCACTGATCCAGGCCAGGATTCTCAGCAGACATCTGCGCGGTGACGTTTCGCACTACATTCCATGGAGCCCAGCCTGATGGAATACCTCGTCGTGTACGACGTCGACACCACCACGCCCGCAGGTGAACGCCGCCTCCGACAAGTCGCGAAAGTATGCGAGGGCTACGGCCTCCGCGTACAGAAATCAGTCTTCGAAATGACCTGCATGCCAGCGCAACTACCACGACTACGCCAGACCCTCACCGACATCATCGACAAAACCCGCGACAACGTCCGGCTCTACCGGCTACAAGAAGGCACCCTAAACTCCGTCGAAAGGCTCGGCATCGCCGAACTCGCACCACACCGCGGCGACCACATCCTGTAGCCGATCTCGGAACCCCAAGCACGACCAAGCCCCAGCACTCGATTCGCAGCGAAGAAAACCCCAAAACGGACACAATTGCAGTGGACTACTAACTACTTGATCGTGCTTGCTCCGTTTCGCCTGTTCGCGAAGCCCAGCGCGGTCGGTGCGCCGACCGCGAGGATCACAACAGGTTGTCGCCGTCGAGCTGGGCGACCTGGTCGGCGGCCAGCGCGGTCGGTGCGCCGACCGCGAGGATCACAACGCCCCGGACGCCGCCGGGTGGACCCCGCCAGCGTCCAGCGCGGTCGGTGCGCCGACCGCGAGGATCACAACCTGGGCCGAGCGGCTCGCCGACGTCTCCGATCGGCTCGACCCAGCGCGGTCGGTGCGCCGACCGCGAGGATCACAACCTGCGGGACAAGCGTGACGGCCGGTACCCCGCCCACCAGCGCGGTCGGTGCGCCGACCGCGAGGATCACAACTGCGTGCGGTGGATCTTCACCCACGCCCAGCCCGGGACCAGCGCGGTCGGTGCGCCGACCGCGAGGATCACAACACGCCCAAGGGCGTCGACCTGACGCTCCGCGCGTCCACCAGCGCGGTCGGTGCGCCGACCGCGAGGATCACAACACGGCGTCGAGCTCGCGGTTGCCCTTGCGGACCAACCAGCGCGGTCGGTGCGCCGACCGCGAGGATCACAACGACGTTCCCCAACGGACAGGAGTACCAGCGCCGGGTCCCAGCGCGGTCGGTGCGCCGACCGCGAGGATCACAACGGTGACCTGCCCGATGACGGCGAGCGGCTTCTCCGCCCCAGCGCGGTCGGTGCGCCGACCGCGAGGATCACAACACCTGCGCCCGGCCCGACAGGGGCCGGGCGTGCTGCACCAGCGCGGTCGGTGCGCCGACCGCGAGGATCACAACGTGAACCGGACGACGGGGATACGGCCGTGCGGCACCAGCGCGGTCGGTGCGCCGACCGCGAGGATCACAACGTGGGGGTCAGGCCGTTACGGTGCAGCTGGACCATCCAGCGCGGTCGGTGCGCCGACCGCGAGGATCACAACGCGTCCAAGCCGGAGGAGTTCGATCGGGCGTACCTGCCAGCGCGGTCGGTGCGCCGACCGCGAGGATCACAACGTCCTGATCTTCCAGGAGAAGACCGCGCCGTACCTCCCAGCGCGGTCGGTGCGCCGACCGCGAGGATCACAACATCAAGGCCGCCCGGATGGCGGAGGCCCGCCGCCGCGCCAGCGCGGTCGGTGCGCCGACCGCGAGGATCACAGCATCGCGTCGAACGCCGCACTGAACATGTCCACATTGCCAGCGCGGTCGGTGCGCCGACCGCGAGGATCACAACCCGACCCAGTTGCGGATTGGCCGCTCAGCCGCGATCCCAGCGCGGTCGGTGCGCCGACCGCGAGGATCACAACTACAGCAGCGGCAACAACAACCTGCTGACCGGCAACCAGCGCGGTCGGTGCGCCGACCGCGAGGATCACAACGCGTTCCTGGCGACCGCCGCCGCCGAGCCGACAGCCAGCGCGGTCGGTGCGCCGACCGCAAGGATCACAACACCATCGGCGAGCTGGCCCGCAGGAGGACCCCGTGAGGAACCAGCGCGGTCGGTGCGCCGACCGCGAGGATCACAACTTGTCGTACCAGCGCACCCCGAACTCGGCCGCGGCCCAGCGCGGTCGGTGCGCCGACCGCGAGGATCACAACCCAGAACGTGCACCTGCTGCGCGGCGACGACACGGCCAGCGCGGTCGGTGCGCCGACCGCGAGGATCACAACAGGAACCGCAGCCGCATCGTCCCGTCGGGCCAGCAGCCCAGCGCGGTCGGTGCGCCGACCGCGAGGATCACAACCAGGTCACGTCGACCGGGTCGGCGTGGTACGTCGGGCCAGCGCGGTCGGTGCGCCGACCGCGAGGATCACAACAACCAGCAGCACGCCCACAGCCACATCGACCCCGCCCAGCGCGGTCGGTGCGCCGACCGCGAGGATCACAACGTGACGTGGCGATCTCCCACGTGTCCAGGTCGATCGCCAGCGCGGTCGGTGCGCCGACCGCGAGGATCACAACAGGGACAGCTTTGCGGCTTCGGCGAGGGTGACAGCCAGCGCGGTCGGTGCGCCGACCGCGAGGATCACAACCGGCCGCGGGAGCGGCTCAAACTCTGACCTGGGAGGCCCCAGCGCGGTCGGTGCGCCGACCGCGAGGATCACAACTGCACCGAACCCAAGTGCACGCAGATCGCCATCGGCCCAGCGCGGTCGGTGCGCCGACCGCGAGGATCACAACGACATCGAGATCGGCGGCGAGCAGATCCGCGTCACCCAGCGCGGTCGGTGCGCCGACCGCGAGGATCACAACTGGAACGACCGGCCGACCGGGGTTCCGAAGCGGGCCCGCCAGCGCGGTCGGTGCGCCGACCGCGAGGATCACAACGCCGCCGACATCACGTACACCGCCGACGACCCCGAGCCAGCGCGGTCGGTGCGCCGACCGCGAGGATCACAACCGAGGGACTTGGAGTAGGCGACCCGGGCTTCGCAGTCCAGCGCGGTCGGTGCGCCGACCGCGAGGATCACAACGCCCGGCTCGACCGTGACGGCTACGGGTGCCCCGGCCAGCGCGGTCGGTGCGCCGACCGCGAGGATCACAACCCACCGGAGGTGGACGATGCCGACCGAAATGCATGGACCAGCGCGGTCGGTGCGCCGACCGCGAGGATCACAACAGGTCGACACAGACGACGCACTCGTCCTCTTCCGCCAGCGCGGTCGGTGCGCCGACCGCGAGGATCACAACTTTCACTCGTGCCGTGACCCGCATGTAGGTGGCCTTGTCCAGCGCGGTCGGTGCGCCGACCGCGAGGATCACAACGTGAAGGACCTGAAGGACGCCCAGCAGGAGGTTCGGCCAGCGCGGTCGGTGCGCCGACCGCGAGGATCACAACGGGGACACCTCGCGGTCGATGACGCTGCGGAGGTACACCCAGCGCGGTCGGTGCGCCGACCGCGAGGATCACAACGTCAGCCTGTGGTCGCACCTGACCGGCGGCGACCTGGACCAGCGCGGTCGGTGCGCCGACCGCGAGGATCACAACCCAGATGCCGCGCTGCACGTCGGCGGACCGCGGGTCCAGCGCGGTCGGTGCGCCGACCGCGAGGATCACAACGCCTGCGTCGTGAAGATCGTCGTCCCGTTGACGTTGACCAGCGCGGTCGGTGCGCCGACCGCGAGGATCACAACGCGGTCGTCTCCCCGAACGTCTGCGCGGACGCCACCAGCGCGGTCGGTGCGCCGACCGCGAGGATCACAACGTCGTCGCGTACGGGTCCCAGCTGCCCAGCAGGCGAGCCAGCGCGGTCGGTGCGCCGACCGCGAGGATCACAACCCGACGTACAGCCGGTCGGACCCTGCGGGGTAGGCGAGCCCAGCGCGGTCGGTGCGCCGACCGCGAGGATCACAACGCGAACCTCCCGCACCTGCTCACCCCCATCGTCACCAGCGCGGTCGGTGCGCCGACCGCGAGGATCACAACACCTGCGACCGCCACAGCGCCCTCGACCACCTGCCCAGCGCGGTCGGTGCGCCGACCGCGAGGATCACAACGACGACCAGGCCCACCCCGTCCGTGCCGCCGCCGAGCACCAGCGCGGTCGGTGCGCCGACCGCGAGGATCACAACAAGACCCGCGGCAGCCACGTCTGCACGAACGGCAACCAGCGCGGTCGGTGCGCCGACCGCGAGGATCACAACATGCGCGGCGTCAACCCGCCCGAGCTGGAGGCCGCGATCCCAGCGCGGTCGGTGCGCCGACCGCGAGGATCACAACGATAAGGAGGCCACCGGTTGTGTCCGCGCTAGCCCACAGCCAGCGCGGTCGGTGCGCCGACCGCGAGGATCACAACCAGACGTTGGAGGAGACTTCCATCCACCAGCTGTTGGCCAGCGCGGTCGGTGCGCCGACCGCGAGGATCACAACACCGCCGGTGAGCGGGTCCTGGTCGCTTCCGAGCCAGCGCGGTCGGTGCGCCGACCGCGAGGATCACAACGGATGTACGCCGACCCGCCCGGCTGGTCGACAGAGACCAGCGCGGTCGGTGCGCCGACCGCGAGGATCACAACAGCGATCCGGGCGAGCTCCACGGCCAGCGCGAGACGCCAGCGCGAGACGCCAGCGCGGTCGGTGCGCCGACCGCGAGGATCACAACGAATGCAGCGACGTCAGAATCAACTGGGCAACGCGCCAGCGCGGTCGGTGCGCCGACCGCGAGGATCACAACTGGAACACATACGTCGGGTCCAGGGTGCTCGGGTAGGTCCCAGCGCGGTCGGTGCGCCGACCGCGAGGATCACAACCTGACCGAGTCGTACAAGAACGACCTCATGGCGGAACCAGCGCGGTCGGTGCGCCGACCGCGAGGATCACAACCCACACGTAGAGGCCGTCGAGAGTGGCGGCCGTGCGGCCAGCGCGGTCGGTGCGCCGACCGCGAGGATCACAACTTGCGGAACGTCTCCCACGGGATGTTGAGCCACGCGGCCAGCGCGGTCGGTGCGCCGACCGCGAGGATCACAACACCTCCTCCGTCCACTGACCGGCGGGGTGGAACCTCCAGCGCGGTCGGTGCGCCGACCGCGAGGATCACAACAAGGTCGACGACGTGGACAAGCGGCAGGCCAAGGGCCCAGCGCGGTCGGTGCGCCGACCGCGAGGATCACAACTTACGATGCCCAGGGGACGTCTTCGACATCAACCCCCAGCGCGGTCGGTGCGCCGACCGCGAGGATCACAACGTCACCGCCTCTGGCGTGATCGTGCGCTACGACGAGCCAGCGCGGTCGGTGCGCCGACCGCGAGGATCACAACTTCGAGGTCCACGCCGTGGAAAGCGGCGGCAACGTCAACCAGCGCGGTCGGTGCGCCGACCGCGAGGATCACAACCGCCCGGACCCGGCGGCGTTCGGTCAGGTTCTGCTCCCCAGCGCGGTCGGTGCGCCGACCGCGAGGATCACAACGAGGACAACGACACGTTCGGCATCGTCCACTTTCCCCCAGCGCGGTCGGTGCGCCGACCGCGAGGATCACAACGTCTGCTGGTCCCAGGCGTAGGCGCGGACCTCGGAGACCCCAGCGCGGTCGGTGCGCCGACCGCGAGGATCACAACAGCGGCGTCCGCGCGCACAGGGCATCGCGGGTGTGCCAGCGCGGTCGGTGCGCCGACCGCGAGGATCACAACGCGGACTGGGCTTTGACGACGCCGTTCACGCTGCGTGTCCAGCGCGGTCGGTGCGCCGACCGCGAGGATCACAACAGCCTCGGCCTGACGCTGCCCGAGCACCCCGGGTTCCCCAGCGCGGTCGGTGCGCCGACCGCGAGGATCACAACACGCTGAGCCAGTCCGGTTGGCACAAGGGACAACCAGCGCGGTTGGTGCGCCGACCGTGAGGATCACAACGCGATCCGCGTCGAGGAACACTCCCGGACGTGCCGCGACCAGCGCGGTCGGTGCGCCGACCGCGAGGATCACAACGCGGTGGCCGCCATGACCCCGCGCACGTCGACGTCGACCAGCGCGGTCGGTGCGTCGACCGCGAGGATCACAACGGGATCGACTTCGGCACCGCAAGCGGCAACACGGTGCCAGCGCGGTCGGTGCGCCGACCGCGAGATCACAACTGGCTGGTGAAGTTACTATAAATAGCCTTTGTAGGTTCTCGTTGAACTTGTCGGTGTCTCACCAACCTGTCGGATCCGACAAGTTTCGTGAGATGCCCTCCCGCGTAGCTGGCGCGCCGCTCCAACACTGTCCTGTCTCAGGCGATCTGGCATCTATCTCGCGGTAGCTGGCGGCATTCGGTGCTGCGTCTCATTGAATTTGTCGCCGAGGGACCGTGGGTTGCGCCCGTCTCATCGAAGTTGGCATCTTCGGCGTGTCGTCTCACTGAAGCGATGTCGTCTCCGCCCGTGTTCCCAGGGCAGTGGGACTGCTTGCTGGCGATCCGTTCGGCACAGCCGTCGGTCATACCGGGGCATTCGATGTCGAGCTGCTGCGCCGCATCCTGTACCTGACCACCGACGACCTCGCCATCGTCGACGGGGAGCTGCAGCTGCGCCTCGGCGAGCCACCCAGCCCGGTGCCCGCGCCGTTCGCCGGCCTGCCCAACCAACTTGCCGCCGCGTCGGCCCGGTCCGGCACGTCGCTGCCGTTCCTGTCCGGTCTCAGCGAAGTTGGCAGACTGTCCACCAAGTGATCCGGCGCCTGCAGCCACTAGTATCCGAACTCGGCCATCACGGAACACCACGCTCATCGAACTGGCCGCGGAACTTCCCGCCGTGGCCCTCAGCCGACTCCTCGGCCTGCACATCAACTCCGCCAGCCGTTGGACTCGACAAGCGGCAGGAACCCGCGTCGAATACGCCCTTGAACTGGCCCGCCGTTATGGCCGTTCTGAAACGCACCCGCAACAGTCGTCATGAGTGCGCGACCGTGACGCGGGGCCGCAGACCCGGACCCGCTTGCCACCCTCATGGTCGTGCACGCCCAAGTGGGCGGACAGCCTGGCGATCGTAGCCGACTCGCCCGCGGTCATTTTCGCAATCGCGTGCAACAGAATGCGGCGTGCCGGCAATAGTACGGTGTGACGGTCCAGATGAGCCCTACCGACCGGGAGTTGTGGTCGGCGACGGTGGCCGGCGACGCGGCGGCGTTCGCTGTGCTGTTCGACCGCTACGCGCGGGCGGTGTACAACCACGCGTTCAAGCTCACGGGCTCCTGGTCGCTCGCCGAGGATGTCACCCAGTCAGCATTCCTTGTCGCTTGGCGCCGGCGTGCGGACGCTCGTCTGGTCGACGGTTCTGCGCTGCCCTGGCTTCTCGTGATTACCGCCTATACGGCCCGCACCGAGTCACGCTCCGCACGACGCTGGCTTGCGCTGCTGCGACGGCTTCCGGCAGAGCGTGATACCGACGCTGATCTGTCCGACGAGGTCGCGGCCCGGGTCGACGACGAACGGCGGATGCGCGCGATCCTGGCCGCCGTGCGTCGACTGCCGCAAGCCGAGCGGGAGGCGGTCGCGTTATGCGTGTGGTCCGGCGTGTCATACGCCGACGCCGCAGCCGTCCTCGGCATCAGCGAGGCCGGGCTCCGTTCCCGGGTTAGCAGGGCGCGCGCCCGGCTGGCCCGCCAACTGTCCCACGACACCACGGAGGATCAATGAACGACCTGTTCACTCCACCGACCGCGCGGGATCTCCCGCCCGGCAGGGTGCAAGAGATGCGCACCAGACTTCTCGCCGACATCACCAGACCGGCGCGGCCGGTGCGGCGTCGTGTCGGTGTTGGGCTCGCCCTCGCCGGAATCGTCGCTGTGGCTGCTGTCGGGGTTTCGGCGTGGTCCGGTAGGGACGGTGAGCAACTTCTGGCACTCGGACCCGACGAGATGTCGCCGTCGCTGCGGGCGGCGGCCGAGCGGTGCCTCGAAATGAACGACACGCACGCCCGGCTGCCGGTAACTAGTGTTGATCTGGCCGTGGGGGCCGAGCATGGCGACCATGTCGCGCTGCTGTTCCTCACCGAGGATCATTACCTCGCCTGTGATGAGTGGGACCCGCCGCACCAGAGCCGGTCCGGAGGCATGGCCGCCGACACCGACGGGCCCAACTGGCAGCACGACTGGCTGCCGGGGCCGGTTGACCGGCTGTTGCTGACCTCGACCGAGCACGATGGCGCCGGCGTGGTCACCATCGGGCGGGTCAGCGCACGGGTGCACCGGCTGGTGCTTGAGCACGGCGACGGCAGGACGACGGACGCGCGCATCGCCAACGGCGCCTTTGGGCTCATCGCTCAGGGCGACGTCCGCGAACGCAACAGCCCAGAGTTGGTCAGCTACGACAGCGCTGGCAACGAGATCGACCGCCGGCCGTTGTTTGTTCCGTTCGACCGGCTCGGCCGGTGCTACGTCGACCCGGAAGGAACCATCGTCTACGGCAAGCCCGGCCCCGCCTGCCTGCCTGCGGAACCCTGGACCCGCTGAACAACGGCTCGCATTGCGGGCTCGCTTGCAACGGTACTCCGAGACGAAAGTGCTGGTCTTCAGGCGGAGGTACCAGGGCCGACACTGGGATCGATGGAATTCGGCCGACTACGGCACGATCTTCTTGAGAAGGCGTCACCGAGGTTCAGGCACACCGGCCGCCAGGCGCATTCCGCACCTTCCGATAGCTGCGCCCGCGGGCAGCCGCGAAGAGCGGGCCGAAGTTGGCGAGGTGCTCATCAGCAGCGAGTTGGTCGTCGGTGAACTGGCCTTGAGGCTCGGAGGCGATCGCGATGGCGGTGGCCGCGATGGACGAGGTGGGGAAGTTCGTGCCGGCCGGGGTGATGCGGTGCCCGCCGAGGCGTTCACCTCCGAGGTGGGGTGGGCGATGTTCGGGGCGGATCCCACGCAGTTCAGGCGGCGCAGGATCGAGGCGGTCACTGCGGCGTACCGCGAGGTGCTGACCGCGTACGAGATCTACTGAGGAGACCAAGTGCGGCCCATGGAACTCCACGCGGTCGAAGGCACGCGCTGGCCCGTGGCGAAGTTGACGTTGGAGCCGGCGGAGCTGCAGGCGCGGCTCGGGCTGCGGTTCTCGGAGCTCGATGACAATCTCGGGCCGGTGCTGTTCGCGTTCGGCCAGTTGGACGACGGCACCGTCGTCGGGTTGTCGCGCCTGATCGACGGCCGGGAGCCCGGCACCGACCTGTACCAGTTCGGCGACCGCCCGCCGCGGGACGTGCTGAGCGAGCTGCTCTTCGAGACCGGGCTCAGCTACGACGAGGTGAGCTGGGTGGCGGCCGCGGAGGCGTGGGAGGACGACCGGCTGTGGGTGCGTTCGCGCGCCGAGGCGTACGCCTACATCCTGCTGCACGTCCAGCCCGACGACCCGACCGAGGACCCGGTGCGGGCGGCGGAGACGTTCGATGTCGACGGCGACTGGGTCGTGCGGTACCGGGACATCGTCGTACACCTGCAACCCCGGCCGAACGGTCAGACTCCGACTGGGGTGGGGGTGTATTCGCACCCGGAGGACCCGCCGTCCACGGTGATCGACCTGGGCGGGTGGATGTTCATCGCCAGCCAGGCGGAGGCGGAGGCGCGGGACCTGCTGCTCGGCTTCGGACCGCGGGCGATCGACGCGCGGGAGTACTGGCGGGTCTTCGACCTGCTGGTGCAGGCGGACGGGTCGGCCACGGAGGCGATGCGGTTCCTGTCACCCGGGGTGGATGAGCTGCCGGTGCGGGCGTTCTGGACCCGGCTCGGCCAGTGGATGCTCCGGCAGAACCCGCAGGCGTTCAACCGTGGGGTCCTGGAGGCGAAGTCGGCCGAGTACCGGGACGCGATCGAGGAGTTCACCCGGGTCTACGGCGCACCGCCGCGGCGACAACCATGACGGGGCTGGTCCCGCTCGGACCTGGAGTCGTCCGTGTTGGAGGTCGACCGGGATCGGTGAGCGGCGGGCGAGCACGCGTAGCGCTGTACTGAGGCCGCCGTGGTCAGGATGGCCGGGTGGATGCACCGCGCGATCTCGGGCAGCTCGTCCAGCGCGCTTTTCGCCCCGGCGACGGCTCCGTCGAGCTGCGCGCCGAACTTGGGTGGCATGGTCTCCTGCGCCGCCCGTAGTTGCAGCGCCAGCACGACTAGCCGCTGCTGGGCGCCGTTGTGCAGGTCGCGCTCGAAACGTTGACGAGTCTGGTCAGCGGCGGCGACGATCCGCGCGCGACCTGGTCAGCCCGGCCCGGCGTTCGGCGTTGGCGGTCGCGACGAGCTCGTCAGCGGCGTGGCGAAGGGCAACTCGAAGGGGATGACGGGTCCACCCGGGCGGCCGGGGACCGGAACCGGAGCGCCCCCGCCTCCCCACACCATCGATGCCGAAGTGACCGCAGACCGCGCCGTGCCGATCCAGTCCGCTCGTGGTCGATAGGCGAGCACGAAGCGGGGAGGTCGAACCCTGACGCGTGCTGGCGTGTACTTCATGTTGCTCGTGAGGCCCGCAATGTCGTTGACCACTGTTGTTTGGGCACCGTGCCGATACGGCCATGACGGCCACCGTCGCCTACGAGCAGTCCATGGGGGCGTCCAGTCCTGAAGGCCATCAGCGGCCATCAGGATCGGCACACGCGTCGTTGTGATTCGGCCTGGTGACTGCCTGCTGCTGCGACTTCGTGGCACGGCCTGGTACCGGGTGCCACCTGCCCACTTCGTAGGTGGCACGCCAACGATCGGATGGTGAGTCACCTCCTTCGAAGCCGGGCCGCGCTGTGACCGCGCGCATCGGTGCTGTCCAGGCGACTGCCCTGTGGGTCGGAGCGCTCCTCGGTCCTGGCGTGCTTACCTTGCCGGCCCTCGCGGCGGCAGTAGCTGGCGCTGGGTCCTTGCTTGCTTGGGCGGCGCTCGTCGCTGCGAGCGTTCCGTTGGCCGCCACGTTCACCGCTCTGGCCGTTCGTCACCGGCAGGCCGGTGGTATCGCCGGTCTGGCGGAGCTGGCGTTTGGACCTCGCGCGTTCGCTGTCGTCGGGTGGTGCTTCTACTGCGCGGCACCGCTGGCTGCGTGCGCTGCCGCGCTGATCGGCGGGCAGTACGCCGCCACCGCCCTCGGTGCTGGTCGCGGCGTCGGGCTCGCCGTCGCCGGCTGCATTCTGGCTGTGGTCTTCACCGCCAACGCGTTCGGGCTGCACACCTCGGGACGACTGCAACTTGGTCTAGTGGGCGCGCTTCTGGTGCTGTTGACCACGGCCGCCGTCAGCGCTGCACCGCATGTGAACCTGGCGAACTTCAATCCATTGCTGCCGGCCGGTCCAGTGCCGGTCGGTCGCGCGATGGCGGTGTTGTTCATCGCGTTCTCAGGCTGGGAGGCATGCGGGCATCTGACCGACAGCGTGGCGCGTCCCGAGCGGACCCTGCCGAGGGTCGCCGCCGCCGCGGTCGCCATCGTCGGCGTGCTCTACCTCAGCCTGGCCACCGTCACCATCGGCGTGCTGGGTCCGGCCGCCGCAAGCGCCCCCGCCCCCTTCATCACGCTGCTGCACCGTGGGATCGGTGAAGCGGCCGGACCTGCGGCCGCGGCCGTCGCGCTCCTGCTGACCTGCGGCGCCGGGATCACGTTCGTCGCCGGTGCGGTACGGCTCGGTGACGCTCTGGCCCGACGAGGCGCCCTGCCTGCCCTGCTCACAACCCCCGGCGATCCAGCCGGACGGCCGCGCCGGAACTTGCTGACACTGGCCGGACTCACCGCCCTGGCTGCGACCGGATGCCTCAGCGCCGACGTCGGCGTCGGCCCGCTGCTGCGGGTGCTGTCCGTACTCCTTGCCGCAGTCACGCTGGCCGGTACGGCCGCCGGCATTGTGCTGTTGCCGACCTGGAGACGCACCGCACCAGCCGTCATCGCCACGGCCGTCACCGCGGTCGTGCTCGGCGCGGCCGGACCGCTGCTGGTCGCCCCGGCTGTGGTCGGCGCTGGCGGCGTAACCTTCGCCGTGCTGCGTCGCGGGCGGCCGCCGAGCACGAGCCGAAGCAGCACGCCACCACCACTCGCCGCCGCGCGCTGGCAACGCCGGCCACCGCACCGGTCCCGACGCCGCCGGCCGCTGCCTTCCCGCAAGTCCCCGACCCGGACCACGCCCGTTGGCGTGGTGAAGGTGGCCGCGACGACGCCGTCCCGCCGTGCGCGGTCACGGCAATGACGCAGCTCAGGGTTCCCACGCCGCGACCGGGCGAGCCGGTGGTGCTGCCGGCCGACGCACCACCGGTCCTCGGTGACCTGCTCGGCTACCGCGGCGGGGACCGCTACGTGGCGATCTACTTCGAGCAGGGTGTGCTGCGGCTCGACGACGGCGGCGTCCGTGACGAGGGCAACGCGACCGGGTGGCGGCAGTACGCCGCCACCCCGATTGCCGGCATGTTGCTGGGGGGCGTCCAGCTGGGCAACGACCGCGAGGACGCGACGCATTGGCTGCTGTTGGACCGCCAGACCGACCGGCTCACTGTCGGCCATGCCGCGGATATCGCCGCGCTGGTCGCGGCCCAGCCGCATTCCCGCGACCGGTTCAATCCGGTGCTTGCACCGGGCGCCGACGTCGTGCGTCGGATCGACCCCGAGCTGCGGGCCGCCAACGAACCGAGCGATGGCCCGTTCTGGCGGAGCACGCTGCAGCGTGAGGCAGCGCTCTACGCGGCCTTGGACTGGCATGTCGAGCGGCAGTACGCTGCGGTGGTGCGCGGCGGCATCGCCAGCCTTCGCGCCGATGTCGCCGACCGGGCAGCCGGTGTGGGCACGCCCGGCACCACGACCGAGTCAGCACCGCTGTTCGACGGCGTGGGATGGCGGGCGGCGTCGACCTCGTCGTTAGGTGAGGTGGCGTCTCCGGTCGTGGATTCGACGTCGGCTGGCGTCGAGCTCGGCTGACGGGTGCCCTCGACCCGTGTGGGATGTGCTCAGCCGAGATCGGGTTCCTGCATGCTGCGCTGGTCGGACTCCGGGGCCGTCGGCTCGTGGGTGAGCGCTGCGGTTGATCCTGCCGGGGTGGCGATGCCGCCGGTGGCGACCGCTCGGGTGAGCCTGTCGATCTGGGCGCGCAGCTGCCGGACCTCGGTGATGAGCCGCGCAGTCTGGGCCGGGGCGGTCACTGCGGCGACCTGGCGTAGTACCGATGCCATGTACCTTCCGACGTGGTCGGGGTAGGCGTCGGGTTGTGCCGCGCGATTTCCTGACGTGGACGACAACATGGGCTGGGCGGAGACCACGTCTCGCTGGGCCCACCTGTGGGGGCCGCGATCACCGTCGGGCAGAGCGGCCCCGTCGTCGCTGATGGTCAGCACGATGCCGGTCTGGGCGTGCAGTACGGTGGTTGCGTCGATCACCTGGTAGAGCCATTGCGGCTCGCTCGACGCGAGTGCCCTACGAGTCGACCACGCCACCGCGTCGGCCATCCACAGCCCGGGTTCGGTCACGTCGTCGTGGTGGACCAGCCGCATTCTGCTGGAGATTTCCCCGCCGCGCACGAGATGCCGGTAGGTGCGCAGGTCGCGGTGCTCCGGGTCGGCGAGCCGCTGGCCGCTGTGCTCCGCTGCGGCTGCCTGTGCCGTGTCGGCCCGCCGGTCGAGCACGACGTCGCTGACCTTCTGCCCGTCCAGGTAGCGCAAGAGACGTTGCAGCGCGCTCTGCCGGGCAGCCTCACGATGCTGCCCGATCGGTGTGCGCGACGACCACGGTCCAGCCCGCCCACTGTGCGACCGTGCCCAGCATCGCCTCCACGACGCCCATGTGTCCGAGGCGGTGCAGGCGGGTCGCGTGGAACTCGTGGCCGGCGGCCGATGTCCGGGCGGCCTGCACCGCGTGGTTCAGGTCGTCGCCTTCGACGAGGACCGCGGCGAGGAGGTAGACAACCGGATGGCCCTGCCGGTGGATGAACGACTCGTCGACGAACGCGGTGAGGGCCGTCGGCCGGTTCATCGCCTGCCTCGATGGTCCGAAGTCGGGCACCGGCGGGTCCGGACGTGGAGAACGGGGGCGACCTGTGGACGCGGCATCGCGGCGGCGCTATCGGGCAGCGCGGTGCGTCGCGAGCTGCGGGGGTGTCCGGTCCGGCCGGCGTTTCTGGACGAAGCTGCGGCGGCGTTCGTCGAACTGCTGGCGGTCGTCGAACATGTCCCGTGCCATCTCGGCGAGCTCCAGCTGTTCCCAGTACGCCAGCGGGCGCGGCTCCACTGCGGCAGCGTCGCGCTTGCCCTGGAGCGTCCGCCGCCATCGCCGCTCCTGGGCCTGTTCGCGCGCCAGGTCGAGCAGCCAGTCGCGGTAGTGCTCCTCGCCACGCGGCCCGACCTGGTCGACCAGCCCGATGGCGGCGGCCTGGTCAGCGTCGATCGGCAGTCGCCCGGTCAGCAATCGGTGGGCGGTGTCCGCGCCCACGCGTCGCGTCAGGGTCCTGGTGTGCAGTTCGGAGCCGAACAGGCCCATGTCGGCGTAGAAGGGGTTGAGGATCACGCCGCAACGGGCGGCGACCAGGTCGGCGCCCAACGGCATCATGACCCCACCGGCGCCGGCGTTGCCGGACAGGCCGGCGACGATGACCTGGCCGGTGTGCTGGGCGATCAACCGGCACACGGCGTTGATGGCGCGGATACTCGCCCACGCCGCCATCGCCGGGTCGTCGGACGCCTCGATCGCGTTCAAATCGATGCCGTTGCACCAGGTGTCGAACCCGCCC
Organism: Dactylosporangium maewongense; assembly: GCF_039531485.1. Taxonomy (NCBI): domain Bacteria; kingdom Bacillati; phylum Actinomycetota; class Actinomycetes; order Micromonosporales; family Micromonosporaceae; genus Dactylosporangium; species Dactylosporangium maewongense. Next base: position 19,025 of record NZ_BAAAQD010000052.1, on the reverse strand, counting down.
CGGAGGACGAGCACCCTGGTGTCCTGCGCGAGTGCCCTGCGCAGTGCGCCGGCGAGCCGCCGCGACCAGGCGACGTCCAGCGCGCCGTTGTACGGCGCGAACATCAGCTCTCCGACGTGCTGGTCGTGGCGTAGGTACCGGATCCGTGCCCGGTCGCGCAGCCACGGAACCCCTGCCGTCGTGTTCCGAAGGATGTGGACGGCCGGCAGTTTGATGCCGGTTGTGCCGTCCGCTGCGACCTGCTTTGCGCGGCCGATCCAGAGTCCGGACCGGTCACCGGTCGCCACCAGTACCGCTTCGTCGTCGCGGCCGACGATCGTGCCCGGACGGCCGGATACCGGCCGCTGTGCGAGGTCGGCGTCGAAGATGTGCACCACCCGGCCGTCCAGGATCGTGCGGACACCTGGGCTGCCGTCGGCTGCCCGGATGCGACGCAGGATCGACGCGCCCGGCTCGTCCCAGCCAAACGCCCGGTCGGCCTGCCTCATCGGCGGTCGCAGCGTGGCGGACGGCACCGCCCTCGGCGCGGCCTCGAGCTCGACCGGCCGGAAGCCACGCCGCTGGGCCTTCACGATGACCTCGTCCAGGCACTCCATCGCGGCGTCGGCAACCAGACCGCCGTAGAGCGCCGACTTCCGGGCCGGGTCGTCCGGCAGCCGGAATGTTCGGGCCGCCCAGATAGGGCCTGCGTCCATCTCTTCGACGGCCTGCAGCGCCGTCACGCCCCAGACCGGAGCTGCGTCGCTGATCGCCCAGTCCAGTGACGACGGCCCGCGGTCGCCGACCGGACCCGGATGGATCACCACCGTGGGCCACCGTGTCCACACCGCCGCTGGAACCCGATCCTTGAGGAACGTGCCGATGATGATGTCCGGCTGCGCCAAGTACGCAGCCGCGATCATCGTCTGCTCGTCGAGCGCGAACTCGACCGCGACGTCGTGCCCACCCGCCCGGAGCCGGCACCACGCACGCTGGGACAGCGAGTTGAACGACGAGACGAGCAGCAGGATTCTCATGCGCGCACCACCGCCCCGGACGTTGGGACGACATCGCGTCCTCGGTGGGCAGGGCGGCGCAGCAATGGCGATGGCGGCTTCACACCCGTGAGGCTTCCGCCGTCCATCGGCGCCGGCCACGGGTCAATACGTGCGAACGGGTGCCATCGGGTGCCACGAGACGACCGGGACGCGTCAGCTCTGGCGGACCCCGACAGAGCGGCGAATGCCGCGCGCCACGGTGGTCACGGCGCAACGCAGCAGTGGCGCTCAGTCCAGGTCGGGTTCGTCGACCGGGTCTGCCGTGAGCGTGCCGGCAGCACCGGCATGATCGGCGACACGCTTCGCCGCAGCGCCGGACGCGTCATCGATCCGCGGCAGCATCGGGCGCTCATGCGGCGCCGGGCGGGTGGCGTCCACAGCCCGCACCCGCGCGGTGGTGGCGCGGACCCGATCCACGACGCCCTTCGCGTTACCCATGACCCGCTGCATGCGGCGGGCACGCTCGGCGTTGGCGAGATTACCGGCGTACCGGGCGGGCAGCGTGTCGGTGTACCAGCCGAGCCACGTCGTGTGCTGCCGCTCGAGATGCTCGACCCGGACCGCAACCTGGCCGACCTGCGCCTCTGCGGTGCGCAGCGCGGCCCGGAGCCGGTCGACGCGCTGCTGGGCGGCAGCACCTGGCGCGGCTGCGTTTGTCGGTGTTGGGGTCGAGGGCTGGGGAGGTCCAGCTCGCCACCAGCGTCGTGCGGACGGCGGCTGCCGTGGCTGGTCGCGGTCGTGCTCGGCGACGGCGAGTTCCGTGGTCAGGCCGCTGACGGTGTCGCGGGCGTCGAGCAGGTCGAGGTGGGCGGTACGCAGCTCGTCGGCGACGTAGTCGGGTTCGCGGGTGTCGGCGTCGCGGAGCGCGGCGAGGAACTGGCGCATGCGGACGACGCCGGCGGCGTGGACCTCACCGGCGAGGGTGGCGGGCCCGAGGACGAGCTGGGCCCGGTGCCACGCAGTCGAGCGGGTGATGTCCCGTTCGGGTGGCTCGGCGCCGATCGGTTCGTTGCTGGTGTGGTCGTAGCGGTCGCGGTAGGCGATGACGACCTCGGCCCGGTCGAGCCAGGCGCGGCGGCCGTCGGCGTCGGACGGGACGGGTCCGAGCGGCGCCGCCCATGCCGGTGGCTGCTCCGCGGCGGACTCGGCGAGGGCCGCGATGCGCTGGTCGGCGACGGCGGTGACCTGACGCAGCGCATCCGCGACGTCTGGGTGCACGCCGGTGAGGTCCGGTACCCGGGAGGCGAAGGTGTGTGACGGGTTCGCCGCCAGCGCCCGGCGGGGGTCGTGGACGAGGTTCAGGTAGATGTCGTCGAGACGGTAGGAGAGGACTTGGGCGACGCTGTCGGCGCTGTGCAGTTCCCGCCGGTTGACGGCGGCCGTGAGAATGCGCGCATCGTCGTAGCCGGCATCGGCGAGTGCCCGCAGTTTGTACGCGACGACGCTCATCGCGGGGTCGTGGCGCAGCCGGGCGCCGGCTGCGGGGTCGAGCCGGGCGACGATGGCGATGTACCGGGCGGCGTGTGCGCGGCCGAGGAGGTCTTCGAACGTGGGGCCCCAGGTGTGCAGGGCGTCGTGCTCGGCGAGGAGCGTTTGTTCGGTCTCGGTGGCGGTGCGGTCGGCGTCGTCGGTGCGTAGGACTTCGGCGAGCAGCCCGGTCCCGGACAAGGGTGGTTCGGCCCCGTACGGTTCGGGTGGCTCGGGGTTGGTCAGTACGTACAGGAGGTTGAGCCATTTCCCGCGGGTGGCCATCACGTACAGCTTGGCGCGGGTGATCCCGTCGCGGATGAGCGCGCGGGCGGTGTCGACCGTCCGGCCCTGCGCGGAGTCGACCGTCGCGGCGTAGGCGAGCTGCACATGTTCGGCGACGTAGTCGGCGGGCAGCACGATGTCGTCGCCGGTGCGGACGTTGCGTACGTGCAGGGTGCCGTGGCGGCCGACGTGCAAGACGCGCCAGCGGTCGCGGTTGGCGACGAACTTCCCCGCCTGCCGATCGTCGGAACCGAGTCCGAGGGCGGTGCCGAGGGCGGCGGCGATGCTGAAGTCAGGGTCGGTGTCAGTGGTCAGTCGGCGGTCGTTGTGCCGGGTGACGATGATGTCTCCCGCGGAGGCTTTCGTGCCGTCGCGGAGTTCGACGCGGCGGCCCCGGCCGACGACACCGGCGCGGATGAGCATCGCGCGGGCCTGGGCGGCGAGGTCCGCGGCTTCGGCTTCGGTCTCGACGAGAATGAGCGCGTCCCGGCCGTCGAGGGTGTCGGCGAGCCATCCGGCGAGGAGTCGTTCGGTGAGGTGTTCGTCGGTGCCGGCGACGATCCGGCCGCGCTGGTCGTACTCGCGCAGCACGGTGGTGTCACCGGCCCGCAGTCGCAGCGATGCGGGGCCTTCCCACGCCTCCCGGAACCGGTTGATGTCGCGCAGTTCGACGGTGCGGCCGATCCCGGCGAGGTGGCGCAGCAGCCCGCCGGGACCGATCGCGGAGATCTGTGCCGGGTCGCCGACCGGGATGAGTTTCCCGCCGACCGCGTCGAGGAGCTGGACGAGTGCGGCGAGGTCGGTGGAGGACACCTGGGACGCCTCGTCGATGATCAGCCACTGGCCGGGCCGGAAATCCCATTGCCCCGGCCGGCTGTCCTTCGGCGGGGTGTGTTGCGCGTGCAGCCACATCGCGATGTTCTCGGTCCGGAACCCGGGCGCACCATCCTGACGGGCCTCTGTAGCGAGCACCTCGGCGGCGTTCTGTGACACCGTCAGGCCGAGCACAGGAACGCCGGCGCGGGCGGCGACGATCCCAACGGCGCGCTGCAGGTAGGTCTTGCCGGTTCCGGCCGGGCCGACGACCCCGGCGACGCGATGGTCGTCGCCGAGCAAGTGGACCAGGGCGGCGCGTTTGTCATCGGACAGGCGCAGCTCCTCGGCGACCGCGGTGAGCAGTTCGGGTGGGGCGGGGGTAGCGCCGAGGCGGGCGGCGTAACTGAGGACCTGCCGCTCGACGTCGAGGACCGCTTCGGTGGTGAGGCGCAACTGCCGATGCCGGGTGTAGATGGACTGCCGGTCGCCGGTCCGCAGCAGCGTCGGCCCCCACTGCACCAGCGCCGGCGGGGTGAGAACCCGCAGGCCGCCCCAGCCGTGGTTGGTGGCGCGCACAGCGAGGCGATGCACCCGCGACCAGTCGGTGCGGATGTTCTCGCCCGGCGTGATGTGCAGGACCCGGCCGATCGCCAGTTCGAGATGGTCCAAACCGAACACCGCCCGATCGGCGGACAGTTCCCGCAGCGCCCGCGTGGCCGCCAGCTGCGGGTCGCGGCGGACCGCCTCGCTCAGGATCTCCGCCCGCCGTTCCTCATCACTGACCCCGAGCCGGACGGCGGCGTCGACGTCGACCTCGGTCAGGACCGCGCCGGGCCGCAGACTGCGGCGGGCCCGCGCCAGAGCTCGGGCGGCGAGTTCGGCGGTGTCGTTGCGGACCCGGCCGGCGACGATCGTCCGCACTTCCCCGGCGGTGTCCAGGCCGTGCCGGGCGTCCTCGGCGCGCCATCGCTGCACCGCCTCGGCGGTCGACTCGGCGCCGTCTTTGCGCAGCCGGGTCCGCAGCGTCGCGACCTGCGCGATACGCCGCCACCGCCGCATCGACATGCCCGCCGAGCCGGCCGGTGGCTCCGCAGCCAGCTCCGACTCGATCGCGGTCCGCCGCTTGGAGTACATCTGGATCGCCCGCGGGGAGATGCCGACGATTTCCCGGATCGTCGAGCCGGGACGGGCGGCGTAGCGGGCGCCGAGCCGCCGGCCGAGTTCCAGCTCAACGGCCCGCTCGTAGACGATCCGGGTGCTCACCGACGCCTGGTACACCGCCTTGCCGTCGAGGGCGTACCAGCGTCGTTCACCGTCCGGGCCGGTCACCGCGACCTTGGCCGAGACCACGATGTGCGAGTGCACCTGCGGGTCCTTGTCCCGGCTCATCCGATGGTCGTACACCGCGACGGCGAGACCGTCGGTGTCGACCTGCGCGACCCCGTTCGTGCCCAACCGCGTGAACGCAGCATGCGTACGTAGATGCGCCACGGCCGCCTGGATGCCAGCGTGGTGAGCGGCCATCACTTGCGCCTTGACCCGGTCGTCGCCGAACGCCCACAGCAGTGATTCGGACTTGCGCATCGAGACCGTGACGTCGAACCCGGCCACCGGCCGCCGCTCCGGCGCTGTCCAAACGTCCAGCCAGACTTTGTATCGCTGTTCGTGCGTGGCGTCGTCCGGCAGCGCCTTCAGGGCCTGCTCGGCGAGTTCTTCCCGGCGGGAGTCGGTTAGCGGCTCGAACCGTCGCCACAACCGCCCCAACTGCTTCCCGCTGACCGGGTGCTTCCCTTCGCCGATGAGCAGCTGCAATTCTTGCGGCTGCACGATTGGTCCGACGCCGAACAATTCTTGGGCTTGCCCGGTCCACCATCCGGGGGCTTCGCCGTGCGCGGCCGAGTCGGCGTAGTACGCCAATCCGGAATTGTTCGGTGCTGGCCGGAAATCGTGCTTTCCGGGGGCGACCTGAGTGAGGAGATAGTTCACTCCGGCACCGGGGTGAATCTTGGTGACGGAGAGCATGAGAGCAGCGTACGGCGCCGCCGGACGTCCCAGCGACATTGTGAATGCAAGGTTGTGTGCCAGAGAGGAGGGCAACCAAAGGTGTAGGGAGAGAAACGCCACGTCAATCACCTTGCGCTGACCTGGCAAGGGTAGGAACAGGTTTTTAGATCGACGACGAACCACTATGAATGGTGGCGCTCTGAGGGTTGTTGGACGTCGCGTGGGGGCATGGCGAGGCAGAGTACCAATGACTACGTGGAGCGGCTGCGGCAGCGTCATGCGGCTGAGCTGGGGGCGGTGCGGCGGGTCGTGGACGCGACCGAGCGGTTGACGGCGGCGGGCGTCGCGGTTGCGGCGTCGGTCACGGTGTTCGGTGGCGTGGAGCGGGCGGCGTCGGCGGTCGGGATGACGGCTGAGGAGGTGCGGGCGCCGTCCGGGGCGGTTCGGGCGGCAGTTGCCGGGCGCCGTGGTGGCCCGGGTGGTGGCGGTCGGGTTGCGCGGGGTGCGGGGTCAGCGGTAGTTGTACGCGAGGATGAGCGCGACGACAGCGGCGACGGCGGCGAGTAGGCCGATCACGGCGGCGGCGCCGCCGAGTATGACGGCGGTCCGGCCCTTTCGGCTGCGGGCGGGTTCGGTCATTGCGGGTCTCCTCGGGTCGCCGTTTGCGTGGTGTGGTGGGGAGGGTGTCATGCGGTAGCTGGGCGCGGGTGTGTGGTTGGGGCGGGTGGGTTTGGGTTGAACTGCTGCGGCATGGCGTGGGTGGCTTTTCGGGATGTCGGGGGGTGCCGTTGACCGGGGTAGGCCGGGCCGGGCGGCGGCGTGGTTGCTGCGCCGCCCGGCTCGGGGGTCTATCGGCGGTGGGCGCCGGGTCCGGTGCGGGTGGCGGTTCGGAGGCCGAGGTGGAATTCCAGCGCGCGGGCGGCGTCGTGCGCGCGGCGCTGGCTGCCTTGGATGATGAGGGTGCGGACTTCGGCGAGGTAGGGGTTGATGAGGTCGGCTTCGCTGGTGGCTTTGGCTGCTCGGGCGATTGCGTGCAGGCGTGCTGTCCAGTGGTCGAGGGTGAACGATGCGGCGTGGACGTTGCGCAGCAACGGTCCGGTGTCGTCGGAGAGTTCGTACCGGTCGCGTCCGGTGGTGTCGACGTTGGTGATGGTGAGGTGCCGTCCGGTGTATTCGGTGGCCGATCCGTGGTAGACGACCGTTGCGCCGACCGGTGCGGGGCGGTGTTGCGTGTGGGGCATGGCTAGTCCCACGCTTGTGCTGGCCGTGCGGCACGGTGGGGTTGTGGTTTGAGGTGGTGACGGGCGGTGCGCCTTCTGGTGGGGTGGATGCCGACCTGACGTTCTAGGGCGCGGAGCGTGGTCATGGCTCGGGCGCGGTTGTTGCGGTAGAGGTGGAAGTACAGGTCGGGTAGGCGTGGGTGTAGCTCGTTCCAGGGAAGGTCGCGGTCTGCGGCGGCGTGGTAGATGGCGCTGATGCGTGCGCGCCAGGGCGTGTGCGTGTGGGGAGGGTCCGTGGTGACGTCGGCGGCGGTGACGCGAGCGGAGATCGGGCCGTCGGCGTCGCACATGCGGTAGCGGTATGCGCCGTTGTGCAACTCGACGCCGACGATGATGCCTCGCTGAAGGGCTCCGTGTTCGGAGCGGTAGAGGGCGGCTGAGCGGATCGTGAGGCGGCGGCGGAGTGGGGTCGGGGTTCGCATTGCGGTTCCTTCGCGGTGAGCGGGCGGTTCGTGGGTGCCGTGCGGCGCCGGGCGGTGTGGCCCGGCGCCGCTGGGGCGGTTAGAACGGCGGCTCGCCGTGGAAGGTGCAGAGGTCGGTGGCGGTGACGGTGACGGGTCCGGCGTCGTCACCGAGGTAGCGGTTCGGCCCGTCCGGTTGTTCGTCGCCGGTGAGCAGGGCGGTGACCATGTCGGCGTAGGTGCCCCAGCCGGTGTCGTGCATGCGGGCGAGGGCGGTGCGGTAGGTGGTGGTGTCGCCGGTGTCATGGGCGGTGATGGCGTGGCCGACCTGGGTCATGAGGTCGGGGGTTTCGAGCGCGAGCGTCATGCTGTGGCTCCTTTGGTCGGTGGTGGTTTTGGATTCGGCCGGTGCGAACGACCTGGGTTAATAATAACCGATGAAGTGGTGATTGGCCAGTGTTGATGTGATGTTTGTGCAGGTGGGACGGTGTTTGCCTGCCGCGTAGCGGCAGGGTTTTCACTCACCTGAGTGCCTCGTGTGGAGGGCCGTCCCGTCGTCTGGTCTTTGATCGGCCGCGCCGGGTGGCCGGGTGCAAGTGAGCGCTCTTTTTGCGATCTTGCGGCCGGTCGCCCGGTGTGGCAGACCCTTGGGTCAGACGGCGGGATGGCCCGGAACGCGGGGCGCCCCACGACGGCGGTTGAGGGCCGGTCGTGTTGCTGCCCATCCTGTTGGCCTGCCTCGCCGGCGAGGCGCGGGGTTCGGGGCGGTGCCCCGAGAACTTCGGGGCCTGTGCTGCAGCGGGCGGGGCGTAGCCGGCGGCTTGGCGGGCGGCAGGCGTGGCGCGCAACCACAGACGGGGGTGCAGGGCCCGGGCCGGCGTCAGCTGGGCCCCGGCCCGTTGTCCGCGGGAGCTACGGCGAGACGTCCCGCGGACCTGGGCCAGAAGCATGCTGCACCGTCACGGGCCCAGGCACGCCGACGGTGGGCGCAGGGCGGGGCGTGGGTGCGCCCGGTGCCCGGCGTGGGGTGCCGCTGCTGGGTCGTTACGCCGACGGGTGGGCTCGGCGCGCTCGCCGTCGTCGCCGTGGCCAGTCGGCGGAACCGTGTCGCTGGTCGTTGAACGACTGCGCGGTGGCGCCGCGCCACCGGCGGTGCATGCCGCCACGGCCGGGGTGTTGTTCGTCGGGCGGCGGGAGGTAGAAGTCCTCGCCGGTCAGCAGCGTCGAAAGCGCTGCACGCGCGTCGCCGGGAAAGGTGTAGCCAGGAAGCTCGGGTTGCCAGGTGCCGTCGTAGTAGCCGAAGACCTTGTGGATGTCGGCGTCGACGGAGAATGTGTCATCACCGTCGGCGATGAGCAGCGACTCGCCGTTCACGGTCGCGTGGATGGTGAGCCGGTCGGCCTCGGTGGTGGCGTGGCGGGTGACGATGGCGTACGCGTGCCAGAAGTCTTTGCTCTTGGCGACGTAGCTGCCGAACGTGTCTGGACTGATGCGGAGGTACGCGGCGAACGCCGCCGGGTCGAGCATCGTGTCGGGGTCGGTGTCGAGGGTCCGGCCATGGCTGCGCGGCAGGGTGGCGGCCGCGACTCGGGCGAGGTAGCCGGGTTTGAACGCGAGGATGTCGGCGATGCGGTAGTACTCGCGGCCGGTTCTGGCGCCGTCGGCGGTGGTGCGGGAGCCGCGGCCGGTGACGTCGACCTCGAACGGTTCAGGGAAGCCGGTGACCGGACGATCGGCGGCGAGATACTTCACCGTTTGGAGGCTGCGTTCGAGGAGTTCGGCGACGCCTGCGCGGTCCGTGCACTCGTGGCCGCGGATGACCTTGATCAGCACGGCTTGGCAGTCCTATCGGTGACGGTTGTGCCGGCAGAGTGGTGAGGCGGCGGGCGAGGATCACTCCAGGAGTGTTCGCACACCTCGCCCACCAATTTCCCAAAACCAGCCCACCTCGAGAGGCCGAGCCGACACCGTGCATTCTAGCGCGGTCGGGGATTCTGTGGCCTGCCGTGTGGGCACCGGCTGGGCGGTGTCAGGACCTGCGGGCGTGCTGGGCCCGCCATGGCGCGCGGACGCGGTCGCGGCGGAGCCTGGATCGGCTGGTGTGTGATGCGCCAGTGGGGCCGGACCTCGGCCTAGTACTGCAACGGCGGGTCGTGTCTTACGGCGGTTCGAGTCGTTTGCGGTAGTGAGCGGCTCGGGCCTGGGCTTGCCGGCGTCTACGCCATTGCGACCAGTGCAGGATGTGGCTGGCGTGGTGCTGGACGGTCGAGATCAGCCGGGTGAACAGGCGACGGATTTCGTTGCTGCTCAACGGGATCAGCATGTCCTGGCCCGGCTTGGTCCCCCTGTGACCGGTCAACCTCGACGGCCTCGGCGGCTTCGGCGTCGCGGTCGGCCTCGGCGGCCCGGGTGATGACCAGGAACGCCGCCGCGGCCATGGCCAGGGTGATGTGGCCGTACCAGGCGTCGTAGCGACGGACCTGGTACTGATCGAGGCCGACCTCGTTCTTCGCGGTCTGGAACGACTCCTCGACCGCCCACCTCGCGCCCGCGGTCCGGACCAGGGTCCGCAGCCGGGTGCCGCGCGGCCCGAAACACACGTAGTACGCCAACTCGCCGGTGCTGATACTGCGCCGTGCGAGGACCCAACCCTGCCGGCCGTGCGGGAACCGCGCCCGGATCGGCGTGGACACCCAGTCGTAGACCCGCGGTCCGTGCGCGCCGTCACCGCAGGACATCCGCCGCCATGCACCCGCCCGGATCCTGCCGACCAGTTCCTGCACGCTGGTCGTGGTCCGCAACCCGGACGGCACCTCGTGATCGCAGCGGGTCGCCATCACGTAGGCGATGTCCTGCCCCTCCAGCCAGGTCCGCAAACCCGGGTTCTGACCGTATGCCTCATCAGCGGTGAACCACGCGAACGGCACCCCAGCCACGACCGCCCGTTCGAGCATCGCCCGGGCCTGCTCAGGCTTCGTCGCGAACACCACGTCCTCAGGCACCGCAGCCCGGGCGCACCGGGCCGGGTCATCGGTCCACGACTTCGGTAGATACAACTCCCGATCGATCAACGCCCGGCCCCGACCCGACGCATACGCCAGAAACGTACCGAGCTGACAGTTCTCGACCTTTCCCGCAGTCCCCGAGTACTGCCGCTGCACCCCCGCCGACGCGCGGCCCTTCTTCACGAACCCGGTCTCATCCGCGATCAGCACCCCGTCCGGAGCGCCGATCGCCTCGATCACACAGGCCCGCACATCATCACGGACACCGTCACGGTCCCACGCCGGACTGCACAACATGCCCTGCAACCCGTCCGGTGACCCATGACCGGCCTCCTCGGCCAGGGTCCAACCGTTGCGGCGTTCCAACGGCGCCAACAGCCCCCGCAGATACGCCGCTGCCCGCCGGCGCGGCTCCACCCGCTCAAACCGATGCGAAAACCGGAACAACAACTCGCTCAACCCGGCATCCCACGACCCGACCAACTCAACATCGACCACAACCAGTCAACGAGCCAACACGAGCGGAGCCACGACCCGCCGTTGCAGTACTAGTCCGGCCCGTGCTCGGCGTGGGTCAGCGCTTGCTGTAGCCCAGGGCGATGCGGTACTCGGCGGCGTCGCGGGCGGAGCGCGGGTCGTAGTGCTCCTTCTCGCCGACGGTGACGATGTGCGCGTCGGTGCGGCGGGGCTGGCCGGGTTGGGCGAGGGAGGCTAGGGCGAGCCAGGCGGTGCGGTCGGTGGTCACGGTTCCCCCTGAGGTGTCGGACGCTTGCCGGTGGTGGGTCGGCCCGCGGCGTGCGGGCCGACCCACCACCGGGAGTGGGTCAGACGGTGCCGAGGCCGAACCGCCGGCCGAGTTCAGGCCCGAGCTGTACGGCGGCGACGGCGGCGGGCAGGTGGCGTCGCTGCCAGCCGTCGAGGGCGGTGGTCAGGTCGGCGTGGTATTTGCGGTGCTGGGTGAGCGCGGCCGTGAGGCCCCAGGCTTGTTCGATGCCGTTGTTGGCGCCGCGGGCGGTGTGCGGCCGGACCGGGGCGAGGGCGTCGCCGAGCAGGACGGCGTGGCCGGCGCCGATGGGCCAGACCATCCGAGTCGGGGGTTCGATGTCCATGACCGGGGCGGCCATCCGGGTGGTGGTGGCGTGCACCAGGGCGGCCTGTTCTTCAGGCAGGTACTGTTCGGCGCTGGCGTCGACCTCGGCGCGGGCCGCTGCGGTGATGTGCTGCGGCAGGGCGAAGAGACGCCGGGTCGGTGAGGCGCCGAAGAAGTCTTCGTATTGGGCGGGTGTGGCGCTGAGGTAGAACGTCCAGTCCGCGCCGTCGGGGATGGGCGCGACGTTGAACTGCATCCCGCTGTGCTCGGAGGCTTCGAAGCGCAGGAAGTCGTGCAGGGTCGGCCGGGTGGTGGTCGTCTGGCCGCGGTGGGCGACGTAGCCGGCGTAGTGCAGCCGCCGCTGCGGGTCCAGCAGCCGGCGCCCGGTCGAGGAGCGGCCGTCGGCGAAGATCACCAGGTCGGCTGGGGCGGTGTTTCCGTCGGCGAAGTGCAGCAGCGGCCGGTCGTGCTCGGCGGACAGGCCGGTGACCCGGGCGCCGGTGTGCAGGACGTCGGTGGGCAGGCGGCGGGACAGGGCCGTGTGCAGCAGCGTCCAGGTGGTGTTGCGGCCGGCGTAGAGGTGGCGGGCGACCTGTCCGGGGCGGCGTTGGCAGAGGGTGATGTGCATGACGGCCTCGGAGTCGTAGCGGACGAACTCGTCCTGGGGGACGCCGAGGTGGTCGAGCACGTCGAGGGAGGAGTGCTCGAGGCCGATCAGTCCGCCGCCTTGCGGGGCGCTGGCCGGGACGGCCTCGTAGAGGGCGACGTCCTCGACTCCGGCCTGCAACAGCAGCAGCGCCATGGTCGGGCCGCTCAGCGATCCGCCGACGACCGCGACCCGCGGCCGCGCGGTGGCTCGCGTCGACTTGGTCGGCGGACCGGCCGGCCGGTTGGACTGCGGCGTGGTCGACGTGTCGGGGTCGGGCGTCGTGCTGGATTGCGGGTCGCTGTCGCGTTCGGTGCCTGCGGTGGAGGACATGCGGTGGGCTCCCATCGGGCGTTCCGGTGCGGCTCACCTGTCTGTGTGCGCCGGATCGGGCGATCCCGGGGCGTCGGTGTGCCGCGCTGACGGGCCTGGTCAGAGGCCGCCAGGGCCGGGGCCGCAAGCCACCAGAAGGAAGATCTTGGCGTCGAGCGGAGCGAGATGGTGCAGGTCGAGCGGAGCGAGACACAGCACCTGTCTCGGTCGAGCGAGACATGGGTGCCAAGATGTTCTGCGCTGGGGCTTGGCTGTCCCCGGTTCGGGTGGCCTGACCTTGTGTCCTCAGCAGCGGCGTCTCCGGCGCCGCTGTGGTCCCAGCCCCGGCAGTGCGGCAGGTCAGCCTGGACCTTCGCCGCGAGAAGCCAGCCAGCACGTGTCTGCCGCTAGTGATGCCGTGGCTCGTATAGCCAGCACGCGCTGGCGACCTACGTGTCCCGTGCCATCGAAGGTGCTCGTGTGCCAACGAATCTGCTCGACTGGCGGCATGGTGCCATCGAAGGTGCTCCGGGACGCGGGATGCTGCCGGAGTGACGCACGTTGATGAGCCAGCTGTCTCGGTAGCGGCGGTTGACCGGTCGGCGTTCGCCGTCGAGTTCGTGGGCGAGGACGGTGAGTCTCGCCATGGAAGTTTGGGCTCGTGCTGGCATGTGCCGTTCGAACACGCGATGCCGGTTCGCCGGTTCCGATGGGCGAAAGGGCTGGGCAGTTACGCTGGCTGGTGGTGGTCCTCAACGATGGGCGACCACGTGGGGTTCGAGTCGTGGCTCGAACGGGATCATGCGATGCTGCTGGACTTTCGGGCCGATGTGGTGGCGTTCGCATCGCAGCCGTTTTGGTTGTCGTGGCGACACGGTGACCGAACACGTCGGCACGCGCCGGACTTCTTCGCCCGGCGGGCTGACGGTACGGGTGTCGTGATCGACGTTCGTCCTGATGATCGGATCGAACAGGCCGACGCGGAGGCGTTCGACGCGACGGCACGGGCCTGCGCCGAGGTGGGCTGGCTGTTTCACCGGGTGGGGACACCGGATCCGGTGTTGGCGGCGAATCTGCGCTGGCTGGCGCGGTATCGCCACCCCCGTTGTGGTGTTCGGCGTGACGTCGTCGCGTCCCTGGTTGGCGTGTTCGACCGGCCAACCGGGTTGTTCACCGGCGCGGCCGAGGTCGGCGACCGGCTGGCTGTTTTGCCGGTGCTTTATCACCTGCTCTGGCGCCAGGTCTTGGTCGCCGATCTGACCGTCGAGCCGCTGCGGCCGGGCACCGTGGTCAGGGTGGGACGGTGCGTGCCGTGAGCCGTCCGGAGGTGCTGGGCATCGGTGACCAGGTACGCGCCGAGGGGTTGGTGCGCACCGTGGTAGGGCTGTCCGGAACGCTGGTCCGGCTGGCGGACGTGCACGGCGGTGTGACGGCGGTGCCGTTGTCGTTGCTGCAGGCCGCGTCCGACTTCGAGGTGCTTGACCGCCGGCGCCGGCGAGCGGTGCCGGCGGTGGCGTCGTTGGAAGGGCTGCCGGAATCGGTGCTGGTGCGGGCCTTGTGGTGGGAGCCGCACATCCTGGAGGTGCTGCACGGGGTTCGTCCGGACGGTGGACCTGGGACGGGACCGCGTCCGCAGTACGACCCGGCCCGGCATTCGCTGGCCAGTCGGGAGCAGACCAAGGCCGCAGAGTTGGTCGCCGAGGGGTATGCGGTGACCGTTGCCACGGTCAAGCGCCGCCGGCAGCGCTATGAGACCCACGGCCTGGTCGGCCTGGTCGACCATCGGGCGGACAAGCACACGACGGAGTTCGGCCGGGTGGACCCGCGGGTGGTCGAGGCGATGCGCACCGCGATCGACGAGGCCACGCAGTCTTCAACGCGCACGGTTGGGTTCATCGCGTGGCGCACGGTGCAGCTGTTGCAGCAGACCGCCGACGCGGACCCGGCGGCGGTGCCGTCGCGGCGGACGTTGTATCGGCTGTTCGGCAAACTGACGCAGGGCCGGCACACGACGGGGTCGGCGCGGACCCGCCGGTCGGAGGCGAACCGTCCGCCGCCGCCGTTCGGGCAGGTGACGCCGTGCGCACCCGGCGAGTTGGTGCAGATCGACTCGACGCCGTTGGACGTGCTCGTCCGGCTCGACGACGCCGTGGTGGGCCCGGTGGAACTGACCGGGATGATCGACGTGGCGACAAGGACGGTGACCGCCGCGGTGCTGCGCCCGACCACGAAGGCGGTGGACGCGTCGGTGCTGTTGGCCCGCACGGTAACCCCGGAGCCGATGCGTCCGGGTTGGGTGGATGCGTTACGGATGTCCCACTCGGTCCTGCCGTTCGCGCGGTTGCTGAGCATTGACGAGCGGTTGACGCACGCGACGGCACGGCCGGTGATCGTGCCGGAGACGATCGTGTGCGATCACGGCAAGGTGTTCATCTCCCGCACATTCCGGTCGTCGTGCCGGTTCCTGGGGATCAATTTCCAGCCGGCTCACAAGGGGACGCCGACCGACAAGCCGCATATCGAGCGGATGCTGGGTTCGGTGGCGACCCTGTTCGCGCAGTTCGTCGCCGGCTACACCGGTTCGAACGTCGAACGGCGCAGCACCAAGGTCGAAGACGGTCCGCTGTGGTCGATGCTGGAACTCCAGGAGCTGCTGGACGAGTGGCTCGTCGCGGCCTGGCAGAACCGTCCGCACGACGAACTGCGTGATCCGGCGGCGCCGGGGCGGGCGTTCACCCCGAACGAGAAGTACGCCGCGCTGGTCGAGGCCGCCGGGTATGTGCCGGTGGCGTTGTCCGCCGACGACTACGTCGAGCTGCTCCCGGCCCGATGGCAGGCGATCAACGCCTACGGCATCCGGCTCAACCGCCGCACCTACGACGCCGAAGGACTCAACCCGCTGCGTCGGCAGCGGTCCGCGGTCAAGGAGAAGAAAGGACTGTGGGAGATCCACCACGATCCCTATGACGTGTCGCGGGTCTGGGTGCGCAACCACCGCGACGGCGGCTGGATCACCGCGTTCTGGAAGCACCTGCACCGGGTGCCGACACCGTTCGGTGAACTGGCCTGGGACCACGTGCGTCATGAGCGACCCGACGGCACTGAGGAACAGCTCGCCGACGCGGTAGCCGCGCTGTTGTCCCGTGCTCACGAAGGCCCCGAACCGCCCGCCCGCCGCGGCCGGCGGGCGCGGCGGGTCGCCGCACGGACCCGCGCCACCAGCCGCGCCGCGGCGCCGCCGGACACGAATGCGACGCCGTCGCATTCGCCGGACCCGGCAGATCGCGTCCCGCCTGCCCCCGCGCCCGACGACGAGGAGGACGACACCCCGATGGCGACTGTGATCCCGTTGCCGCTGTTCGACCCGTTCGCTGAGGCGAGGCGGCGATGACAGCCACGACCAGCGCTGACACGGCCGAGGACGGCACGCGACCCGACGAGCCCGGCGAGCAGACGTGGGCCGGTGGGCAGGTGGAGTATCACCGGCACCTGACCACCTTGGAAGGCTGGCGGCAGTTCACCGCTGCCGAGGTCGCCGCGCCCGCGCTGTTACCGGCCGCCAGGTGGAAGGCACTGACCGACGTCGACCGGGCCGGATACGACGAACAACGGCTGGACTACCACACCCACATGGCGGTCGTCGCGACCAGCACCCTGCGCCAGGTCGTCAACGCCGGACGACGGTTGGCGTTGCTCAACCGGCATGCGGTCAGCGCACGGCGGGGTCTGATCTTGTCCGGCGCGGCCGGCACGGGCAAGACCACCGCCATCGCCCAGCTCGGCAAGACCCACGAGGCCACCGACCGGCTGCGCTATCCAGGGCTGGCGCGGATTCCGGTGGTCTACGTGACGGTGCCACCGGCGGCCACGCCGAGGATGCTGGCGGTGGAGTTCGCCCGGTTCCTCGGGCTGCCCATGACCTACCGGGCCAACATGACGGACGTGATCGAGGCAGTCTGCGGCGTGGCCATCGATGCCCGCGTCGGACTGGTCTGTGTCGATGAAATCCATAATCTGCAGCTGGCTACCCGCAGCGGCGCCGAGGTATCGGACACCTTAAAGTACTTCTCCGAGCGCATCCCGGCGACCTTCGTGTACGCCGGGATCGACGTCGAACGCGAGGGCCTGTTCTCCGGCACCCGCGGCCGCCAGATAGCCGGACGTTTCAGCCTGGTCGAGACCGTGCCGTTCCCCTACACCACCGAATGGCAAGGTCTGGTCGCATCGCTGGAACAGGCGCTACGCCTGCACCACCACCGCGCTGGAACGCTCAGCCGGCTCGACCAGTACCTGCACCAACGCACCGGCGGGATGATCGGCAGCCTGTCCCACCTGATCCGCGGCGCCGCGATTGAGTCCATCCTCGACGGCACCGAGAAGATCACCAAGACAGTGCTGGAAGGCGTGGAGCTTGATCACGCAGCCGACCACTACCGCACCCGCGCGCAGCCCTCGACATGAGCCATGACCATCGGACCGCCGAGCATGACCAGCTGCGCGCTCTGCCGATCGCGGTCCGGCCACGCCGCGGCGAAACCGTCGAGTCCTACATCCGCAGACTCGCTCGCGCCAACCACCTGCGCCCCAGCTACCTGCGCCGCTACCTCGCCGGCCGCCCCGGCCTCAGCGCAGTCCGCCCGGAACGCCTCATCGCGCTGTCCGGACGTACCGCAGACACGCTCACCAGAGCCCTCGCCGATTTCGACGCCACGCCCCGCCGGCCGCAACGCACCGACAGGCTCCGCCGCCGCCACTCCGAGAAACCCGCCCTTTACCGTGCGATCCGCGCCGCCCTGGCCGCCGAGCCCGACACCAGCGTCAAGAGCCTCTGCACACGTTTCCGCGTCGGCGCCCGGACCGTGGCCCTGGCCATCGGATCCCCCGAACCCCCACCCTGGAAACCGCCCAACAAGAAATCCCTGCTCGGTCTCCCCGCCATCATCGACGCGCTGCTCGAGCGCCAACCCTTCATCTCGGCGCTGCAGGTCTGGGAGCAGATCCTCGACAACACCGATATCGAGGTCTCCTACGGCAACGTCGCCATGGTCGTCAACCAACGGCGGACTTATTTGGAATCTGGCGTGCCTACCGTTCTCGACCATGATCGAGCTTGAGCAACTCGACCTCACCGACGACGAACGCGCCGCACTCGACGGCGACCGAGAGGCCCTGACCGCCCTCGCCAATCGACTCGCCGACGTCGCAACTCCATCCGGCCCGACACCGAACGATCTCGGCAACGGCACGGCCTTCATTCCGCTCACCGCCCCTGCGCGCCAGCCTCCGGGAGGGCCCTCCGTGACGGGAGCGCCTCGCACAGAATCTTGGACGCCCCGTGCAGCCGACCTGCACGGGGCGCCATTGTTGCCCTTCAATCAGTCCCCGGCGGGGGCACAGGCGCTCTGCTGAATCCAACCGCCACTGGTCGAAGCGATTCACCGGACTCGTTGGGCAATCCTCAGCTCAGTCAGGTAGCGCTTGATAATTTGGGCCCCGTAGTCCACGTCGATCAGCCGCGCGATGGAGTTCAGCAGTGCGCTGCGCTGCACGTCCGGCAAGGCACGGTGCCCGGAGTAGGTCAACAGCAGATCCAGGTCAGGGCCTTTGCAAGATAAGGATTTGACCGGTTCGTCGGGTTGGGGATAGCCGCGCCCGTTGCAGCGGCCTCACGAGGCGAGCGAGGCCCGTGGTGATCATGCAGTTGTCTACGCTGGATGATCAGAAGAAGGACCGCGCTCGTGGCTGCGTCATCGCTGATTGATCGCCTCACCGCACGCACCCAGGGTGTGTCGATCGACCCCATGCAGACACCGGCGCTGCTGCAAGCGCTGGCCCGGGTGCCCGACCCACGCGATCCACGCGGTGTGATCCACCCGCTGCCGAGTCTGCTCGCGGTCGCTGTCGCCGCCGTGCTGGCCAGCGCCCGCTCGGTCGCCGCGATCGGCGAGTGGGTCGCCGACGTGCCAGCCGCGATCCTCGCCGCGCTGGGCGTGGTCCGTGACCCGTTCACCGACATCCACCGCGTGCCGGACGCCACCACGATCGGTCGGGTGCTGGCCGAGCCTCGACAGTGATGCCTTCGACACCGCCGTCAGCCGGTGGCTGGTGGGCCTGCCCACTCCACCCGCCGGCCAGCCACCGCAGCGGCGCGCCTACGCCGCGGACGGCAATACCCCCTGCGGGTCCGGCCCGGCCGGGGCGCAGATCCACCTCCTCGCAGCGGTCGACCACCACACCGGGGCCGTGCTCGCCCAGACCGCGGTCGACGGCAAGACCAACGAAATCACCAGGTTCGTGCCGCTGCTGGCCGGCCTCGACCTCGACGGCGCGGTGATCACCGCCGATGCATTGCACACCCAGCGCGAGCACGCCCGCTGGCTGGTCGAACAGCGCAACGCCGGCTACCTGTTCGTCGTGAAGAAGAACCAACCAACCCTCTACCACCAGGTCAAACACCTACCCTGGGGCAAGATCCCGGTCTGCGACGAGGTCCACACCCGCGGCCACGGCCGCTACGACATCCGCCGTCTACAGGTGATCACCGTCGCCCCGGCGATCGGCCTGGACTTCCCGCACGCCGTGCAGGCCATCCGCGTGCGCCGACGCCGCATGAACCTGACCACCGGCCACTGGTCGACCGTCACCATCTACGCCGTCGCCAACTTCACCGCCGGCCAAGCCA
>NZ_BAAAQD010000051.1:0-67822 GCF_039531485.1 Dactylosporangium maewongense | reverse complement strand
CGACCGCCGGGTCGTTCGCCACGACGTCGTAGGCGGCGCGGACCCGGGCGCGCATCAGCCCGAGGTCGCCGTAGTACTTCCCGGCCTCCGCCGCCGCGCTCTGGTGGTCCTCGAAGCGCCGCCCGGTCACGATCATCCACAGTGGACACCCGAATTGGGCGGATGAAACACCCGAGTCAAGGTGTCGATCACGTGACGCCACGATCGCAGCCGACCTACATAACGCCTGCTCAACCGCACCCTCAGGCAAGCACCGACAGGCCCTCACAGACCCCTTGACTCTGCCCAGCGCAACAGCGAGGAGTTCATCGAACACTTCGGGCGACCGTCGACGACACAAACCGTACGGTCGTACGGGCAAACGCGTGTCATGACACGACCAGAACATCCATCATAGTCAACAAAAAGACTAGCTGAGCTGGCCTTCTACAAGTCGGAACGGCGGGATTCGAACCCGCGACCCCTTGACCCCCAGTCGTCGGAGGCCCCAGCGACGTGCTCAAGCACGTTCTCCCAGGTCACCACAAGCATAAACCGGCCGAGTAAAGGGGTCCACGCAGCGCGTGTCAGATCACGCCAGAGCCAAGGGGCTGACCCTGGCCACGTCGAGCAGGCCGGGCAGCGCGGCGATCACATGCGCGGCGTCGGCGCGCTTTCCGGTGTTCTGCCAGCCGTGGGCGAGGACGAACACGTCGGTAACACCGCGCGGCACCGCGACCACGTCCTGCACGTGAGCGACGACCCGCCCGGCGGGACCCGCTCCCCCACCGTCCAGCAACGCGCCGTCCTCGTCGAGCCGGATCATCGAAGGCGTCCAAGTCATCGGCCGCCGGCAGCGCGCTCCGCTCTGCTGGCCTTTGACGATCTCGGCGACGATCGCGAAGTCGCGCAGGCCCGGGTTGGCCGATGAGCCGATGACGACCTGGAACACGTCCTGTCCGGCGACCTCGCGGACCGGGACGACGTTGCCCGGGCTGGACGGCTCGGCGATGAGTGGTTCCAGCGAGGCGAGGTCGATGCGGTCGGTGACGTCGTAGGACGGGTTCGGCTCGGCGATCAGTTCGACGAAGTCGTGCTCGCGTCCCTCGGTGCGCAGAAACCTGCGGACCGCGTCGTCAGCGGGGAAGACGGAGATGGTCGCGCCCAAATCGGCGCCCATGTTCGCGATCACGTGGCGGTCCATGGCGCTGAGGTTGGCCAGGCCGTCGCCGTGGTACTCGATGATCCGGTTGACGCCCCCCGTGACCCCGTGCCGGCGCCGCCGAAAGCATCGAGGTGGTGAAGACTCCTCCACGCACGCCCCGGGCGAACGCCTACGCGGAACGCTTCGTGCGCTCCGTCCGGGCCGAATGTACCGACCGGGTATTGATCTACAACGAACAGCACGCCCGCACCGTGCTACACGACCATGAGGACCACTTCGACCGGCACCGGCCGCACCAGAGCCTGGATCAGCATCCACCCGACTACGACCCCAGCGTGGTCATCGCGATCGACAAGCCGATCCACCGGCGACGGGTTCTCGACGGCACGATCAACGAATACCGCCGAACAGCTTGATCCACTCGCAAATCCCCAGCTCACAAGTGCGAACACAGCTTTGGCACCGTACAGGGTGGTGTCGTTGTGAGAAACCCTCCCGATTGCCGCACACCCAGGTCACGAACTGCCAACATTGGTCCGGGGGCCGGCCCGGGGCGTGCGAGTGTAACTCGTGCGAGGACAGCGCCGTCCGTCCCGCCGAGCGGCCGGCCCTGTCGTCAGCGCGGCGGTGTCAGGCTCGGCGCGTGAAGCGAGATTCGTGGAGCAGGGGGGCCGCCATTTTCATGGCGTCGCGCCGCCTGGAACGCGGCGGCCGCATCGCGTCCATCGCACGACGGATCCTTCGCGGGTACCGACCTGTGCCTTTACGTTCCCAGTGAAGCCGTCAGCAACAAACGTTTACCGACACGGCTCACCGGGGGCTGTTGCAACGCCACTCCGTCAAGTCCTAACCGTTTCTGCACGGCAGGGAGTACAGCGCCAGGTGAACTCCGAACTGTTGGTCTGCGATCCGGCGCATTTCCGGATCGACTACGAGATCAACCCGTACATGCGCACCGAAGTGCAACCGGACCTGCCGGCCGCAACTGCCGAGCACGCATCGATTGTGGTCGCGCACTTGGTGGCGGGCCGCCACGTCGAATACGAGGTGTCCCTCGCCAAGGCGGCACGGCCGGCGCTCAACCTGATCAGTGACGGTACCGCTGTGACCATGTCCCGGGAAGCGCCCCGGCTGGCCGCCGCGCTGCGCGAGCGCGGCCTGCGGGTGGTCGAGCTCGACACCACCGAGCTCGCCAAGGGTGGCGGAAGGATCCGCAGTACCGCGCTGACGCTCGACAACCCGGTCCCCGGGAGGCCAAGGTGACGGCTCGGATACAGCCCGTAGGGCTTCGACGTCCGCTACGTCGGCCCGGACGAGGACCTACCGTTCTCCGCGCCAACCTTGGCCCGCGCGGCCCTGTACGCGCAGCCGGGCGGGGGAACGCTCGCGCACGGCTACAAGCACCTGCGTTGTCACCGCGGCGAGATTCGGGCGTTCGTCCATGCCGGCGGCAGGTACCTGGGATTCTGCCTCGGCGGCTACATCGCCGGGTCCACGCCCGGCTTCGGCGTGCTGCCCGGGAACACCGACCAGTACATCACGTCTCCCGAAGCCACCGTCGCATCGGAGGACGACACCCTGGTCGAGGTTGCCTGGCTGGGCCGTCGGCGGACGCCGTTCTTCCAGGACGGCTCGTACTTCTGGGTCCAGCCCAACACGAACGCGACCGTCGTAGCCACGTACCCCAACGGCACCACCGCCGCCCTGGTCGTCGGCTTCGGGCAAGGCCGAGTCGGCGTCGTCGAGCCGCACCCGGAAGCCACCCGGAACTGGTACACCGACGCCGCGCTGGCCATCGATCGGTTCGGCATCGACCTCGGACTCGACCTGCACGCAGACGGAACTGACCGAAGACAATCATCGATCCATGACCTACCCGCCATACGCGGACAAGACAGCGAGGTACGGACAATGAAGCGCCGCAATTTCCTCATCAGCGCGAGCACCGCCGGCATCCTGGCCGGTCTGACCGGCGGGGCCGGGGTTGGCTACGCGTCATCCAGGAACCGACCGTTGGCCCTGGTCTACCGTGGTCCCGCGTCCTATCCCGGCTGTTCGGAGGCTGTGGCCGCGCTCCTGACCGGCGCGCCGACCGAATTCCGCATCCAGTTCTGCGGCCCCGACGAGAACGTGCAACTGTCGGCCGACGCGCTCGCCGCGGCGACCATCTACGCCCAACCCGGAGGAGGGGACGTGACGTCGGCCTGGCGCAGCCTACGCGCGTACTCGGACGACGTCCGCGACTTCGTCCACAACGGCGGACACTACCTCGGGTTCTGCTTAGGGGCATACCTTGCCGGCGGCAACCCCGGCTTCGGCCTGCTCACCGGCGTCACCGTCGGAAGCTACATCCGCAGCGCCAATGCCAGCGTTCGTGGAACCGACGGCGCGATCCTCGGCGTTACGTGGCGGGATCAACGGCGACACATGTACTTCCAGGACGGCGCACACTTCCGGCTCCAACGCAGCGCACCCGCCACCGTGCTCGCCACCTACGACACCGGCGCCGCCGCCGCCGTCATCACCACCTACGGCGCTGGACGGGTCGGCCTGGTCGGCCCCCACCCAGAAGCCGACCAGTCGTGGTACACCGGCGGCATGGCCAACCCCGACGGAATCCGCTTCGACCTCGGCCACGACCTGATCGAAAGCACCATCCACTGAACGCCGGTACTCCGCGGACGAGTCGCTCATGATCACGGGCTGCGTCGGCTGCGGCTGCTGGTGCGCTCGGACGCGCTGCTGCACCCGCTGCCCAGGCCGACGCTGCGGCGCCTGCGGCTGCTGGTCCAGCCCGACACGATCCTCAAGTGGCACCGTGACCTGATCGCCCGCCGCCACGCCGCGCTGTCGCGGCCACGGCGGCGCGGCCGACCCCGCACGCTGCGCTCGATCCGGGCCTTGGTGCTGCGCCTGGCGAGGGAGAACGGCAGCTGGGGCTGTCGGAGGGTGCAGGACGAGCAGGGAGGGCACCACGGCGACGACGCCGAACAACGACCAGTTCGCAACGGTCCTACGGGCGGGCATCGCCTCAGGTTGGCCAGCCCGCGCACGTGGCGCGGGCCGCATGTCGGTCAGCTGACCGCCTGTCGCCACTGCCGCACGGACCGCCGCGTCGCGCCGCCGTCGGTGGTCGCGTCGAGGTGGTACCCGATGAAGCAGCCGCGTTTGCCGTTGGTGCACGTCACTGTTGCCCAGCGAGACCGGATTGACAGCGAGGTAGCTCAGCGCCGCGACGATCGCGTCGATGATGAGCGCTGTAGTGCGACGGGTGATTGCCCGCCCGCTCTTGTTCTCACCTACGCATGGAGGTTTGCGAGGTCGGCTCTGGGCAGATGGCTGTCCGCCGTACGGAGGCGCTGCGCGCCGCCGAGCCGACCACCTGACGAGCCCCGACCGCCGGAAAGGCGACGTGGCCGTGCCCCAGCAGGAGCTTCGTGATGCCCGACAGAAACCGCATGCCGGCAGTGCGGCTCGATACCTCAGTACCCGCCCTGCTCGTCAGGATCGGCCACTATCCGGTACACGCCGGCACGCTCGGTGTGGTCCGCTCGTTAGGCCGGCTCGGCGTCCCGGTGTACGTGATCACCGAAGACCGCCTCACCCCGATCGCGCTCTCGCGCTACGTCGTCGGTCGCTTCGTGTGGCCGGACAGCCAGTGGCACGACACCGGGCAGCTGGTCGAGAACCTGTGCGCGATCGGCCGCTCGCTTGGACGGCCCGTCGTTCCGGTGGCCACCGACGACGAAGCCGCCGTACTGCTGGCAGAGCACGCTGCCACGCTCGGGGAGCACTTCCTGCTGCCGCGGGTGGCGCCGACCCTGCCGAGGCGACTGGCGAGCAAACGCGGGCTGTTCGAGCTGTGCGCGGCCCACGACGTCCCGACGCCGCACACCGTCTTTCCCACCTCCCGCGAGGACCTACTCAGGCTCGCGGGCGAGCTGACGTTCCCGGTGGTCGCCAAGAACGTGGCGCCGTGGACGCGGCTGCGAGCGGCGGCGGTGCCGACGACAACCATCGTGTCCAGCGCTCATGAACTCCTGAACCGCTTCGCCGGGTTCGACGACCTCTCACGCGTGCTGCTGCAGGAGTACATCCCGCACGAGCAGGCCGAGGACTGGTTCGTGCACGCCTACTGTGACGAGGGATCGGCGACGGTGTTGAGCTTCGTCGGCCGGAAGGCGTACGCGTGGCCGCCGGGACGCGGGAGCACCGCCGACGCGCGCTCGGCCCGGAACCCGGCGCTGAACGCGTTGACCGAGAGGTTTTGCAAGGAGATCGGTTACCGCGGGGTGAATGACCTCGACTGGAGGTACGACCGGCGCGACGGCCGCCTCAAGTTGGTGGACTTCAACCCTCGCGTCGGCGCGCAGTTCAGGTTCGGCCAGACCGAGGACGGCGTCGATGTGGTGCGCGCCCTGCACCTGGGCATGACCGGCCGAACCGTGCCGGCAGGCGACCAGGACTGCTCGCGTCGGCTGATCGTGGAAAATCTCTATGCCCCGGCCAAGGTACTGCACCGGCTGGCCCGCCTGCCGGCGCCGGCCGCGTCGCCGGGTGTTCGCAGCCACGGTGCCTGGCTCGAGGGGAGCGGGCCGGATCCGCTGCCGGTGCTCGCGATGGTGCTCCGCTTCGGCGGGCAGGCCGTCGCCTCGGTGTCCCGCGCTGCCTACCGCCGGGTGCGGCTGCGGCTGGCCGGACGCTCGCGGACCTCCACCAAGCTCCGATCACATGCGGGCCGTCCGGGGGGCAGCCGGTGACCTCGCTACGGACCCCACGGGTCTCCATCGGCATTCCCGCATACAACGAGGCCGCCAACATCGGCCGCCTCGTACGCGGCCTCCTCGCGCAGGACGAGACCGGCTACGAACTCGTCGAGATCGTCGTCGCCTCCGACGGCTCATCAGACGACACCGCCGCCATCGTGCAGGGCTTTTCCGACCAGCGCGTCAAGCTCCGCGACTCGCGGGAGCGGCTCGGCAAGACGACCCGCATGAACCAGCTCCTGTCGGACTTCGACGGTGACATCCTCATCCTCCTCGACGCCGACGTGGCGGTCGGCGCGCCGGACTTCGTCTCGTGCGCCGCCCGAGACTTCCGGCCCAAGTACGGGGTGATGGCCGTCAACGCCGTGCCGCTCGCTGGCCGCACCCTTGTCGAGAAGTGCGTGGTCGCAGGCTCATCGGCGGTCGAGCAGGCCGCCGCCCACTGGGACGGTGGCTCGAACTATCTGGCGTTCCGGGGCGCATGCCTGGTCCTGGGACAGGAATTCGCCCGACGGCTCGAGCTGCCGGCGTCGCTCGTCAGCAACGACGCCTACGTCTACTTCCGCGCCCGTCAGCTCGGCTACACACCGAAGTACGCCCGCGAGATCCGGGTGCGGTTCCGGGTCCCCGCCACCCTTCGCGACCACCTGCGCCAGTCGGAGCGCTTCCAGCATTCGAGCGCCGAGCTGGCTCGGGCGCTCGCGGACCTCAGCATCCCCACGTCGTACCGCGTCCCCCGCGGCATCCTCGTCCGCGCCTTCCTGACGCAGCTGCGCAGACGACCCCTCGCGCTCGTCGGATACGTCGTCCTGACCGTCCACACCCGCGTGCACATCGGTAGGAAACCCGACGTCACCTGGGACATCGCCACGTCGACCAAGGAACTTGGTATCGCGTCATGCACCACCGAGCAGTGAACACGACAATCTTCTTCGACTATGAGAGCACGTGGGGCATGCCCGCCGCGATGCCCTACGACCTGGCCTCCGCCACCACCGCTCTGCTCGGCGTGCTCGGGCGCCACGGCGCCAGAGCGGTATTCAACACCACCGGCAAGATCGTGGAGGAGCAGCCGGAACTGATCACCCGCATCGCGGACGCCGGGCACGAGATCGCCATCCACGGGTACGACCACACCAACCCGGCACACATGACCGCCGCCGACAACCGGCAGTTCGAGGCCGACCTGGCGGCCGTGGAGGCCAGGATCGTCGAGCTCACCGGCACCCGTCCGGTCGGTTTTCGCTCGCCACACCTCGGCGCGCCGAGATTCTTCGACGCCGCCACGTACGACATCTTCGAGCGCCGGGGCTACGCCTGGGCCTCGAACCGGGAGATCCGCTTCGTCGACGAAGCCACCTCGCCCCTCGTCATCGGCCGTGGCGACGTCATCGGCCTGGTCGGCAAGCTCATCAGCCGCCTCGGTCTCGACCGGGTCCGGCTGCTGCGCCGGGCGGGGTTCGTCCTGCTCAACCTGGACCTCGTCTGGCGCGATCGGACGAGGCATTCCGCGAGCCGCGTCGCCAACCTCGTCTGGCTCATGCGGCCGGCTCCGTTCCGGCGCAGGCAGCTGACCGAGATCCCCGTACTGTCGCCCCTGGACGTCGACTTCCTGAGCGCTCGCGTCGACCCCGCGAAGCCGTCGTTACAGAGCGAGGTCGA
The DNA here is from genome assembly GCF_039531485.1 of Dactylosporangium maewongense. NCBI lineage: Bacteria > Bacillati > Actinomycetota > Actinomycetes > Micromonosporales > Micromonosporaceae > Dactylosporangium > Dactylosporangium maewongense. The sequence continues at coordinate 60,250 of NZ_BAAAQD010000051.1, read as the reverse complement.
CCACATGGTGAACAGCCTCTGCCGCCTCTTCGACGAGGCCCGCGAGCACTTCAACCTCAACTTCCACGACTGGACCATCGGCACATCGAACCGCATCGAGGTGCTCGACCGGACCGTCGCGTACATCGCCGCCAGTGGTCGCGCCCGGTGGGTGCTGGCCCGCGAAGGATCGATCCCGCGCCATGCCTAGTCTCACCCGGCAACGCTCGGCCGCGGCCAGCGGGGTCGTTCTCATGCTCCGGTTCGGGGTCGGCGCCGTCCTCAACTACAGCCTCGGGGTCGCCTTGGCCTGGATGCTGACGCCGTCGCAGTTCGGTTCCGTCAGTGTCCTCCAGAATGTCCAGTTCCTCTGCTCCGCGCTGCTGTCCGCCGGCTTCCCTTGGGCCCTCACGGGCGTCATCGCGCAGGCGGACGGCCGCCTCGGCGTCGACGCGGCGTATCGGGCTGCTCTGGTGGGCAATCTCGGCTTCGGCGCCCTGCTCGCGCTCGTCTTCGTGGGTGCGCAGATCACTCGCGGCGTGGTGCCTGGCATCTCCGTTGCGACGGCAGCGGTGATCGCGGCGACGATCGCGATAGCCTCGGTGAGCACGACCCTGCAGGGAGCGTTGCACGGAGAGCGGCGCTTCGACGGCCTGGGCTTCATGCAGACGACGGGCATCGGCATGAAGGTCGCGTTGACGCTGATGCTCGTAAGCCTGATGCCGCTGCGGATCGGCGGGGCCGCCGTCGGATTCCTTGGTGGCGCGATCGCGGCGGCGGTTGTCGGCGCCTGGGCACTGCGGGACCGGCTGCCCCGGCCCGGCCCGATAGCCTGGCGCGCCACCACATCCCGAGCAGTGTCGATGGGCATCGCCACCTCCGCGGTCAGCCTGATCCTGACGACCGATGTCGTCGCCCTGAGCCTCATCGGCCAGCGGCACGGTGTGAGCGCGGGCGACATCGCGGTCTACCAGGCGGCGGCGGTGCTCGCGCGGGCGCCGTACTTCGTGGCCGAGACCCTCAGCAGCGCCGTGTTCCCCTTCATCGCGAAGGCGGAGACCGCGGCCGCGGTGAGATCCTGGTTTCTCGCCGCCTACCGATGGGTGCCGCTCGCGCTGGTGCCCTTGCAGTTGATCCTGCTGGTCGCCCCGGAAACCGCGCTGGCGTTGTTCTTTCCCGCACCGTACGAACGCGGCGCGGACCTGCTGCGCATCCTTGCCGTCGGCACCCTGGGGCTGCTGACCGCCGACATGCTGCTCAAGACGCTCTACGCGCGCGGCCTGACGGCGTCGTTGGCGCGGCGGGTCCCCATCGCGCTGATGGTCGAGGCGGTCGCCCTCGCCGTGGCCGTGCCCCGGTGGGGAACGACGGGCGCCGCTGTCGCCTTCGCCGTGGGGAGTTGGACCGGGGCGATAGTGCTCGGTCAACTCTTCGTCAGCCACTACGGCACGTCCTGGCCGAGCCGGAGGGTCGCCTTGCGATACCCGCTGACCCTTGCGCCGCTGGTGGTACTGCTCGCGGCGGCCGATGTCGTGCCGGAGCTGCCCGCCCTGGCGGTGATCGCAGTCGGCCTCGCCCTCTATGCGGTCGCCGCCGTCCAGGCGCGGCTGCTGCGGGACGACGAAGTGGCCCGCGTCCGGACGTTCCTGCGGCGGTTGCGACCGAAGCGACGGGCCGCTCAGGCGTGAACAGGCACATGACGAGAATGCGGTGGATCCAGTATGTGTCCATCACGACCGTGCTGCTGGGGTACGGCTTGTTCGTGCACGCTACGGGAACCGGTCTCACCACCGTGGATCTGGAGGCGGAGTCGATGCGGGTGACGTCCGGCGCGGCCGGCACGTACCGCGATCCCGAGGCCAACGGCGGAAAAGCCCTGCAGATGTGGACGGACGCGACCGCAAGCGCGGAACTCACCGTGCCGGCGGGGGCCCAGCTCGTTGTACGTGCTCGCGGCGACCAGTGCTCCGGCGCCCCGGCCATGCGGGTACAGGTGGACGGCCGGCTGGTCGAGACGGTCCAGGTGCACGCGTCCTCATGGGCCGACTACGCCATCGCCGGCTCTTGGGGAGCAGGTGCGCACACGCTGTCCCTGAGCTTCGCGAACGACCTCGCCACCGACGCGTGCGATCGCAACCTCCACCTTGACCGCGCCGTCTTCGATACGTCGGACCCGGCGTCGTCGCCGCGCGCACAGGCCCGGGTGCTCTGGGGCCTGGGACCCGGAATCGGGGACGCCGTCGCGGCCCCGCTGTACCGCGACACTGGCATGGGCATGGTCACGACCTGGTACAACGGCCCCGGCGATCTGGCGTGGATCAGCGGGTACGCCCGGCCGTCGACGATTTCTGATCTCTACGGATCCGGCAAGGCGGTCGAGCTGGTGGTGTGGCTCGCGGACCACCCGGAGTACGCGGTCAGTGAACAGTTCCAACGCGACATCAAGGTCGTCACCTCGGCGTTGAAGGGCAGCGGGCCGCACTTCGGGCCGCTCTACGTCGTCCTCTTCACCGAGTGGGAGACCTACTCGTCCGACCCCGGGTACCCCGCCCGCCTGAAGGCGGCATACCTCGAGGCGGCCGCTGCCGTCCGCGCTGAATACGCCGGCGCACGTGTCGCACTCGGCTTCGGCGGCTACCTGTGGGGCAGCTGGGGCGACCGCGACCTGTCGTTCTGGTCCGACGCGATCGCCGCGAGCGACTTCACCGCGGTCCAGCAGATGCACGCCTGCGACTACGAGCACGACGGGCAGAGCGCGCTGGTTCCCCAGATCCAGACTTCCGTACGACAGTTGGGCTCGTACGGCAAGCGGGTCATGATTTCGCATTTCAAGCTGTGGGGCAGCCCCGAATGCCAGGTGAAAGCCTTCACCAAGTTCACCGAGACGGTGTTGACGGACTCCTCGATGGCGGCGCTGACGAACGACGGGCTCTTCGCGTGGAACTTCATGCCGGATCACTATCTCGACGACCCCGGTCCGATCCGCGGCGCATCGGCGGGCCTTATCGGCAGGTATTCGGCATCGCTTCCGCCGTCGCTGAACACTCCGACGGCCGGCCTTCCCGGCTAGGCGAACTCCGCATTCTTCCGCAGGCGGGTACAGGAGGCTGCTAGGCTCGGCGACAAAGCCCAAGAATTGGGCGTAGGCCCTGGTCGGATGCGGACTCGATTCAAGAGCCGGCAGCAAGGGAATCAACGATTCTTCGGCTATTGAAGGTCGCACCAAATCATCGATCGAATTCCGCACAGGTAAGGTTGTTAAATTGCGCCTGCAGCAACGAGGAAGTCAGGAAGATTCCGAACGTTCTGTCGAGGCCCGTGCTGTCGGCGGATCCCTCATCTCCGACGTCGCGCGACCCGCGGTGGACCTCGAAATCATCATCCCGGCATACAACGAGGAGACCCGTCTCGGCGCGACGCTGCGGGACCTGGCGAACAAGACCGCCCGGCTGCCGTGGAGCGTCGGCATCGTGGTCGTCGACAACGGCAGCACGGATCGGACCGCGGACGTCGCCGACCACGCCTGCGACGGTCTGCGCGTCCACGTGATCGGCTGCTCGCGCCAGGGGAAGGGAGCCGCCGTCCGGCGCGGAATTCTGACCTCGCGGGCGCGTTGGGTCGGGTTCTGCGACGCCGACTCGTCGACACCCGCCGATCTGATCCCAGGCGTCGTCGGACTTCTGTCCGCCGGTCACCGGATCATCGTCGGATCCAGGTACTGCAGTGGCGGCCGGCTCCTCGTCCGCCAGCCCCTGATCCGGCGCATGGGCAGCATCGGATTCCGGTCGCTGAGCCGGGGCATGGTCGGTGACCTGTCCGACACGCAGTGCGGCTTCAAATTCTTCCAGGCGCCGCTCGCTCGGCAACTGTTCATGCAATCACGTCTGTCAGGATTTGCGTTCGACCTCGAATTACTCGCCCTGGCACACCGGGCGAACATTCCGATCACCGAACTGCCGGTCGACTGGACGGAGCGCGGAGGCTCGACGTTGCGTCTGGTCAGAGACGGCGCCCGCGCCTATCTGGAATTGATCAGCCTCCGCATTCTCGGCAGCGGCCCCGGCGACCCGCTGGTGCTGCGACCCGCAATTATCGCCCAGCCACGGGAGCGGGAACGAATGCTTCTCGAACCATGATTTGCGTCCGCTGACAGAAACTCGTTCATTCGACCCAGGGAGGAAACGCGGTGACGGTTCAGCACGTCGCTGTGCTCAATTGGCGGGACAGGAGTCACCCGCGTGCCGGCGGCGCCGAACTTTACTGCGAGCAGGTTGCCCAGCACCTTGTGCGGCAGGGCGTGAAGGTCACATACCTGACGGCTCGAGTATCCGGTCGCCCGGCCGTCGAGGAGCGACACGGCTTTCGCATCGTCCGCGTGGGGGGGACGTTCACGGTCTACCTCGCGGTGCTGGTGTGGCTCTGGCGACACCGCAAGCACATCGACGGTGTCGTCGACTCCCAGAACGGGATTCCGTTCTTCGCCCCACTCGCAGTCGGGCGTCGGGTCCCGGTGGTCCTCCTGATCCACCACGTCCACCAGCGACAGTTCGCGGAGTACTTCGGCTGGCCGATGCGGTGGATCGGCCGGTGGCTGGAGAAGACCGCCACCGGACTGGTCTACGGCCACCGGGCGATCGTGACCGTCTCGCCCTCCTCCCGGAACGCGATTCGCCGGGAGCTCGGGCTCAAGGGGAAGGTCTTCATCGTCCCGTGCGGGATGGACCGCCCCGTCGTGCCGGACATCGGACGCCGGGCGGCCCAGCCGCGCATCGTCTGCGTCAGTCGCCTCGTGCCACACAAACGGATGGACCTCGTGCTCGAGGCCTTCGCCAAGGCCAGGACCGTAGTGGGCGAGCTGGAGCTGCACCTGGTCGGCGACGGCCCCGAACTCGACGGCGTTCGCGCGTACGTCAAGCGGCTCGGGCTTGAAGCATCCGTCGTCATCTACGGACGCGTCACCGATGCCGAGCGGACAGCGATACTGCAGACGGCGTGGATCACCGTCAGCGCGTCCACCGGCGAAGGATGGGGACTGAGCATCCTGGAGGCGGCCGCGCTCGGCGTGCCGGCGGTGGCACTGCGGGTGGCCGGGGTGCAGGACGCGGTTCTCGACGGTCGAACCGGCGTGCTGATCGACGACGAGTCGCAGCTCGCCGACGCGATCGTCGGCCTCATCGAGCGCCTCGGCCGCTCCTCGGAGGCAGTGGCATGGGCATCGCGGGCATGTGCATGGTCCGCGCAGTTCACCTGGGAGCGGACTGCGGGGCGGATCCGGCTCGTGCTGGCTGCCGAAGCGGCCCGGCTCGCGCTTCGCCGGGCCGATCACCGTGCGGGTGGTGACGTCGTGACGGTCGTCGAGCTGTCCGGAGCGGCACTGCCGGACGCCGAGGATCTGCGGATGCGGTGCCGGCATACCGACACCTGGTTGGCGCGCGGCGACCGGATCGTCGGCCTCATCCACGGCGCCGACGAGGTCGACGCACTTACCGTGCTGCAACGCGCCGGGGTGCAGCCCAGCGAGCAGGTCTGCGTCCGCCTTCGCGTCGGCCGGCCCCACGACCTGCTGGAGTACGCGTGAGCAACAGCACCACACAAGCGGCGCCGCCGATCCCGCGTGATTCCTCCGCCGAACAGCTCGGGACGTCGGCGGCACCGGTGGACCCGGAGCGCGTGGGCAAACCCCGGTCGCTGCGTGTTCCGGCGGCGCTGGCCGTCATCGTCGCGGTCGGGGCCCTGCTGCGCGTGGTTCCGCTGCGGAGCGTGTGGCTCGACGAGGCGATCAGCATCGGACAGGCACGCCTGCCGTACCTCACCATGCTGCACGACCTTCGCTCGGCCGACGTCCATCCGCCGCTGTGGGGGAGCGTTCTCTGGCTGGACGTCCGCCTGTTCGGCGACGGTCCGCTCGCGGTCCGCATCCCCTCCCTGATCATCGGCACCCTCTCCATTCCGTTGGTGTACCTGGTCGCCCGTGAGCTCTACGACCGGCGCGCGGGTGTCGCGGCGGCGCTGCTCATCGCGGTGTCTCCCGTCGCCGTCTGGTACTCCGCGGAAGCGCGGATGTACGCGTTCTACATCTTCTGGTCGCTCCTCGCTGTGCTCGGACAGGCACGAGCGATCCGGCGTGGGGGATGGCTGGACTGGGGCCTGTTCGCGGTCGCCTCTGCTGGCCTCGTCTATACCCACTACTTCTCGCTGCTGCAGCTGTGCACCCAGCACCTGGTGTTCGCCGCCATCGTGATCCGGCGCGGGCTCAAGCGGGAGCAGATGGCGCGCAGACTGCTTGTCGGGTGGTTGTCAGCGACCGTGGTGACGGTCGTGCTGCTGCTGCCGCTGGTTCCGTACGCTGGGGAGCAGGTCGGGGACTTCATCGGGTCGAGCGGCGGCGCCTCCGGGAGCAATACTGCGACGGGCGGCGAAGGTTCGCGCTTCATCTCCCTCTACGTAATCCTGGCCAACCTGGCCTGGGCGATGTGGGGCTACCACTCCGACGCCGCGATGGAGCGGTTGGTCGCGCTGTGGCCGGTCGGCATGCTCGCCATCCTGCTCCTGCTCGGCCGGGGACGCTCCCGCTCCACCGCTTTGCTGGTGTCGCTCGTCATCGTTCCGTTCGCACTCGCGTACCTGCTCGGCACGAAGCAGCGGACCTTCTTCGAGCTGCGGTACTTCATCTCGGTGCTGCCACCGCTGCTCATCCTCACCGCCCGCGCGGCGACCGGCTGGCTGCGAACCACGACCGCGAGAGCGACGGCGGTCGCCGCGATCGCGCTGACCATGATCGTCGGCCTCGGGGACCAGCAACTGAACTCGGCCAATCCGAGGCTCTACGACTACAACGGAGCCTTTCGCCTCGTGAACGAGGAGGCCCGCCCCGGTGACGTCATCCTGTTCGCCCCCGGGTACCTCGAGGTATTGGTGAGCTACTACCACCCCGCCGTCACCGCCGTGCCGATCAGGGGCGGCGTCCCGCTGCCGGCGCAGCACGGTGGCCGCACGTTCCTCATGGCGAGCTATCTCGACAACCCGGACAACGCGAGCCTGGTGGGCCAGGCGCTGGCACAACTCGACATCGGAGGGCGGACAGTGCAGCGGGTGGAGCACCGGGAGAACGTCACGATCTGGATCCTGCAATGACCATGACCATGACCATGACCGAGGCGGAGCCCGGCCAGCGAGCCGACCCGAGAACCACCGCGCCACGGTGGCAGCCGCGCCGCGCCAGCCGGCGTGAGGCGATGGCGTTTCGGCTGCTGGTCATGCTGAGCCTGACCGCATCGGTGTGGTACTTCGGATGGCTGCTGCAGCCCGGCCGGGTGGGCGATCCGGTCCTGTACTGGGTGCTGGTTCTGGCCGAGACGTTCAATCTGGTGCAGGCGCTCGGATTCTGGTGGACCTGTGCGCACAACCGGGCGTCACCGCGGCCCAGGTTCCGCCGGACCCCGAAGGCGTACGTGGATGTGCTGATCCCCGTCTACAACGAACCCGTGGAGATCATCGCGCCCGTCGTGGAGGCCGCGGTCCGGCTCAAGGGTGCACGACCGCGCGTGGCGATCCTGGACGACGGGAACAACCCCGAGGTGCGAGCCCTCGCGGCGCGGTTCGGGGCGAAGTACCTGCGCCGCGGGTCGAACCGGGGCGCGAAGGCCGGCAACATCAACGACGCCCTGAAGCGCACGCATTCGCCGCTGGTCGCGGTCCTTGACTGCGACCACGTGCCCGGCCCGCGGTTCCTCGAAGCCACCGTCGGCTACTTCAAGAGCCGCGACGTCGCGTTCGTGCAGTCACCGCAGTACTACGCGAACGCTGCCGAGAACGCGGTGGCCCAGGCGGCGTGGTCGCAGCAGGCGCTGTTCTTCGGCAGCATCGCCAACGGCAAGGCCGGGCTGAGCTCGATGTTCTGCTGCGGCACCAACATCGTCTTCCGCCGCGCCGCACTCGAGTCAACGGGCGGCTTCCCCGAGCAAACGGTCACCGAGGACTTCGAACTGTCCGTGCGACTGCACGCGGACGGCTGGAAGTCCGTATACGTGCCCGAGGTGCTGGCCCAGGGACTGGGACCGGAGGACATGTCATCGTACGTGAGCCAGCAGCTGCGCTGGTCCCGCGGATGCATCTCGGCGATTCCGCTCGTGCTTCGCTCGCGGCTGCCGATGCGACTGCGGCTGCAGTACCTGCTGTCCGCCTCGTACTTCCTGTACGGCTGGACCCTGCTCATCTACATGCTGATGCCGCTGGCGCGGATCGCGTTCGGGTGGCAGCCATTGGCGTCCGCGAGCGCGGCGGACTTCCTCTTCCACTTCGCGCCATACTTTCTGCTCTCCATCGCCAGCGTCGCGGCGGCCGGATTCGGCACGTACACCTATACCGCCTTCGCTCTCGCGGCGACGAGCTTCTGGATAGGCATCGTCTGCACGGTCCGCGCGGTGCTGCGACGACCGGCGAGGTTCGTGGTGACGCCCAAGCGCGGAAGCAGCGGGTGGCAGCCTGCCGCCGTCGCGCCCTCGCTGGCCGCGATCGGCGTGCTCATGGCCGTGTCCGGGTGGGGGCTGCTGCGCGACCCCACGCCGGGGATCCTCAACGCCGTCGCGTTCGCGTTGGTTCATGCCGCCATCCTGTTGCGGGGCGCCGTGCCCGCGCTCCGGTTGCAGCGGCGGAAGGTCTCCCCGGTCGACTCAGCCCTCGAACGCACCGGCGTCGGTGTCCGGCAGCGGGCGCCCGCTGGCGCCCCGGCATCGTCCAAGCCGTTGCCCACGGCGGGACGCGCCGTCGAGGGGATCGCCAAACCCCGTGTGTCGCCGGACGGGCCCGTTACCTCGGGCGAAAACGTGACGACACCGACCGAGAACAACGTCAGCGCATGACCGCCGGTAGGTGCCTGTCGGGCTCGTAAATCCGGTTGGGGCTATGACGTGCGGTTTTTGTGTGGAGTCTGCCCGGCGGTAGCGGCGAGTGTTCCATCGATCCGCTCCTGCGAGTCCGCTGCATGAGGTCAACGACCAACCGCGCGCACGCGCGGTTCACGGAAGGAGTGCCCAGGGCCAGCATGGCGCCGTCAGTAGGGGATGATGCAGACAGGCGGGGGCAGCAGCGGCAACTGCTCGGCAGCGGGATGCTACTACTCTTCATTGCTCTGATCGGCTGTTTCACCGCTTGGGGCATAGCGCAGGACCTGACCACGCCGATGGTGGCAGGCTTCAAGCGCATCTTCGAGATGAGCACCTTCCAGGCGTCGCTCGTCCAGTTGGCTTACTTCGGCGCGTACTTCCTGCTCGCGCTTCCGGCGGCCTTCATCAACCAGCGTTTCGGCTACAAGACGGGAATCCTCACCGGACTGGGGCTGGCGGCGCTGGGCGCCTTCCTCTTCTACCCGGCGAGCAAGATCATGACGTACGAGGCGTTCCTGCTGGCCCTGTTCGCGATGGCCGCCGGCTGCTCGATCCTGGAGACCTCCGCGAACCCGTACGTCATGTCGCTCGGCCCGGAGGAGACGGCGACCTGGCGGCTGAACTTCGCCCAGGCATTCAATCCGTTGGGGACGAACATCGGTGTGCTGCTGGCTTCGACGCTCATCCTGCCCAAACTCGTGGACCCGGTGGACATCTCGTCACTGAGCCCAGCCCAGCTGCACACCGTCCGCGCGGGCGAGCTCGGCGCCGTGATGGCCCCTTACCTGGGGCTGGCCTTCCTCCTGCTGCTCATCGCCGTCGCCATCGCGAGTCAGAAGGCGCCGCCGATCATCGAGGAGTTCCCCGATGCCGGCCCGCACGTCGGCGGCACCGGTCACCTGTTCGGCGTGCTGTGGCGCAGCAAGCGCTACCGCTTCGGGGTGATCGCCCAGTTTGCGAACGTCGCAGCTCAGGTGTGCACCTGGACGTTCCTGATCCAGTATGTACAACAGGCACTGGGCGGCAGCCTGCAGAAGGGCGGCGCCTACCTTCAGGTCAGCTTGCTCGTCTTCCTCGGATCACGCTTCCTGATGACGTGGGTGATTGGTCGCGTGCGCGCCACCAAGGTGCTCGCCGTGCTGGCCTTGCTGGCGGTGATGCTCTGCGTGTTCGCGATATCGAGTCCCAACCTCGCCGGGGTCCTCGCCGTGGTCGCCCTGTCCTTCTGTCTGTCTCTCATGTTCCCGACAATCTACGGCGTTGCCCTCAAAGGGCTCGGGCCGGCGACCAAGTTCGGCGCCGCCGGCCTCGTGATGGCCATCGTGGGCGGCGCGATCATGCCCCTGCTCCAGGGCAAGCTCGTGGACCAGACGAGCGCGGCGACCTCCTTTGCCGTCCCAGCCGCATGCTTCGCCGTCGTCGGGCTCTACGCCCTCTACGACCTCAGGGCCGCGCCCGGATCCGTCCGCGGGAGCACCGAGTCGGGCCTGCCCGGCGATGCCGGGCCGAGCACCGTCACCGGGAGCGCGGCATGAACCGCCAGCGCCGCGCGGTCGCGGTAGTCGCAGTCATAGCGCTCGCCGTGGCCGGCTGCGGCGCGCAGAAGCCGACGAGCGCCACGACGGACACCAAGCAGCTCGAGGTCATGTCGTGGTGGACCTCCGGGTCGGAGGCCGCCGCGCTGAACGTCCTCTTGTCCGCCGTGCACCAGACGAATCCGAATGTCGACGTCGTCAACGCCGCGGTCGCAGGCGGCGCCGGGTCACAGGCGGTCGTGGCGCTGGCCAAACGGCTGCAGCACGGCAACCCACCCGACGTCTGGCAGACCTTCACGGGCAAGTCCGTGCAAGGCTACGCCGACCGCGGCGTCATCCGCGACGTCACGTCGGTCTTCGCCGACGGTGACCTGCGCGCGACGATGCAACCGACCATCCTGCGTTCGCTCATGCACGACGGCAAGCCGTACGGGGTGCCGACGGGTGCCCATCGCAGCAATATGCTGTGGTTCAACACCGAGCTACTCAACCGAGCCGGCGTCGCGCTGCCCTCCAGCGACTACACCCTCGCCGCGTTCCTAGACAGTCTGCAGAAGGTCAGGGCCTCCGGAGCCACCCCGCTGTGTCTCGGCGGCAAGGACCCGTTCACCACCGTCGAGCTGTTCGAGAACGTGCTGCTCAGCACCATCGGGGTGAAGGGCTGGCAGGACATGGCCGGCGACCGCCTCAACTGGCGCAGCGCGCAGGTGCGGACGGCGCTGCGGACCTTCGGCGACATCCTCGCGTACGCCGATCCCGAAGCCGGTACGTTGACCTGGGACGCGGCGACAAAGAAGCTCGCCACCGGTGGTTGCGCCTTCGAGTCCCTGAACGACTCCGCGTACGGCGAGCTGGTCGCCGATGGCGCACGGGAGGGCAAAGACTTCGGAGCTGTGCCGTTTCCCGGCACCGGCGACAGCTTCCTCGCGGTTGTCGACGTCTTCGTGGCCGCGACCAGGGCCAGGAACGCCAAGAACGCCCTTGCCTTCCTCAGCGACATCAGCAAGCCGGCGACCCAGATCCCGTTCAGCAAGGCGAAGGGGTCAGTACCGGTGCTCCGGAACGTCGACACTTCGTCCCTGTCCGCCTACCAGCGCGATGCCTCGAAGAGCCTCTGGGGCTCATCGGTGCTGCTGTCGGTCGCTCACGGCGAGGCCATGAGCCCGGAGTTCCAGGAGGGCTTCTACGACGCCGTGTCGAACTACGTACGCACCCACGACCCGGACGCCTTCGCCCGGGATCTCGAAAACGCGGTCACCAAGGACAAGATCCCGCCACGCTGATGCGGGGGTCAAGCTTTGTTGCTCACACGATGCTTGATCCTGTGGGACTCGTATTTCCAGTCGGTACGTCCCCGAACCGCGTCGGCGGCCTGCCGATCGGTGAGGTTCCTCTGCGAACTGCAGCACCGTGACCATCGCCAGCTGCCCCGGCGAGCCACGGATCCCGAACGCGTCGATGAACGCCCCGTCGGCGAAGACCTCACCCAGCTCATCACGCACCCGCATAGCGAGGTCCCTTTCCGGGACGCCGCTTCGGCCACAACAGCACCCTCGCCATGGCGGTCAGGGTGTGTAGAACTGGGCCACGATGCGATCCATCAGTGCTGCGCCGGCTGGTTGGTCGCTGACCAGCCGCCAGTGCTGCATGGTCGCCACAGGCAGGAGCGAGAGCAGTTCGACGTCCGTGCTCGCGGATATTTCACCGCGGGTGATGGCGCGTTCGACGATGGTGCGCAGGCTTTGTACGAGCGCTCCGGTCATACCGGCGCGGAACGACTCGCGTAGCTGCGGGTTGCTGGCGGTCTCCCCGCTGACGGCGGCCAGAGCCTGCGCGCCGCGGTTCTTCCCCTGCAGCAGCGCGTGCAGGAAGCGTCGCATGTCCTCGGCGAGGCTGCCGGTATCGGGGATGTCGGGAACCACGTCGGCGTGGCGCTGCATCGCTTCGGCGACCAGCGCCGCCTTGTTGGGCCAGCGCAGATAGACGGTCGCCTTGCTCACCTCGGCCCGCACCGCGACCTGTTCCATGGTCAGGCCCGCATAGCCGACGTCGGCCAGCAACTCCACCGCCGCAGCGAGTACCGCAGTATCTACACCAGGATCGCGGGGACGGCCCCTGCGCGGCCGCGGCGCCTCACCGGTCTGATCGGCCATCGTCGCCTCTTCTCCACCCTGCCACTCTTTACTAAACGCAAGCGTCTGGATAATCTGTGCCGCGACGGTATTACCAGACGGACCGTTTAGATAATACGTCAGGCATCGGTGAGGAATTTTGTCATGTTCGAGGCGTTGGCGCGGTTCGCTGTCCGGTTTCGCTGGCTGATCGTGGTGGCATGGGTGGCCGGGGTCGCCGGTGCGGTGGTGGGGCTGCCGAGCCTGTCCAGCGTCATCCAGACGAACAACGCCCAGTTCCTGTCGGCCAGCGCGCCGAGCCGACAGGCCGCCGACCTGGCGGCACCATTTCAGGGGGCCAGCCCGGCCGCGACCGCGATCATCGTCGCGTCCCGCACCGACGGGCCGCTCACCGCAGCCGACGACGCTGCGTTCTCGCGGGTGCTGCTGGCCGCCGCGACCATCACGGATGTGACCTCGGTCCGCGATCAGGGCACCTCGGCCGACGGGCAGGCCCACCGAGCTTTGATCGTGACCGTCCCCAACGGACCAGGCAACGCGCCCAACGCCCGGCTGGTCACCGCGGTACGCGACACCTTCGCCGCCGCCTCCGCACCGGCCGGGCTGACGTTTCACCTGACCGGCCCGCTGGCGCAGACCGCCGACGCGGATACCGCGTCCACGCAGACCGGCGACAACATTCGCAAATTCACCCTGCTGTTCGTGATCGTGCTCCTGTTCGTCGTGTACCGCTCACTGCTCGCACCACTCGTCACGCTGATTCCACCAGTGCTGGCGCTGCTGCTGGCCGGGCCTGTGATCGGTCAGGCCGGGCAGGCCGGACTGCCGGTGTCACCGGCCATCCAGCAACTACTGGTGGTGCTGCTGCTCGGCGCCGGCACCGACTACGGCCTGTTCCTGGTCTTCCGGATGCGCGAGGAGATCCGCCGCGGCCGGCAACCCCGCGAGGCCCTGATCGCGGCGATGGGCCGGGTCGGGGAGTCGATCACCTTCTCGGCCATCACCGTGATCGCCGCGCTGGCCTGTCTGGCCGCCGCCTCCTTCGGCCTGTACCGCGGCCTCGGCCCAGGCTTGGCCATCGCCCTGGCCGTGATGCTGCTGGCCGCATTGACGCTGCTGCCGGCGCTGCTGGCGATCGCCGGGCGGGCACTGTTCTGGCCCACCCGCCCCGCCGCGGGCCAGCAGAGCATCGGGATGTGGGGCCGCATCGCCGCCGGTGCGATCCGACGCCCGATCCCCGTCCTCGTCGCCGGGGTACTGCTCTTCGGTGGCCTCACTGCCGGCTTGAACGGATTCACCACCAGCGGTTTCACGTCCAGCAGCCCCGCCACGGCCAGCGACTCCGCCGCCGGCAGCGCCGTGGTGGCCATCCACTTTCCCAGCCCCACCAGCAACGGCGAAATACTGCTATTCCGGTTCGCCGACCCGGTCTGGCACAACCCCGACGCGCTGCAACAAGCCCACCAACGACTGTTGACGGCCGCCCCGGTCAGCGCCCTGACCGGCCCGCTCAACCCCAACGGCACCACCATCACCGCAGCCGACATCACCCGCCTGTACGCCAGCCTGGGCCCCACCGGCAGCCTGCCGCCGACACCCCCGGCCGGCATCACACCCAGCCTGTACCAGACATACCGGGCCACCGCACAATTCATCAGCCCCGACGGGCGCACCGCACGCTTCGACGCCATCCCCGCAGCCGGACCCGCCGGCAGCCGCGCCGCGATCGATGCCATCCCCACCCTGCGCACCACCGTGGCCGACATCGCCACCGCCGTGGCCGCCACCGACAGCGGCGTCGCCGGAGTCGACGCGACCGCCTACGACATCTACACCACCTCCACCAACGACTTGGCCCGCCTGATACCGATCGTGCTACTGGTCATCGCCATACTGCTGGCCGTCCTACTACGCAGCCTCATCGCGCCGATCTATCTGATCGTCACCGTCGGCCTGTCCTACCTAGCTGCCCTCGGGTTCGCCAGCATCGTGTTCGTCCACCACGGACACAGCGACGGCCTGAACTTCATCATCCCGATCCTGCTGTTCATCTTCGCCATGGCCCTCGGAGAGGACTACAACATCCTGCTCATGGCCCGCGTCCGTGAAGAAGCCCACCGATACCCGCTCCACGAGGCACTAACCCGAGCCGTCGCCCGCACCGGCGGCACCATCACCGCCGCCGGACTCATCCTCGCCGGCACCTTCACCGTCCTGGCCATCGCCGGCAACAACACCCAAGCCCACCAACTCGGCTACACCGTCGCATTCGCCGTCGTGCTCGACACCTTCTTCGTCCGCACCCTCCTGGTGCCCGCCTCAGCCGTCCTGCTCGGCCGATACAACTGGTGGCCCTCCACCCTTTCGCGCACCCGGACCACCGACACACCCCCGACCTCGCCGCAGCACGGCCCGCCGTCGCCGCCTCACGCCCGCCGAGCGCGACTATGAGCGGCGACAGCGGTAGGTCGAGGACCGGGCCGGCCGTGCGCCAGGCCTGGGAATGGGCGGCTCCCATGAAGGCGTGACCGACCATTCCGATACCCAGTGTGGGACAGAGACTCGTCGTCATGTGAAAGGCCCGTCACTGTCTTCTGCTCGGAGTCAGGACGTATCAGGTCCGGTCCCCGGTCCAGGCCGCTTCGAGGATCGCGGTCAGGCTGGCGGTGTCGGTCGGGCCTGGATGGTTCTGGATCAAGCGGGTGATGCCACCGGCCATCTCCGCGAAGCGCGGGAGGTCGGCGCGTGCCACGCCGATGTCCGCCAAGGTGGCAGGGATGCCGATGTCGGCAAGGAGCCCGTCGAGCCAGGTGAGGAACGTATCTGCGCCCTCGGCATCCGAGGCGTCGGTCACGTCGAGCCCGCACACCCCGGCGAGGATGGTCAACCGGTCGCCGATGGCATCCCTGGCCGCGTCCAGCGCGTAGGGCAGCAGCAGCCCGACGCCCAGGCCGTGCGGCGTGTGGGTGGCTGCGCCGATGAGGTACTGGAAAGCGTGCGGGGCCGCGTTGCCTGCGTGGGAAAACGCGAGCCCGGCGAGCATGGACCCATAGGACATGTCTGCGCGCGCGTCCGTGTCGCCTCCGTCCCTGACGGCACGGCGCAAGCTGCGGGCGATCCGCTCCGCGGCCAGGAGCGCATAGTGATCTGTGATCGGGTTGCGGCCGAGGAAGACCTGCTCCACCGGGTCGCGCGGTCCGTGGGCCCGGGGTCGCGCGGTGAAGCTCTCCACCGCGTGACAAAACGCGTCGATGCCGGAGTGGGCGGTGACGGTCGCAGGGCAGGTGTAGGTGAGCTCGGGGTCCACGATGGCGAAGTCGGGCACGATGTGGACGCTGGAGACCCCCACCTTCAGCTCGCGGTCCGGGTCGGTCAACACCGAGACCGGCGTGAGCTCCGAGCCGGTGCCTGACGTCGTCGGGACCGCGACGAGAGGAATCGTCGGCCCCGGCACCTTCGACTCGCCGTAGAAGTCGCGCGGCGTCCCACCGTGGCGCCGGATGACGCCGACGATTTTGGCAAGGTCGATCACCGTGCCACCCCCGATGGCGAGGATCACGTCGGCGTCCACCTCTGCGGCGACCGAGACGGCCAGGGCGACATCGGCGAGTGGCACGTCCGGAGTCGCGTCGGCGAACACCGCGACGACCTTGACCTTCTCCCGCACGGCGGCCACGATCTCGGCCACGCCCGGCTGCCCCAGAAGAATCCGGTCGGTCACGATGAGGACTCGCGAGCCACACTCGGCCACCACTCGCGGGATGTTCTGCGCGACCCCTTCGCCCACTATCAGCTGGCGTGGTCCGCGGACGGTCTCAAGCATGTCGGTGCCTCTCGGAACGTCGGCGGTGCCGGCCGGTCAGGTCATGTGTGCACAGGGCGCGGTGATCCTCGGCGGACACCCGGATCAGCAAGCCGGTCACGGTAGGTCGATCGCCGCGTAGGTGACGTCGAGGTACTCGAGGATGCCCTCGTGCGACCCCTCCTTGCCGATCCCGGACTGCTTCACGCCTCCGAACGGAGCTGACGGGTCCGAGATCAGACCACGGTTGATGCCGAGCATCCCCGTCTGTAGCCCCTCGGTGAACCGGAGCGCCCGCTGGAGGTCACGGGTGAAGACGTATCCGACCAGGCCGTATTCGGTGTCGTTGGCCTTCGCCATCACCTCGTCGTCGGACGTGAACGACATGATCGGCGCCACCGGGCCGAAGATCTCCGCCTCCAGCATCCGCGCGTCTTCGGGCACGTCGACGAGGACCGTAGGCGGGTAGAAGTGGCCCGGCCCATGCGGACGCTCGCCGCCCACCAGGACACGGGCGCCGCGATCGACCGCGTCGGCGACGAGCTCGTCGATCTTGGTGACCGAGGCCTCGTCGATCAACGCCCCGACGTCCACGCCGTCGTCGAGACCATGGCCCACCGACAGCGCGCCCATCCGCTCGGCGAAGCGCGCCGTGAACTCCTCGTGCACCGGCTCCTCGACGTAGATCCGGTTGGCCGCGATGCAGGACTCCCCGAGGTTGCGCATCTTGGCCACCATGGCACCGTCGACCGCGACGTCCAGGTCCGCATCGGCACACACGATCAAGGCCGCGTTACCGCCCAGTTCCATGGAGGTGCGCAGCACGTTGTCCGCCGCCTGTCGCAGCAGCACGCGCCCGACCTCGGTCGACCCGGTGAACGAGAGCTTGCGGGTCCGGCGGTCGGCCAGCAGTGCTGAGACCACCTCGCCGGCACGCTTGGTGGTCACCACGTTGACGACGCCCGGGGGAACGCCGACCTCCTCCATGATGCGGGCCAGGAACAGCATGGTGAGTGGTGTCTGGGCCGCTGGCTTGGTGATCGTCGTGCAGCCCGCCGCCAGCGCGGGAGCGATCTTGCGGGCACCCATGGCCAACGGGAAGTTCCAGGGCGTCACG
This sequence comes from Dactylosporangium maewongense, assembly GCF_039531485.1. Lineage (NCBI taxonomy): Bacteria > Bacillati > Actinomycetota > Actinomycetes > Micromonosporales > Micromonosporaceae > Dactylosporangium > Dactylosporangium maewongense. The sequence continues at coordinate 42,800 of NZ_BAAAQD010000051.1, read as the reverse complement.
AAGACGCACGGTCCGACCGGCTTCGGCACGGTGAGGATGCGATATCCACCAGCCGGAGCGGTGTTGTAGCGCCCCTCGACGCGCACCGCCTCCTCGGCGAACCAACGGAAGAACTCGGCGCCGTAGGCCACCTCTCCCCGAGCCTCGGCGAGCGTCTTGCCCATCTCGAGCGTGATCAGCCGGGCGACCTCCTCGGACCGCTCGGTCAGTGCCCGGTACGTCGCGGTCAACAACTCCGACCGTTTCCGCGGCGGGGTCGCCGCCCACTCCGCCATCGCCGTGCTCGCCGCGTCCAGAGCGGCGAGCCCGTCGACGACGTCGGCGTCCGCCACCTCGGCGATGGTCTTGCCGGTGGCCGGGTCCTCGACGGCGAAGGTGGCTCCGCCGGCGGCGTCGCGCCAGGCGTCGCCGATCCGGAGCCGCCGGTACTCGGGGGCCAGGACGTACATCGGGTCACTCATTGCGCCGCCTCCTGTGACGTTCTTTGGTGATGTCCAGCGCGAGCTCAGCGTTCGCGCCACGCGCGTTGACGAACGGGTTGCCGGGCGGGTCGACCGTGGCCGTTGCCCAGGCCGCACGGCGACGCCCCGCGCCACCGATCGCTTGCTCGGGCCATGGCCGCTTCGGCGTCATCAGGCCGTGCTCACCGGGGACGCGGTCCGCCGGGCTCGATTGCCACGTACGGGCGCATGGTGACGTCGCCGCTCTACGCGGTTACCTCCCGGCCTCGGACAGCGCCAGTCCGGTGTCCGCATCGAACAGGTGCGCACGGTCCAGGTCGACCGTGACGAGCAGCCGCTCGCCCGGCGTACCGGTGACGGTGGGTCGTGCCTTGACCTTGAGGATCTCCGTCCCCACTCGGACGTCGACCACCGTTCGGTCACCGAGCGGCTCAAGCCCGTAGAGCTCACCCTCCAACGACGCGTCCCCACGCCGCTCGACGGACAGGTCCTCCGCGCGCACGCCCAGCAGCAGCTGACGACCGTCCTCAGCCGTGGTCCAGCGGGGCCGCGGCAGCGTCCAGCCTTCCGCCCCGACCAGACGATCTCCCTCGGCGTGGCAGGCGAGCAGGCTGATCCGCGGGCTCCCGACGAAGCCCGCGACCCACTGGTTGGCCGGCCGCTCGTACACCTCGGTCGGCGTTCCGACCTGTTGCACCGTCCCCTCCTTGAGGACCGCGACCTGGTCGGCCATGGACAGGGCCTCGACCTGATCGTTGGTCACGTAGACGAAGGTCGCCCCGAGGCTGCGGTGGATGCGGGTGAGTTCGGTGCGCATCTCGACGCGGAGCTTGAGGTCGAGGTTCGTCAGCGGCTCGTCCATGAGAAACGCGCGCGGGCGACGGACCAGCGCCCGGGCCAGGGCGACACGCTGCATCTCACCGCCCGACAACTGCGCGGGACGGCGCTGCAGCAGACGTTCGATGTGCAGCAGACCCGACACCTGCTCGACGGCAGCGGCGATCTCGCTGGCAGCGCGGCGGCGTGCCCGCAGCGGCGAAGCGATGTTCTCGTACACCGTGTGTCGCGGGTAGAGGGCGTAGTTCTGGAAGACCATGGCCAGGTCGCGTGCGGCCGGTTCGTCACCGGTCGCGTCCCTGCCGTCCAGATGCACCGACCCGGCGTCAAGCTTCTCCAGGCCGGCGATCGCTCGCAGGGTCGTCGTCTTGCCTGCCCCGGAGGGCCCGAGCACGACGAAGAACGAGCCGTCCGGGACGTCCAGCGTCACCCCGTCCAGGGCCCGGACCTCACCGAAGGACTTGCGCAGCCCGTGCGCTGCCACGGTTCCCATCAGGCCACCAGCTCTTCCGTGCGCACGTCGTAGACCGTCGGGGTCCCGCCGGAGTGCCGCAGCCCGACCGGTGCGTCAACGGCGAAACGGATGGTCGGTGGCATCCGGACCCGTACGTCGCGCTCGCCGCCGTGGTCGATCACGTAGATGATCTCGTCGCCCAATCCTTCCGCCGCGACCACGCGGGCCGGGACCGAACGTTCCGCGCCTGGTGCCGTGACTTCCAGCGCCTCCGGCCGGACGCCCGCGACCAGGGAACGGTCGCGCGGCAGGCCCGGCGGTGGCGTGAGGACCAGTCCGCCCTGACCGCGCAGCATCCCGTCGGCCACCTCCACCTCGATCAGGTTCATCGGCGGGGAACCGATGAACGCGGCGCAGAACAGACTCGCCGGACGGTCGTAGACCTCCAGCGGCGTGCCGATCTGCTCGACGCGGCCCTTGTTGAGGATGGCGATGCGGTGACCGAGCGACATCGCCTCGACCTGGTCGTGGGTGACGTAGACCATCGTCGTGCCCAGCTGCCCCTGCAGGTGCTTGATCTCTGTGCGCATGTCCGCCCTCAGCTCCGCGTCCAGATTGGTGAGCGGTTCGTCCATGAGGAATGCGCGCGGCCGCCGTACCAGGGCGCGAGCAAGCGCGACGCGCTGCTGCTCCCCGCCGGACAGCCGGCGCGGTCGCCGGTCCATGATTGGACCGAGGCGCATCAGCCTGGCGGCCTCCTCGACCCGCTCGCGCACCTCCGGCTCGGGCAGTCCCTCGGCCCGCAGTGGGAATGCCAGGTTGTCGCGGGTCCTCAGATGCGGGTAGAGAGCGTAGAACTGGAACACCATGGCGATGTCGCGCTCGGCGGGCGGCAGGTCGTTGACCAGCGTGTCGCCGATGCGGATGTCGCCCGTCGTCTGCCTCTCCAGGCCGGCGATGGCCCGCAGCGTGGTCGTCTTGCCGCAACCCGAAGGGCCGAGCATCACGAACAGCTCGCCGTCGCCGATGGACAGATCCACGTGATCAACCGCGACTGTCCCGTCCGGGTAGCGCTTGCGCAGGGCGGTCACCTCGATGCCCGCCATCAGCGTCGCACCGCCCCGAGCGTCACACCGGCGATGAGGTGCTTGCGCACCAGGTAGGCGAAGGCGAGCACCGGTAGGGCGAACACCACGGAGGCGGCGGCCACGAGACCCCAGTCCACAGTGGTGCCACCGATGAGTCCGGCGATGGCGGGTGGGGCCGTCCGCACGTCGTCGCTGGAGGTGAGGAAGATCGCGAACACGAACTCGTTCCAGGAGAAGATGAGTGCGAAGACCGCCGTCGCGGCGATGCCGGGCACGAGCAGCGGCAGGGTGAATTTGCGGAACGCCTGCAGGCGGGTGTAGCCGTCGAGCATGGCGGCGTCCTCGTATTCCGCGGGCACCTCGTCGACGAACCCCTTCATCATCCAGATCGTGAACGGGACGTTGAACGCGGTGTAGATGAGGATCAGGCCGAGCTGGGTGTTGATGAGCCCGACCTGGCGGTACATGAGGAAGATCGGGATCACGACCACCACGGGCGGCATGAAGCGGGTGGACAGGATGAAGAACAGTTGGTCCTTCTTGGCCTTCAGGGCGAAGCGTGAGTAGGCCCAGGCCGCCGGGACCCCCAGCACGGTGGCCAGCGCCGTGGAGACCCCGGCGACCACGACGGAGTTGAGGAACGAGACCGACAGGCCCGAGCGACCGCCGCCGGAGGAGACGAACACGTCCTTGAAATGGTCCATGGTGACGGTGAAGCCGAGGAACTTGGCCGGGACGGCGTAGACGTCCCGGTTCTCCTTGATGGACGTCTCGATCATCCACAGCACCGGAAAGAGCATGACGACGGCCAGCACGGTCAGCAGCGCGACCTCCAGCACGGTGCGGCCCCGACCGCCGAGGCGGCGCGTGGGTGGCGTGTGATCCCGGACAGGACCTGTGGACACGGCGTCGTCGACGGAGACGGCCATCAGTCCTCCTTGAGCTTGTTCAAGTAGCGCAGGTAGAACTGCGTGAGGACGATGACGACGAGGACCATGAGGATCCCGTACGCCGAGGCGGTGCCGGTGTTGAAGCCCAGGAACGCGACCTTGTAGACGTGGAACGACAACGTCTCGGTGGACACCCCCGGACCTCCGCTGGTGAGGATGTAGACGAGGTCGAACTGCCGGAATGCCTCGATGGCCCTGAACAGCACGGCGATGAGCAGCAGCGGCCACACCAGCGGAAGAGTGATGGTGCGGAACCGGAACCACTCGGACGCCCGGTCGATCGAGGCGGCCTCGTACAGGTACTTGGGGACCGCGGTGAGGCCCGCGAGTGCGATGAGCATGATGAACGGGGTCCACTGCCAGGTGTCGACCACGATCAGGGAGAGCAGTGCCGTCCGCTGCCGGGTGAGCCACTCCACCTGCCCCAGGCCGAGCGAGCCGAGCATGCTGTTGACCACGCCGAACTGCGCGTCGAGCATGAACCGCCAGAACAGCCCGACCACGACCGGCGACAGCATCATCGGCACCAGGAACAGCGTGGTCAGCACTCCTCGCCCGCGCGTACGCCGGGAGATCAGATAGGCGATGGTGAAGCCGAGCACGGTCTGCAGGGCGACCGCGCCGACAACGAAGATCAACGTTGTCAAAGTCCTCTGGTGGACCTGCGGCGACGTCAGGATGGCGGTGTAGTTGCCGAACCCGACGAACTCGGCGGGCCCCCCGCGGGTGGCCGAGTAGTCGGTGAAGGACAGGTACAACGTCCACAGCAACGGGAACACCGACATGCCGAGCAGCAGCAGCAACGCGGGTGAGGTGAAGACCACGGCGAGCCCGCGGTCGCTCAAGCGGCGGGACCGGCGGCGGGACCGGCCCAGGGCAGGCGGCGTCGCGGACGCCACCTGCCCGGAGTCGTCGGTCTTCAGCAGGACGGGGTCACTCACAGCCCGCCGCCGCCCTTGCGGTTGCTGGAGTCGAGCACCTTCTGCTGCTCCTTGGCGATGTCGTTGAGCGCGTCCTTCGGCTGCTTCGCGCCGTTGAGCGCCGCGTTCACGTTGGTGTTCTCGATGTCGACGAGGCGCGCGTACTCGGGCACATTCCACATGTCCCGCATCCGCGGCACCGAGTCCGCGTACACCTGGTTGAACGGCGAGGCGTTGAGGAATTCCGGTGACTGCAGCGCGTCCGTACGCGCCGGCACGCCACCGGCCGCGGCCCACTTCTTCTGGATGTCGGCCTGCTCGAACCACTTCATGAAGTTCAGGGCCTCCGCCTGGTTCGGCTTGGCGGCGTACGCCGAGATGTGCATCCCCATGCCGCCGAGCGGCACCAGGTTCGTCTTCTGCGCCGGCAGGGTGGCGAAGCCCAGCTTGGTGAGGATCTGCTCCCGCGTGGTGCCGAGCGTCGACTGCTTCGGGTCGAGCAGGCCGCCGCTCGCGGCGATCCACTGGAACGCGATGCACGCCTTGCCCTGGGCGACCGACGCGTTCACCTCGTCGATGAACCAGTTCCCGGAACCCTTGGCGGTCAACGGCTTCATCTTGTTGACCAGGACGTCCATCGCCTCCTGCCCCGCCTGGTCGTTGAGGACGCCCTCGATCTTGCGATCCTTGGCGTTCCAGAGGTTGCCGCCGTAGACGCCGTTGACCGTGTTGTACGTGACGGCCGCGGCGTCGGAGCCGTTGGCCTGGTGGAACGCCAGCCCGCTGACACCGGGGTTGTCCGCCTGGCACTTCTCGGCAGCCGAGATCATCTGGTCCCAGGTCTGCGGCGGCTTGTCGCCGATCAGGTCCTTGCGGTAGATCATCGTCCACGTGTCGCCGAGCAGCGGCAGGCCGTACAGGCTGGCGTTCTCGTCGCGCTTGCCGGTCTCCGCCTGGGGGAACTGGCCGTAGGCCGCCAGGAGGTACGGGTTGTAGGCCTTGACGTCGATGTTCTTGTTGACGAAGTCGGTGATGTCGAGGATGTTGCCGTTCGTCACGGCCTCGCCGATGTGTTGCGAGTCCAGGATCGCGATGTCGAAGTCGGTCTTGCGCGCGGCGAACTGGGTGAACATCGCGTCGTGCCAGTTCGCGTTCGGCACGGTGTTGACCTTGATGGTGACGTTCGGCCGCTCCTTCTTGTACTCGGCATTCGCGAAGTCTTCCAGCGCATGGGCGGGGGGCCAGTCGAACCAGATGAAGCTGAGGGTCAGCGGGTCCTGGGTGAGCGCCGGGATGCTCGCCGGCGCCTTGGGGGCGCCCGCCTTCGCGCCGCCGTCGTCGTCGCCGCATGCCGCCATGGTCGTGGCCAGCAGCAGGGCCGCCGCCGCGAGCCGCGCCTTCCGTCCGGGGACGGACAGTCGTCCTGTTCGCTGGAAATTCCGCATCCTCTGCCTGCTTTCTGGGTGGGGACTTCGGGAGCGTTGCTGCGTGCTTCGCCGAGCAGGTGCAGGGTGTTCAGACGTATCGCCGGGCCGTCGCCGGGCCTTGCCGCACGCCGGTGGTGGTGGGCCGAGCGGGACGCCGGGCAGGCTCGTGGGAGCCTCAGGTGGTCGAAGTGGTGTGCTGGCGGGCGGGTCCGCGAGGGTGCAAGATGACTCGCATCCTCACGTTTCCTATACGATCCGAGTGCGCGTCAGCATGCAGCAGCGCTGCGATCGATGTCAACAGGTTCGCGAAGACGCAAGAAGGGGCCTCACGTCACGATGGACGACGAAGCGACGATCGCTTGGGACCACGGGGCCATGACGGGCGCGGTGCCGCCGGGAAGATCTCGCGGCCGGCTCGCCGACGAGGTGTACGACACGCTGCTCGGACAGCTGATGTCGTTACGGATCGAGCCCGGCTCCCGCGTCACGATCGACGTCCTGGCACGGGAGCTGGGGGTCTCGCAGACGCCGATCCGCGACGCGCTGAACCGCATGGAGGCCGAGGGTCTGGTCGTGCGGGTGCCGCACGCCGGCTATCGCATTCCACCGCAGATCACCCGCCGGCGGTTCGAGGACATGCTCGAGATCCGCCTGCTCCTGGAGCCGGCGGCGGCGCGCAGATCCGCCGAACGCGCATCCCCGGAGCAGGTGGCCGGCCTGCGGGGAATGCTGCAGGAGATGGCGGAGCTGGAGCGGAACGACGGGCCCATGGCCTACGGCGCCTTCGGGCTGCGCGACGCCGCGTTCCACGATCTCATCGCCCTGAGCGCGGAGAACCAGGTCATCCGCGAGGCGCTGGCCCGCCTGCACACGCACGTGCACCTGTTCCGGCTGCACCGCGACATCCAGGTCACGCACCTGGCCATGGCCGAGCACGAGGAGATCGTGGCCGCGGTCGCCGCACGCGACCCCGACGCCGCCGCCTACGCCATGCGCCGGCACATCCTGCGCTCCGGCGAGCGGTTCCGGCGGTTGTTCGACGAGGCGGAGGCAGCGGAAGGGGCGGCGGCAGAGGCTTGACGGGCGGACCGGCCCCGGGAATGCTGACTCAATCGGATCGGATCGTATTGGATTACCTGGCCCCCAGATGTGAGGAGAAGCAGGTGCCCAGAGCACTGCTCCTGACCGGCGACGCCGCCGAAGAGCTCGACACCATGTATCCCTACTACCGCGTGCAGGAGGGCGGCTGGGACGTCGACGTCTCGTCACGGACGTTGCGCGACGTGCAGTTGGTCATCCACGAGTTCGACCCCAACTCCGACGCCTACGTGGAGAAGAACGGCCGGAAGCTGCCGGTCGACGTGCCCTGGTCCGAGGTCGACGTGGAGCGCTACGACGCCCTCATCATTCCCGGCGGCCGCGCCCCCGAGTGGATCCGGGTCGACGCCGACGTCAGGCGCATCACCGAGCACTTCTTCGCGCGCAACCTCCCGATCGCGCTGGTGTGCCACGGCGCGCAGGTGCCGGCGGTGTACGGGCTGCTGAAGGGGCGAAAGACGGCGTGCTTTCCCCCCATCACCGGTGACATGGAGAACGCGGGCGCGACGGTCATCGATGCTCCCGACGTCGTGGACGGCAACCTCGTCTCCTGCCGGGGGTGGCCCGACATGCCGAAATTCGGCAGGGCGATGATGGAGGTCTTTTCGAAGTCCATCAGCTCCGCATCGGCATGAGCACCCCTGACCTGCCCCGGTGACGGCACTTCGGACCGTCACGGTCGACGGCTCCCCCGTCCACGTCATGGAGAGCGGCACGGGGCCCGCGGTGCTGATGCTGCACGGCTCCGGACCCGGCACGACCGGGTCCGGCGCCTGGGCAACGACGGCGCAGGCGCTGGGCACGTCCTGGCACCTGGTGGCTCCTGACCAGGCGGGGTTCGGCCGTACACCAATCCCGGCGGGCTCCAGGGGCGGGCTCCGGCTGTGGACGGAGCAGGCCGCGGGCCTGATGGATGCGCTCGGTGTCGAGCACTACGCCGTGGTGGGTCACTCCATGGGCGGTGCCGTGGCGCTGGCGCTGGCGGCCGCGCGTCCCCAGCGGGTCACCCATGTCGTGGCGGTCTCGACGATGGGTGCCCCTGGGGCGCCGCTGTCCGCCGAACTCGACGCGGTCTGGGCCGCCCCCGCCGGCCCGCCCGGGGCACGAGACATGTTGAGTCGCCTCGTTTACGACCAAGCGCTCGTGACCGAGTCGGCAGTCGACGCCCGTGCAGCCGCGATGCGAGCCGGGGCGGCCGCATTCGCGTCGTTGTTCCCTCCACCCAGGGCACGTTGGGCCGACGAGCTCGCCCTCCCGGCGCAAACGCTGGCAGGGGTCCGCGCGCCCGTGCTGCTCGTCCACGGCGCCGAGGACCGAGTCACCCCGATCGGGACGGCAGCCCTGCCCCTGCTCGAACATCTGGCGGATGTCCGTCTGCACGCGTTCGGGCGATGCGGGCACGTGCCGGCGATCGAGCACCCGCACGACTTCAGGCGACTCGTGTCGTGCTTCCTTCGCCGGGGACAAGGCCACTGAAGACCTTCGGCTTTGGGTGGTGGTCATGTCCGAAGTGGATCCTCGCCGTCGAGATGCTCGACGGGCTCGCCCGGCATGGACTGAGGCCACCGTTCGTCACGGCCGGCGCCACTGTCGGGTGGTCTTCCGTGCCTGATCTTTCGGATCGGCAGCGCCCGGCCGGGGTTTGGAAGGGTATTGAACTAACCGGTTGGTGTGCGTAAAGTCGGTTCAACCGCGAACGACGGAGGCACTATGGAACACCTGCGGGGCGTGCGATGACCCTGGTCGCCGGGGTCGACACGTCGACCCAGTCGACCAAGGTCGTGGTGTGCGACGCGGACACCGGCGAGGTGCTCCGCGAGGGCCGCGCGCCGCACCCCGACGGTACCGAGGCCGATCCGCGCCTGTGGTGGGCCGCGTACGAGCAGGCCAGCGCCGGACTGCTGGACGGTGTCGCCGCGATCGGCGTCGGCGGGCAGCAGCAGGGCATGATCTGCCTCGACGAGGCCGGCGAAGTGGTGCGTCCCGCTGTGCTGTGGAACGACACCCGCTCGGCGCGCGCCGCGGTCGACCTCACCGACGAGTTCGGCGGCCCGCAGGCGTGGGCCGACGCGGTCGGGCTGGTGCCGGTGGCCAGTTTCACGGTCACCAAGCTGCGCTGGTTCGCCCGCGCCGAGCCGGAGCTCGCGGCCCGGACCACCACGGTGCTGCTGCCGCACGACTGGCTCACCCACCGGCTGCGCGCGGACGGGGGCGAGCCGACGACCGACCGCGGCGAGGCCTCCGGCACCGGGTACTGGTCGCCGGCGACCGGCGAGTACCGCCGGGACCTGGTGAGGCTCGCCTTCGGCCGGGACCTGGCTGTGCCCCGGGTCGCTGGGCCCGCCGAGACGGTCGGCGAGACCGCGTCCGGCGCGGTGCTCGCCGCCGGCACCGGTGACACGATGGGCGCGGCGCTCGGCGTTGGCCTGCGCCCCGGCGACGTGGTGGTGTCGCTGGGCACCTCGGGATGCGCGTTCGGGGTGAGCGAGGTTGCGACCGCCGACGCGAGCGGGCTGGTGGCCGGCTACGCCGACGCGACCGGCCGGTTCCTGCCGCTGGTGTGCACGCTCAACGCCGCCCGGGTGCTGAGCACGGTCGCCGACCTGCTGGGCCGGTCGCTGGCCGGGCTCGACGAGTTGGCACTCTCGGCGCCGCCGGGCGCGGGCGGGTTGACGCTCCTGCCGTACCTGGACGGAGAACGTACCCCCAACCTGCCCGACGCGCGCGGTCTGCTCGCCGGGCTGACCCGGGCGAACGCGTCGCCGGCGAACCTGGCGCGGGCCGCGGTGGAGGGCATGCTCGGCGGCCTCGCCGACGCCCTCGACGCACTCCGCGCCCAGGGCACCCCGGTCAACCGGGTGCTGCTGATCGGCGGCGCGGCCAAGTCCCGCGCCGTACGGGCGGTCGCGCCGGCACTGTTCAACGCGCCGGTGAGCGTGCCGATCCCCGGCGAGTACGTCGCGCTCGGCGCGGCACGTCAGGCGGCCTGGGCGCTGTCCGGCGGTGCCGAGCCGCCGCACTGGCCTGTCGAGGCCGAGGAGGTAGCCACCGCCGGTACCCCGGAGGTGCACGAGCGCTACGTCGACGTCCGCCAACGGTCGCTACGACTGCTGACGCAACGGGACCGAGCGCGGTAGGTCGAACGCGGAGCGCCCTCGACGGCGCCCGGCCCCGCCCCGCGACACCCACCACCATCGTGAGGAGCTGACCATGATCGCCACGCCTACCGCGCCCACGGTGCCTTCGCCGACGCCTCACCCCCTGTCGCTGGCGGAGCTGGCCGCGGCACACAGACGGCGGTGACGGCTCAGAAGAGCGACAGTTGACCTTCGTCGCCGGAGCGGGCACCGCCCGCGCTGTCCAACGGGATGCTCGCCACAGCCGCCAGATCCGTCATGACTGGATCGGTTGGCCAGCCGACCCGAACAAGGGCGCCGAGCAGCAGAGCAGTGCCGACGGTGTCCCATAGCGCGGTGGGGCTGGCCGTTGGGCACCGCAGCGGTGAGGTCGAGCGCTGCGAGCAGCGTGGTGAGGCTGTAGCCGGTGCCGGTCATGACGTGCCGAGCCAGCTTATAGGTGTCCAGCAGCGCTGCCGGCGTGATTGAGGGACACCGCTGGTGCAGCAGGCGCCAGTCCACGCGCACGTTGTGTCCGACGAGGACGGCACCGTCGAGCCGGGCGGCCAGGCCCGGCTCGGCGGCGGCCAGTGTGGGGGCAGACGGCAGGACGTCGTTGGTCAGCCCTGGTGAGATCCATGGCCGGTTCGGGATCGGGCGGCCGGGGTTGATGAGATAGCCTGAACCACCACAACGATCCTGTCCGTCAAAACGGGTCAAGCCCAGTTCAAGCTCGCCGACGCAGCACCAATGTCAGTCCTCGGCGCAGGCGCTCCGGCCCCAGGCACCGCCCATCCACAGTCCTGGTCGCCTTCGGCACGCCACGCACCGCGCAGCAGCCCGCCCGGGCCGGCCGGGGCATGCGGGCATCAGCGGGTAGCCGTTGGCACGTCGATGAAGAGCCGGATGTCGCGCTCTGGGCTGCTTTCGAGGGTCATCGCTCCACCCAGTGCTTCGACACGGTCGCGGATTCTGACCAGTTCGGGGCCCGATGCGACGTCCCCGGTCCGCATGCCGTTGATCTCGATGTGGAGCAGCAGCCGGCCGCTGCGTACGGACGCCTCGATGTTGACCAGCGTCGTGTGTGGATGGTTGTTCGCGAGGGCAAGGGCTTCGGCAACCATGTGGTACATGCCGATCTCCACCTGCTCGTCGGGTCGGGCGGGCAGATCGAGGGTTGTCTCGACCGGGACCGGTGTGCGGCGGGCCAATGATCGGATCGCCGATAGCAGGCCACGCTGCGAGAGGATCGCCGGGTGAACGTCGCGGGCGATGGTCGCGAGGTCGTCCAACGCTGCGCTCATGCGGGCCGTCAACATGGATACCTGGGCGTGGAGTTCGGTGAGATTCGCCGGTATCTGCGCGTCCAGCGTCTGCAACGCCCACAGCGACGCCGTCAACCGCTGCTGCGGCCCGTCGTGCAGCTTCCGCTCGATCGTGCGGCGGGTCTCGTCGGCGGCGAACATGATTCGCGTGCGTGCCTCGGCGGAGTCCGTGCGTGCTTGGTGGTCGGCGACCGCGACTGCGACGAGGTCGGTGAACGGCGTGGCCCGGGACGTGACGGTCTCGGGCAGTGTCTCCGGGCGCCGTGACATGAGCCGTAGTACGCCCCAGGCGCGGCCGGCGGCAATGACCGGCACACCGATCGCGGCCTGCAGGCCGAAGCGGGCGGGTCGCTGCCATGCGGGTGCCGGGGTACCGGGGTGGGTGAGGCGGACCGCACGGCCGGAGCGAAGCACCTGAGCGGCCATGCCCTCCGGCTCGAGGCGGACCTGTTCGTCAGCGGGCAGATCCCACTGTGCGTGGCTCCACGTCGCCACGACACTCGCGGTGCCGTCAGGGTCGAAGTGCAGCAGGTCGGCCAGGTCGGTGCGGAAGAGGATGCCGGCCTGCTCGGTGACCGCGTCGAACACCGCTTGGGGTGTCTGGGCACCTGCGGCCGGCGTTCCCGCGCTGCGCAGCGCCGACTGCTCGGCGATCTTCTCGTTCAGTGTGTGCCGATGCTGCGCCAGGGCGCTGACCATGTTGTTGAACGCGTGTTGGAATCGGCTGGTCTCCGCGGGACCGTCCTCGGGTACCCGGATGGTGAGCTCGCCGTCGGCGATCTTGACCGCGGCGGCCTCGAGGTTGCGCACCGAACCCGCGACCGCCGTCGCGTGGCGGCGCATCAGGACCAGGGCGACCAGCGAGAACAACGGCAGGACGACCCCGGCGAGGATGCCCGTGTTGCTGTGTGTCTCGGCTCTCGCCCGGGCCCTGACGGTGGACCGGTTCACCAGTTCCAGCAGCCGGTCCAGGCGCGATCCGATCAGGTCGGCGTGTCGCCGCGCTGCCAGCATGATCGCGTTCGAAACGGTGGCCGGACCACCGGAGCGGCTCGTCGCCAGTGCTGGTGCCAGGTAGTTGCTGAGGTACTCGTTGAGGTACAGGTTGATCTGTCGGAGCAGCATGACTTTGACGGGGTCGTGCGTGACGCTTCGTTGCAGTTCCCGTTCCCGCCGCGGGATCACGTCCAGACTGCTGGCCAGACGCGTGCGGAACAGCTGGTCGCCGGTGGCCGCGAGACCGCACCGGGCTGCCTCGGCGTCCGTTACGAGCAGCGCCAGTGCTGTCACTGCGGATCTTGCCTGGTCCTCGGCCTCGGCTGTGTGCTCGGCCCGCCGTCGCTGGTCGAAGGAGATGAGCATCGTGCCGAGCGCGGCACAGATCGCCAGCACGAACACGGCGGTGAGCACCGACGAGGATCTGGCAGGCCTGCGCATCGGTACGATCGCCTCCTAGCGGATCTGGTGGTGGATCGCGATGCGGCTACCCCTCCCGGCAAACCCCGCACACCAGGACGCCCCCGCCACCCCCGATCTCATTTCGCCGCCATCGGCGGCGCCCCGTCCCTGCCCCTCACTGCGGGGGACTGACACCACTGTGCGCGGATCCGGTCCAGTCGCCCCACGGTCAGACGAGGCCTGTGCTGTCTCGTCGGGACGTTCGTGGCTACGGTGTACGGGGTGAGGCCGTCGGTCCAAACAGATTCGGGTCCGCCCAGTTCGGCGACACGACCGACCATGCTGGCCGGACGATGCGGCCCGAGTAGGTGTGAGGATTCGTGAAGGTATCGACACGGGCGGCGTTGTTCGCCGTGACCGGCAACGCCATCGTGATGGGCGCCGTCGGGGTGACCGCTCCGATCGGGTGGTTGCTGGTGCCTGGCGTGGCCGGGATGGCGTCCCGGCCACGGGTGGCGGCGTTGATGTCCGGCTGGGCCGGCGCGCTGATTCTGCTATCGGTGGCGGTACCGATCGTCCCGGGCCACCGCGGTGACCGAGGGGCACTAGCGACGTCCGCGCTCTATCTTGCCGTCATTCCGGTGTTGTCATGGCGGCGGCGACGCACCCGGCTCAGCTGGTCCCGGGCAGCGGTGCCGACCGTCGTCGACGTGGGCACCGGCAGGGTCGACCGGCCGGTGATGCTGGCCGTGTCGCGGGTGCCCGGTGAACTCGCGACCGCCGTGTTTGTGCCGGGTGATGGATTGTGGGTGCTGATCGGCATGGTGATGGGGGACGTGCCGGATCTGGGACGATGCGTACGGACGGTGGAGCGGACGTTCCGCTCTGCCGTGCGTCGCGGCGGTGCCGGGTTGTGGCAGCTGCCGGCTCTGTTGACACCTCTGGTCCGGCGGCATGCCCCTGACGGGTACGCGGCGGCCACATTCGTGCGTGTGGACCTGGCAGGCGCGGTACAGGTACTGCGATGCGGCGGCCCTGAGATCCTCGGCCTACGGCACACGGCAGACGCACCGGACGGTCTGCTGGACGTGCTGGATGCCGGGCCTGGCGCGTTGCCGCTCGGAGCGGTGCTAGAACCGGTGCTTGTGCCGCGTCTTCCGGACGACGCCAGGATCGCGATCGTGACGACTGGATACGCCGTCGCGCACTACGACAACTACGCCGACGCAGTGCACCACACACTACGCTGCGCCGACACCGCAGTGGCCGCCGCGCGGCTGCTGGACTCCCCGACCAGCGCGGCCGGCGCATCCGTCAGCAGAAATCCTCCCGGCCCGGCGGTAGTGATCGACAGAGTCGGAGGCATGCATTGACCACGCATCGCTTCGGCCACTCGCACCACTCGCCGCGCCGCCGTCCCCAGCACCGCCAGCTCGGCGAGCTGACCGGCCGCACCGTCATGCGGCCAGTCAGAGCAGATCGGGTGGCCGAGGCCACCCGATCTGTAGCTCATCCGATGATGTCGCGGGTCGGCGCCAGCGAAGGGGCCGCCGGGAGTCTCTCGCTGGCGGTGTCGCTCCCCCAGGGACCCGCGGCAGCCTTTCGAGCAGGCCACACAACTCAGGTGCTGAGGCTCACGACGCCCACCGCGAAGAAGGCCGCGGCGATCAGGAAGTATCGATTGCCGGGGCGGAGCAGCCACAGCCGCACCCCGGTCGGACCTTCCGGCCCGGGGTCGGTGCGCCGGGCCTTCCGGCCGCGCGGACGGCTGCGCTCGCTGAGCCGGCCACCCCGACCGGCGAGGACGGCCGCCCCGCCGTGCAGGATGCCGGTGAGCATCGCGATGCCGAACGCCACCTGGATCGCGCCGGACGGTTGGTTCGAGTGACCGGCCATCAGCTCTTCGACCGTGATCGAGACGATGCCCGCGACGAAGCACACGCCGGCAGTCAACGCCCAGGTGAGCGCCCGCACAATGTGACCGACCCCCAGGTCTTCCCAGGTCGTCGTCGCATTCCGTAGATCCTCGTCGATTGATTCGGGGGTCTCGTCGAGCCAGCGGGCCAGCGGCCGGCGGAACAGCCAGCCGAGGTGCCGGCCCAGGTCGAGCGACATCGCCGTTGACCTGGGCCTCATATCCTTCGTCACTGTCAGAGGCTACCTATCTTGTCAGTGGATTCAGTACCTCGAGTAGCCGGTGCCGACCCAGTAGGCGCCGACCTTCTTCCGGCACTTCGCCCGCAGACCGCAGCCGGTCTTCGCGAGGTCGAAGGCGCCTACCCCGACCGAGATCTTGTCCGGGCGGAACGCCTTCCGCGCGACCGCCTTGGCCGAGTCGGCCTTCCGCATCGCTCGGTTGAGCAGGTTCTTCGAGGCTCTGCTGCCCGGTGCTGCCTTGTACGCCTTCCGGGCTTTGGTCGCCTTGTAGGCCGTGTACCCGTACTTGGCGTACTTGCCGAACCTCGCGACGCCGCCGATACCAGGAATCGCACTCGCGGCGCTAAGCGCCGCCGACCCTTTGTTGCCGGCCTTGTAATCGTTGTACGCACCCCAGAGCGTGAAGCCTGTCGCGACCACGGCGAGACCTGCCGCGAACGGTTGCAGGCCGGGGACGAACGACATGACAAGCGCCGCGGTACCCAGCGCCGTGCCGATGTTGCCGGCGTTGTTGCTGACCCACTTGAATGCCTTACGGATCGACGGCCATTTGCCGTCCAGGTCGAAGCAGTTGACCGGGTCGGCGTCGCAGTAGTCGTACGCCGTCGCTGATCCGCCCTTCTCGGGGTCCATCTGCAGGAACCGGCCGAGGCCAGGTGCGTACAGCCGGACCCCCATCAGCACCGTGTCGCCCAGGCTCTCCGCCGAGCGCAGTTTGCCGCCGAGCCAACCGTACCGGGCGGCACCCCCCGTGACCGCCATGCCGAACTCGTCGTAGGTGGAGACCTGGATGTCGGTCAGCGCCGTGTTCGTCGTGACGACGACGTCGCCGTGCAGGTTGGTCAGTTGCAACTGGACGCTGCCGGACGCCGCGGTCGTCACCACGAGCCCGGCGTCGGGCCCAAGGACGTTGCGGCTGATCGCACCGGTCGTGGTGTTCTCCACGATCCACCGAGGTGAGTCACTGTCGTCGCCGTAGTGGTTGAGCAGCGACGCAGTGGTCACCGACGGCGAGACCGTTCCCTTGGTAAAACCGCGCAGCCGGCGGGCCGGATCGAGGTTCCACTCCTGCCGCTGGTTGCCAAGCTGCTGCACGGCGATCATGTCGTTGGCGTGGTAGGTGTTGGTCACCCCCGACGGCATGCCGGTGACCCGGCCGAGCGCGTCGGTGAGGTATCCGGTGTCGGTGAGCCGGTCGGCCGTGTCGTAGGTGTGGTTCTCGATGGCGTCCGGCGTCTCCGTTGCGGCGCAGAGCTGGCCGGTGCGCTGCCAGGTGCGCTTGGCCAGCCGGTTCGTCCGCGTGTCGTAGCCGTACTGATGGTTGGCGCATGTCGTCGCCGTGGTCTGGGTCGCGGACGTCAGCCGACCAAGGGTGTCGTACCCGTAGGTCTTGCTGCCGCCGGTGTAGACCTCGTTGATCCACTGCCCCTGGGTGTTCTCGACGATCGTCTGGTTGTAGATCGTCGAGTCGTCGGAGTCGCGGACGTAGCGCCGGGCGACCGGTGCCATCGACGCGTCGAGCGTGTCGGTGCGTGTGATGCCGCCGGGATACTTCAGCTCGGTCAGCTGCCCGTTGGCGGCGTACTTCGCGGTGAACGTGCCCGCGACCGAGTCGGTCATCGAGGTGAGCATGCCCCGGGGCTCGGTCACGAGGTCGTACGCGTAGGTCTGGAACCCGGTCGGGTCCAGGACCTTGCCGATCCGGTCGAACCGGTCGTACTCGGTGCGGGTGGTCGCCCCGTCCGCATCGGTGTACGCGACGAGCCGGCCGAGCTTGTCGTATTCCCGGAGCAGTGTCTTGCCGCCGGCGGTCGTCTTCACGGACTTGCCGTTGGCCAGGTCGTACTCGTAGGTCGCGTCAGGCACCGCAAGCCCGAGCGTCGACGTAAGGCTCGTCGACGTGAGCCGGTTCGCGGCGTCGAACACATTGGTGACCCGGCGCACGTCGCTGCCGACGGTCTCGGCGACGACGGTGGCAGAACCCTGCCGGTTGTACTGCTCGACCCGGCGCAGCGGCAACTGTGTCGGCATGTCGGCCCGGTGTCCGGTGATCGCGCCGCCGGCCTTGCTGACGCAAGCCTGACCGGCCCACTCCGGCTTGTTGCCACAGGCCGCGTCGTCGGTGTTGGCAAGGGCGGTGTAGAAGACGCTCTTCTCGATCAGCGCGTCGGTGCCGGTCGAACCGACCCCCCACGCCTCCACGATCCGGCCCGCGCTGTCGTAGCGGGTGTAGGAGGTACCCGCGTCACTTGTCGAGGACGTCGCCTTGCGCAGGACCCAGCCGGACGTGCCGCCCTTCTCCGCGCCGTACCCGCTGAGCACGGTCCGGCTGTCGGCGTCCGGGTATCCGTCCACGGCCGCCGAGGTGATCGTCGTGGTCAGCAGGTGGTAGGTCCCGCCGTCGGGCTTGCCCTCGTCGTAGCGGTTGACGGTCCGGTTGCGGGCGATGACCTGCGAACCGGCCGGCAGCGTCGGCTTACCAGCCGCGGCCAACTGCCGCTCCAGCGCGATCCGCACCACCGGACCTTGTTCCTCGACCAGGTCGAGCCCGTCGGGGCTGTACCGGCTGACACTGGCGAGCAGCGCGGCCCGTCCCGCCGAGTCGGCCGGCAGGTTGAGGTCGGCCGCCTTGGCCGCGGCACCAGGCAGTGTGCCGAGCGCCAGCTCCCGGTTGTCCGCCTTGAGTGCCCATACGACGTTGCCGAACTCGTCGTACACCTGCGAGTCGATGTGCGCGCCGGGTGTCGCGATATTGGTCTCACGACCGGACGCGTCGAGATAGTGCGTGGTCGCGTACGTGTAGCCGCCGGTGCCGGGGGTGGTGGCGGTGGCGACGTTCACCGTCGGTGGGAACTGCGGCGTGAACACTGCGGTCGCGTCCGTCGGCACACCGGTCTGTCCCCATGCGGCGAGCGCGGTGGCGTTCATGTCGTGCGGACCGCCGGCGGCCTTGGTCAGCGGCACCTGGTAGACGAAGTTGGTCGCAACCTCACCGTCGAGCTGGTCCTTCGTGCCGGTGACCAGCGCGGCCCGGCGGACCTTCAGCAGCCGGCCTGCGTTGGCATCGCCTGTTGCTGTGCCGTAGTCGAACATCCACGGCAGCTGACCGGCCGGTGTGACCTTGGTGAGGCGGCCGGCCGTGTCGTATTCGTAGGTGGTCTTCAGCGGTGGGGACAGTCGCGGGTCCCACACCTCGCGGAGCCGACCTTGGCTGTCGTAGGCGTAGTTGGCGACCTCGACGGCGGTCTCACCGCCGGCGCCGGCGTTCGCGGCCGGGTCCCAAGACCAGACCTTGACGGCCCGGACCTGGTCGATGACGTTGCCGAACGTCGAACCGGACGCGGTCGTGGCCGTCGCGTACTCGTATTCGAGGACCTCGCAGCCGCGGGCCGGCACCGGCGTGGTGCAATCTCCGATGCCAGGCTCGGTCGCGTTGATGACCCGCTTGACCAGCGTGCGGCTGTCGGAGGAGTCGTACAGGTAGCGCGTGGTCGAGTTCTGGTCCGAGGTCCACGTCGTGGAGATCAGGAACGTCTCGGTCTGCTTCACGAACTGCGACGTCGTGCCGTCGAGCTCACGCAGCTCGTACACGGTGTCGGAGACCTTCACCAGGCTCAGGTCCTCCGCACCCGGCTCGGGGAAGAACTGGCCGGAGGCGCTGCGACCGAAGGTCAGGTAGTCGCCGCCGGCGCTGGTGATCTTCGCCAGGTCCGGCGAGGGGAACGTCAGCGACTCGTAGTCGACCTCGGCGACGCCGCCGTCCGCACCGCCGCGCCACTGCGGGCCGAACGGCGCGACGATCTCCTTCAGGGACAGGTTGTCCCAGAAGACCGCCTTGTTGGAGCCGTAGCCGTTGCCGTTGTAGAGGCGGATGAACGCCTCCGTGGCGCCGGCAGGGATGGCGAGGTCGAGGGTGAGTTCCTGCCAGCCGTCGACCCATTGGGCCTGCACGGACCGGAACTCCTGGTACACGCCGGCGCTGTCGCGGTAGAAGCCGACGATGCGGCGGGCGCGGACCTCGGTGCTGTCCAGACCGGTGACGGCGGGTACGTAGATCCAGCCGGTGACCCGGTAGCGCTTGCCGGCTTTCATACCGTGCCGGAGTGCGCCCTGGTCGTCGCCGAGCGCGGCGAACGTGTCAGTGGCACCGAACCCGGCTGGTTTCGTCGCGAGGGGCACGACCTGCAACGAGTCCGTCGAGGAGCCCTGCCCGCGGGTGGTTACCCGGGTAGCCGTGGTGGTGCCGCCGGTGGTGAACCCGGTGGGGCTGGTGGTGGTGACCTGCTGGAGGTTGGCGGGCAGCCGCTCCCCCTGGGTCATCCAGCCGTCGTTCGGCTCCCGGGATGACGAGGCCCGGCGAACGCCGAGCCCGAACTCGTCGGCGTCGGACGATGAGACCGAGTAGTCGCCGGTAAGAAGGTTGACGGAGCCGGGTCCGATGTCGTCTCCGGCGGCGCCGTCGCCGTCGGGGTCGACGGTCACGGTGATCCATTGGGTGGTGTAGCCGGGTTGGCCGACGGCGTCGGGGTAGAGCGTGGCGCGGATCTGTACCACGCCGCCGACGGTGCCGAGGGTGTCGACCGCGTCCCAGATAGCGTTGCCGCCGAGGTCGGAGAGGCCGACCGGTTGCGTCGTGACGGCCGAGCCGTCGGCCTTGTGCAGGTGGGCGAGCGGGACGTCGTACTCGGCGGCGCCGGGTCCGCGCCGGTACTGGAACGTGGCCCGGGTGTAGGTGCCGTCGCCGTCGACGGCGAGCTTGGTCCGTTTGACGACGTTGGCGCCCGGCTGCGGCAACTTCAACCCGGCCCGGCCGACGTTGAAGACGTACGTGTTGGGGTCGGACAGCTGCCCGGCGCGGTCCTTAGCCCGGACGGTCAGCGTGCGGCGGCCGTCCTCGCTCGGCGTGATCTGCACGGTGGTCGGGCTGCCGGCGTTCACCGTGGACGGAGCCGTGTCAGAGTCGAGCTGATAGGTGTAGGCGATGACGTCGGTGTCGGCCGTGGCCGGGGTGAACGTGAACGTGCCAGTTTGGCCATAGCCGCCATGCCCCCACGTGTTGTCGGTGGCGATCGACGGGTACAGCGTCGAGGACACTACGGGGACGCCGGGCTTGATGGAGTCGACGGTGAACTCGCAGGACTGCGACCAGGCCGAGACGAGGGTGTTGTCGGCGGTGTCCATCGCACGGACCCGCCAGCTGTAGGAGCCGCCCTCGGCGAACACACCGGCGGGGATCATCGTGGATGCCTGCGTGGAGGACGGGGCCGTCACATTCGTGGTGCCGATCAGCGCGCCGCCTGCCTGGTACCACTCGAACTGGTTGATGACGCTGCCGCCGTCGGCGTCGCTCATGAACGCCTGCAAGGTAGGCGTGCGGCTGGAGATGTACGGCCGGCTCGCCCCCGTGACGCAGGCCGTCGTCGGCGCGGTGGAGTGGCTCTGCACCTGCGGCAGACTGTTGTAGGTGATGTCGACATAGGGGATGTTGCTGGCGGCATTGGAGGAGTTGAACCGCTTCCACGAATCGTGGTTGTTCTCCAGGGTCGCCCTCAACCCCATCGTGGTCGTCGCCCAACCCGACGACGCGCCGGTCTGGAAGACGCCAGTCGCGGGAGCAGACACCCAGCCCGCGGCGCAGGAGGAACTGAAGCCCTTGGTCTGGTTGGAGGTGTGCTGCTTGGCGTACCAGGCCGGCTGGTTCGTCCACCGCGTCGCGGTGCTCACCGCGCCGGTGGTCCACACCTCCCAGTCCGCGGTGCGGCAGGACCAGGAGTGGTTCTCCCACAGGTAGACCGTCGCCGACGTGATCTTCGCGCCCGCAAGGTAGCCGGTGTTCCACGTCAGGAACGACCGGGCGGTCCACGGGCCGCCGTCGTCGGAGTAGCCGAGCTTCAGATCCGCGGAACCGGACTGGTCCGACGTGTAACCGGTCTGCACAAACGTGTCGAACGTCGGATACACCGACGGGTCGATCGTGACCGGGAACAGCAATGTCGGGTCGGCCAGGAACGCCGCGTCCGGGGTCAGCGTCAGGTCGACGTCGTCACCGTTGCGGACCTGCTTCAATCCGACCGGCGCCACCCGCAGGTGGTCACCGGAGTTCGCGCCGACCCGCGAGTCCCACATCGTCGGCTCGGGGATCCGGCCGGCGTTGCGGCCGCCCTTGCCCTTGAACAGCAGTCCACCGGATCCGTCCGGGGTGGTGGTCACACCCGGCGTACGCATCCGCAGGCCGAGGGTCGCTGACGCTGCGAGGGCGGCGCGGTTCTTCACCACGAAGTTCTGCTCGTAGCCGGTCCGCGTCGCGGTCAGCACCAGGTCGACGCCCGGCCGCACCTCCGCATACGTGGCGACGTTCCCCTTCAGGACCGGGGTCGGCAGATCGCCGGCCCATGCCATGCTCAGCACGCCGTCCTCGCCGTCGAGCTTGGCGAGGGCACGCTCACCGGCACTGGCCTTGCCTGAGAACTTCAGGCCACGGGGGTGCCCGACCGGGGCGACCGAACCGTCGGCCTGCACCTGCAGCGTCAGGTCGACCGGCTTCCACACGTCGCCCTGCTTGAACCGGACCGGTCCGGCATGGACCTGGCTGGTGAACCCGCCCTCCGGCAACGCCCACACCTGCATGGTCTCCGACCGTGCGCCGGTGACCTCGATCCGCTTGCCGCACAACCGCGCCGCCACACTCGCCGACGTCTCATCGGCACGCTCATCAGCACACGTCGGCGCCGGCGGCTTCACCGGGGCAGCCTCGACCGGGGCCCGCAGCGCCACTGCCAGCGAGACTCCCATCACTGAGGCGGCGGACATCGCCAGGACCCGTGGCAGGCGCCCCGCACCCAACCTGATGAACACGCGCGAACGCCAAGCCGCCGACACTGTCACTCCCCGCTGCCGCCTAACTGATCAATGCGAGTGAGGACCGTAAATGGTGTCCGCGACAGTGGGCAACTCAACCGTTCGGTCAATTCGCCATCCGGCGATTCGTTAGCGCCCACAACACCGACGGCGTGAGCTATCTCATAGTTGAGGATTGCCCGAAGGTACGGATCTGAACGATTTCCATCACTGCCCTATATAACTGTGCGTGATTTTGGAATCCTTCAACGAACCGCATTGCGGTCGATTCAGACAACCATTCCAGGAGGCGTCTTCCCAGCTAAAGACCGCTTCGCCCCGGGCTCCACCCTCAACGCCGGTGGACATGGGCGCCCGTTTAGCTTTCCGGACCTTCGCCAGAACAAAGCAGGAGAATCGGACGCGTCATTCCCAATGGGCGTCCACCTGCCGGGCAGGCGTCGCGAATTCGGACATGCAGATCGACATTTAGATCGAATTTATGTCGAGGTGCGGCATACGACAGTTGCCGGCTTGCCGAAGCGTCACAGAACTGTCATATCTTCGCGGCACGATCGCCATACCGGGTTGGCACCCTCTGCCCTGCAGCACGGATAGGTATAGCGCTGCTGTCGGCGGCGGGTGAAGGAGTTACAGGCCGGTGGAGGTTGAACGTACCGCGCTGCCCGGGATCGGGTTGCGGCACGAGTTCGTGACGGCGAAGGGACAGCACGCGGCGGTGGTCTCGCACGTGTCGGGTCGCCGGGACGTTGTGTTGTACGACAGCGCCGACCCGGACACCGCGACCGCGACGCTGTCGTTGACCGGTGATGAAGCCAACGGTGTCGCCGAACTCCTGGGCACCGCCCGGATCGTGGAACGCCTGGCCGACCTGCAGCGGCAGGTGACCGGTCTGAAGACCGTACAGGTGCCGATCATCGCCGGGTCGCCCTACGACGGCCGGACGCTGGGCGACACCCAGACCCGCACCCGGGCCGGCGCCTCGATCGTCGCGGTCATCCGAGCCGGGCAGATCCTGGCCAGCCCCCGCCCGGACTTCACCTTCGAGCCGGGGGACCTCGCCGTCGTCGTCGGCACGGCCGAGGGCACCACGGCGGTCACCGACATCTTCACCAACGGCTGACGGTATGGATGCCGCTACCGCGTTGATCGAGATCGGGGCGGTCATTCTCGGCCTCGGCCTGCTCGGCGCTGTCTCGGCGCGGTTCGCGATCTCGCCGATCCCGCTGTACCTGCTGGCCGGTCTGGCGTTCGGGCAGGGCGGCATCCTGCCCCTGGCGACCAGCGAGGAATTCACCGCGACCGGCGCCGAGATCGGCGTCATCCTGCTGCTGTTCACCCTCGGACTGGAGTACACCGCCCCCGAACTCGTTGGCACCCTGCGGCACAACGCGGCCGCCGGCGTGGTGGACCTGGTCCTCAACGCCGCGCCGGGGGTGGCGGTGGCGCTGCTGCTGGGATGGGGTCCCGTGGCCGCGGTCGCGTTGGGTGGCGTCACCTACGTCACCTCGTCCGGTATCACGGCGAAGGTGCTGGCCGATCTGGGGTGGCTGGGCAACCGTGAGGTTCCGGTCGTGCTGTCGCTGTTGGTCTTCGAGGACCTAACGATGGCCGTGTACCTGCCGATCCTCACGGCGTTACTCGCGGGCGCCGGATTCGTGGCAGGCCTGGGCACCCTCGCCGTCGCCGCAGCGACGATCACGATCATCCTGATCGTCGCGCTACGGTTCGGTCGCTACGTCGAGATGTTCGTCGCCTCACCCAACGAAGAGGTCCTGCTACTCAAGGCGCTCGGCCTGACGGTGCTCGTCGCCGGCGTCGCACAGGCACTGCAGGTGTCCGCCGCCGTTGGCGCGTTCCTCGTCGGCATCGCCCTGTCTGGGCCGCTGGCGCACACCGCCCGGCAGGTCCTCACCCCACTGCGCGACCTGTTCGCCGCCGTCTTCTTTGTATTCTTCGGTCTGCACACCGACCCGGCCGCGCTGCCGCCGATGCTCGGCATCGCGCTGGTCCTGGCGGTGGTGTCGATCCTGACGAAAATCGCGACCGGCTGGTGGGCGGCACGGCGGGCGGGTATCAGCACGCTGGGCCGCGCCCGCGCTGGCGTCGCTCTCACACCACGCGGCGAGTTCAACATCGTCATCGCCGGTCTCGCCGTCAGCGCCGGGCTCAACACCAAAATCGGCCCGCTCGCCGCTGCTTACGTCCTCGTGCTGGCCGTTATCGGCCCGATCCTTGCCCGTTCCCTCGAGCCGTTCGCACGGTGGCGCTCCCGCCGCCGCAGCGGCGGCATGAACACAGCGGCCGAGCCCGCCGTGACCACTTCCGATCCCGACCCTGCGCCAGGTGCGCCATGACCGCGCCGGCCGCACCGCTGGACGCCACGATCGTCCTGCCGTGCTTCAACGAGGCCGCGCACGTGCGGGCCGAACTCGACCGCATCAGCACGGCGATGGACAAAGCCGGACTGCGCTACGAAGTCCTCGCCGTCGATGATGGCTCTACCGACACGACCCTGCAGGTGCTGCGCGCGGCGGCGGCCGTGCTGCCGACGATCCAGGTGGTCGCGATGCACCGCAACGGCGGCGCCGGCACGGTCCGGCGGGTCGGCACACGGATGGCCCGGGGCGACATCGTGGTGTGGACCGACGCGGACATGACGTATCCGAATGAACGCATCCCCGAGTTGATCCGGCGATTGCTGGAGGACCCTACGATCGACCAGGTCGTGGGGGCCCGGACCTCGGAGCAGGGCAGCCATCGGCTGCTGCGCATCCCAGCGAAGTGGGTGATCCGCAAGCTCGCCGAGTGGCTGGCCGGTCAGCCGATCCCGGACCTCAACTCAGGGCTGCGGGCGTTCCGGCGCACCGTCGCCGCGCCGTATCTGCGGCTGCTGCCGCCCGGATTCTCCTGCGTCACCACCATCACGCTGGCGTTCCTGTCCAACCAGCACCCGATCGCCTACATGCCGATCGACTACGCCCGCCGCGCCGGACGCTCGAAGTTCCGGTTCGTCCGCGACGCTTACCGCTACCTGCTGCAAGTGCTGCGAATGGTGATGTACTTCAATCCGCTCAAGGCTCTGATGCCACTCGCTCTGCTGCTGCTCGCCACCGGCACCGTCAAGAGCGCGGTCGACCTGACCGTCCACCCCCTCCGGCTGGCCAACAACACCGTCATGGTCTTCCTCACCGGGCTGATCATCGGTTCACTGGCGCTGCTAGCCGACCTGATCGTCCGGTCCCGCCCGGACGCCTGACGCCCGCCGCCGCCAAGCCCCCCGGCAGGCGGCGGGCGTCAGTGCAGGAGCCCACACGACTCGAACCTGCCCAAGCTATGGCGGAACCAGCTCGACGATGACCGATCCACCAGGGTGTCCATTGACACGAACGCGAGCCCGTTACGATCAACGGCGACCCTTCGGGACCTCAGGACCTCGATGCCAGCCAGCACCTGACCGAGCGCCATCCCCACCTGGTCGCTCAGATCGATGAGGTCATCGCCGCCGCGACCCAGCAACGCCGCGACCAGCACCACACCAGCAGCGCACCGACCTGACAGTCCACGGCTGTTACATACCTCGGACGCTCGCCACGCGGCTCACCCTGGCCCAGCGCTGGTGCCGGCAGCTGCGTCATGAGCGGGTCAACGCTGACGCGGTCATCGTGTGAGAACAATGGCGACGCTGCCCGGCGTGCCCGTGACGGCGCTGGGCTCCGCGTCCTGCCGCGGTCCGGGCCTCGGCCTCGGCGCGCTCACGAGCGCGTGACAAGCCGGCGAGCTCAGGTAGCAGGACTTGATCGCAACGGTCCGTTCGAGCCTGACGTCGACGGCCCGCCACACGGACGCCGTGCCGCCGGTGCCCACCTCGGCGATCAGCCGGTACCGGCCGCCGATCATCGGCATGGCGTCGACACCCCCGGGTCTTGCTGGACGGTGTGGCTCCGCTTGGAGCCGCTGTCGCGATCCTCGCCGCGCGGCATGGAGGACGCTCCTCATTCGTATGACAGTTGTGCGACGAGGCAGCGTGATGCAACGGTCGTCCTACCGTCGGATTGCCTCCGCACCGACCGGCCGACGAGGTTCTGCTGTCGGAAGCGGCGCCACACCCCGACGACGCGGGGGGCCGTTCCATCAGCATCCGTCGCCCCGGCAAGCGGCGATCAGGACGGCAGGATGAGGTCGGCGTAGTCGGCGGCTGTGAGGCGTCCGTCCGTCAGGGACGCGTCGGCGCGGGGTACGCGCAGCGGTTGCCCGTCGTGTCGGAAGGACACGGTGTCGACGTCGGCGCGGCTGGTCAGGGTGCATACGATCTGGCCGTAGGCGAGGACTTCGTCGCTGCGTCCGCTCCCATCGGACCGGCTGCCGATTTCTACCGTCGCGTCGCCGCCACCGACCTCCACGATGCCGGTCACCGTGATGCCGGTCAACGCGCTGGTGTAGCCGGCGTCCCGTTCGGCCGTGGTTGGGCCGGACAGCAGATCCCGCAGATGTGCGTCGATCGCCGGCATCTGCTCGGCCGGGCGTCGGACCGCGACCAGGCCAGTGTCACGGACCAGGAACAGCAGTTCGGCTGGCCGGCCGGGCGCCGGGCTGCCTGTCTGTGCTGGGGAGGGAGCGCTCGCCCGGCTGCTCACCGTGACCGGTCGAGGGCTGTCCTCGGTCGGCACGCCGCATCCGGCCAGCGCCAACGCCAACACCAGCGCGGCGACGAGGGCCCACACACGGTCGGTCACGATGGCTCCCTGCGCAGCTCGACCCGGAACCGTGCGCCACCGCCCGGTCGGTCCAAGGCCACCGCCTGGCCGCCGTGTGCCGCAGCATGCTGCGCCACCAGCGCCAGGCCCAGCCCGGCACCGTCGTCGTCGGTGCGGGCGCCGGCCGCGCGCCCCCGCACGAACCGGTCGAAGATCATCGCCTTGTCTTCCGAGCTGACGCCGGGGCCTTCGTCGTCGACCTCGATGAACCACCGGTCCTCGCTCACCCCGACCCGGACGGCGGTTGCCCCGCCGCCGTACCGTGCAGCGTTGTCCAGCAGGTTTCCGATGATCTGTTCGACGCGGCGGCCGTCCACCAGCCACACGTGCGGTGTGTCCCCGACGGCGCTGACGAGTTCCGGCGGCAGGTTGCGCACCTGACAGGCGCGCCGCGCGACCGCGACGACGTCGACCTCTGCGCGGCGGACCGGCCGGTCGCTCTTCGCCAGTTCGAGCAGGTCGTCGACGAGGGACAGGAACCGGTCGACCTCCTCGACGATCAACCCGACCGCCAGCCCGCTGCGCTGGTCGAGGTGCTCACGCCGGCGGGCCAGCACGCTGGCGGATGCGGCCAGGGTCTGCAACGGCGAGCGCAGCTCGTGACTGACGTCTGCGGCGAACCGGCGGTCCTGCTCCAGCCGCTTCGCCAGCCGGTCGACCATGTCGTTGAACGAGGTGGTGAGCTGGGCCAGGTCGGGCTCGACAGCCGGGTCGAGCCGGGTCGACAGGTCGCCGGCGGCGATCTCCTGCGCCGCCCCGGCCACCTGCCGCAGCGGCCGGGCGACGTACCGGGCGGCGTACCAGCCGAGGCCGGCGCCCGCGACGGCGGTGAGTGCGGCCACGACCGTGAGCACCCAGCTCAGGGTCCGCAACGTCTGGTCCAGCTCCCGGAACAGGTCGACCTCGTACAGCGCCGCCGTGTCCGTCAGCGGCACACCGACGACGAGCGCGGGAACGCCGTTGACCCGCACGAGCTGCTTGCCCGCCTGCCCCTGCTGGACGAGGTGTTGCAAGCTCATCGGCACCGCCTCGGTGATGCCGTCGTCGGCGGCCCGGCCGAACCAGCCGCCGTCGCGGTACAGCATCGCCCGCCGGTTCCCGCCGGTGTCCAATGAGCGCAGCAGGTCGGCGGCGTCGACCTGATCGGTGAGCACGCCCTCCCGCAGGATCCGAGCGTCGAAGGACACCGCACGCACCGACGCCCGCTCGCGCCCCTCCAGCAGGGAACGCCGGGTCGCCTGGTACGTCGCGAACGCCATCGACGCCGATAACAGCAACGCGCCGGCGGCGAACCCGCCGATGACCCGTGTCCGAAGTCCCGCGCGTCTCATCGCTGCAGCTTGTAGCCCATGCCGCGGACCGTGACGAGCCGCTGCGGCGTCCTTGTGTCGCGCTCGATCTTCTGCCGCAGCCGCCCGATGTGAACATCGACGAGCCGCTCGTCACCGGTCTCGTACTCCCACACCCGCTGCAGCAGCTGCTGGCGCGACAGCACCAGGCCCGGGTGCTCGGCGAGCTCGCACAACAACCGGAACTCGGTGCGGGTCAACGCGACCGGCTCACCCTGCACCCGCACCTCGCCGGCCTCCGGCCTGATCTCCAGGTCGCCGAACACCAGTGTCGGCGCCGCGGCGGACACGGCACGCCCCCTGCGCCGCAGCGCCCGCAACCGCGCTGACAGTTCCTTCACCGCCACCGGCTTGACCAGATAGTCGTCGGCGCCGGCCTCGAGCGCGGCGACGATGTCGTGGGTGTCGTCGCGGGCGCTCACCACGACGATCGGTACGTCGTCGTGACGGCGCATCTCCCGCACACAGTCGAACCCGTCCATACCTGGCAGCATGAGATCGACCAGGACGGTGTCCGCCGGCGCAGCCCGTTGCGCCTCCAGGCCCTCCTCCGCGCTCGCTGCGGTCCGCACCAGGTAGCCCTCGTCCTCCAGGGCGAGCGCCAGCGACAACCGGATCCGGTCGTCGTCCTCGATCACCAGCACGCCTGTCACCACTGCATCATGCCCCCGGCGGCGTGTGCCCGTGCGCGAGCCAGCGAGTGGGGTGCGTTTGCCACCCGATGGTCACGTCGTCCCCCGGTGCGGTCGTCGATCACCCGGTCCGCCGGACGCGGGACAGGTATCCGGCGCCGCAGCCACTGCAGGGCCGCGATGTGGTCGACGAAGTTCGGGAACTCCGTATCGAGGCAGAGCAGCCGCAGAGCGCTGAGCACCGACCTGGACGCGCCGACGATGCATGTCCGCCGGTGGTTGGCGGCCGCCCGGTTCCGGGCCTGCATCAGGTGACCACACTCGTCACAGGCGAGGCTGAAGTCGGTGCCGTCGAGGCTCAGCAGCGCGGTCACAGCGACCGGTCGGCCGCGGGCGCCTGCCACCAGCGCAGCTCCTGGACCTGCCGTTCGCGGGTGGCCCGCCTGGGTCGTCGCCGCGGCACGCGATGCCGTGGCAGATAGCCGGGCGGCCGGTCCGTGGCCAGCAGCACCTCCTCCAGCTGCGCCGACTGCAGCTGCAGGCACAGCGGCATCGACAGTCCCCGCAGCGTCAGGCGCCCACCGCTGTCAGCAACGGTGCGGTGCAGGTCAGCAAGGAACGCCGCGCCAACCCCGTCGACGGTTCCGCACCGCGTGAGATCGAGGATGAGATGCGTCGGCTCCATCGCGATCGTGGACTCGATCACCGAGAGGTTGCGGCGCACCGAAGGGCCGTCCAACACCTCGGTCACGCTGATTTCCACAACGGGATCCGCCTCGGTCGACACGGCGGTCTGCATGCGGCTCCTCCAACGGCAGTGGCGCCCGTACGGGTCTCGTCCGGCGTGTGCCGGTCGGGGGTCGACGGGTCCGGGGTGACGTCCGATACCTGCATCACCCTGTGTCGCGCGTATGGAGAAGTCCCCGCGGCAGTGTGACGGTTCCATGACGTATCGCGCCTCGGGCCGGCTTCAGTTGCGACCCGCCGCCGTCGGGTGTCAGTTGTCACGCAACTGTCACAGGGTCGAGGGCTGCCCGCCGAACCGGGCGGCGACGCTGGCATGCACGGCCCACGGAGGGAGACGACATGCAGCCGATAGCACAGACACCGGCGATGCGGCTGGTCGAGGTGCTGGTCACGGACCCGCTCGACACCAGTGCCGCACCGCGCGTCCGGGCGCTGCTCGACGACGCCGCCGCGCTGCGCCCCGCGAACCTTGTCATCGACATGACCGCTTGTGCGTATGTCGACGCCGCGGGGATCGCGATGCTCCTCGACGTGCACCGCAAGGTGTGGCTCGACGGCGGCCGGCTCACGCTTCGCGGTCTGTCGCCGAAGGTTGCCCGGACCCTGCAACTCGCCCGAGTCGACCGGGTCCTGCACGTCACCGGCACACCGGCCGAGCCGCCGGAGGGTTCGTCATAGAACTGTCATCAATTCGCGGGACGGCCGCCATGCACCGCACGCAGGGTGGAGCCTGGTCCACGGTTGTTCGCAGGGGTTTGATGGGGGTCACGATTGACGGCGTTGCTCAGTCCCGACAGCACGAACTTCACCCTCGCCTGCGACGGCTGCGGCCAACTGGTCACCAATCTCGCGCCGACCATGGGCGACTGGGCCGTTGCGTGGAGCCTGTTCAGCCAGGACGGCTGGACGGGTGACGACCTCGCGACCGGACCGCACACGTGCGGGCGTTGCACCCGCACGCCCCCGCCGCCACGGATGGTCGAGCAGGCGCTGACCCGTGAACGCTGCGTGCCGGCAGCCCGCGAGTCGCGCCGCCTGAGGGTCACCCGGGTCGCGGGCACCACCGTCGTCACCCTGACGGGCTCACCCGACCTGCTCGTCAATGCCCGCCTGCGCGACCTCGTCGTCGACCTGACCGGCCCGGCACAACGCCTCGTCATCGACGTCACCCAAGCGCCACGGCTGGACTCCGGCGCTCTCGACGTGCTGGTCCAGGCGCACCGCCAGTCCATCACCGTGTGCCTCGTCGGCGCGACACAGCAGATCCGGGACTCGTTGCGGCTACTCAGCCTGCACGGGCTGTTCCCGGTGTTCCGGACCCTCGCCGAGGCGACATCCTGCGGCCCGGCCACAGGCACCGAACCCGCACCAGCTGGCGCGGAGCGGCCCGACCGAGTCGATGCGCGGTGACCTTCTCCGTCAGCAGCAGCATCGAACACAGCGGAGCAGTCGTCGTCACCGTCCGCGGCACCGTGGAACACACCACCATCGGCTCACTGTGCGACACGATCAACCACATCGTCGACCAGCACCGACCCGCACTCGTGAACATCGACCTACAGGCCGTCACCTACATCGACACCACGGCTGTCGGCGCGCTCGACGCATGCCGACGCAGCGCTCGCAACGGCGGGACCAACGTGATGCTGCGCAATGCCAGCGACGCCGTCGACCGGACGCTACGAATGTCAGCCTGAACAGCACTCCGCCCTATCGCGTCGCATCGACAGATGCGGCCACACGCCACACCGATGACGCTGAGGCGCCCTGCCTCGACGACAGCAGCTTCGGCTTGTCGGGACAGCTGAGGGGCCAGCGACTCCTGTGGACGGCATCACCGCGCATCGCTGACCGCGACATTGTCCGCACATGGACGAGTCATCAAACCCACCACGCTGTCGCCTGGAGACCCGCGCACCCGAGCCGCACCGTGAAATGACAACCGCCTCCGGGAGATGACAGGCCCTGGACGTGCTGTCGCTGTCAGTCGGCGTACCGGATGCGCACCATCGGAAGTCGGACGCCCACATCGGGTGCGAGCGGACCTGCGGCGCTCAGGTCGGGCATGGTCAGGATGCGGCCGAGGCGCGCGGCGGCGCGCGGGTGACGGTCGCGGTACCGCTCAAGCAGATGACGGCTCTCCCCGGCGGACAGGATCTCTGCACGAGCGGGCACGCCTCGCCGGCGACCGGTCCAGATCCGCACGCCCGGATCCACTTCGATGTTCCGGAACCACTGGGACGCACGCCCGTAGCCGGAGACGACAACGAGTACCCTGGCGTCCCGCTCGAGCACCTCGAGGACGACGTGGCGGAGCTGCCCGCTTCGTCGGCCCCGGTGTTCGAGCATCGCCATCCGCGGTCCGAACAGCCAGCCGAGACCCTGCCGGTACAGCGGGATCGGTGACCGCGCAAGGAGTCGCGGGATACGCCGGGTCATGCGATCAGCCTCCTCCGACGACGTGCCCGCAACGACGAGGCCGGCATCCGGCGGGCCATCGCCATGACCCGCAATGATTGCATGAATGCAACAGATGTACGGACACTATCGCACAGACTCGGCGGGCGTGCCGTACCGAGCGCGGCGACCGGCCGGCGTCGTCGGTCGCGGGGTACCCTCTGCTGGTCCAGACGATTGTGCAGATGCAATAGTTCGTCCCGGCCATGCCAGGGAAGGGTATGTCGGGGGGTCTGGTCGGCGTCGGCAGCATGCTGATCGGTCAAGGGAGTGACACCAGTGACGCGGGACCCGATGCGCGCGAGCCGCGACGAAGCCGAAGACCCGATGCACGCAGGCGTGCGGCTGCCGCTGGCCCGGATTCTCCTGGTCGAGGACGATCCCGGCGACGTCGCCTACACTCTCGACGAGTTCCGCGAGCACCGGCTGCGCAACCAGGTGACCGTGATCGGCAACGGCCGGCACGCCTTGGACTACCTGGCCCGGCGCGGCGCGTACCTCGACGCCCCGACTCCGGACATCCTGCTGCTGGACCTGAACCTGCCCGGCGTCGACGGCCGGGTCGTACTCGATTGGGTAGTCAACGATCCACGGCTGGCACACCTGCACGTCGTCGTCCTGACCGCGTCCGCCGTCGAGGAGCAGATGCTGCGGGACTTCGGCCTGCCTGCTGGGCACTTCTTCCGCAAACCGGTCGACTTCACACAACTGATCGGGCTGATCCGTGCAGTGCAACGGTTGGCAATCGTCGTGGACCGCGGCGACCCGCCGGCCGTTCCCCGGACACAGCGATAGGTCGGCGGAGGGGCGGCGCCGTGTCATCGACCGACGCAGCCCGCTGAGCTGTATGCCGACCGGCGTCGAGCGCGCGGCATCACGCATCCGTTCCCCCGATCGCCGGTAGTAGCGGGTGCCATCGCGACGTTCCCGGGAACGGCCGCGATCCCGGCGCCCGCACGAGCCGCGTCCTCGACGACCGCCGTCTCGGCGTGGCCGCGCGTCCTGCTCGACATCGAACCATCCGCGTTCGTCGGCCGGGAGCTCTCAGCTCGCGGCCGCCTCGCGGGCAGCATCCCGGCCGAGGGCCATCAACAGGCCCATCACCGCGGACTCCAAACCGAACATCGCGGCCACGAACCACCCCAACCACAGCCACGTCACGAGCACCACTCCGGACACAACTGCGACGCAGCCGATCCGTCGGCGCGTTCGGCTCCGGTACTCACGCGGCGGACACGGCCGCAGACTGACGAAGCCGGCGGTGAACCGTGGATCGTCGGCCTCGATGTGCCGCTGGATCTCAGCAAGTATGGGCCGCTCCTCCGGCCGCCACGGCCCGCTCATCGCTCAGCCGCCGGGCGAACCTCACGGCGTTCCGTCCCGATGTCCCGGGCGGTCACTGACGCACCGAAGGTGCGTTGCACCGTTGACGCGACAACCGCCACCATGCTCGCATCATACAATAGTTGCATAAGTACAAGTTGATGTCATTGCATCGCACAACATGACGCACCCATGTCCGTGATGGAGGTGAGCGTCCGCAGCGACGCGGCCGGTGGTCCGGGGATCGGCGGCGATCGCCGAGGGCGACCGCACACATGCCACCATTGTCGGGTGGCACGACCTTCTGCTTCCTCTGACAGGCTCGACGACGGGCTCGTCGACGCGCTGCTGTCGATCAGCCGGGCGATGGTCGCCCTCGCTGCCCGCAATCTCAGCCAGCTCGATACCGACGTGACGCTGCAGCAGTACCGCACACTGGTCATCCTGGCCTCCGGCGGTCCCCAGCGCAGCGTCGACCTCGCCCGCCAGCTCAATATCGCACCGTCGACCGTGACCAGGATGTGCGACCGGCTGGTACGACGTGACCTGATCCAGCGCTTCCACCGAGAGGACGACCGGCGCCCGATCTGGCTCTGTCTGACCGAAGCCGGGAAGGAACTCATCGGCGCGGTGATGCTCGCGCGCCGCAGGGAGCTCGAGGATCTGGTCCGGGCAGCCGACCTGACCGTCTCGAAACGTACCCTGGCGGCCCTGCAAGCATTCGCAACCGCGGCTGGCGAGGTGCCCGACGCACAGTGGTGGCAGTTGTGGACCGAGTCGGCGACCCTCGCTCCCGGGACCTGGCCGGCCCAGCCCACACCGGACCGCAGCTCAGCCGCCTGAATCAGTCACAACCCGCCGGCTGATGGCACGCACCGCACGGGCCAGCCTTGCACCCCGCGCGGAAGACCGGACTATGCAAGGGGTGGCGAAACCCTCGGTAGGCCAGACAGGGCTTGGCCGGCCGGCGCGGCGACTGCCGTGCTGCGGAAGGCGGTGGTCCCGGCGGGATGCACCCGCCGCCACGCCGACCTGCACCATGCCTATCCACCGTGAGCGATCACATGCCTACCGTCGCGCCGGATCTTCGAATAGCGCACCAATCCGGAATGAATGCATCCAACCGAGCCTCCAAGAGCGAATGCGGGGCCGTCGAGTCAACGCGCCTGGCCGGGGTGGCGGCGATCCACCATGCGCTGCAGCTCTGATCGCCCACACATTCGGCTCCGGGCCGGCCTGACCTCTTCGACGCGTCGCGCGTCTATCGACGCGTCGGTCCGGGACCGGCCGATGAGCCGTCCGTCCTCTCGACCGCTGCGCCGGCCGGCGGTTGGGCCAGATCCAATGCCAGGTGCTCACCGCGACCTTCAACGCCGACAGCGTGGCGTCCCGCTCGTCGTCGCGCGGGGCGGTCCCAAAGACGGTGACGAAGTTCCCGCCGTGGACGACTACCCCGCTGATGTACGCCTGCACACCCTTGCCAGTGCCGGAAAGGTCGCAGGAGGTGCCCACGACATCGACGCCGTCCGCGCCGTCGAAGGGGATCGTCACCGGGCCCGCCACGTGGACGGACGACATCGTCGGGACCTTCGCGCCTACACCGACACCGTCGGCGACCTCATCCCCACAAACCCCGCGCCGCCTGAACCGCCACGCTCGGCGTACAGGCTGGTGGAGCGCCAGCAGCGACGCACGACCGACACGAGAACCGGCCCCTCCCCGAACGGCGGGAGGGGCCGGTTTCTCGTCCCCACCCTGTTCGCGGCGTGCCGATCGGGCCAGCAACCACGTCAAGCGCTGCGGCTGGCACGCGACATTTTGCTTGATGGCGCCTTGCGCCTCTTCGGCCTTGTGCTGACCCTTGTCCTGGAAACCCATCACGCCTCCTTCGGAGGGTAGACGCGGCGATGCGCACGGCACCGGCGCGCGTATTCCGCCCAACATGGCCTCACCGGCACCGCCGAAACACCCTGAGGACCTCAGCGACTCGATGCGACCGCAAGGGTTCTGTGGGGGAACGTCGGGTAGTGGGCCGTTCTACACCTCACATGGAGGCGGACATGTTCATTCTCGGTGTCATCTTGCTGCTGCTCGGTTGGTTTCTCCACATCACCATCCTCACGACGATCGGGGTGATCCTGCTCGTGATCGGTGCTGTGCTGTTTATCCTCGGCTCGATCGGGCGGCCCGTCGCCGGGCGGCGACATTACTGGTAGCCGACCAGCAACACTCACGCTCTGCTCTGGTCATCGTCGCCCTGTCACCGCATCACGGTTGTGGTCGGCGGTGTCGTCGACTTCGCGGTTTGACGCCCTTGGGTGATTCCACCAAGGATCGGTCCTCAGGCAGCGGCAACTCGCGCGGAGGGACGGATAGGTCGTGCGAACGCTTGCTGAGATCACGCCGGTACCTCGCCGGATCGGTGCCGATCCAGTGGCTGCCGAGCTTCTCCAGACACTTCGCCCGCAGACCGCTGCCGGCCTTTCGCGTCGCCGAAGTCGCTGCCCTGACCGAAATCGTTGTCCGGATGGAGCGCGTGCCGCGCGGCCGCCGTTGCCGATCCGGCCAATCTCGCATGACCCCGGTTGCGCAGTTCTTCAAGGCCTGCTTGTCGAACCAGTCCAGGCCGGGGTCGTTCACGGATGCCCCAGACGCGTCAAGCCAGCCCCACGAAGTTCAGGCTGCGGCGAGGTCCGTGGTGCAGTGCGGGCAGCGGACCGCGGCCGCCCGGTGCGTCCTCCATCCGGCAGCTCGGGCAGGTCTTCGTCGGAGGCGGGTCCCCGAACACCGTTCTGCCGCGCTTCTGCATGTACGCCCGGTACGGGACCACGAAGCCCTTCAACATCCGCACTCCCCCGAGGCCGCCGCTGAGCCCTCTCTACCGAGCCGGCGCCGACCTAAACCAAGCCGACCTCCCAAGCCGACCAAACCAACATGTCAGCGCCACACGAAGGCAGCCATGGCGGCCGCGCGGCGGGGTGAGACCCAGGGCCGCCTCGACCCGCTCGGCGCGCAGCGTGTTGGGCGGCGCACCGGGCAGGGAGCGCATGGACGACACCGCCAGGAGACCGGAATCTCCCGCCAGACAGGCCGCACCGCGGTCTCGGTCAGATCGACATCCCGCGCCACCTGCCGCACCGAACGGTCTCCACGCTGACACAACTCGACAAGAACCCCGGTGCTTGACACTCCTTCACGTGTCCTCCCCGATGGTGCGCACGACGGACGGCAGGTGCAGCCTCCGCCGGATCATCTGCTTGTGGCTGCGTGCCGTCGACTGTGTAATGTTGAGCGCTTCCGCCACCTCCTTGGTACTCATCCCGGTCACACAGCACCACCACGGCCCGCTCCTGGGGGCTCAACGGCTGCATCGCCATCCACAGGTCGTGCGCGAACTCCACCTCGTCGCCGAAGGACACCACGTACCGCTGCCGCGTCCGCTGAGCCGGATGTGCGCCTGGATTTGGCGGCTGATGCTCCGCAGCGCGTTCACCGCCTGGTATGCGGCAATCCGGGTGGTGTATTTGAGGTTGTCGTCGAACGTGCGCTCGCGGCGCTTCCCGGGGGAACCGTCGGCAGGGGGAACCTGAACCACGGGACGTGCTACTGCATCAGCGGCGACCGTGGCACAGGTTGCGCCCCTTCAGGCCGTGGGCTTCCCCTGAGACTGGATGTTGATCCAGAGGAAGGGGTATCCCCGGTGGGCGTCTGTAGAAGTACCCGGAGAGTCTGGCGGATCTCCCGCTCCAAGCCGATGACCGCGGACAGCAGCAGCGCCAGACCGAGATCGCCTAGCTGCAGCCAGCCATGTCCTCCCATCACCATCACATCAGCCTAGCCCTGGGCTGGGGGCCGGCACCCTGTCGATGGATCACATCAGGACAGCTGGAAGGGCTCCGACCACGAAGGCCAGAAGGCATGCCACAGCCGACGAGTGAGGGCCCGATTCGGTTGTGCTGGGCCGCCGGAGGGAACCTTGTCAACGCCTGCTGATCGGCGGGCATGAGCGGCCAACGTGGGCGAAGCGTCGAGGGTGCGGCTCGGTGATCCGGCCGTGTCGTGCGACTTGGCCAGTCGACGCAACCTCTGCCGCGACACCGGCTCTTCGAGGAGCTGAAACGTATTCATGCAACGGCCGTGTCAATCCCAGCATCCTGGGCACCAGGGACACCAGGTTCCGCAACGGCGATCCGTGACATCGGACGATCTGTGTTGCCCGCAACCGCCGACCGCGCAAGGGCAGCATCGATCATCTGGGACCCGAGGATCCAGCCCAGACGCCGAGCCAAGGGCCTAGCAGCACTGAGCGTGAGCCAACCTGGCACCGCACAGGCACCCCGCCGTCCCAGTGACCACACTCGGGCAGCGATGGCGCACGAGCGGGCACGCCGGCTCCGGCGCCGGCAGGGTCGGGCGTTTCTCGAACCGCCTCACCGGTTCAATCAAACTGCCGGAGGTCCGGTTACAGGCTCGGCGTTGCCGGCACCGGTTGAGGCGGATACCTACAAGTCCACCATCATGGACGCCAGCGGCCGGAGACGCCTCTGTTCCCCGGCCGCGCCAAGGTACACCGTTCGCTCCGCTGCACCGCGCCGCTCAGGTCCCTGTGGCGGGGAGCAGGCCGATGCGTCCGTGGTAGGCGCGGCCGAGCTGGTCCGTGTCGGAACCGACCAGGAGCCCGGCGGAGCAGGTGACGAGGACCTCGACGCCGACACCTCGGCTGTGGGTCGGGTTCCATGCCAGCGCCTTGCCGGTGACCGGGTCGACGGCGGCGATCCCGGGCCGCGGCACGGCACCCGGGCCCGCGTTCTTGCGGCCGCGTGGGTTGTCCATCCACTGCTGGTGCCCACCGACGTACACGGCGGCGTCGGTGACCGCGACAGACCACAGGGTGTTACCGCCGGTGCGGTTGACCCACACCGGCGGGTGCACACCGCTGCCTGTGACGTCGAACCGGGCGACACTGTCACACATCAACGTCGGTCCGGCCATCCCACCCGTCGCGGCGACGGCCAGGTAGGAGCCGTCCGGCGCGAAGTCGACCCCCCGCAGGTAGCTGTCGTACAAAGCCTTGCACTTGCGGGTGTAGGCGTCGGTCGACCAACCGCTCACTGCCGCAGGGCCGCCGCCGACGTCGGCGAGCAGCAGCTGCGCACGCGGCATGCCGGCGGCGGTGTCGAACGCGCCGACCGCGGCGAGGCGGTTGCCGTCCTGGGTGACGGCGACCGACTCGACCTTGACGGTGCCGCCGTCGCGGCGGGCCAGCCGCAGGTCGAACCCGGGGTCCACGACGCCCGCCGTGGCCGACAGCCGTGCCAGTCCAGCGCGGCGCTGTCCACTGATGGTGGTGAAGCTGCCTCCGGCGTACAGCCACGCACCGGACGAGGTCATGGTGCGGATCTGTCCTGGGCCCGCGGTGCTGGTGAACCCGGCCACCCGGCCGCCGGTGGCGAGGTCCAGCTGGACCAGGCCTGGCCAGACATCGCCGTTGACCTTCGTGAACGTGCCCGCGGCGTAGACCGTCCCGCCCGGCCCGGCGGCGACCGCTGTGACCCGGCCGTTCAGCTCCGGCGCGAAGTCCAGCATCCGGCCGGTGCCGAGCTGGAACGCGAACAGCGACCGGCGCGCGGCACGGCTGCCGGTTGCCGCGTCAGCGACGGTCGTGAAGTTTCCGCCGACCACGACGATGTCACCGACCACCGCCATCCCGGCGATCGCGCCGTCGAGCACGTTCGGCGTCCACACCACCGGCTGCTGCGACACCACACCCTGCAGCGCCTGCCCGGCAACCGCAGCCCCGGCGGCCATCACCAGCGCAGACACCAGCACGGCTACAGCGGTGAACGTTCGGCGCATCAGACGGCACTTCCCCTCGCAGGAAACAGCGGCACCGGCGCAGGCGGACCGGCGTGACGTTCAACGAGGCAGACGACCACCCGGCAGCTGACACCGAGCGACGTCCTGGAGGCCGCCCTTGGCCCGACCAGCACGCTCCCGATCCCTGAGCTGCCGAGGACGGGGATGTCGACCGGTCGGACCTCGACGTTGCCGCCGAGCACCTCGACACTTGAACACGCACGGGATCCGACACCGACAGGTACAGCGGCATCCGCTGGTCGACCACGAGCATGCCGCAAGCCTGCCGGCAACGGATGCAACCACGCCGCGTCGCCGACGCCACACCTGTGAACTGTTGGCCCGGGTTGCTGCCGACAACGGCTACCGCAGACAGTCACGCCGGTCGTTCGCCGTGTCCAAGGACGCAAGTCTGGCGGGTTGAGCCACCCCCGCTTTCATGGAGCTTCTTGATCATGGTCTGATGGCCATGGGAAGGAAGATTCGTGCCAGCACCGAAGAAGTACTCACCTGATCTGCGGCAACGTGCCGTGCGGTTGTATCGGGAGTCGGACCCGCAGCGCACGCGATCAGCCAGGGTGACGGCGTCACGGTGGCGGTGCTGGACAGCGGCGCCGCGGCGAACCAGCCCGACCTCGTCGGCAAAGTGGTGCCCGGCCTCGACATCGTGACGAACAAGGGCGACGCCACCTACGACCCGAACGGTCACGGCACCGGCATGGCGGCCATCATCGCCGGGCACGGGCACGGCCCGGGCGGGCGTAGGCGACCATCGACATGATGCCGGTGGAGTCGCTGCCGCCGTTACGTCGCAGGGCCGCCGGCGTCGACACGTCGAAGCAGTTGCCGCTGCGCGTCGCCTCGGGCAGCACGATGATGAGGCCGTACCGGTCGGCCGCGGTGACGTAGTCGTGGCCGTTACCGTTGAAGATGCCGCCGGTGGCCGTTCGACCACCGGCGACATGGCGGGTCAGTTGAGGCTGAAGCGTTGGTTGGCCTGGCCGTTGCAGTCGTAGAGCTGGATCTGCTGGCCGTTGCCGGTGCCCCAGACGTCCAGGCACCGACCGGACTGCACGCCGGTGATGGTGCCGTTGCTGTTGACGTTCCACTGCTGGTTGGCCTGGCCGTTACAGCTGTAGATCTGCACAGCCGCGCCGTTGCCGGAGCCCGCCGCGTCCAGGCACATGTTGCCGTACACGGTCAGCTGCCGGCTCGACGTGAGCGTCCACTGCTGGTTCGTCCCGCTGTGGCAGTCGTACAGCTGCACGCGGGTGCCGTTGTTGCGCGAGGAGTTCGGCACGTCGACGCACCGACCCGACTGCGCGCCGACGATGCGCTTGGCACCGGACGGCGGGGGCGGCGAGGATGACGCCGGGGTCGACGGCGACGAGGACGGCGAGCTCGGCGAGCTCGGCGGGGTCGAGCTCGGCGGCGTGGTGCTCTCGAACTGCGTGAAGAACCGCCAGGCCTCCCCGGACGTCCAGGTCCGGGAGTCGTTGGGGCTGGTGGAACCATCCACCGGGCTGGGTGTGTGGTCTCCGTCGAACGCGATCCAGCGCACCGGGTATCCGGCCCGGCAGCCCGAGTAGCTCGTGGCGATGTGCGTGAGGCTGTTCTGCCCCGGCTCGGGCGGGTTCTGCGCGGTACACCCGTTGTTCCTGACGAACGTGTCGCGCAACGACCGTCCGTTCGAGATGTTCAGCACGCTGTCGTGCGTGCCGTGGATGCCCAGATAGGCGACGGGCTGCGTGCCGCCGTTGCATCCGCTCAGGTTCGCGCCGGACAGCACCGCGACCGCGCGGAAGACGTTCGGCCTGGCGCAGGCGAGCGCGTAGCTCATCGCGCCGCCGTAGCTCCAGCCCATCGCGTACACCTGGGCGGTGTCAACACACAGACCGTTCTCGATGAGGCTGGTCAGATCGTCGACGAGCGTCAGGTCACGGCCGCCGGTGTTGGCCCAGCCGTTGTCGATGCCCTGGGGCGCCACGAAAATGGTGCTGTTGTTCGACAACGGCTGCAGCCCGTAGTAGCCGGCCGAGGCGACGGCATTGGCGGAGCCGTTCAACCAGTGCAGTCCGAAGACCAGCCGGTACGGATGACTGTTGTTGTAGTTGTCGGGGACTCTGAGGATGTACGTACGATTCTGGCCGCCGCTCTGGATGGAGCGGGTGCCGCTCGTGAGGGCCGGAGCCTTGCCGCATCCGGCGGTGGTGGCGAGCGTGCCGCTGGTACTCGCCTCCGCGGTCGCGTCGTGGCCGCTGGCCTGCCACCCGGCCGCGACCACGACGAGCGCCGCCGCGATTACCGCGACGAGCGAACCTCTGTGTCTTGACATCGTGCGATTCCTTCCACGAACACGTCACGCTGGACGTCGCGGTGCAACGCCGGGCGATGCCGTACTTGGGATTCGTGCGCGCCGATGTTGTCACGGCCATCACGCGAAGACAACATATTCCGAAACTCCTTCGGAACCCGGTGGAGTAAACGACCAGGAATGGAAGTTTCACGTCATCACACGCGACTGTGCGGCAGTACCGCACATAACACTTTTGCCGCGCCGGTTGCAGGGCTCAGCCATTTCCGGGCGCACCACACCGGAGCCGGCGGCAATCGCGGTTCCTTGCAGAATTTCGAAAGTCTCGAGCATTCCCGCGTCACTTGACGGCGTGCATGTGAGCGATAACATTCGCGGACGCCTGTCTCCCGCTTCCGAGTGTCCGGCCGGTCCCACCCGGAGCTATCTCCGCCGGATGGTTCTCCGCTGTCTGACCGGGCGGAGGCGTGCGAGACGGTCGACCGCACGGGCGGCTGACGCGCCGCCCGACCACGCCCCGTTTCTCCGGAGGACCTGATGAAGTTCCCTCGCTCGCGGTCCTGGGTGGTGGTCGCCTGTACGGCGGGCCTCACCGTGGCCGGGACCGCCGCGGTGCTGACCGCGAACACCGCTCAGGCGGCCGCCGGCTGCCGTGTCGAATACGTCGTGTCCAGTTCCTGGCCGGGTGGCTTCAACGCCAATGTCACCGTCACCAACTACGGCGACGCCGTCAACGGCTGGAGCCTCACCTGGACGTTCGGCGCCGGACAGACCGTCACGCAGCTCTGGAACGGCTCGGTCGCCCAGTCCGGCGCCCAGGTCACCGTCACCAATGCCAACTACAACAGCAGCATCCCCACCAACGGCAACGCCGCCTTCGGGTTCAACGGCTCCTGGAACGGCTCGAACCCGGTCCCCACCGACTTCGCGCTCAACGGCACCGCCTGCAACGG
Source organism: Dactylosporangium maewongense (assembly GCF_039531485.1). Classification (NCBI taxonomy): domain Bacteria; kingdom Bacillati; phylum Actinomycetota; class Actinomycetes; order Micromonosporales; family Micromonosporaceae; genus Dactylosporangium; species Dactylosporangium maewongense. The sequence goes on along the minus strand of NZ_BAAAQD010000051.1, from coordinate 323 downwards.
CCCGGTCGGCGGTTCGCCGAGCTCACCCGGCTCGGCCAGCGCCAGCCCGAGCCGCAGTGCCAGCGCCAGCGCCAGCCCGAGCACCAGCCCGAGCGGGAACTGTTCACTGCCGTCGACGTATCGCTGGTCGTCGACCGGCGCGCTGACCAACCCGAAGTCCGGGTGGGTGTCGCTGAAGGACTTCACCAGCGTCATGTACAACGGCAAGCACCTGGTCTACGCGTCGAACGTCTCCAGTGGAGGGTCGTACGGCTCGATGAGCTTCGGCCTGTTCACCAACTGGTCGGACATGGCCTCGGCCAGCCAGAACGGCATGAGCTCCG
>NZ_BAAAQD010000050.1:0-69530 GCF_039531485.1 Dactylosporangium maewongense | reverse complement strand
CACCGCCCTGGAACACACCGTCAAGAACCGCCTCAAACGCATGCAATACCGCTGCGGCCTCTTCGACAGCTACCTCACCGCCACCGGCCTATCCCCACCCAAACCCTGACCCCGAAAGGTCTCTAGCTAACTGCAGCAGCGAACGCGGCGAACAGGTCTCCTGAGAGAGGCGTTTCGAGCTTCCAGGTCACGGCCATTGGGCGATCACCCTCGTGCTGGACGTAGGTAGCAGGGCCGAGGAACCAGAATGCCCGGTCATCAGCCCGAGTCCGCGCGAACAACAGGATTGAGCGGCCCATCGCCACATGGTTGCAGTACCGCCTACCGGTTGGGCTGTCGCCAGATGTGGTGGACTGACTCTCCCAATGGATGAGGTCGGGGCTGATGGCGTAGTCGCGGTAGCGAGTGGTTGGGGAGAAGTCGCCACTGGTCTTGTCGAGGGTAAAGACGAACACGTCGGCACCGACGGCCTTTGCGTCGTAAACACCCTCGCGCCACTGGGGCGTTTTGGCCCCGGCACCCTCGCCGACCGCCGCCAGAATCTCAATGCGCGTGTACTGGCTGTGCACCTGTAGTGGGACGTCGGGCAGCGCCTGGTGCTGCAGGTGGCTGGATGCATCGCCAAGGACATGGAGCAGATCGCGCAGCTCAACGATCACCTGAGGGTGCGACCAGAGCATGTCGACCGCGGACTGGAGCGAGGTGTCCTTCGTGACCACCTGATCCGCGAGGTTCGCAACGAGCATGTGCACCAGGCGCCGCTCGACGCCGCTCATCGTGTCGACCTTGGGTGGGCTCATGTGTGCTAGCAGCGAACGGTACTCATCAACCCGCTGACGGTCATCCACGTGCAGCATTCGGCCGATGCCACGGCGGAGGGCTTGTTCATTTGACCCCGCAGGAGCAACGGACAGGCCAGCTGCCTCGCGCAGCGCCGACCAGCCGCGGTTGCCGGCGTAAATATCAGCAACCTCGAGCCCCGTCTCGGTGAGGTAGTTCGCTATGGTCACCGTTGGTTGATGTTGAGCCAGCGCCCGGAGTTCGGCGACTTTGGACGGCCAACGGGACGGGATGGCCTCGCGAACACTGCGCAAGACGATGTCGCGCGCCACCCGATCAAGCTCCATATGGCAGCCGGCCGGTAGGAACGGGAAGCCTTCTGCGACGGCTCGTTCGAGGTCGCTACGAGTGCCGCCGAGGAGCGCGCGATACCGCTGATCGAAACGGAACTCGCGACGGTGCATCCCGACGAAGTCCAGCACTGTACAAACGCTCTTGCCCCTCGCGATCCGCAAGCCTCGGCCCAGCTGTTGCAGAAACAGCGTCGCGCTTTCGGTGGGCCGCAGCATGAGCAGAGTGTCGACGTCGGGCACATCAACGCCTTCGTTGAACAGCTCGACCGAGAAGATGACCTGAAGCGCGCCTTCCTCAAGTTCCCGGATCGCGGACTCACGCTCCGCGTCCGGCGTCTCACCCGAGACGGCAACGGCGGCCACGCCGAGCTTTTGGAACTGTTCGGCCATGAAGCGGGCGTGGGCGACGCTGACACAGAAGCCCAGGCATCGGATCGTCGAGACATCGGTTACGTGCTGGTCGAGTTGCTTGTAGACGAAGCGCGCCCATGCCATGTCGCTGGTGTAGATCTCCGTCAGCGCCGCATCGTCATAACCGCGCCCGCGGCGCCACGGCACCTCCCGCAGGTCGATGCCGTCGTGGATGCCGTAGTAGGCGAACGGCGCCAGGCGGTGCTGTTCGATGGCGTCCCACAGGCGCAGTTCCGCTGCGATGCGATCGCCGAACCAGTGCAAGAGCGGTAGGCCATCGGCGCGCTCTGGCGTGGCGGTAAGTCCGAGCAGCTCCTGTGGCTTCAGATCTTCCATGATGGCGCGGTACGACGGCGCCGCGGCGTGGTGGAATTCATCGATGATGATGACGTCAAAGTGGTCCGGAGCGAGGTGCTGCAGCCCGTTGGCCGCCAGCGTCTGCACAGACGCAAAAACCTGGTTGAACTGGGTGGGTCGCGTACCTCCAACCCACTTCTCGCCGAACTCGTAGTCGCGCATCACGTGGCGAAACGTCGCCATGCTCTGGTCGAGGATTCGCTCTCGATGTGCAACAAACAGCAGCCGTGCCCGAGGCAGCTTCTGCCGGAGTCGCGCATAGTCAACTGCTGCCATCACTGTCTTGCCCGTGCCAGTGGCCGAGACCAGCAGATTGCGATGATGTCCCCGCGTGCGTGAGAGCTCGATGAGCTCAAGCATCCGCTCCTGGAACGGCTCAAGACGGACTTCCAGTGGACTCAGCATCGGAACAGTGCGTCCGTCGGACCGTCGGGATTGGTCGAGGGCCTGCTGAAAGTCTGCCTGGACGTAGGGAATGAAGTCGCCGCTTTGCCAGTAGCTCTCGAAGACGGCATCAATCTTCTTGATGACGTCTAGGTTGCGAGCTGCCGACACCCGGACGTTCCACTCCAGGCCGGCGACCTGGGCAGAGTGGGTGAGGTTGGATGATCCGACGTATGCCGTACTGAACGCTGACCGGCGGTGAAACAGCCACGCCTTGGCGTGGAGGCGGGTCGTGGTCACGTCGTAGGAGACCCGGACTTCGGCGCCGAGATCGGCCAGCAGGTCGAGCGCCTTGCCTTCGGTTGAGCCGGTGTATGTGGTCGTCAGTACCCGTAGCCGTCTTCCTCGCGCGCAATGCTGCCGGAGTGCGTCAATGATTGGCCGTAGACCGCTCGTGCGGATGAACGCCATCACCAGGTCGATGGCGTCCGCTGACTCAATTTCGGTGAGGACCTGGCTGCCGACTCTGGGTTCGCCGGGTGCGTTGGTGAGCAGCGTCGTGTCGAGCAGTGGAATGAGTGGTCGTCCGGCACTACGGACGGAGCCGTCAGGTTGCCGCTCGCCGACGGCGGCTAACACCTCACCGGGCGCCAGTGGCGATTCGAGCGCCGGGCCAGTTCGGGGCAGCTGGGTGCCGAGCGCTTCAAGGAGACGCCGCGCCACGTCGACGCCGGTCGCAACTCGGTCGGCTTCAGGTACGGCATCGAGGGCCCGCTCTACCTGCTGAGCGATCAGCAGTGCGATCCGATCGGCTGCATCGGCCGACCGCAGACCGTGCCGCTTGACGAGTCCCTGGTCGACGCTCAACAACCGCTCTTCGAGGGCCTTCGTTACGACGATCTCGTAGAGCCCCGCAGGCACGTCGTTAGCCACCGCATCAGTTTGCCCCAGGGCGGCGGTCGCCGATTACGGCAGCACCGCGATCCAAGCCGTCCGCAACCATGCGGTGTCCTGTTCGGTCCCCGCGGCGAGCGGCGCGAACTTGTCGAGGCGTTCGTCGAGCAGTCGGTGGATTCCGAGGTGTACCGGCGGCTGGCATCTGACGTGAGCGGCGAGGTGACGTAGCGAACCGGCTGGTGTCGGTTGACCACATGGCGTGATGGGTTCGCGGGTTTGACTGAAGGCTGGGCGGCATGTCCTACGGTTCTATGAGGCATGCGTCTTTCCCGCTCGCGTCGTGTCCTGGCAGGTGCCTTGGCGGGTGCCGTTGTCGTGGCGACGTTGTCGTTTTCCGAGACCGCTGCGCAGGCCGATCCGGGGGACCGGCCCATCGCATTCACGAGTAGCAGCACGGGATATCCGGCCGACAGGTGTAACACGGACCTCGGGCCGGCGCATCTCGTCATGGACAACATCAGTGCAGGTGCGGAAATGTCGGGCACGGCCACCATGGCGGGCCGGGGTTCCAACGACTTCTATTTTGAGCTGAAGTTCGTCGACAACTCGTACAGCGTCGTCGAGGACCTCGCGAACGTCGGGTATCAGCGTGTGCAGGGTGTGTACACGACGGTCGACTTCTCGTTCACGGCGCCTGTGGCCGGGAAGCTTGTCGGGTGCCGGTCGGCGGAGGTCGATGAGGCGGGGGTGTCCGGCCCGGCGGGGAAGGTCACCGGGACGGTGAAGGGTGACGGCGGGCCCAGCGCGACGCCGGCCATCACCGTGACGGGCACGTCGGTGGCGTTGAAGGCGGTCGACATCGCGCCGAACACGGGCCTCATCAGCTGGGACGTGTACGCGGAGGGCGCCGCCGAGCCGGTTGCCGAGCGGGACGGTGTCGAGGCGACCGTCGACGGGCTGGCGCCCGGCAGGTACGAGGTGAAGCTGAGCTTCTGCACGTTGTCGCCGCCGCTGCACTGCGGTTTCGCGACCGGGACGTTCACCATCACGGCGCCGGTGGATTTCGAGGTTGTCGAGATTCCCGGAAGGGCGTTGTCGCGTCGGTTGGTGGTGTCGAGTCCGGCGGTCGACACCTCGTACACGTGGAGCGTCAACGGCACGCCGCTCGGTGAAAGCGGACCGAGTGTGGTGTGGAATGCGCCGCTGCCGGGGACCTATGAGATCGCGATGACCGCCACCAAGAACGGGACCGGTCGGACCGTGCGGCGGCAGGTCACGGTCGGCTATCGCATCGACGTGGTTGACACGCTTGCCAATGGGCTCATGAAGGGTCTGGTCGCGGATCCGAAAGCGCCGTGTGACGGGGACCGGACGGTGCTCACCGTGACGTCCGACATTGGGATCTGGGCGACGCTGCGCACTTCGGCGTCTCCCGCGTTGACGAATCCGCCTGTACCGGGTGGCACCGCGGAACTGGGATTGCTGCCGCCGAACGGGGTCGCGACGTGGACCGGCGGGTGTTTCAACAAGGCCGGGCAGAGTTTCTGGGTCGACGCCGACATCGCCGACAGGCGGGCGCTTGCGGCGACGGCGCTGGCCGGGTTCCTGAGCTCCGTCTCGGGCGGCAGAATCGACGTGAACGCGATGGCGCGCGCCATGACGTACTGGGAAAGCGTCTCCGAATGGCCGCTACCGAACACCCGCGCCGCCATCGATGAGATGGTCCGGATCGCCCAAGGCAAAGGCAAAATCGCCGTCGCGGGTGGGTACCTGTATGCGGCGCTGACGCTGGAGCCCGAGGCGACCAGGCTGCGGGAGTTCCTGTTCGCCACGGTCGGGGCGGTGCCCGGAATAGGTGACCTCGCGCAGCTCGCGGAGGAGGCGACGAAGGCGTGGCTCGGGCTCGGCGCCGACCCGTACAAACTCGGCGACCGCGCGACCGAGGAGCAGCTGAAACGCCGAAAGGCAAACGTCGAGGAACGCCTGCCGGACCAGGAGCAGAACGTGCTCGACGCGACCACCAAGAAGGCCGAGAAGGACCTGCGGCTCAAGGAGATCGACGACGACATCAAGGCCGTCGGAAAGGACCTGGACGCGCGGAAGGCGGAGCGTGCCGCGCTCGTGTGCCCGCCGAAGGTGCAGCAGTGCCTGATCAGGCAGCGGCAGCTGGACGGCGAGATCCAGCGGCTGACGGCGAAGCTGAAGAACCTCGTGGAGAAGGCTCACCCGCCGGCGCTCGAACGGGCCACCAAGGCCGCCACGAAACTGCTCGAAGAGGAGAAGGCACTGGCCGCGATGACCAAGGCCATCAAGGTCCTCGGCACGGTCGTGCAGCTGCTCAACCAGCTCGCCATGAACGCGGAGCTGGCCATTCGCCTCATGCAGGGGCAGCGCAAGGGCACCATGGAGTTCCGTACAGGCATCTGAGACTTCTCAAGACTTGGTCAACCCGTCGGCCGAAACGCCCAACGCTTCGACGGTTGTCCCTACCTTCATCGGTATCGGGGGCTGTACCCGCGGCACGCCAGCGCTGCTGTGCCGCGGCGGCCTCCACCCCATCCGCACAACGGGGGGAACCGATGAAACGCATGCTTGTGATGGCGGCTGTACTGTTCGCGCTGGCGGGCTGCTCGGAACAGCTCGGCGACCGCGGCGGCGACGAGGGCGCCGCACCCGACAAGATTTCCGACGTCGACTACATCGAGGTGTACCGCAACGCGGACAACTTCCCGAATGTGGCCCGCGTGTGCATTCGCGGGATCGCGTTCGCGGCCACCTCGAGCGGCGCCCGCGGCGAGGACTCCTACGCCGCACCGGACCTCGTCCGCGTCCCCGAATGGGACCCGACCTGCCCGGCCGCGAAATGAAGCGCCTGGCGCTGGCGGCGGCGTTGGTACTGGCGCTGGCCGGCTGCTCGGAACAGCTCGGCGACCGCGGCGGCAAAGAAGGCGCCCCACCCGACAAGATTTCCGACGTCGACTACATCGAGGTCTTCCGCAACGCCGACAACTTCCCGAACGTGGCGATGGTCTGCGTGCGCGGAATCGCGTTCGCGGCGACGGCGAGCCGGGAGGGAATGAGCGCGCCGTCGCTGCTTCGGGTGCCGGAATGGGACGCGCGCTGCAAGACGGTGTCGCCGGGTACGGCGCCGTCCACGACGCCTTCTTCAGCGAGCCCGTCCCCGTTCCCATCCTGAGCGAAGAGGTGCCTCACTGGTACCCGTACCCGGGTTGACCAACTGGGTACGGGTACGGCGCGCGGGGTTGGGCAACCGGGTACGGGAACGGCGGACGAGTTGACCAACCACGTGCGGGAACGGCGGATGGGTTGGGCAACGGGTACGGGAACGGCCGGTGGGTTGACCAACCGGTTGGCAGTGGGAACGGGCCTGCCAGGTCGGTTGGACAACGAGTTTGCGCAACGCGTTGGGCAACTGCCGTCTGGAGCGGTACGGGCGGCCGGAACGGAACGAGTACGGAACGCCGTACGGTCCCGCCAGCCGCAAAACCAGCGGTCATGCGCTCTCGTACCGGGGATGCGCCCGGCGTTCCCGCGTGCTGTACCGGTTCCGCGTACCGCGCCGCCCTGATGCACCCGTTCCCGTTCCCGGGTCTTGCCCAGTACCGCGTCGTACCCGGCCGGCTTGTGTTCCCGTTCCAGGTCGTACCCGCCGTCCGGCACGCCAGCTGACGGTACGGGATCGAGCGGCATCGGGAACGGCGTCGCGACGGCGACGGAGGGATCGACCGTACCCGCTACGCGGCGGCTGTACGGCTGCCTGCGGCCGGGAATCTGTCGACGGTGCTGAGGAAAAAAGCGCGTGCTGCCCGTACCGGCCGGAGCGGGCTTCTGAGCACATCGCGCGACGCCGGAATGAGCGTCCGGTGGCCAGGCGGCTCTCGCCCGTACCGTCAAGCCCGGCAGGTCACGTAGTACCGATCTTGCCGCCGAGAGTTCGAGGTTGCGGAAGCCCTTACGCACCTTCCTCTCCTCGGGAATGACTCTCTTTAGAGACATTGTCGGGTTTCTCGAACGGTGCCTCGCATGCCCTTTGAGCTGCGAGGTTGGGTCCCGTTGGCGCCGGAATCCAGGGTCTTGGCCCACCTAGGGGAACGCCTACCCATCCGCCCGGGGCAACACCCGGGGCAGCGAAGATCCAACAGGCGGTTCGCCGGCCAAGAATCGGCCGGCGAACCGGGTGCCTGTTACTGCGCGAGCGGGCGGCGGTCCAGGCGCAGGAGCGCGCTGTCGTCCGCGGGGTCGCCGAGCCGGCCGAGGTCGATCAGACGGCGCGGCGGCTCCGGCGCACCCGCCGCGCCGGTCGGCAGCCAGACCGCATCGGCGACGCCCGTGCCGTCCATCAGGCGGTCCCGGGCGACCGTCGCGACCGGGACCGCTCGCGGCTGCCGCCCGAGCGCCTTGTGCAGGTGCTCCTCGCGGGTGTGGTCCGGCAGCGAGAACAGCACCGGCCAGGCAGGTCCGCCCTCGGTGACCAGCTGCTCGTAACGCTGCACCTTCTCCACCAGCGTCGGTACGGACTCCGTCGCGCGGTCGAGCTCGAGGAAGAACGCCACCCGCAGGTCGCCTTCCTGATAGATGCCGTGGCCGTCGGCGCGGACCCGGTGCATGCTCACCGAGCCGAACCGCAGCGGGGCCGCGCACTGCCGCTCCAACAGCCGCAGCCGGTACAGCCGCAGCAGACGCTCCTGGGCGGCGTCCTGCCGGTTGAACAGCGCCGCGGTGATCTGCGCCGTGCTCAGGACCTGGTGGTCATACAGCCAGTCGAGCAGGCGATGGTCCCGGTCGGTGAGGAACGACTGTGCGTAGAGCACCGGATCGTGGTGGGGCTGTGTCATCCATGCCTCCAAGGCAACAGCGGTGCCGCGCGTGTGCGGCTCCTCCTGCCCGGTCATGGCCTCCAGTTGGGTGCCTTCGTGCGTCGCGAAGCCCCAACCGTGATCAACCGCCGCCAACAGCATGCCAACCGGTTGGTGGCGGTTGGTTCCCCGATCGGATCGGGACGCACCAACCAGACCAACCGGAGGCCATGCATACGTAGGAGGCGAGTCGTAAGGCCACAGCGGCATCGATGGAGCACACTGTTCGCCGTGAGGGCTTACGTGGGCGTGACCGACGGCCAGTGGTACAGGTTCCTCGCCGAGCGCCCGCACCTGCAGGAGGTCAACTTCTGGCGTCCCGCCGGCGACAAGGCGTTCCGGGCGCTGCAGGTCGGCGAGCCGTTCTTCTTCAAGTCCCACGCCCGCACAACCGGGTCGTCGGCGGCGGGTTCTACAGCGGCTTCGCCCGGCTGCCGATCTCAGAAGCGTGGGAGCTGTTCGGCGAAGGCAACGGCGCCGCCAGCCTCCAGCAGATGCGCGATGCCATCAGCCGGTACCGGCATCAGCCGATCTCGCCGCGCGACGACCCGATCATCGGCTGCCTCTTCGTCCGCGACACACGGTTCTTCGGTGCCGACGAGGACGCCGGGCCGCCGCCGGACTTCGCGTCGAACATCGTCCAGGGCAAGGGCTACGACCTGGCCGACGGTGCGTACGCCGGCTACTTCCGCGACGTGATCCACCGGCTCACCGGCCCGGCCGTCGAACTGGACCTCAGCGAACCCTGGCACCGCGCCGGACCCGTCTACGGCGACCCGCGCCTGCAGCCGCAGCGGCTCGGCCAGCAGGCGTTCAAGGGCGTCGTCCTCGACGCGTACCGCCACCGCTGCGCGATCACCGGCGCGAAGATCCGGCCCGTGCTGCAGGCGGCGCACATCCTGCCGCTGCCGAGTGGCGGCCAGCACCGGCTCGACAACGGCCTGCTGCTGCGGTCCGACGTGCACATCATGTTCGACCGGGGGTACCTGAGCGTCGACCCGAAGCACCGGCTGCTGGTCAGCCCGAGGCTGCGCGAGGACTTCGGCAACGGCGAGGAGTTCTACTCCCGGCACGGCCAGTCGATCGCCGTGCCGGAGCGCGCCGCCGACCGGCCGCACCACGACTTCCTGGAATGGCACGTGGACACGGTCTTCCAGGCTGGATGACGAAACAGGTTCCAACCTGGCCGGCTGTTGGAGGCATGTACTCCAACGAAGGGGAGGAGCCGCGTGGAGGACGAAGAAGGATTCCGGGAGTTCGTGCGGGCGCGGCTGCCTCGGTTGTCCCGGGCCGCCTACCTGCTCGCCGGCGGGCATGCCCAAGCCGAGGACCTCATTCAGGCTGCCCTGATCAAGACGGCCACGCACTGGTCCAAGGTTTCCAGGGCCGGGGATCCCGAGGCGTACGTGCGGAAGATCCTCTATCACGAGCACGTCCGCTCCTGGCGGAGGCGGCGGTTCCTCGAGCACACGACGGCCAGCGTTCCTGAGAACGCGGCCGTCAGTGGTGATGAGACCGGCAGAGCGGAGCTGAGGGTCGTGCTGGAGCAGGCCCTGGCCAAGCTGACCAAGCGGCAGCGGGCCGTTGTGGTGCTGCGGTACTTCGAGGATCTGTCCGAAGTGGAGACGGCGCAGGTCATGGGGACGTCGGTGGGGACGGTGAAGAGCCAGACCAGTCATGCGCTGGGGCGGTTGCGGGTGCTGGCGCCGGAGTTGGAAGACGTGATGGAGGTGCGGTCGTGACGCGGCGGCTCGCGGAGGTGCTGGGGGACGTTGCCGAGCAGGCCAAGCTGTACGACCTCACCGACAACGCCATCAAGGTCGTGCGGCGGCGTCGGCGGGTGCGCAAGACCGCCGTGGCGATGGTGACGATGGTGGCGGTGCTCGTCGGGGTGGTCGCGTTCGTGCTGCCGTCCGGCGGGCCGGGAAGGCCGGAGGGCGGGCCCGGAAGGCTCGACGGGGAGCCGTCGAGCAAGGTGCTGCCGCTGCTCGAAGCGCCGACGCGCGGATCTCTCAAGGATGACGTCGCGTTCCTCGACGCGTTGTTGGATCGGGTCGTCGATAATCCATCCGCCTTTGGATTGCCGGGCGATCGCGCGCGGTTGCGGGTGCTCTTCGCCGGGGATCTGCCCGGGAACCGGAGGGTGGCGCTCGTCGCTGGGGTCACCGCCGCGCCGAGGATGGTCCACCTCACCGCGTCGGGGAAGGCGGCGGTGAAGAAGCTGGAGCTCACCGGCTGGTCCGATGTGGAGGATCCGGTCGTCCGCGAAGAGTGGCGCAACGACAAGAACCAGGGCTACGCGCTGCTCTTCGGGCCCGCGGACTACGAAGTCTCGGTGTCGGAGGCGCCGCGGTACATGGACGACGGAACAATCCAACGGACGTGGGAATCTGAGCCGACGGGCTACATCGTCCGCGACACCAGCACGTTGCCGCGTGGGCTGCGGGTCCGCATGAGCAGGGGCGACGTCGTGTTCTACGAGGCGGCCGTCGCCTCGCCCGGCACCGCGCGGGCGGAGCGGATCGACCCGAGCCCGCTGTACGGCCGCGGCAAACCCGCTCCGAGGGCGGCCCAGGTGGCGGCGGACGCGCTCGCATACAGCACCGGACTCGTCGGACCGGGCATCCAGTACGTGGTGCTGTGGAGCGACGACTTCGCGGTGCCTGATGGCGTCGGCCAGATCGCCACCGTGATGGCGGTGACCGAGCAGGGCGGCGGGCCGTACATCACCATCGCGACCGACACGAGCCCGGAACCCAACGGTCGTAACCACCCGACCGGCGCCGGCGTCGCCGGAAACCCCGAGCACACCGTGATCGCCATGCGCATGCCCCACTTCGACGACACGGCGCCGGACACCCTCCAGATCGTGGCGCCGCCGCAGGCCGTCCGGGTCGACCTGCTGAAGGGCGAGGAGGTGTTGGCGACTGTACCGCTGAGCAACGGCCTCGGCCGGGTCGAACTGCCCGGCCCGCTCCAACTGACCGTCCGCGCCCTCGACGCCCAGGGCAAGGTCATCGCGCAGCGCGCCTTCGCGGACCTGACCGGCAACCAGCCCTCCGGCGGTTACGAGCCGGAGGTGCACGGCTGGTAGAACCTGACCATGACCGACATCATGGTCCGTGCCCGGAAGCTCGCGGAGTGGGTCGGTGCGGGCGGCCGCACCGTCACGGCCAAGGGCGTGCCGCGGCCGGCCGACATCCCGGCGGCCGCGGCGGTCGCCGGCGTCGAGGTGCCCGCGAAGGTCAGGTCCGCCGCCGACATGGAAGGCCTGCACCGGCCGTGGACCGCGGCGGTCGGGGCCGGGTACATCAGCATCGACGGCAACAGGGCGACGATGGTCGGCGGCCCCGGCCGTGACCCGGCCGACGCGCGGTGGGACGCGCTGCTCGCCGTCCTGGCGGTGGAGTCCGACGACCCGCGGCACCAGGGCGCTCTCATCGCGTGCGCCGAGGTGCTGGCCGCCCTGGTCGACGGCGCCGACCTCGACGACCTCGACGACCGCGTCGACGAGCGGCTCGAGGACCGGTCGCCGCGGGAGTTCCGGGCGGTGTACCGGGCGTTCCGGCGCGGCGTGCTGCCAGTCGCGGGAGCCCTCACGCTGCTCGCCGAGTTCGGCGCGGTCGATCATCAAGGGCGCCTCACCGCGCTGGGCCGCGAGACGGCCGCGCGCCTCGCGTTGCCGCCGCCCGTGCGGCCCGACCTGCCGGTCACCGAGCTGCTCGCCAGGCTGCGGGACATGTCCGACGCCGAGGCCGGGCGCGCCACCTGGCGCTGGCTCGACGGCAGGGACCTCGCCGCGACCGTCGCCGAGCTGCTCGCCGCCGCCGGGGCCGGTGGTGCCGCCGACCGGCTGGACGCGTTCGGCGTCATCGCCGTGATCGGCGACCCCGCGCGACCCTTCCTGCGGCCGATCCTGGAGCACCCGATGCTCGCGGTGCACGCCCGGACGACGCTGTCCGACGAGGAGCCGTCCGAGGCGGACCGGTGCTGGCTCACCGTCGAGGTCGCCCTCGCCGAGGACGACCCGGAGGAGCGCTACCACCTGGTCGAGGAGTGCGGCGGCACGGCAACGATCGAGGCCAGCGACCACCCCGACCGTGCCCACCTCCTCGATCTGCTGAAGGCGTCCGGCCGTCCGGAGATTCCGGTGTACGAGCTGAAGGTCGCCCTCAGCAGCACGGTGTGGCGCCGCCTGCGGCTGCCGGGCCCGACGACCCTGGAGGTCCTCCACGCGGCGGTCCAGGTCGCGTTCGACTGGGACGACGAGCACGCCCACCTGTTCGAAGCCGCCGGCCAGCACTACAGCGACGTGTACCTCAACCTGGAGGATTCGGAGGACGAGTCAGCGGTCCGCCTGTCGAAGCTCCTGCCCGGCCGCGGCGCCAGGATGACGTACGTCTACGACCTCGGCGACTGGTGGGAGCACACCATCACCGTCGAGCGCATCACCGTTCCTGAAGACCCGGGTCCGATCGCGTGTACGGCCGGTGTCGGCGATGCCCCGGTCGAGGACTGGAACGAGGACGACGGCCCCGACACCACGCCGTTCGACCTCGACACCATCAACCAGCGCCTCGCCCAGTTGACGTCCTCATGAGGGTGACGGCGTCGCGCGGCCGGCGGTGAGACCCAGGCCGGTGCCGTCGGCGGCGGTCAGCGTCAGCCGGCCGGCCTCGATCCGGAACTGCGCCGTGCCCCGCAGGACGTGCAGCACCTTGTCCTCGACCAGGCCGGCCTCGGCGCACGCCTTGCGGGTCGAGGCCACGGCGGTGAACGTGATCGTCTCGGTGTCGACCGTGTACGTGCCGGTGAGGCTGTTGCAGCCGCCGGAGCCGGTGACCTTCCCGTCGATCGTGAAGGTCAGGTGCGCGCGCACACCGGCCGGCACCGAGCCGGAGGTCTGCCCGTCGACCAGCGTGTCGACGGTCCACTCGGGGCCGACGAGCTGCGCGTCCGGCTCGGCCACCGAGCCCTCGACGAAGCTGACCGTGGTGCCGCCGCCCTCCAGCACCAGATTCGCCCCATCAAGACGTAACTCGGGGCCGGCCTCCAGGAACGTCGCGAGCCAGGTGTCCTGCTCGGCCCGCTGCGGGTCGCATCCCATGGCCGTGCTCGCGACCTCGCTGACGACCAGCCGCCCGCCGTCGATCCGCGCAGCGCCGCTGATGTAGTTGCAGCCTGCCTGGAAGCCGACCTTGCCGTCGCTGAACCGCAGCTCGATCCGGGTGCCGGGGACGAGCGGGCGGCTCGTCGACTGCGACAGGAACGTCCGCCCCCACGGCCCGCCGCCGCCCGCCGCATTCTCGCGGGCGCACCCGGCCAGCCCGAGGGCCGACAGGAGCACCACCGTCAGCACGGCTCCGAAACGCCTCATGCTTCCTTGGACGCGAGGCCGCTCCTCGTGGTTCCCGACGGACTCGGCCACATGGCGCCGAAGCCCGTCTGAGCGTCCGATCGCGGTCCGCTCGATGACTGCCAGGGTGAAGCGATGGACGCCTTGACGGAACTCGCCGCGCTGCTGGCGGAGCGCGCCCGGATCGACGTGGACATCGCACGGCTGACCGGCCGCTCGGCGCGGCCCGGTGACGTTGGAGAATTCATCGCGGCACGGATTTTCGACATCGAACTGGCGAAGACGGCGGTGCAGGCGGGTTACGACGGCCGGTTCAGCAGCGGCCCCCTCACCGGCCGGACCGTGAACGTCAAGCTCTACGGCGACGCGTACGCCGGCATCGACCTCGGCACCCACCCGTGCGACTACTACCTCGTGCTGTCGGGACCGTCATCGACCCGGTTCGCGATCACCGGCGTGTACCTCTTCGACACCGAGCAACTGACGGCCGTGCTGCGGGAGCGCGGGGTGAAGATCGGCATCGCGACCAGCATCCGCCGCGCCGACCTGGAAGCCGCCCGCATCTACCCAGACCCGGCGCCCACCGCGGCGTTCACGCTGACCGACGTGCACCGCAAGCTGCTGACCCTCTTCAGCTGATCGGGAGTTGCGATGATGTTCCGGCGCTGGGCCGCACAGTTCGACCAGCACCATCTCGTACTGCAACGACGGCGCCTCCTGCCGTGGCGCAAGTCGGACGTCAGGACGTTTCCGCTGGCTGCGGTCGTCGAGATGGTCTCGCTGCCCACGGCGGTCCGGACGCAGTGGCATGCGCGGATCGGGATACGCAATCCGCGCATGCCGCAGTGGATCGACCACTACAACGTCGAGTTCGCGTCGGAGGATTGGCCGCGCGCTGTCGCGCTCGTGAGCAGCCGGACCGTCGCGCCCGTGTGGAGGCCGTGGACCACGCCGGTTGCTGTCGCGCCACCATCACCGCCGCCTTCACCCGGCCCGCCGCTGCTGCCGCCGGAGTTGGCGCCGGTTGGGCGGGCGGATGTGCGTTCGACGTCCCGGGTCATGCGGGCAGGGGAAGGCAAGCGGTCGGTCTGGCTGTGGACCGAGGGTGGCCGCATCCACGCTTCGCTCGTACCTGTGGCCGATGCGACAAAGCACAGACTGAACTCCGCCGAGGTCGCCGGTCTCCTGCTTGCCGACTCGTCGAAAGCCATGCCGGCGATCCGGGCGCTGACCGGCATTGCCGAGGACTGGCGGGCGGTGGCTGACATGCGGAAGTGGCGGCGGCCCGGCCGGGTGGTCGTCAACCTCGGCGCCGCGGACATCGCCCCGCGGCAGGGGCCCTTGCAGCGACCGGCCGGCATGGGTCCGGACGGCAGCGTGCGGACGGTCTCCGGAGGGCTGCCGGGCCTCGGCAAGAGGCACCGCTGACTACTGCCGGGTGAGTTGGTGGACGACGTGGGCGAGGTGGTGGGACGTGCCCCAGGCGCGCCAGTTGGTGGCGTTGCCCGGGCCGGGCTGGCCGGCGGCGCGGGCGGCGATCTCGGCGTCGCCCCAGGAGAAGTCGGGGCCGGGCCAGGTGTCTGAGGAGATGACTGCGCGGCACAGGTGGTACATGTCGGAGTCGGGGGAGCGGTGGATCTGCCAGGTGGTGTCGCCGGTGTACCGGAGGTTCGGGCTCGGGCGCCAGCGCGGGTTGGTGGTCTGCGGGTGGGCGATGCCGTAGTCGCCGTACTGGACGTCGGGGTCCTCGATGCGGTGCCACAGGGCCAGGTCCCAGCGGGGGATCTCCGCCGGGGTGTGGCGGGGCAGGATGGCGGGCATGGCGCCGGCGGCGACGGTGATCGAGCGCCACGGTCTTCGGTGGGCCCAGGCGAGGTACTTCCGCACGAGGGGCTCGGTGCGGGTGAGGTCGCGGTCCGACAGTACCGACGCCATGTCGAGCAACAGGTCGCACTGCTCCGGCGGGAGGCCGGGCGCCAGGATCGGCCCCTCGGGTGGGTCGCCGGTGAGGCGGACGAGTGCGCGGCCGAGGTGGAGCCGGGCGGCGTGGGCGGCGACCGCCAACTGCGCGGGCGGATCCGTCAGGTGCACGACGGGCAGCATGGGGACGCCGAACGCCGCGAGATCGTGGGCGACGTAATCCAACGGGCTGTGGATTCCCGACAGCGGCACGGCGAGCCGGTGCGTGTCGACGGCGATCAGCAGGCCCTCGGGCACGGAGTCCGCGACCTTCAGGCTGAACGACCACAGGTCCTTGCCCGGGCCGTTCGCCGTGGGGACGACCTCGAAGACCGGCATGACGAGCGGGGCGAGCGGGGCGGCCAGCTCCGCGATCGCCCTGAACTCGCCCTTGCGTGCCTTGAGGATCGGGACGTACATCGTCATCAATGGTAGCGCGGGGTAGTCGATCGGCAACGGTCAGTTGGGTCGGGCTGTGCGGCGTCTATCCTGTGCTGGTGTCCGAGGATCTGGAGCGGCTTGAGGCGTACACGTACCTCACCGTGCCTGAGCGGGGCACATACCTGGCCGTGATGCGGCTGTTCAGCGCCTCGCTGATGACCGACCTGTCGGCGCAGCAGGTCGTCGAGGCGATCGAAGGGCTGCCGCTGGACACGGCGGTCAGCCGGCTCAACCAGCTGGTCGCGTGGGGCAACCTGCTGCCCAGCTCGCACTCGGTGCGGGTGAAGAGCATCGAGGAGTATCAGCGGACCCGGTCGCGGTATCAGCTGTCGCCGCTGGGGGAGCGGGTGCAGCGGCAGGTCGACGAGGTCCTCGCCGGCGCCGAGACGGCGCGGGAGATCAGTCGGGAGCTGCTCGGCCTGGTGGCGACCGGGCTCGCGGCGCTGAGCGAGCTGCTCGAGGACCCCGGCGGCGCCGACATGGTCCGGGCGCGGGACACGGTCGCAGCGGTGTTCGCGCAGTTCTGGCAGTTCCGCGACTCGGTCCGCGACTTCTACGCCTACCTGGGGCAGGTGCTCGCGCGGTACGACCTGGACGGCAGCGAATACAGCGGATTCAAGAACCTGCTGCTGGACTACGTCGAGTCGATCACCGAGGAGGTGGTGCTGCTGTCGCCCAGGATCCAGCATCACCTGCGGCGGATCTGGCCGCACCTGGACGGGCTGCTGGAGAGGCTCGACGAGGGCGGTCTGGCGGAGGCGGCCAAGGACCTCGGCGTCGTCGTGCAGCGCACGCGCGGGCACTCGCTGGACGACTGGCTGGCGCTGCGGGCCTGGTTCGAGGACACCGGCGGCCGGCGCAGCGAGGTCAACCAGCTGCGCGACGCGACCCTGCGGGCGCTGCAGTCGCTGCTCGCCAACGCCAAACGGATGATCCGCTCCTCGGGGCAGGCCACCTCGCGGCGCCGCGACCTGCTGCGGCTGGCGGCCTGGTTCGACGCGGCCGACGCGGGCACCGCCGCGGACCTGTTCACCGCGGCGTTCGGCCTGTACGGCAGCAGGCACCTCGGACTGGCCGCCGACGCGGAAGCGGTCGTGCCGGCCACCGACAGCTGGTGGTCGAGGCCAGCGGTCACGGTGCCCGTGGCGCTGCGCGAACGCGGCGAGCGGGCCGCGCGCGGCCGGCCCGGCGGGATCGTGGACCGCAGCGCGCAGCAGCGGCTGCTGGTCGAGCGGGCCGCCGCCGCGCAGGACGCACGGGTCCGGGCCGCGGCCGAGCTGCTGTCCGCGGCGGCGGACCTGTCCGCGGTGCGGCTCTCGGGGCCGGCGATGCAGCTGCTGCTGGAGCTCATGGCGCAGGCCCTCGGCGCCGGCGACCCCGCGGCGGGCACGGCGGTCACCGTGTCGATCGACCTGGGGCTGCGCTGCGAGCTCACCGCCAAGCCGGGCCACGCACTGACCCTGCGCTCCGCCGGCGGCGACTTCACCGCCGAGGACCTGGCCATCCTCATCGCCGGTCACGACACGGAGGTCGCCGGCCACGACACGGAGATCGCCGGTTACGGCGCCGAGATCGCCGCTCACGACACGGGAACCGTCGGCCAAGGCGCCGAGATCGCTGGTCGCGAGCCCGCGATCGTCGGCCGCGAGCCCGAGCAGACGGAGACCGAGCGGACCGGGAGCGGGCATGGCTGAGCAGCACGAGCACGACATCGCCCTTGCCGAGGAGCGGCGGCGCGCCGTCCGGGCGCTGCTCGGGCAGCCGCTGCTGCACCCCACGCACGACGAGTTCCCGCTGGTTCGGCGGCACGCGGACTGGCTCAAGAGCTGGTTCGGGCAGTTCCTCGGGTACCGGCTGGTCGTCGAGGCCGGCTTCGCCCGGCTGTTCAAGACGGGGCTGCCGGTTGGGCAGGGGCGGCCGCTGCTGCGGGCGACGGGGCCGTTCACCCAACGGTCCTACGCGTACCTGACGCTGACCGCGGCGGTCCTGCTCACCGGGCCGGAGCAGCTGCTGCTGTCGCAGCTCGTCGCCGACGTGCGCAGCGCCGCCGTCGAGGCCGGGATCGACCTCGGGGACGTGGACCGGCCGGTGGAGCGGCGGGCGCTGACGACGGCGCTGCGGCAGCTCGTGCGGTGGCGGGTGCTGGTGGAAGAGCAGGGGACCGTCGACGGTGACCAGGAGGAGGCGCTGCTCACCGTGGACCGCGACCTGGTGACGCACCTGCTCGCCGCGCCGATCGGCCGGGCCGGCAGCGCGGAGGAGTTCATCGCGACCGCCGCCGAGGCAGGGCCCGGGGGCACCCGGCACGCCGTGCGCAGGCGGCTCGTCGAGTGCCCGGTCGTGTACCTGGACGACCTCACCGCGAAGGAGCGGGCCTGGCTGCGCAAGGAGCAGCGCCGCGACGAGCGTGCGTTCGCCGACTACACGGGGCTGCACGCCGAGCTGCGGGCCGAAGGGGCCGCGCTCCTCGATCCCGACGATGAACTGTCCGATGTGGATTTCCCCGGCACGGGCACCGTCGCGCAGGCCGCGTTGCTGACCGTCGAGGCGCTGGTCCGCGAGCTCGCGCCGGCCGTGGTGCGGGGTGGACCCCCGACGGTCGGCGTCCCGGTGCCCGAGGGACTCGTCGAGCGGACATTGGAAGGGCTGATCCAGCGGCACTCGAGGCGGTGGGCAGGGTCGTACACCGGAAACCCCACCGCACTGAGCGACGCCGTCGTCGACCTGTTGACGCAGGTCGGGCTGCTGGGCCGCGCGGGAGCGACGGTCGCCGACTCGGAGGCCGACGAGGAGGTCGACGCCGAACGCGCGGTCGACGCCCGCAATGCCCGTGGCGACGCACCCGATGGGACATTGGTGTTGCTGGCGGCCGCCGCCCGGTATGCGGTGCTCGAGAGCGAGGGGCAGAGGTGACGCGGTTCCAGTTGCATCGGGCCGGCATCTGCAACGTCTGGCAGTACGGCGAGCAGATCTTCCAGTTCGAGGACGGACGGCTGCTGCTGCGCGGCAAGAACGGCGCGGGCAAGTCGAAGGCGCTGGAGATGCTGCTGCCGTTCCTGCTCGACGGGGACGTGAAACGGCTCGACGCGACCGGCGCCGGCAAGACCACGTTCCGGTGGCTGATGGGCGAGGGCGCCACCGGCGTCAACCGGCAGGGGTTCCTGTGGCTGGAGCTGCGGCGCCAGGCAGAAGACGGCAGCGAGCGGCACCTGACGCTCGGCGCGGTCGTGCGCTGGTCCTCCGCGACGGGCGAGGCGCGGCTGCAGTACTTCATCACGCCGCTGCGCGTCGGGGTCGACGTCGCGCTCGTCGTCGACGGGCAGCCGCTGCCGCTGGAGCGGTTGCGGGAGCGGCTCGGTGACGGCGCCGTCATCGCCGGCGCGCGCGACTACCGGGCCCGCGTCGGGCGGGAACTGTTCGGCGTCAACGACGCCGGCCGCTACCAGAATCTCGTGCACCTGCTGTACCGGCTGCGCAGGCCGACGATCGGAGACCGGATCGAGGCCGGCCAGCTCGCGACCGAGCTCGGCGAGGCGCTGCCGCCGCTGGACGACGACGTGCTCGACTCGGTCGCGCACAACCTCGACGACCTGGAGACCGTCCGCGAGGACCTCGGCCGGCTCGAACGCACCCACGGCGCGCTCGCCGACCTCATGACCGGCTACCGCGGCTACCTGCAGGGCGAGCTGCGCGCCCGCGTCGGCGCCGTCCAGCAGGCGCTGCAGGAGCTGCGCGACCGGCGGCGGCAGGCCGGCCAGCAGGAGCGGCAGGTGTCCGCCGCCGTCGACGAGGAGCGGGTCGCCGCCGCCGCGGCCGACGCGCTGGAGCTGGCCGGGCGGGAGGCGCGGGCGGAGCTCACCGCCGTGCGGGACAGCGCCGCGTACCGGGCGGTGCGCGACCTGGCCCAACGCCGCCAGGCGGTGCAGGCGCTGCAGTCCGCGGCCCGGGCCACCGCCAGTCAGGCGGCCGCCGAGGAGCGCAACCTCGGCAACCTCGTCGCCCGGTTCGACGACGAGTCCGACCGCATCGCGGCGGCGTCCACGCGGCTGCGGGAGGACCACGGCCGGCTCCGCGACGTCGCCGGCGAGGCCGGGCTGGACGTCGGTCACCTCGGTGTGGCACCGGCGCTGCGGCACACGGCCGTCGCCGGTCTCCAGGTCCGCGCCGTCGACGTGCGGGAGGCCTCGCGGGACCTCGGGGCGTACCGCGACCAGAGCAGGCAGGCCGAGGCGGCGGTGGCGGCCCGCCGGCGCGCGGTCGCCGACCTGCAGGACCTGATCCGCCGCGCGACCCGCGCCGCCGAGCAGGCCACTCGCGCCGCCGGCGACGCCGAACTGCTCGACGGCCAGCTCGGCACCGCCCGCGAGCGTCTGGACGAGCTCGCCGCCCTGCTGCAGGCGGCGGCCGACGCCTACTCGACCGCCGTGCAGCGCTGGACCGAGGACCCGCTCGTGGCCGCGGCCGGGATCGATGCGGCGCCGGTGCTCCTCGCTGAGTCTCCGGCGTCGGTACGGGAGGCGGCCGAAGCCTGCCTGGCCCCGGTCCGTGCCGCCCTGGAGCGTCGCCGCGACACCCTGCTGCACGAGCGCACCCGGGCGGCGGACCGGCTCGCGGCCGTCCGCGCCGAGCATCAGGAGTGGGCGGCGAAGACGGATCCGTCACCGCCCAGGTCCCGGTTCGCTCACGCTGCCGCCGACCGGCCGCTGTACCGGCTGGTCGACTTCGCCGAGGGGCTCGACGCCACGCGACGGGCCTCGATCGAGGCGGCGCTGGAGGCCAGCGGCCTGCTCGACGGGGAGGTCACCGCCGCCGGCACCCTCGTCGCGCCCGGCACCGGCGAGGTGCTGCTGCGCCCCGGCCCGCCCGTCCAGGACCCGCTGCTCGGCACGGCGCTCGTGCCGGTCCCCGGCGCCGACGAGGTGACCGCTCTCCTGGCCGCCATCGGCTTCCGCGCGTCCGCCGCGTCTATGGACGAGGCAGGCGCCGCCGTCGGCTTCCGCGCGTCCGCCGCGTCTATGGACGAGGCAGGCGCCGCCGTCGGCTTCCGCGCGTCCGCCGCGTCTATGGACGAGGCAGGCGCCGCCGTCGGTTTCCGTGCGGCTGCCGCGCCCGTGGAAGAGGCCGGCGCGTCCGCCGCGCCCGTGGACCAGGCCGGCGCCGGCGGCGCTAATCCCGGGGGCGGGGTGGACGGCGCTCCCGCGAATGGGGCAGGTGCCGGCGGTGTTGCTGTGGGCGCTGTCGCTGGGGCTGACAGCATTCCCGCTGATGGAGCGGGCGCTGCCACCGGCGTTCCCGCGGCCGCCGGCCTCGGGGCTGGAGCGGCCGGCACTTCCGCGGGCGTCGCCGTGGCCGGCACAGGCGCCCCGGCCACGACCGGCGCCGCCGATGACGCCGGCAGCTGGATCGGGGCGGATGGGAGCTGGCGGCTCGGGGTGGCGCACGGGGCGTGGCGGAAGCCGGCGGCCGAGTACGTCGGAGCGGCGAACCGGGCCGCCCTGCGCGCCCGGCGGCTCGCCGAGCTGCAGGCGCAGATCGACGAAGGTGTCGCCGCACTCGACGGGATCGACCGGGAGCTCGCCGAGGTCGCGACCCTGCGCCGCGAGCTCGACCGGCTCCTCGCCGCGCTTCCCGACGCGGAGCCGCTCCGCACCGCACAGGCCAGGCGTGACGAGGGACAGGCCGCCGTCACGGCGCTGACCGCGCAGGTCACCGACGCGCGGCGGCGGGCCCGCGACCTCGCCACCGAGGCGACCGCGCAGCGCCGGAAGGTCACCGCCGCCGCCGACGCGCACCTCCTGCCGGGCGACCCGGACGACCTGACCCGCGTCGACGGCCGGCTGCGGCGGCTCGCCGACGAGCTGCCCCGGCACCGCCGCGACACGGACGGCCTCCTGGAGCTGCTGCACCGCTCCACGGCGCACCTCGACGGCATCACCGCGGCACGGCAGCGGGTCGACGAGGCGGCCGAAGCGGCGACGGCCGCGGCCACCGAGCACGCCGAGGCGGCCGCCGAGCTGGCCGTGCTGCAGGAATCGCTGCACGCCGACGCGGCCGAGGTCATGGCCCGGGAGGCCGCCGCCGAGTCGAGGCTGCGCGACGCGGAGCAGCGCCTGCCGACGTTGCGGAGCCAGTACCAGAGCAGCCGCGACCGGCGGATCACCGCGGAGCACGCCCGTGACGAGGCGCGAGACCGGCTCGCCGACCAGGAGCGCGTCGCGCTGCAGGCCGGCACCGCACTGCCACGGATCATGACGCTGCCGGGCGTCGCCGCCGCGCTGGACCTCGGTGAGGACATCGCGGTGCCGCCGGACGTCGCCGAGACACCCCGCGAACGCATCGCCCGGCTCGACGGGCTCGCCGCGAAGCTCGCCGACGCGCTCGGCCCGCGGCGGACCGACGTCGGCGAGAACGCGCTGCACCTCAAGTACATCGACGTGCGCGGTCGGCTCGCCGGCGGGTACGACCTGATCTGGGAGAACCGCGACGGCGTCAAGGTCGTCGAGATCGCCGACGACATCGGCCAGCACCCGGTCGCGCACGCCACCGCCCGCCTCGGCGCCGAGCTCGAACAGAAGCGGACGGCGGTCGCGGACCGGGAGCGGCAGGCGTTCGAGCGGTTCCTGCTCGGCGAGCTCGGCGACGCGCTCACCCGGCAGATCCTCGCCGCCGAGACGCTCGTCAACGGCATGAACGCCACCCTCGCCCAGGTCCGCACCTCGCACGGCCTCGGCGCCCGGCTCGTGTGGTCGCTGCGCGCCGACGCGGACGCCGACACCCGCGCGGCCGTCGGGCTGCTCAGGACGCCGCTCGCGCTGCGGACCCGGGAGCAGAACGACCGGCTCCGCGAGGTCCTCGCCCGCCGGGTCGACGACGCCCGCCGCGGCGACCCGTCCGCGGGTTACGCCGTGCACCTGCGGGCCGCGCTGGACTACCGGCAGTGGTTCACGTTCACCGTCAAGGTCACCGACCAGGCGAACCCGGACCGGGAGCGGACCCTGTCGGCGCGCACCGCCATGTCGCAGGGCGAGCAGCGGGTCGTGTCCTACCTGGTGCTGTTCGCCGCCGCCGCGGCCCACTTCTCCTCCGTCGGCGACGCCCACCCGCCGGCGCCGCGGCTCATCCTGCTCGACGACGCGTTCGCCAAGGTCGACGAGCCCACGCACGGCCGCCTGCTGGGCCTGCTCGTCGCCCTCGACCTCGACGCCGTCCTCACCAGCGAACGGCTGTGGGGCTGCTTCCCGGAGGTGCCGTCACTCGGCATCTACGAGTGCCTCCGCGACCCCGCTCAGCCCGGCGTCGCCACCCTGCACTTCCGCTGGGACGGCAGCCGCCGCACGGTCCTGCCCGCATGATCCCGCCGACCACGCTGCAGTGGCTGCGCTCGCCGTCGCTGGCTCCACTGTGGACTTCGCTGCGCGGGCGGCTGCAGCGCAACGGCCGCCGGGCCGAGGGGCGGCTGACCGTCCACTGTGGCTCCCCGCAGGACCGCGACGCCATAGGGCAGCTGCTGGGCCGGGCCGTCGGCGCCTCGGTCACCGTCGACCTCGCCGCCCTCGACCGCCTGCTGCGCTCCAGCGCCGCCGGCACGGGTCTCGTCGAGGTCGTCGAGGCGGTGACCGGCCCGATCCCCGACCGCCGCGCCGACGCGGCCGCCGAACGGGACCGGCGAGCCTCGTTACGTGGACAGGTCCTCGCCACCGCGTCCGAGGCCGGCCTCGACGGCCAGGAGTGGGTGACCGACTGGCTCGACGGCGTTTGGCGCAGCGGCATCATCGGCCGCCTGCCGTCACCCGCGGCGCTGACCCAGGCCGTGACGGTGCTGGGCCTGGTCCTCGGGGACACGTCGCGGCTGTGGTCCCGGGGTGAGCTCGCCGAGCAGGTCACCGGCACCGCCCACGGCCTCGACGACGACACGCTGCTCAACCGCCTCGTGCTCCGGGGGATCACCCTGGCGACCGCCTCCGCGCCGCCCTCCTCCGCAGTCGAGCGCCGGTCGCTGTGGGAGTTCGTCGGCGTGGCCGGCGACACCGTGGCGACCACCGTCCTCACGTACGGACTGCGCCCGCTCGGCGACGGCTTCCCGGCCGGCCACCTGCGCGACCGGGCCTCCCATCACGCCGAAGCGCACCTCACCCTGCGCGACCTGCGCCGGCTGCTGCCACTGGCCCTGGAACCGCAGACCGTGTACGTGTGCGAGAACCCGCGCATCCTGGAAGCCGCCGCACAACTCGCACTGCCCGCCGCGATGGTCTGCACCCTCGGCAACCCGACCGTGGTCACCCTCGCGCTCCTCGACGCCCTCGCCGCGCTCGACGGCGTCCAGCTGCGGTACCGCGGCGACTTCGACTGGCCGGGCGTCGCCATCGCAGGCCGCGTCATGCGCCGCACCGGCGCGTTCCCGTGGCGCTTCGGCGCCGCCGACTACCAGGCCGCGGTGCTTGCCACCCGCGACCCGCAGACCCCGCCCCACCGCCTGACCGGCACGCCCGCCGCCACTTGGTGGGACCCGGACCTCGCGACAGCCATGCACCGGGAAGACGCCGCCGTCCACGAGGAACGCCTCACCGACACCCTGCTCGCGGATCTCGGGTAAACCGGCACGCGCCCATGGGCGTCTTTGTTCCCGTGAAGAACCGAGTGATGGCTCTCGTCCTGATCGCGCTCCTGCTCGCCGGCTGCAGCGACGCGATCGAGCAACCCGGCGCGACCCCCTGGACCCCGCCCGCGACCCAGACGCCCGGCGCGCCGTGGCCGGACCGGGTCACCGCCGACGCGGGAGGTGTACTGGCAGCACCGGGCTTCAACGCCCACATCGACGCCACCGCACCGGCCTGGGCGGAGGCGGCGGACAGCACCGTGGCGGAACTGCTCAACCTGAACCGCGGCTTCGACGGCCCGGTCGCCATCTACCTGCACCGCGACAAGACCGACGACGACCCGGTCCTGACCGTCACCCTCACCAAACTCGGCGACGATTCCATCCAGGCGATGCGTTACCGCGTCGTCCTGCACCGCGAGACCGACGGCCGCTTCCGCTTCGTCTCGGGCGAACGCACCCAACGCTGCCAGTCAGGCCGCGGCCACCAGACCTTCGAGGCCGCCCGCTGCTCGTAGGGGTGTAGTTATCCCCACCCCCGTCAGGTAGTCAGGGGCAATCCGCTGGGGTCGATCCGTCCGTACCGTCGACGGCATGGAAACGGCGTTGGATATTCGGGGGCTGGTCAAGCGGTTCGGGGACAAGGTCGCCGTGGCTGGGGTTGACCTGGCGGTGCCGCGGGGGTCGTTCTACGGGCTGGTGGGGCAGAACGGGGCCGGGAAGACCACGACCCTGTCGATGGCGGTCGGGTTGCTGCGGCCGGACGGTGGCACTGCCAGCATCTTCGGGGCGGACGTCTGGTCGGCGCCGGCGCAGGCGAAGGCGCTGGTCGGCGTCCTTCCCGACGGGCTCGCCATGCCGGAGCGGCTGACGGGGCGGGAGGTGCTCACGTACATCGGGCTCCTGCGCGGCATGCCTCGGGCGACCGTCGCCGAGCGGGCCGATGAGCTCCTTGCCGTGCTTGAGCTTGACGCCGCCGAGAAGGCGCTGGTCATCGAGTACTCGACGGGCATGCGGAAGAAGATCGGGCTGGCCACGGCGCTGCTGCACGCGCCGCGGTTGCTGGTGCTGGACGAGCCGTTCGAGGCGGTCGATCCCGTGTCGGCGGCGACCATCAAATCCATCCTGCGTGGGTTTGTGGCGGGCGGCGGGTCGATCGTGCTGTCGAGTCACGTGATGGCGCTGGTCGAGCAGCTCTGCGATCACGTGGCCGTCGTCGATGCGGGCCGCGTCGTCGCCGCCGGGCCGTTGGACGAGGTGCGGGGTGGGCGGTCGCTGGAGGACACGTTCGTCGGGCTGGTGGGCACCGAGCAGACCAAGAAGGAGCTGTCGTGGCTGTCGAAGTGACCATGGCGCAGATGAAGTTCGCCATCCTGCGGCACGCCTTCCGAGGGCCGCGCGCGCAGACGGCCGGCACGGGTGCGCTGCTCGGGGCGGTGCTGGCGGCCGGGACGATCTACCTGGCCTTCGTCGACGCTGACCTCCTCGCCGCCGGGTACGCGGTCTGGATGCTCGGCTGGATGCTCGGCCCAGTCGTCATGGGCGGCGGCGACGAGACGGTCCGGCCGGAGTACTTCGCGCTGCTTGGGCTGCCCCGGCGGCGCCTGGCGATGGGCCTGCTGACGGCGGCGTTCGTCGGCGTCGCGCCGCTCGTGTCGTTCACCGCGCTGCTCGGTCTGCTCGTTGTCGGAATCCGCTCCGGTTCGGTGTTGCTGGCAGTACCGGCGATGCTGCTGCAACTCGCGGTCTTCGTGCTGCTGTCGAAGGTGTGCGTGGCGGTCGTCGGCCTGGCGCTGCGGTCGCGGGTCGGGGCGGTCGGCTCCGGCCTCGTCAACGGGGCGATCCTGGCGGCGCTCGGGCAGGTCTGGGTGTTCTTCGCCGCGTTCGGCGAGACCGGAATTCCATCGTTCGTTGGATATCTCCCGTCGTCGTGGGGTGTGCAGGCCGCTCGCGGGCACTGGTGGGCTCTGGCAGCGTTGGCGGCGTCGGTACTGGTGCTGCTCGCGCTCTGGGCGGCGCTGCTCGGCCGGCGTTCCCGCCCTTCGTCGGGCCGCGGCGCGTGGTCTGTGCGGCCCACGTCCCCCACGGGTGCCGTGGTGGCGAAGGAGCTGCTCACCTGGTCGCGTGACCTGGTCCGCAACCACCAGCTGGCGTTCGCCCTCTCCTACGGCGTCTGCTTCGCCGCCAGCCCGCTGCTCATCGGCTGGAACGGCATGCTCCCCTACGCCGGCCCCATCTTCGTCGTCATGGCCGCCGCGATGTCCTCCAACCTGTACGGCACCGACGGCACCGCCCTCTGGCTCACCCTGCTCGCCAACGCCTCCGACGTCCGCGGCCGCCAGCTCGCGTTCCTCTCCGTCCAGGCCCCGCTGGCAATCCTCGTCACGTTGGTTTTCACCGCGGTCTCGGGTGGCCCGTGGCCGCTGGTCCTCGCCCTGCTGCCCGCCCTGCTGGGCGGCGCCGCCGGCCTGATCCCGCTCGTCTCGGTGTACGCCCTGATCCCCGGCACCGACCCGCACCGCCGCGCCGGCAACCCCCTGCGCACCAGCGAGAACGACGGCGGCCTGACGGGCCTGGCGTACCTGATGATCGCCCTCGTCCTACTGGCGGCCGCGCCGGCTCTTCTCACCGCGATCTGGTTCGGCTGGCCGGGCGTGGCGGTCGGCCTCCTGACCGGCGCGGCCTGCTTCTGGTTCCTCGGTTCGCTGGCCGAGCGCCGCCTCGCGTCCCACGGCCCCGAACTGCTGGACACGATGCGCACCGGCCGCAAGCCGGTCACGCAGAAGACCCTGCGCTTCGACCACCTGAGCAACACCCAGAAGGCGGTGGCCGGCTGGTGCTTCGGCCTCGGCGCCCTCCCCCTGTTCCCGCAGGGCATCGTCGCCGCGATCTTCGTCGCCAACGACAAGCTCCACCACAGCTGGTTCCTGGCGACGTATATGCCGGCCGGCTTCCAGTACGCGGTGGCGGGCACGTTCATCGCCCTCGGCCTGACCATGTACGGCACGGGCCTCTGGCTCGCCCGTACGAACCCCGCTACTTCTGAAGCCGGCTGAGATGGGCGGCAAGGCTCTGCTTCGCCGGACCGCACTTCTTCGGATTCGGCGTGCGCAGCACCGTCCCGTGCAGCGCGCTGTACGGCGTCCCGTCGAGCCGGCTGGAGACAACGAGCCGGTTGGCCGAATCGACGCCGATGAGATGCAGATCGAAGAGGGTGTGCAGGTCGGTCCGGAGCAGCAAGCCGTTGCGCACGTCGTTGCTGTGGACCCCGAGGTACGGCTCGATGTGCGCGGCATCGAGGACCTCGCGAGGATTCGGACCCGTGACGACGCAATGGTCGCCGTAGATTTTCAGCAACCGGCCCCTGAAGGTGTGCTGTCCCTGCCGTCGCACGACGTTCGTCAGCACCCGGAGCCTGGCGTCGAGGGTGGAGAGCGCCAAGTTCTCGTCGGGGTGACGGAGGTCGCGGCCGTGTTGGCGAAGCCATCGAGCGAAGACGGCCTGGGCATGGTCGTCAGCGCGGATCGCGGCGCGCTGTGGGAACTGCAGGAACTCGTCACGCCGGAGCGGATGTGGACCCATCAGCGCGCGGGTCGTGTCGGCGTCCCACATGAGATCCACCCGCCAACCGTCGTCAGGGTCCTCGTAGATGTCGATGGCCCGGCCCAGCGCGCAGATCATCTGCCGACCCGCGCCCGCTGCGTACACCCAGATCGCGTCTCCCGGTCGCATGGTTCGGTATCCGGTGCTCAGCATGAAGGAGTCCACCACGTCAGGGCGTTGTTCGATGGATTGCAGCAGGTTCTCGGGAGTGGTCGGGGATTCCTCGCCGGTTCCTGGCTCGATGAACACGTAGCCGCTGTCAGGGTTGATGGGGTAGAGCCAGCTCGTCACGTCGAGCGTCATGCGACCTCCAGAGCAGTCAGGGGGCCCAGCGTTCGCTGGTGAAGGTGCCGTTCGGGTCGAGCAGGACGACGTGGAGGTTCGCGGCGTGGCGGCCGGAGCGGGTTCGGGTGGTGAGGTCGCGGTAGCGCGGGAAGTCCGGCAGGACCATCAGCGACTCGTGGCCCGGGTGGCTGTCCAGCAGCATGGTGGCCTTGAGTAGAGCCTGGCTGAACCAGTGCCCTGCCTGCGTGCTGGGCTGGGTCGGTTTCACCTCGCCGGCACGGCGTGGATCGGCATAGCCGGCCGAGGGCCAGCCCTTCACCTCCGCGCCCAGGCGGCGGGAGTCCTTGTAGGCGACCACGTCGACACCAGGGGCTTTCGTCGCCGTGTCGGCCATCGAGGCGATCGACCAGCCGTGGCGGAAGAGCAGTGCGGCGAAGGCCGACTGCACCGCACCCTCCCACGGCCAGCTGCGGTAGGGCGGTGACGTCGTGACGGCCGGCTGCCGCGGGGTGGGGACGTCCACCGTGTGACCGACGATCTCCAGGCCGAGGCTCCGCAGGTGCCTGAGGGCGGTGTGGCTGGTGAACTCGGTGCGTGGCACGCCGGCGGCAAGCTCGAAGGCCTGCTTGACGGGGTACACGACGCCACCGATGCGGACGCCGTGCTGGCGGACCGGCTCTGGATGGACGCCGCGCAGTCGGCTGGTCACCTTGGCCGCGTCGAGGTGCATGGCTGAGCCGTTGAGCACGAACCGCATGGTCGTCGGATCCTTGCTGCGTCGGAAGGGCGGCGAAAGATCACCGTAGGACTCCCCGGCGATGACGCGGTACAACCGAGTGTCCACAACCCCGCTGGCTGAGTGACGGCCGG
The DNA here is from genome assembly GCF_039531485.1 of Dactylosporangium maewongense. Classification (NCBI taxonomy): domain Bacteria; kingdom Bacillati; phylum Actinomycetota; class Actinomycetes; order Micromonosporales; family Micromonosporaceae; genus Dactylosporangium; species Dactylosporangium maewongense. The sequence continues at coordinate 40,361 of NZ_BAAAQD010000050.1, read as the reverse complement.
TTCAAGTGGTTCGTTGTCGAGGTCGCGACATCGGGGCTGGTGAACGGGGGCGGCGCGCTGGCCGTGCTCTGGGGTACCGACGGCGAATCCGCCGCTGTGTAGCCCGAGTGGGAGGTCGGAGTCATGGGAGTGGTCAAGGGTCTTGCGTTGCTGACGGTCGGGGCGGTCGCGGGGGCGGCGGCGTTCGTCGGCTATGGGGCGATGTACGGGGACGTCGAGTTGGACAAGGTCGGGAACTACACGTCGACCGGCGGGAAGAAGGCTGAGGTCGTCAAGTTCAAGCTGGCGCCGAGTTCGGAGCAGCTGGCGAAGTGCATGCCGAAGGTCAAGGTCGACGTGAGCGTCGCGCTGGAGACCGATGTGAAGGGGTTCGACGTCTTCGACGTCAGGGTCAGCGGTGGGCCGGCGAACACGGCGTTCACGGTGTTCCTGCTCGAAGTGCCGGCGGCGCCGTTCGGGGCGGCCGAGTACGTGGGGGACGTGTTCACCGACAAGTACGGCAAGGGGCGGACCGAGCTGCGGATGATCGCGGAGGAGGCGTTCTCCTCGACGCTGGTCGGCAAGGAGCGGGTGCGCAAGGAGCTGGGGCACGTGGGCATGTGGTTCGCGGACCCGGCCGGGGACGACTTCTGCCTCGGGGCGGGGCAGGGGCCGGTGACGCCGTTCGACGGGGACAACGAGGCCGGGGTGCAGGTGTTCAACTCCGCGCCGTCCCTGCCGAAGGCACCCCTCCCGTAAACAGCAGCGGGGCGGCACCCGGATGGCCGGGTGCCGCCGTTGCTGTGCCGGAGGTTACTCAGTGGTGCGGACGTTGCCGGTAGCGGCCCGCGAGCGGATGCCGCCGTCCTGGACCGCGTAGACGCTGGCCAGGTAGTACGTGTTCTCGGGGAACCCTTCGACGAAGTGCGACATCGGCCCGGTGCCGGGGTTGGCCGGCAGGAACCAGGTGTTGCTCCTCTGCACCCGGCTCGGCTGGCCCTTGTCGTTCCAGACGGTCTGGTCCCAGCTGATCGACAGGTAGAAGCCGGTCTCCGTGGTCGCGTTGTCGGTCCAGTTGAACCAGAGCGAGTGGACGCCGGCCGACAGCTGCAGGTCGGTCGGCCCCGGCAGCGCCACGTTCACGTCGGTGAAGCCCAGGACGCGGTTCAACGCGACCGGTGTGGTCCCGTCCGGCCAGTTGGCCACCGACACCACGACGTGGTGGCCGCCCGGCATCGTGGGCAGGGCGACGGTGACGTCGTACCCGTTGTTCTTGGTGCCGTTGGGCAGGTTGGCCGTGGTGCCGCCGACGATCGTGCCGTCGATGGCCACCCGCACCTGCAGCGGCCCGCCGTCGGGGTCGAGCGCCCAGCCGGTGGCCCGCACCGCGGTGCCCAGGTTGGTGAACGTCACCGTGCCGACGGGGGAGTCGTCGGTGCTCTCCGGCGGCTCGCCGACGCACGACGGCGGCGGGACCGGGTCGTTGCAGCGGCTGGCCGCGTGGGCTGCCGACGCCGGCACGAGCGCGGCGGCGCTCAGCACGGCGGTCGCCAGCACTGCCTGTATCTGTCTGCGCATCACATCACGTCCTCAATCAATTCGGACACCGGGGGCAGGAACCCCCCGCATGCGGTCGCACGTTAGCCAGCCCACGCAAGCGGTCGGATTTTGTACTCCGGCCGCCTGACCTGCGCAGACGTCAAGCAGCGACAACCGTGATGTGTCGGAACGCCGACTGTGAACAGCAAAGCGGGGACCCACGAAGGGCCCCCGCCGGGCAGTGCGGACGGATCAGTCGGTGCCGGCCTCCATGGCCGCGGCGTCGAGGAACTCGTCGCCGGTGGCGGCCTTGCCGCGGGAGGCGATCTCCTCCGCGCCGCCCTCGGGCATGGTGCCGATCAGGCGGGTCGACTGCTCGGCCGCGGAGACGAGCTGGCGGTGCTGGCCGCTGCCGACGATGCCGATGCGGGCGTACTGCTCGAGCTTGGCGCGGGAGTCGGCGATGTCGAGGTTGCGCATGGTGAGCTGGCCGATGCGGTCCAGCGGGCCGAAGGCGGAGTCCTCGGTGCGCTCCATGGACAGCTTGTCGGGGTGGTAGCTCAGCGCGGGCCCCGTGGTGTTGAGGACCGAGTAGTCCTCACCGCGGCGCAGGCGGATGGTGACCTCGCCGGTGATGGCGGAGCCAACCCAACGCTGGAGGGATTCGCGGAGCATGAGGGCCTGCGGGTCCAGCCAGCGGCCCTCGTACAGCAGGCGACCCAGCCGGCGGCCCTCGTTGTGGTACGCGGCGACGGTGTCCTCGTTGTGGATCGCGTTGACCAGGCGCTCGTAGGCGGTGTAGAGCAGGGCCATGCCCGGGGCCTCGTAGATGCCGCGGCTCTTCGCCTCGATGATGCGGTTCTCGATCTGGTCGGACATGCCCAGGCCGTGGCGGCCGCCGATGGCGTTGGCCTCCAGGACGAGGTCGACGGCGGAGCCGAACTCCTTGCCGTTGATCGTGACGGGGCGGCCCTGCTCGAAGCCGATCGTGACGTCCTCGGGGGCGATCTCGACCGCGGGGTCCCAGAAACGCACGCCCATGATGGGTTCCACGATCTCGATGCCCGTGTCGAGGCGTTCGAGGGTCTTCGCCTCGTGGGTGGCGCCCCAGATGTTGGCGTCGGTGGAATACGCCTTCTCGGTGCTGTCCCGGTAGGGCAGGCCGTGCGCGAGCAGCCACTCGGACATCTCCTTGCGGCCACCGAGCTCGGTGACGAAGGCGGCGTCCAGCCACGGCTTGTAGATGCGCAGCGCGGGGTTGGCCAGCAGCCCGTACCGGTAGAAGCGCTCGATGTCGTTGCCCTTGAACGTGGAGCCGTCGCCCCACACCTGGACGCCGTCCTCGAGCATCGCGTTGACCAGCAGGGTGCCGGTGACGGCGCGGCCCAGCGGGGTGGTGTTGAAGTAGGTGCGGCCGCCGGAGCGGATGTGGAACGCGCCGCAGGCGAGCGCGGCCAGGCCCTCCTCGACCAGGGCGGCGCGGCAGTCGACCAGGCGGGCGATCTCGGCGCCATACGCGCCGGCGCGGCCGGGGACCGAGGCGATGTCGGGCTCGTCGTACTGCCCGATGTCCGCGGTGTAGGTGCAGGGCACCGCGCCCTTCTCGCGCATCCACGCGACAGCTACGGACGTGTCCAGGCCGCCGGAGAAGGCGATTCCGACACGTTCACCGACGGGCAGGGAGGTGAGCACCTTGGACATGCCGTAAGTATATGCATCACACTGCATGGTGATGCAACTTGTTCTGCAGAGTGATGTGACGGATGACACGCGCATGTCACGTTCGGCGCCGCGGCATCCGTCCCGCGGTCATGACTACGTCAATCACCATCGCCGCAGCACTCTGGGTCGGGTTCTCCGCCGTGTCGGTCTTCATGCGCGCCAAGTGGGTCGTCGAGCCGCTCGCGGCCTACGGCGTCCCGGCCACGTGGTGGCCATGGCTCGGCGTCGCGAAGGCGGCGGGTGTACTGGGGCTGCTGGCCGGACTGTTCGTCCCGGCCGTCGGCGTGGCGGCCGGCATCGGCCTCGTCCTGTACTTCACCGGGGCGGTCATCACCGTCCTGCGGGCGAGGTCCTACTCACACGTGATGTTTCCGCTGATGTACATGGCTCCGGTCGTCGGCGTCCTGGTGCTGTACTGATCGTGATGACCGACGAGTTCGAAATCCATCGCCGACTGCTTTTCTCCGTGGCGTACCGCATCCTCGGCAGCGCGTCCGACGCCGAGGACGCGGTCCAGGACGCGTGGCTCAAGTGGTCCTCCGTGGACCGGGCGCAGGTGGGCGAGGCCAAGCCGTACATGGTCCGCATCGTCACGAACGTGGCCATGGACCGGCTCCGGTCGGCGCGGTCCCGGCGGGAGGTCTACGTCGGGCCGTGGCTGCCGGAGCCGATCCCGACCGGCGGCTTGGATGGTGGCGCCGACGGTGGCGATTCGCTGTCGATGGCGCTGCTCGTGGTGCTGGAGACGCTGAGCCCGCTGGAGCGCGCTGTGTTCGTGCTCAAGGAGGCGTTCGGGTTCACGTACGCGGAGATCGCCGCCGCCGTCGAGCGCTCCGAGGACGCCGTCCGGCAGGTCGGGCACCGCGCCCGCGAGCACGTGCACGCGCGACGCCCCCGGTTCCACGCCGGGCAGGCCACCCAGCGGCGGGTCACCGAGCGGTTCTTCGCCGCGGCGACCGGCGGCGACATCAACACGCTCATGCAGCTGCTCGCCCCGGACGTCACCCTGTGGACCGACGGCGGCGGCAAGGTGCGCCAGGCGACCCGCCCGGTCACCGGCGCCGAGCGGGTCGCGGCGTGGTTCGCGACGCTCGGTCAGCAGCCGTACCAGGGGGTGCAGCTCGCCGACATGCGCGTCGACCTCGTGGAATTCAACGGTGGACCGGGCATCGTGTTCCGCGGCGCCGGCCGGGTCATCGGCACCATGACGCTCGACCTCGACGACCAGGGCCGCATCGCCGGCATCTACAACGTCGCCAACCCCGACAAGCTGCAGGCGCTATGACGCGGGTGCCGCGAAGGCACGGCACCCGCGTCAGCTGGGTGATCAATACCCGTAACGGCTCTTCAGATGGCGCCACCAGTCGCGCAGCATCCAGGCGTCGAACTCGGTGATCGACGAGGCCGAGCCGGCCTTCATGAGGAAGCCGCCGACGCCGGTGGGCGTCCAGTCGTAGAAGTCGTCGAGGCCGAAGCTATGGCCTATCTCGTGCAGCAGGATGTGGATGTTGTCGTTGTTGAGGGCGCCGACGAAGTACTCGCTGCCGACGCGCTGGCCCCAGTCGCCGCCGGCGCCGCCGTTCATGCCGGCCGTCAGCCACAGCGACATGTCGTAGTGGTGCGAGGCGCCGCCCGGGCAGTTCGGGTAGTTGCCGCTCTGGTTGAAGAACCGGCCGCACGGCTCCGAGCACTGCGGCGCGTTCTCCCGGATGTTGTTGACGTAGACGTCGACCGAGTTGTCGGACCACTGCAGCGTGGCCCGGTCGCGGACCGCCCAGCCGACGACCTTCAGCGGCACGTTCTGGTACGGCCAGCCGTTGTGCCCGGCCATCACGTCCATCCACTTCTTGAACTGCCGCGCCAGCGACGCGTGGATCTGGTCGCGCAGTGCGGCACTCACCGGGGCGCTGGAATCCCAACGGACGCAGTAATTGATGCTGCCCCGGTTCGCGAACACCTGGTCCCAGCCGTAGTTGCGGAACCCGTACGGGTTCGAATACGTCGACTCGACGTGCTGCCAGACCTGGTTGAGCGGGGTGACGAGGTTCGCCGGCGGGTTCCAGCCGCTGGTCGGCGGCGGCGTGGTGCCGATCGCGGTGCTGTACGCCCGGAACTCCAGCACGCCGACCGACGCGGCGCCGCTCTGCAGGACGAGGCGCAGGCGGCTGGTGCTGACCGGGGTGAAGTTCACGGCGTTGTACTGGTTCACGGCCGTGGGATAGCCCGACGCGCCGGCCACGTCCACATAGGACGAACCGTTCCACGACTGCAGGCGCCAGCTGCCGGGCGTACGGACGCCGCCACCGTCGTCGAAGAAGTAGATGTCCGATGAGCGGATGGATTGCGTCGACGCCCACGTGAGCAGGACCCACTGTTCGCCGGTGTTCGGCCACGTGCCCCAGCGCCGGTTGACGGTGTCGTTGGAATTCGCGGGGTCGATGCCGTCGTTGACCGCGGCGATGCTCTCCCACGGCGAGGTGTACGAGGCGCTGGCGGTGGCCGATCGGGCCAGGTTGTCACTCTGTCCGGGGGCGGCCTGCGCGGCGGTCTCCGCCACCGTGAGGCCGCCGGCGAGTATCGCGAGGGTGGCGAGGGGCAGGACGAGTCTTCGCAGCATGAGCGCTGTTCCTTCCGTTGCCGGTTGCCGAAATCCTTTTCGGAACCGTGCCAACGTTGCTCATGCGTGTCAATGCGTTGTGTGGGCTACCCGTGCCCGAAACGCTTGCCGAAACCGTTTCGGCGTGAAAGTTACCAGCGGGACGTGATCAGGTCCTCGAGGGTGTCCAGCGGCAGCGGCCCGTGCGCGAGGACCTCGTGGTGGAACGCGCGGATGTCGAACGCCGGCCCGAGCGCCGCCCGCTCCCGCTCCCTCAGCTGTTGGATTCGCAGCCGGCCCAGCATGTACGCGAGGGCCTGCCCCGGCATCGCGATGTACCGGTCGACCTCGTTGGCGATGTTGGTCTCCGACAGGGCGGTGTTGTCGCGCATGTACGCGATCGCCCGATCCCGCGACCAGCCGAGATGGTGCATGCCGGTGTCCACGACGAGCCGGCAGGCCCGCCACGCGTCGAACGACACCATGCCGAGCCGGTTCAGCTCCGACGTGTACAGGCCCATCTCGTCGGTGAGGCGCTCCGTGTACAGGCCCCAGCCCTCGCCGTGCGCGTCGAAGTAGGTGAACCGCCGGAACCGCGGCAGGTCCGCCCGCGACTGCGCGACCGCGATCTGCAGGTGGTGCCCCGGCACGCTCTCGTGGAACGCGAGCACCTCGTACTCGAACCGGGCCCTCGACTCCGGCCGGTACGTGTTGACGACGTGCGCCCCGGGCCGCGAACCGTCCGCGGCGGGCGCGACGTAGTAGCCGAGCACCGAGTTCTCCGCCTCGGCCGCGTCCATCTCCCGAACCGCGCACGGCGCCGTGTCGTACTTCCTGAACCAGTCCGGCACCGCCTCCTCGGCGTTGCGCAGCGCGGTCGTGACGGCGTCGACGATCTGCCCGGCGTTGTCGAACCGCAGCTCCCGGTCGTCCCTGAGCCGTGTGATGACGTCGTCCGTGCTTCTCGCGTTCAGCGCCCGCCCACCCCGGTCGGCGAACTCCTCCCGCAGCCCCGCCACCAGGTCGAGGCCGATCTGGTGGATCTCCTCCGGCCCGAGCTCGGTCGTGGTGTACGCCGCGATCAGGGTGCGATACCCGTCGGCGCCGCCGGGCACGTGACACAACCCGACCTGGTCCCCTGAGCGGGCCACCGGCAGCAGCTGCTCGTCCAGTACGGTCCGGAACCGCCGCAACGCCGGCCGCACGTGCTCTGTGACCAGGTCGGCGGCTTGCTTCGTCTGCGCGACGTCGCGCTGCAGCAACGGGTCCCGCTCCAGCGGCGTGCTCAGGTACGCGTCGACCTGCGCGATCGCCTGCCGCACGCCCAGCGCCGTGGGGAACCGCCCGTCCTGCGCGGCCTGCTGGTACCGCGCGACGTAACCGTCGAAGAAGCCGCCGAGCTTCGCGAGCCGGGTCAGGTACGCCGCGTCGCCCGTCGTCGGCATCGTCGAAACGACCTGCGCGACCGGCCCGGCGATGCTGGCCGTCACCGCCACCTCGCTGACGCCGTCCTTGGAGATCCGCTGCTCGTCCCGCAGCAGCCTGCCCAGGATCGTGTGGCTGATCTTCTCCTGCGTGCTGAGCCCCGCCGTCTCGACCGTCTTGAGCTCCGCTTCAACCTGCTGGAGCGCGGCCCGGTGCCGGCCGGCCGCGTCCCTGCCTGGATCGGGGACGTCGGCGTCGTGCCCGTCCACGCCGAACACGGTGGCCGCGAACGGCTCAGCCGCGAAGTGCAGCCGGAAGTACTCATCACCCAACCGCGCCAGCGTGTCCATCGCTCCACCGTATCCGGTCACCAGCCCCCGGCCTGCTCGACGCTTGCCCTGGTGCCCGGCCGAGCCGCGCCTGGTCGTCACCGCTCAGCGCGATGGCCCGGGTGGCTCGCGTCTGGTCGTCAGCGCCCAACCGCAGCCCCAATAGCTGGCCGGGTCGTCCGAGTCGGATTGTCAGCGGCTGCCCTGATCGCCGGTCGTTGGTGCACCCTCTTGGTCGCGCGGCGCCCGGCAGCCACCCGAACCTCCGCTCAGGCGGCCCTGGTGGCTGGCCGGGGCGTCCGTGGCAGGTGGTCAGCGCTTGGCCTGGTCGACCGCCGTCCGCAGCTGGTCCGCGGTGGCCTGGTGGCCGGCCGGGTCGTCGAACGTGCCATACGGCGGTCCATACGCGGGCGTGTCAGGCTGGAACCGCCACCCGTCCGCCAGCGTCCCGACGTCGACGGCGTCATAGCCGATGGTGGCCAGGAACTCGACCACGGCGCGCTTCGCGGTCTCGTCGTCGCCGGCGATCGGCAGCGCGCTGCGGTCGTCGGCCTGGCCGGGCCGGGCGAGCGAGCCGAGGTGCTTGAAGTAGATGTTGTTGAACACCTTCACCACGTGGGCGCCGTCCAGGTGCCGCTGCAGCAGCTCGCTGCTGGTCGTCTCGGCGTTGTCCAGCTCGGCGAACGTGCCGTCGCGCTGCGGGTAGTAGTTGTTGGTGTCGATGACGGCCTTGCCCTTGAGCGGCTCTGCCGGCACCTTGTCGAACGCCTTGAACGGCACGCTCACCACCACGATGTCCCCGGCCGCCGCCGCGTCGGCCGACGTGGCCGCCCGCGCCCGCGGTCCGAGCTCGGTGACGAGGTCCTGCAGCGTCTCCGGCCCCCGCGAGTTGCTCACCACCACGTCATACCCGGCCGCGACCGCCAGCCGGGCCACCGTCCCGCCGATGAACCCGCTTCCGATGAACCCGATCGTCGTCATACCGCCGACAACCTCGCCCACCACGGACCGATTCCCTGAAGACCGCGGCGACCAGGGTGATTTCTCAGACACGACCTCATGCGTGGTCCAGGAGGTAGTTGCTGGGCCCCCACTTGATCAGCCACTCCTCGTAGATGCCGGGCCGGCCGCACGCGAGGCAGCGCAGCCCCACGCAGATCCACCGCACGTCGTCGTCATCCTCACGCAGCGAGAACCCGACCGCCGCCGCGAACTCCTCCTCGCCGCACACGCAGGCGCAGACCACCTGCACCTCGTCGTCCTCGTCCCAGTACTCGACGCTGTCGGCGATGAACGCGTGCTGCCCGCACCCCAGACACGTCCGCCGGGCGGCCTTCGCCGTGTCCATCACCCGCACCTCGAACCGCCCGCCGCCGCACGACCCGCAGACGGACTCCCGCACCTCGTCGACCGGATGCTCACCGACCCCGGGCCGCCGGAGGAAGGCGGCGAGCTCCTCGAAGTCCGAAGCCATGTGCCACCTCCCTCCCAACTCCACGTCGATGCAGCCGAGCCTATCCACGAGGTACGACACTTTCCCGCGACGACGACGGCGGCGGGGGTGTCACGTTTCGCGGGCCTCGTACGTCCAGACAACCATGACCAAACGCAGCCCGTTCACGACCGCAGCCCTCGTGCTGGCCGCCATCATCAACGGCGGGCCGGGAGTGTGGGCGTTCTTCGCCCCGCGCTCGTTCTACGACGTCATCGCGACGTACCCGCCGTACAACGAGCATCTGTTCCACGACATCGGCGCGTTCGAGCTCGGGCTGACCGCGGCGATCCTGATCAGCCTGGTCTGGCGGGACGGGCTGTCCGTGGCGCTGTTCGGCGGGGCGGTCGGCGCGACCGTCCACGCGGTCGCGCACTTCCTGGACCGTGACCTCGGCGGCCGGTCCAGCGACCCGTGGACGCTCGGCGCGGTGGCCGTCGTCCTGACCGCCGGCCTCGTCGCACACCGCCGCCGGCCGACGCGAACCTGACGGTCACCCAGCGGTCAGAAGCCTCAGCGCCGCCTGGCCCTGACCGCGAACGTCGCCGCCCAGCACGCGCCACGCCGGGTGGCTGTCCGGCAGTGCCTTCCGCAGCAGCTCGACCCGGCGCCGGTCCGAGCCGGTGAAGCTCTCCCGGTCCGCGTACGGATCCTCCAGGCAGCACAGCAGCGCGGCCGCGTCGGACAGGTGCCGGTCCCGGTCGCGGGTGTCCGTCTGGTAGGCGGCGGCCTTGAGTACCAGAGCGCCGAACGTCGACGGGATGCTGACGGTCGTGATCCGGTCGGGTGTGATCGGGAGCCGGGCGTTGACCGTGCGGCGGAGCGCCTGCGTGCCGCCCTCGATCGCCACCATCGTCCGGCCGCGCAGCTTCTCGACGACCCGGGGCGCGGGATGGTCCGCGATGAGGACGTCGACCTGGTCCGGTGTGCTGCTCAGCAGGTCGACGGTGGCGGTTCCGCGCCGGAAGCGGTGCGCGATCTCGACCCGTGGGTCGGTCGGGGACGCCAGTTCGTACCCGAGAGACTCCAGCGCGGAGGCTGCCGCCGCGGCGACCCCTCGGGTGGTCTCGATGTGCAGGACGATGTCGACGTCGTTGGTGGCACGCACGACATCGACATGCAGTGCAGCTGCGTCATCAGGCCGCCGACGAGCGTCCAGTGCTCGTGCGGGAGGACCGCTTCGATCTCGGCGACGTTGGGCCATGGCGGCAGCCAGCCGCCGCGCGGGCCGGGAATGTCGATGGTCTGGCGGTCAGTCATGGAACCGGGCCAGTGCGCTGGTGAGGGCGTCGAGGCCGGCGCGGCGCTCGCGGACGTCGAGGGACTCCGCGAGGTCCAGCGCCGCCAGCACCGGCCCGGCGCTCGCCAGTTGGGCGACGACGTCGAGCGGCATGTCGGTGGCCCGCAGCGTGAACGGTCCGGCCTCGTCGGGGATCAGGCCGTGGCGGGCGGCGATCGCGTCGAGCTCGGCGGCGGCGACATAGCCGTCGACAGCCACCGTCGCGGTCAGGCCGAGCGCCTCGCTCGCCCGGGAGCTGTCCACCACCTGCCCGCGGAGCCTGCCCGCGGTGCTGGTGTGGCCGGTGTACCGCGAGGCGACCGCCCTTCCGCGGGCGCGTCCCACCAGCTCCTCGGCGGCCATCGCGTGGAGCTGCCTGCGCAGGCGGGACCGCTGGGCGGTGCCGACCCACCTGGCGTCGTGGCCGGACAGCAGCGCGACGGCGCCCCAGGAGGTCGGGCTTGACCAGGCCCGCCACCGGTAGCTGCCCCGGCTCGCCAGATACCGCTCGACCGACATCGCGTCGATGACGCCACGCGCGAGAGACCGCAGCACGCCGGCCGCGACGAGGTGCTGCACCTGGCGGGTGGACACGCCGAGTCGAGCGGCCGCGTCCCCGACCGTCACCAACTCCATGACAGATAGCTTCGCTTTCACGAAGCTATCTGTCAACGCGCGTGGAGTGTCAACGAGCCCGATGGAGTTCGAAGAACCGGATCGTTTCGGAGAAGTCGTCGCCGATGAGGTGCACTGGGGCGCCGGCGTCGACGGGCGGGCGAGCCAGAGGGCGGAGGAAACGCGGCGCTGGGGCGGGTGGGGTGACGGCCGCGGCGGTGAACGGGCCGCCCGCCGCCTCCAGGGCCGTCGGCCCGCCGATGCCCTCGCCGTGGATGAAGACCTGTGTCGCGAGGCCGGAGTCGATCAGGTGTGCGGCAACCGTGCGGCAGTCGGCGGCGTCGGCGAAGTCCTCGATGTCGACGACCGTGAAGCCGTGGTCGTTGAAGCGCCGCACCTGGTCGAGATCTGGCGGGCCCGCGGGCACGCGCACGACGGTGGGGCCGCCGGCTGCGCCGTACACCAGCGCCACCAGCAACCGGTCGCCGTCGACCGGTACAGGAAACCGCGAAGGGGCGGGGACCGAAGCGGACGCGACGACCCTGCGAACAGAGCCGGCCGGGTCCACGATCGCGAGCTGCTGTCCGAGGCCCGGCGCGGAGCCGACCAGGGCCACCGAAGAGCCCCATGCCGTCAAGGAGGGGTTGATCATGGTGTACGGGAGGGGGACAGCCGAGCCGTCGAGCAGCAGGCGGTGGGTGGGGCCCTCGCGCACGAGCATGGCGATCCGGCCGTCGTCGAGGAAGCAGTACGACGCGTTGCCCAGCTCCCACGGCGGCGCCGCGCAGTCGGTGGGCATCGGGGCGATGGCCGTGCCGTCGTGGCGGTACAGGTTCCACCAGCCGGTCCGGTCGGACATGAAGTACAGCATCCCGTCGGGGCCCCAGCGTGGCTCGGTCGCCGCCTCGTCGCCGCCCCCCGCGACGCGCATCGGGTCGCCGATGTCGCCGCCGGGCTCGTAGCCGGCGACCCACACCTCGCACGCGTCCCACGGCATGTCCTTCGCGCTCCACCACGTCCAGGCGAGCATGCCGCCCGCCGGTCGCGGCGCCCCGAAGAAGCCCGCGGCCTCGGCCAGGACCCGCAACGAACCCCCGTCGAGCGGGACCGCCACGAGCGCGTCGCCGGCCGAGTCCTCCCGGACGGCGAGGAGCTCACCGTCGCCGAGGGCGAGGTCGCCGAACGCCCCCTCCGCGACCAGCGTCGAGTCCCGGAACAGGCCGTCCGGCGTGGCGCACCAGACCGCGTCCGGCGCGACCACGAAGTCGCCACCGCCGTACACGTGCGCCCCGCCGCCGACGCTCACGCCCGGTGGGGTCACGTCGACCGGCTCGCCGCCGGGCTCCCACCGCAGCAGCCGCGCCCCGTCCACCCAGTGCAGCGCGTCGCCGTGCGGATCGTGTCTCAGGTCGTGCACGGCTCCGATTCTCCACGCCGCCGTTGCCCGAGGCCGGCGAGGAGGGTGTCGAGCGCGTCGAGCTCCGCCCAGCCGTTCACCGCGACCCGCCCGTCGGCGCCGACCGTGACCTCCACCCGGTCGGGGGTCGTGGTGAGGTCGTCCAGCAGGTGCGGGAAGCGGTCGCTCAACAGCACGAACTCCTGGTTGGTCGAGCCCGCCCAGGGGCGGGCGGTGTCGACCTTGCCGGCGACGTACGGGCCCGCCACCAGCAGGTCCGTCGCGGCGAGCAGGGCGGCGACGTCAGACCTGCCGGCTGCTTCGGCTTCGTGGAGCTGGCCGGTGGTGTACCCGGTGAACGTCATCACCGACCGCCCCGCCGCCTGGACCGCCGCGGCGGCCTTGGCGAGCGCGGCGGCCTGGTCGAACGGCTCGCCACCGAGGAAGGTCACCCCGGTGGTGTTCGCCGCCAGTACACGAGCCGCCAACGCTTCCACAGGGGTCATGGCGCCGCCGCGGAAGGCCCACAGGTGCGGGTTGAAGCAGCCCTGGCAGCGGATGGTGCAACCTTGCACCCAGACCGCGGTCCGCTCGCCGGGGCCTTCCGCGGTGGTGGCGGCGAGGAACCTCGCGACGGCGACGTTGTCGGGATCCGTGTTCGTCGCCGGTACGAGCGGCAGCTCAGACATCCAGCACCCGGCCCTCCGGCGGCCGCTGCCAGTGCGTCGTCGGCGGCGTGCAGGTCAGCCGGTCCCGCAGCGGGGCGAACTCGTGCGGCGCCAGGCCGGCGGCGGACGCGAACTCCTCCACGCTCGCGAACCCGGCGCGCCGCCCGCGCTCGGCGACGGTCCGGCGCACCCGGTCCAGGTCGAACCCAGGCAGCCGGGCCAGGTCCGCCGCGGAGACGGTGTTCACGTCCACGACGGCCGGCGCCCCCTGATCGAAGCCGGCAGCGGGCGGGCCTTGGCTGAAGGCGCCCTTGTCGAGCGGGACGGCGGGCGGCCCTTGACCGAACGGGGCGGCCTGCGGCCCTTGGCCGAAGGCGGCGGGAAGGCCTTGACCGAAGGCGGCGACCGGTGGGCCGGGGTTGAAGGCGGGCGCCGGTGAGCCGGGGTTGACAGCGGTGGCCGCTGGGCCGGGGAACGCGGGTGGCGCCGGGTTGGAGTAGGCGGGCGGCACGGTGAAGTTGGCTGCGGGCGCTGGCTGCTGCCAGGTCGGCGGCGGGGCGGACGGCTCGGCGTACCAGGGGACGTAGCCCGCCCGCCACTGCAACCACGCCGAGTTGAGCAGGCAGGCGTGCACCACGCCGGCGAACCAGAGCGCCAGCCACACCCCTATGGCCCAGTTGGCGACGGCGGAGGGCTGCCCTTGCGGGGAAGCGCCGACGAGCAGGAAGCTGACCCAGCTGAGCACCATGTACACGATCCCGGCGATCCACCAGGCCGGCCGTCTGGCGCGCAACCCGACGTAGAGGAACCCGGCGCTACCGATGCAGCTGGAGCCGAGGATCGGCAGCAGCAGCCACCAGCTCTGCAGGATCCGCCAGCTCAGCTTCGCCGCTGGGTTCGGTCCGTACTGCGGCGTGTACGGCCGGAACGCGTCAGGCACGATCGACATCCCGCTGCACCTCGAGGACGGGCTCGTCGACGCGGACCCGGGCGTAGTCGGCGGTGTAGGCGCTCTGCACGGTGCGGGCGGCGAGCAGGTCCTCCAGCACCGCGATGTAGTCGAGGCACTCGCCGCCGAGCAGCCCCTCGGTCTCGGCGCTGATCTGCCCGTCGCTGCCGACGGTGACGACGATGCGCGGCGTGGACGTCACGACGACTTCCCTTCCACGGCGAAGACGAGCTTGACGCTGCTGTCGGCGGCGACGCTCTCGGACTCCAGGCGCAGCCCCGCCGCGGGCGCCCGTTCCCGCAGCCGCTCCAGCACCGCCCGCTGGACCTGCAGGCCGTAACCGGCGTCGATCGCGCGGACGATGTCCACGGCGCGCGCCTCGTCGACGTCGCCGGTGAAGTGCGCGGCCCAGATCTCGTCCTCGCCGCGGGTGAAGCGGGCCTGCGTGCCCTTCCACCTGGCGACGATCTCCTCGCCGGTCTCGGTGACCTCCGCCTGCGTCCCGCGCAGCGCGGCGGCCAGCAGCGACGCGTCCCGCATCCGGGTCTGCACCTGGCAGACCGCCTGCTGCTGCTCGTCCCGCCCGGACCGCAGGCCGTGCGCGGCGCTCACGGCGGCCACGGCCAGCGGCACCAGGATCAGCGACACACTCATCCGGCACCTCCTGTCGACGTCGCGGAACCCATGCCCGGCGGCGGTGCGCCCAGGTCCCAGTCCTCGGCCGCGGTCGCGGCCACCGCCCGCGTCTCGGCCCACGCCCGGATCGCGGCGACCCGCTCGGCCTGGGTGACGGTCAACGGCACCATGTTCACCGTCGCGCGGATCAGGTCGTCCTGGCGCAGCGGCCGGCGTTCGGCGAACGCGTCGAACAGGCCGGACACGACCGCCTGCTCGATCTCCGCGCCCGAGTACCCGGCGCTGAAGTCGCACAGCTCGGCCACGACGCGCTCGTCCACGCTCAGCTCGCCGGCGACGGCCTTGTGCCGCAGCCGCTTGCCCAGGTGCACCCGCCAGATCGAGGCCCGCTCGGTGCGGGTCGGCAGGTCCACAAAGAAGATCTCGTCGAAGCGCCCCTTGCGTAGCAGTTCCGCCGGCAGCCGCTCGATGTCGTTGGCGGTGGCGATGACGAAGACCGGCTTCGTCTTCTCCTGCATCCAGGTGAGGAACGTGCCGAAGACCCGCGGCGTCGTGCCGCCGTCGCCGACGCCGGCCGCGAAGCCCTTCTCGATCTCGTCGACCCACAGCACGCACGGCGCGGTCGCCTCCGCGGTGCGCAGCGCCGTGCGCATGTTCTGCTCGCTGGACCCGACGATCCCGGCGAACACCCGGCCGACGTCCAGCCGCAGCAGCGGCAGCCCCCACGCCGCCGCGACCGCCTTCGCCGTCAGCGACTTGCCGCAGCCCGGCACGCCGGTGATCAGCACGCCGCGGGGCGCCGGCAGCCCGTACTGCGCGGCGGCGGCCAGCCAGGAGCCGTCCCGTTTCGCGAGCCACCGCTTCAGGTTCTCCAGCCCGCCGACGTCCGCGAGCTCCGCGCCGCCCTCCGCGTACTCCAGCACCCCGGACCGGCTGACGGCCTGCCGCTTCTCGTCGTGCACGACGGCGAGGTCATGGACGTCGAGGACGCCGTCGCTGACCATCGCGCGGGCGAACGCGTTCTCCGCCTCGTGCAGCGTCAGGCCGGCGGCGGCCTTGGCGAACCGCTCCCGGTCCACGTCGCTTAACCCGATCCGGATCCGCCCGCCCGCCGCGTTGCTGGCGATCATGCTGTCCAGCAGCGCCCTGATCTCGGCCTCGCCCGGCAGCGGGAAGTCGACGACCGTGATGTCCTTCTCCAGCTCGACAGGGATCCGCAGTACCGGTGACACGATCACCAGGACCCGCGGCACCTGCCCGGAGCGGAACGCCGCCGCCACGTCACGGACCCGCCGCACCACCACGGGGTTCGCCGGCCGGTCACCACCGCCGAGCGCCGCGTGCAGGTCCTTGAAGAGGAATACGCCCGGTTCGCGGCCGCGCAGGACCACGTCGAGCGCGGCCTCGGGCTCGGTCGTGCCCCGGTGCGGCACACCGTCCGGCTGGACCAGCCCCTGCGTCGCCGACCACGTCCACACCGGGCGGGGCGTGCGCAGCAGCGACGCGTCCCGCGCCACCGCGGTCACCTCGGCGAGGACCCGCTGCTCCTCGTACGACTCGATGTAGAGCACGGGGAAGCGCGCCTTGAGCAACTGGGCCAGGTCGCCGCGAAACCCCCGCATCCCGGCTGCCCTCCAGTCCTCGTCGAGCGCACGACTGTAGCAACGCGCCGCCACGTCTCCGACACGATCGAGCCAGGTGGGAGGGTGGCGATTCGCCACCTGTCACGGCGGCGCGTAGTGCCGTTCCCGGATCGCCGTGGGCGGGTCATGATGGAGGGATGGAAGCGCCGGTGGAGCGGGGGGCCGTTGAGGCCGCGTTGTTGCCGTTCGGGTCGTCGCGGATGTTGCCCGCGGCGGCGTACACCGACCCCGCGGTGCTGGCTTGGGAGCGGCGGCACCTGTTCGCGGACGCGTGGACGTGCGTGGGGCGCGTCGACGAGCTGCGGGAAGGGTGCACGCAGCGGGCGGTCACCGTCGGCGACGTCGGGGTGCTGCTGACCTTCCCGGCCGGGGCCGTCCGCGCGTTCGCCAACGTGTGCCGGCACCGGGCGCACGAGCTGCTGCCGGACGGGGCGTCGAACGGGCGGCCGTCGGCCGTGTGCCCGTATCACGGGTGGGCGTTCCGGCTCGACGGGAAACTCGCGACCGCGCCCGGGATGGGGGCGGTCGACGCCGGCGAGCTCGGGCTGATCGAGCTGCCCGCCGCCGAGTGGGAGGGGTGGCTGTTCGTCAACGCGGGCGCCCGCGCGGAGCCGTTCGGCGAGCACCTGGGGGACCTGGAGCGGTTGCTGCGTCCGTACGGGATGGGCGAACTCCAACTGGGAGCCAGGCACGAATACCGGGTGGCCGCCAACTGGAAGGTGATGATCGACAACTATCACGAGTGCTACCACTGCCCGCTGATCCACCCCGAGCTGTGCAAGGTGTCGCCGCCCACGTCGGGCGACAACTGGGCCTTGCCGGGGGCGTGGGTCGGGGGCTCGATGGACCTGCGGCCGCACGCGACCACGATGTCGTTCGACGGGAGCGGGCCCGGGCACTTCATCCCCGACGCGCCGCGCCGCACGGTGCTGTACGTGGGGCTCTTCCCCAATCTGCTGGTGTCGGCGCATCCGGACTACGTGATGACGCACCGGCTGACGCCTGTCGAGCCGGGGCTGACGACGATCGAGTGCAGCTGGTTCTTCCCGGAGGGGTTCACCGAGACGGCGTACGCCGTCGACTTCTGGGACCTGACGAACCGGCAGGACTGGGCCGCGTGCGAGTCCGTCCAGCGCGGGCTGGCCTCCCCGCACTTCGTCCCGGGGCCGCTCGCCCCCAACGAGGACGCCGTCTACCAGTGGACGACCCTGATCGCCGAGGCGTACCTCGGCCGCGGGATCCGCCTGACCTAGCCGCTTGGCGCTGGGCCGGCGCCGCGGCGCTCAGCCCAGCTTCTTCGTCAGGGTCTCGAACCGCAGGTCGTCGCGCAGCGGGCGGCCGAAGCGCTCGTCGCCGTACGGGAACGGCGACAGCTCGCCGGTCCTGGCGAAGCCGCGCCGCTCGTACCAGGCGATGAGGTCGTCCCGCTGGACGATCACCGTCATCCGCAGCTCGCCGGCGCCCCACTCGTCCCGGGACCGCCGCTCGGCCTCCTCGAGGACCGCCCGGCCGAGCCCGTTGCCCTGCTGCCGGGGGTCGACGGCGAACATGCCGAAGTAGACGTACCCGTCGCGCCGCTCCAGTTGGCAGCACCCGACGACGCCCCGCTCGTCCTCCGCCACCAGGACGAAGCCGGTGGCGATCGCCTCCGCGACCATCTCCGGGTCGGCTCGCTGGCCTTCGAGGAGGTCCGCCTCGGTCGTCCACCCTTCGCGGCTGCTGTCCCCGCGGTACGCGCGCTGCACCAACTCCACCAGCGCCGGCACATCGTTCGGCGTCGCACCCCGGAACTTCACCATGCCGAGCATTATGCAGCCTGCTCAAGACGGGTCAGCGGTGGTCGAGGTAGCTCAGGACGGCCAGGACGCGGCGGTGGTGGTCGCCGGACGGGGGGAGGCCGAGCTTCGCGAAGAGCGAGTTGATCAGGTTGTTGACCGACTTCTCCGTGATGACGAGACGGGCGGCGATGGCGGCGTTGGAGTGGCCTTCGGCCATGAGACGGAGGACCTCGGCCTCGCGGCCGGTGAGGCCGTCGAGCGCGGACGGCTGGTGGATCAGCTGCGCGACGACCTCCGGGTCCATGACCGTGCCGCCGGCGGCGACGCGGCGGACGGCGTCGACGAACTCGCGGACCTCGGCGACCCGGTCCTTCAGCAGGTAGCCGACGGCACCGGACCGGTCGGCGAGGAGGTCACGGGCGTAGAGGCGCTCGACGTACTGGGACAGGACGAGCACCGGCAGGCCGGGCACCGCGCGGCGGGCGGCGACGGCGGCGCGCAGCCCCTCGTCGGTGAAGGTCGGCGGCAGGCGGACGTCCACCACCGCGACGTCCGGGGCGGCGGCGACGATCCGGTCGGCGAGACCGGCGCCGTCGGGGTCGGTGGCGGTGACGTCGAACCCGTACGCGGTCAGCATCCGGGTCAGCCCGTCCCGCAGCAGCACCTGGTCCTCGACGATCAAGATGCGCACGGTCAAGCCTCGCACGGCAGTGACATCTCCAGCACGGTCGGGCCACCCGATGGGCTGGTGACGTGCAGGGTGCCGTCGAACGCGGAGAGGCGGCGCTGGATGCCGAGCAGGCCGGTGCCCCGGGACGGGTCGGCGCCGCCGACGCCGTTGTCGCGCACCGTGATGTGCACCGCGTCGCCCGCGTCCACGAGCGCGATCCGGATCTCGCCGGCGCCGCTGTGCCGGATCGCGTTGCCCAGCGCCTCGGCGGTGGCGAAGTAGGCGGCGGCCTCGACGGGTGCCGCCAGCCGCCGCGCCAGCCGCAGATCCAGTTGTACGGTGACCGCGCTGCCCAGCACGAGCGCGTGCACGGCGGCGGCCAGGCCGCGGTCGGCGAGGACGGGCGGGTGAATGCCGCGGACCAGGCCGCGCAGCTCGGTGAGCGCGGCGCCGGCGCCGGTCCGCGCCTCGGCCAGCAGGGCCTTCGCCACCGCCGGGTCGTCGTCGATGACGTCCGACGCGACGCCGAGGTGCATGGCGAGCAGGACCAGCCGCGCCTGGGCGCCGTCGTGCAGGTCGCGTTCGATGCGGCGCAGCTCGGCGGCGGACGCGTCGACGGCGGCCGCCCGGGTCGTGGTGAGCCGGTCGACGCGGGCCGCCAGCCGGGCCGCAGACGTGGGCGCGAGCAGCGCCCGGGCCAGCGCGGCCTGGGCCCGGACCAGGTGGCGCGGCAGCCACACCGCGACGACCGTGAGGCCGGCGCCGACCGGCACCAGGATCCAGGTCAGCGGTCCCGAGCGGCCGGTCCACTCCAGCACCGCCGGGTCGTAGCCCGTCGGCGACGGCAGCAGGGCGCGCAGCGCGGGGGCGGTCACGCACTGGACGGCGGCGAGCCACAGCGCGACGGCGACGACGAAGCCGCCGACGCCGGCCACGAACTGGCACGGCAGCCACAGCAGGTCCCGCCACGTCGCCGGGTCGCGCACCACGGTCCGCAGCCGCGCCAGCGGCCCGCCGGTGAGCGGCGCGTACGGGGCTGGCACCGCCGCGGCCCGGCGCTGCACGCCGGCCAGCTTGCGGCAGGCCCACAGCGCGGCCGCGAACAGGAGCACTCCCGCTCCGGCGGCGAGGCTCGCCGGTACCGACGCCGCAAACGAAACCAGCAGCACCGGGGCCGGCAGTCCGACGGCCGCGCCCACCGCGAGCCGGAGCAGCTCGGCCAATCGATCACGAAAGCGGTTCACGGCTCCGACGGTAGGCGGCGCCGGGGCGGGCCGGACAGGGTGCGGACACCTGAATGCACAGGGGTGTCGCCGCCCTGGGCCTGCCTGCCCGCGACGGCCAGGCTGAGCGGCATGCGAAGGATCATGATGGCGATCGCGGCGGCGGTGCTGGTGGCGGCGCCCCTGACCGTGGGAACGCCGGCACAAGCCGCACCCGAGGGATTGACGGCGACCGAGGTGACGTTCACCGGCAACGGCGGCGTCACGCTGCACGGCACCGTGCTCGCGCCCACCGGAGGGGATGCCAGGAAACCGGCCATCGTGCTGCTGGAGGGCGCCGGCAGCCGGGGCCGCGGCTACCTGCGGGCGGAGGCCGAGGCGTACGCACGGCACGGCATCGTGACGCTCACCTACGACAAGCGCAGCACCGGGTACTCCCTGATGCACCGCGACTACTCGGTGCTGGCCGACGACGCGCTCGCCGGGCTCCGCCTGCTGCGCGCCCGGCCGGATGTCGATCTCCGGAAGACCGGCCTGTGGGGGCTGTCGGAGGGCGCGTTCGTCGCCCCGATCGCCGCGAACCGCTCGACCGACGTCACGTTCGTCATCACCGTCGGCGCGGTCGGCACGACACCGGCGGAGGAGACGGCGTGGGCGTACGGGCAGTACCTGCGCCACGCCGGCGTCCGCGGCCCGCTGCCCCGGCTGATGCAGACCAGCGTGGTCCGCGCGACGATCGACCTCGGGCTCTTCGCCGAGGCCGGCTTCGACCCGGTGCCGCACTGGGAGCGGGTCCGCCAGCCGGTCCTCCTGCAGTGGGGCGAGCTCGACCGCGACGCCGTGCCGTCGCTCAGCAGCCGGCTCATCGGCGGGGCGCTCGACCGCGGCGGCAACCCGCACCACACGGTCCGGGTCGTCGCCGGCACCAACCACGTCCTGCACCGCACCGAGGACGACGGCTTCGACCGGCTGCCGCTCCTCCCGGCCGGCTACGGGGACTTCGAGGCCGCCTGGATCGCCGACCCGGCCGTCGAAGCGCCGGGCGTCGCACTCCCGGCGGAGGCGGCGATCGTCGACAGCGCGCCACGCGGCTGGTGGGACACGACCTGGGCGAGGCTGGTGACCGCGGCGCTCCTGCTGGGCGCGCTGGTCGCGGGCGTGGTCAGGCACAGGGCGTGGCTGCCGGCCGGACTCGCCGCGGCCACCGTCGCCGGCACCCTCGCCTACCTGTTCTTCCTGCTTGCCGTCGCGGGCAAGGTGGCCGGCCCGATCGTCCTCGGCCAGCCCCTCGCGTGGCTCACCCTGCAGCTGCTCGCCGTCGCGACCGTGGCGGCGGCCGCCTGGCGGCGCCGGCCCATCGAAGGAGCACTGTTCGCGGTCTGGGCCGTCCAGTGGTTGACGGCTTGCTGAGAGTGCATTAGCTTCGCGTCTACTGCAAGCCGCTTCCCGAATCGGATCCGCCAGCAGCCGATTCCGGCAGGCAGCTCCCATCTTCGGAGGCCCGTGTGACCCCGCATCGGCGCGACGTCCTCAAACTCATCGGTGCCGGCACCGCCGGAGCCTTCCTGCCCGTTGTCCTTCCCGTTGTCCTGAACAGTCCGGCGCAGGCCGCCGGCTCGGCCGTGGTCCCGCTCGACGGGGACTGGCGCTTCGCGACCGACCCCGGCGGCACCGGCGAGGCGTCCGGCTGGGCCACGCCCGGCTTCGACGACTCCGGCTGGGCGACGCTGCGCATCCCCGGCAACTGGGACGTCCACGACGCGTGGGCCGGCTACCGCGGCTGGGGCTGGCACCGGCGCACCGTCGCGTCGCCCGCCATCAGCGCCGGGCAGGTCGTCCGGCTGCGGTTCGAGGCCGTCTACCACCGGGCCAGGGTCTGGTTCAACGGCGCCTACCTCGGCGAACACTCCGGCGGCTACACGCCGTTCGAGTTCGACGTCACGAGCCGGCTCGCCGCTACCAACACCGTCGTGGTGGCGGCGAGCAACACGTACAGCATCGGCGCCTGGTGGCCGTGGGGCGGGATCAGCAGGTCGGTGTCGCTCACCGTCGACGCCGCCGTGCGGATCGAGCGGCAGCACGTCATCGCCACCCCGGACCTGACGACCGGCACGGGGGCGGTCGTCAACTGGGTGACGGTGTCCAACGCCGGCGTGACCGCGAAGACCGTCACCGTGCGGAGCGCGTTCCCGTGGGGCACCCCAGCGACGACGATCACCGTGCCCGCTCGGGGCACCGCCGAGGCGAGGCTGGACAGCAGTGTCCCATCCGGTGGGTACGCGCTGTGGGGGTTGGACCGGCCCGGCCTGTACACCTGCGAAACCACCGTCCTGGACGGTGCGACCGCGCTGCACGTGAAGTCGGACCGCTTCGGCTTCCGCAAGGTCGAGATCCGCGGCACTGCGCTGCTGCTCAACGGCGAACCGGTCCGGCTCAACGGCTACAACCGGGTCGGCGACGACCGGGTCGCCGGCGCGACCGAGCCGACCTACCTGGTGCGGCGCGACCTCGACCGGATGAAGGCGGCCGGGGCCGGCCTGATGCGCATCCACCACGTGCCGCAGACGCCGGAATTGCTCGACTACGCCGACGAGATCGGCATGCTGCTCATCGAGGAGATCCCCGTCTGGGGCACCGGCGCCAACCTCGACCCCGCCGACGAGGTCACCCGCGCCGAGCTGCGCGACATGATCCGCCGCGACTACAACCACCCGTCGGTCATCGCCTGGTCGGTGGCGAACGAGATCCGCGGCACCAGCGCGGAGGGCATGACGTTCGTCCGCGAGATGATCGCCCACATTAAGTCCACATTGGACAGCACCCGCCTGTGCACGTACGTCAGCAACACCTACGCGGGCGCCGCCACGCCCGGCGCGGAGGCGTTGCAGTACACGGACTTCGCGTGCCTCAACATGTACGGCGACTTCGCCGGCAACGTCGACCACGTGCACGGCCTCTACCCCGACAAGCCGATCTTCGTATCGGAGTACAGCTCGGACAGCTTCACGTTCCCCACCAGCCGCGAGGACGTCGACTTCCGCACGACCAGCGACGCGGCGGCCCTCGCTTATCCGTCCCGGCCGTGGGTGGTGGGCAGCTCGCACTGGACGTTCAACGACTACCGCAGCGGCTACGGCGGCTCGTCCCCGGACCAGGTGCGCGGCTGGGGGATCCAGAACGTGTGGGGCCAGCGGAAGCGGGCCTACGCACAGTTGCAGGCGACGAACGCCCTTGTGGGGCTTGGTCTTCTGTCTTCCGGCGGCCTGACCATGTTGTCGCTGTCCGTCAAGGATGGGCCCGCCCGGATCCTGCGAGGGCACCGGCTCGCGTGGCAGGTCACCGACGCGGCCGGCACGGTGATCGACGGGCGGCTGCTACCGCTGCCCGACATCGCGCCCGGCAGCCCCACGCTGCAGCGGGCCGTCCGGTGGACCGACCCCGGCACCGCCGTCCGGCAGCGGCTGACGCTGCTCGCGCCCTCCGGCCACGAGGTCGCCGTGTCCACATTGGACGTCCGGGTGCCGGCAGCGCCGACCATCAGCTCCGTGCAGGCCGCGAATGGCGCCGTCCGCGTCGTCTTCGACCGGGTCGCCAACGCCGACGGCTACCGGGTGCTCGCCTCGACCGGCGCCACCAGCGCCGACACCATCAACGGGTTCGCCGACGTGACGCTGGCCAACGGGGTCGCGGCGCAGGTGCGGGTGGTCGCGTTCAACGGCGCCGGCACGTCGGCCGCGTCGGCGCCGGTGACCGTCACGCCCGGCGGCACCCTCGCGCTGCCGCCGAAGATCCAGGACGTGGTCCCGGTCGACGGCGGGCTCGTGCTCGGCTTCATCGTCGCGCCCGGGGCGGCCGACCACCAGGTGGAGGTGCAGGGCGGCCCGTCGTTCACCACCACGCTCAAGGGCTCGGTCCGCATCGTGACCAGCGGCTCCGCAGTACGCGTCAAAGGCGACAACACCGTGTGGAGCGAATACGTCTCGCCGTCCGGGGGCTTCGCGACCCACGGCGCGCTCGCCGCGGACGACCGGGTCGCGGTGCGGATCACCCCCGACCCGTTCGCGGAGCGCTACGAGGTGACCGCCACCGGCGGCGGGCGGACCGTGACGCGCGTCGTGGAGTCCTCGGCGGTGGAGCTGCTGACCGTCGCCGGCCTGGTCGCCGACACCGCTCAGAGTGTCGTCGTCCGCTGCGGTACGAGCGGTGGCTGGTCGGATCCGGTCACCGTGGCCACCCGGACGGTCCCGGTGCTACCGGCGGGTGCGCCGGCCACGCCGACCGGACTCGGCAGCTCGACCAGCGGGGGCGTGACGACGCTCGTGTGGTCCCCGGTGCCCGGCGCCGCCGGCTACCTCGTCGCAGCCACCGACTGCGGATCGCTGCCCACCACGGTCGTCACCTCGGCCGCGTCGCTGGTCGTGGGGGCCGCGTCCGCGGTCGCCGGCGTCGCCTACCGGGTCACGGCCATCGGGGAGGGCGGCGTCAGCGCCGCGTCCGCCGGCTACGTCGTGCCCGGCACGCCGGGGCCGCGGCAGGTGACGGTCACGCCCCTCGACACGGCCGCCGACTGCGCCGGCAACGTCCGTTACCGCGAGGCCGGCACCTGGCTGGCGAGCAGCCTGCCCGGCGTGGACGGCACCCCGAGCCGGTACAGCAACACCGCCGGCTCCACCGCCACCTGGGCGCCGACGCTGCGGGCCGCCGGCACGTACCGGGTCGAGGTGTGGGTGCCGGCGAGCAGCAGCAGCACGACCGCGGCCGCGTACCAGGTCACCCACGGCGGCGGGACGGCCTCGCTGACGGTGAACCAGGTCAGCGTCGGCGGCTCCTGGTACACGCTGGGCACGTGGTCGTTCGTCCAGGGTGCTTCGGGGAAGGTCGTGCTGACCGCCGGCACCACGTTCGCCCGCGCCTCGGCGGTCCGTTTCACGCCCGCGTAATTCGGCTGCCGGCGCTGATTCCGCGGTGCGAGGATGGCGCGATGTCGTTCACTGTCAGGCCCGTGCAGGCGTCCGAGTGGCCGCTGGTGAAGGAGCTCCGGCTCGCCGCGCTGCAGGATCCGGTCGCGCCGATCGCGTTCCTGGAGACGTACGAGCGGGCCGTCGCCCAGCCGGACGACTTCTGGCAGGGCCGCGCGGCCGACGCGGCACTCGGTGAGACGGTCCGCCAGTTCATCGGTGAGTCTCCCGAGGGCCGCTGGCTCGGCTCGGTCACCGTCCTGGTCGAGCCCGCCGGCGTCGAGGACTTCTGCGGCCAGACCGCGCCGTTCGCCCAGACGCACGTCGTCGGCGTCTTCGTGCGCCCCGAGGCGCGCGGCACCGGCCTGGCCCTGGTGCTGTTCGACGCGGCGGTCGAGTGGTCCCGGACCCAGCCCGTCGACCGGGTCCGCCTCTACGTGCACGAGTCCAACGCCCGCGCCCAGGCGCTCTACGAGAAGGCCGGCTTCAAGCGCACCGGCGTCGAGGTGACCCTGTCGGCCGGTCCCGAGTTCGAGTACGCCTTCCCGCTCGTGTCCTCACTCCCCGAGGTACGCGACCTGGGGTGATCCCGTGGCGGACCGGACCTCGTAC
Organism: Dactylosporangium maewongense; assembly: GCF_039531485.1. NCBI lineage: Bacteria > Bacillati > Actinomycetota > Actinomycetes > Micromonosporales > Micromonosporaceae > Dactylosporangium > Dactylosporangium maewongense. The sequence goes on along the minus strand of NZ_BAAAQD010000050.1, from coordinate 14,852 downwards.
CCCCACCGGCGCAGGGCCTGCAGCATCTTCGCCACGCCCGGCGGGTTGGCGGAGTGGACGAGGACGACCCCGATGTCGAACGGCCTGCCCTCGAACGCCGCCATCTCCAGGACCTCCACCACCGGCCAGATCGTGTCGTCGCCGCCGAGGTCGTGATCCAGCCACAGCTCGTCGATCCGCGCCTGCCGGTGCCGGTGCAGCGCCTCGACGCCCGCCGCGCTGGTCCGGGCGACCTCGGCCGCCCGGCCGTCCACGAAGGACCGCAGGTCGTCGACGAGGATCACTTTCGCCATCAGCGGTTCAGGGTGCGCCATCAGCGGTTCAGGGTGCGCAGGAAATCGAGGTCGCGGCGGCCGGTCCAGATGGCCATGCGCTGGAACGGCCGCTCCGAGCGGGCCTTCGGGTCGGCGCCCGCGTCGAGCAGCGCCCGCACCAGCGCCGGGCTGCCGTAGGCGACGGCCGGGTGCAGGGGCGTCTCGCCGTTCACGTCGCGTGCGTCGACGTCCAGGCCGGCGGCCAGCAGCCGGGTCAGGATCGCCAGGTCGGCGTCGAACAGCCACGGCAGCAGGTGCAGCAGCGTGCGGCCCCGCTCGTCGCGGACGTGCGGGTCGATGCCGGAGTCCAGGGCGGCCGCCACCGCCGGGCCGTCGCCGAGGTGGACGAGCCGCATGAGGTCGCGGCGCAGGCCGCGCATCTGGCTCGGCATCCGCACCGCCGGGTCCCGCCAGCCCTCCTGGGCGGCGACGCAGCCGCGGACCGGGCCGCCGAACGCGCGCATCGCCCGCTCGCGCTGGATCTCGGCCGGCGAGTCCTGGATCTGGATGGCGCCGTCGCGCAGCACCACCTCGTGGATCGTCCCGGTGCAGTAGATCCGCACGCGGTCCTTGATGCGGACCGTTGGCGGTGCGGGCGTCGTACCGGCCGGGAACAACGCCTCGTGGACCAGCGGATGCAGCTGGTCGGGGCGCAGCGACCCGCGCAGCAGCCCGGTCAGCTCGTCCGGGCGGCGGGACAGCACGGACGGCAGCCGCGGCACGCGGGCCAGCTCCAGGCCGAACTCGGCGACCTCCGCGCGCTTCCGGTCGTCGTCGGCCTGCCCGTACGGCACGGCGGCGACCAGCCGGGCGCGGGGGCGCGGCGTGTCGAGGCGGTCCAGGACGAGGCAGCGCCCGGGGCGGTCGATCCGGACGAGGCCGCAGTGCTCGTCGACGTCGGTCGGCATCGGGTCGGGCCGCGGCGGTTCTCCTTGGGGACCCCAGTACCTTGGTTGGCTGCTCTTGTCTTGCTCCAGCGGTGCTGCGTGGCGCAGGTTCGTCATGTATTCGGCTACGCGGCGGGCCGCCTCGGGCAGCGTCGTGTGCACCGGCCGCAGCCGGGTGAGCGACTGCTCGACGACGGTCTGCCTGCTGGTCCGCAGTTCGTCGCCGGTGCGGCCGGGCGCGAACGCCGCCGGGTCGATGCGCTCCCGGCCCCATCCCGGGTCGAACAGCAGGACCTGGAGCTCGAACCCGGCCGCCGCCCATGCCTCGGCGTGCCGGCCCTCGTCGTCCAGCCGTATCGCCCGCTCGGCAACGGTTTCCGGCTGTGTTGCCCTACGCTCGCCGGTGGCGGTGAAGAACGGCAGGTGGGTCGTGCCGCCGCAGCGTCGCATCAGCTGGCCCGTACACCGGGAGTCCCAGCGGTCGCGGAGCAGCAGCAGCGAATGGTCGCGCTTGCCGGGCGCGGTGGCGTCGAGGCGCTCGAACGCCAACCGGATCCGCTGCGGCTCGTCGAGGTTTCCCGGCGGCCTTGCGACCAGCGCGTACGCGTCGGGGAACATCGCCAGGGGCAGGCAGAGTCCGGTGCGCAGCAGGCCGTCGCCGGGGCGTTGCGGCAGGTGCCAGCGCAGCAGGTCGGGCACGAGGTGGCGCAGGTCGTCCTCGATCCGCCCGGCGACCTCTTTGCCATGGGCGTTGCTGATCGCGGGCAGGTCCACGTCGACGTCGACGCCCGCGGTCTGGCACGCGCCGTGCCAGTCGCCGGCGAGCCGCCGCTCGGTCGCCCGCTCGACCATCCACCCCAGCACCACGGCCCGCCCTCCTGTTTGCAGGCAGTGCCGACCGGATTCGAACCGGCGTCCTTCCGACTATGAGACGGACGCGACCACCTCTGCGCTACGGCCCTGCCGCGGCCGAGTTTAACGACAGCAGGCACCTTCCCAGGTCCGTCAGCTCGACGGTGACGCCGGGCTCCGGATGCACCGCCCACGGCGCGGTGCCCCACATGGCGGCGGCCTCGGCGGCCGCTTCCGGGTCGTCCGCGAACCCGGCGACCGCGACGGCGCCGTGGCGGGCGAGGGACGCGAGGGTGTTGCGGACGGCGGTGGCGGCGATGCCGGCGAACAGGTCGGGATCCCTGGCCGGAAGGCGGCTCCCGTGCTCGTGGATCAGCTGGTCGGTGAGCTTCTCCAATTCGGCCTTTCCCTGTTGTACGGCCAGCTGGTCGAGGAACAGCGGGGTCCACGGGTCGATCCACTGGCGCAGCTGCGCGGTGCCCTTCTCCGAGTGCAGCGGGGTGATCGGGTGGATGAGCGCGTCGGCGAGGTCTACCCACAGGTCGAGCGCTTCCTGCGGCTGTGTCTTCCCGGCCAGGACATCGTCGACCAGGGCCGCCCCAGGTCCGCGGACGACCCTGGTGCGGCGCAGCTGGATGACGTCGAACTCGATCGCGAGCAGCCACAGCGGCGTCAGGATCGGCTCGGCCGTGCTCTGGTGGCCGAGCACCGCGAGCAGCGCGGGCCGGTCGGCCTTGCGCAGCTCACCCCGGTCGTCGAGCGGCCGGCCGTCGACCCCGACCCAGCCGGCGAGCGCGGCAAGGTCCCGCAGCAGCGCGCTGTCCCTGACCTGCTCGTACGGCGGCTCGACCTTGAGCTGTTCCGGCTTCTCCGGTTCCTTCGTCTGCTGCGGTGCGTTCGTCTTCGCCGGTTCGCTCGTCTTCGCCGACGCGTTCGTCTGGTCCGGCGCGGTCGTCGTTGTCCGCTGCGGAGGGCGGGTGCTCATCGTGACGGTGCCGCCGTCGATGGTGACGTGGCCGGTGGCGTACCCCTCACGCTCCTCCATCAGCCGCCCGAGCACCTCCCGGCGCTCCTCAGGCTGCCGCGCACTGAACTTCGCCGCCCACGCGTCGATCTCCGCCGGGTCCCCGTCGGGCCTGACGCCGTCCCGGAGCATCGCGGTGAAGATCCGCTTCGCCAGTTCCCACCGGTTCGTGTCGGCCATCGCGGCCGGGAACTTCGCCGTGAGCCGGTCCGCCTCCTTGAGCAGCGCGGCGGGCTTGGCACTCGCCGGGTGCAGCCGGTCCGTGGCGTCGAGGAACCGCAGGAACTCCCGCACCGTGCCGACCCCGTGCTCGGCCAGCCCCCACGCGTCGACCTGCCGGGACACGACGGCGTTCATGAGCAGGTCGTGCACGTCCCCGCTGCGCCACCGGGTCGGGTCGGGCCGCTCCAGCCGCTCGGCCCGCACCCGCAACAACACCGCAATCCGGTCCCGCTCAGCCTCGTCTTCCGACCCCCATGCCGCGAACTCGTCGACGAGCCGCCGCTGCAACCGGTACGCCATTCACCGACCCTATCCGTAGCTCAGGTCACCAGTTTGCTGAAGAAGTCCCCGAACCCCTTGCCCAGCGCACCGATCAGCCCCAGGAGCCCTTGGGCGACGCTCGCCGCCGCCTGCGGCCGGAACGCGATGAAGTAGATGAGGAATGCCCAAGCGGCGTAGGTCAGCGTTTTCTTCACTGTCATCGGTCGCCCCGTGCGGTTGTCGTTCAGTCGTGTACCGATCCGCCGACTACCCCCTCGCCACAGTCCTAACCGCCCGTTTCCTCACTGCCTCGTTCACCGCTTGACGGACCGTTCGATGAGGTCAACGGCACTGCGCGGATCGTCGACCTGGATCACCAACCGCGCATACCGCTCGTCGGCGAGCTCCACGACAATGGCCTTCTCCGCGTCCCGCACATCCCAGAACACCTTCTCCCCGTCAAGGCGAAACGTCCCCGCCGTGATCACATTCGGGAGGTGCGTCCCAGCCGTCCTGATCCCTTTCGGCTGCCGCACCATTCCCGGGTCCGCCGTGGCCCCCCGCACGTTCGCCAGCGGAATCTCCAGCCTGCTCTTGAGCGCCCAGAGCTTGTCCAGCCCTTCCATCTCGACAACGAGGTTCCCCGAATCGATACTGACCGTCGCCATCCCCATCACTCCTTAGCTTCTCTGACCGCCGGGCCCTTCTGGACCGGCCAGGACTTCTCAATCGGCCGAGGCTTCTTGACCGGCCCGGGCCCGCAGCCGCAGCCCCAGCAGCTCCGTGGCCCGCTCCACTCCAACGGCGTCATCCAGCCGGGCGAGCGCACCCCTGATCAGCCCGGCGACCTCTGCATCACCCGGCGCCTGCTCAACGGCAGCCAGCAGCAACAGATCCAGCACGCCCCCCTCGATGAGCGAGGCATCCCGGCCGCCGCCCTTCGGGGCCAGCTTCTCGATGGCCGCGAGCGCCGGCTCAAACTCGTGCTCGAGATACCACCGCAACGCGGTCAGATAGAGCCCCCGCTTGCTGCCGAACGTCTTGTACAGGCTGTTCCGATGCACCCCCAACCCATTGACCAGGTCATCCACGGACAACCCGTCGTAGGCCCGTCCCGCGAACAGCCGCACCGCCGCCCGCGTGACCACCTCTTCGTCAAAGCCTCTCGGTCGCCCCACCCCTCAGACGGTACGAGTAAAGGAACGATCAGTCAAGAACGAACGTTCCTAAATGCTGCCAGCACCCTCACGGGTCGTCCAAGGTGGAGCACGCCCCGCCGGCCTCCGACGCTGAACCCGCGGCGCCTGCCCAATAGGTACCGCCGACGCGCACCCCCACGGGACGGGTCGTCGCGCGGGTCGACAGAGCGCTCGACAGCCCGACGTCGAAGCGCGCCCACTCGCCTGTCGCCCCGCTCGCTCGGAGCCCATGCCGCCCGCAACCTCGTGAGCTTCGGCGTTCACGGGTTCGACCGCCGCTGTGTCTGCCCGCTCGTGCTCAGCGACTGTCGAGCTCTCGGTGACGGGCGAGGACCTGGTCGGCAGTCCAGCCGTGGGCGCTTCAGTCACGAGCGGTTCAGGTGTGGGTGGTCCAGGTGCGAGCGGCCCTGGCGAAGGCGGTGCGCCGGCGGGTGCTGGATCGTCGACCGGCTCACCATGACCCGGGCGGCCGCCGTCGGCGCGTCCGCCGCACGGTGCCGTGGCGGTCGGCGGTGCCGCCTCTGTCAGGATGCGAGCGTTGCGGAGCCTCGTCAGCTTCGCTGCGTGGCGGGCCGCCAGCCCATGCGCGCGAGCCTCGGCGAACTCCGCCCTCACCCGCCGCTTCTCCTCGCACCGCCGGTCGGAGGCTGCGGCCTGCGCGGCGCGGCGAGCTGCCATCCACTCGTCCGAGCCGAACGGCGCCGACGAGGCGGAATCTGTTGCTGTCAAAGCGGATCGCATGGGCTGCCTCCCCCCGGTAGGCGCTGCACTCCATCGTCGGGGTCGCACGATCCCGCGTCCAGCGGCGTCGCCAACTGTCACCCACCGCCACCAACTCAACCACCGAGAGTTGCATTGCGGCGTCGCGGGTGACCGCGGCGGGTGAAGTCGTCTAACCTTGGGGTCGGCGCTCGGGGCGCCAGCAGTCCGCGCGAAGGGCGAAGCCCACCTGGTAGATCGAGGCAGTGCCGGCATCACCTCCTTTCCGGCCTGAGTTTGCGGACACCAGGCGCACGGACAAGGAGGCAGTCGTGCCGACCCGTCGTCTTCCCGATCAACCCGACGTCGAGCAGCTCCGCAACCAGGCCAAGGCGCTCCAGCGGCGCGTGCGTGAAAGTGATCCGCAGGCGCTGGAGCTGTTGCGGGAGTTCCATCCCAGGCACCGCGACGTGCGGCCCGAGACCGTCAAGCGGGCCGACGCGCAGCTGGTGGTCGCGCGGTCCTGCGGGTTCGTGAGCTGGCCGGCGCTGCGGGCGACGCTGGACGTGATCGGCAGGTTCGCCCGATCGCCGCACCAGCAGAGGCCCGCCGGCGCGGCGGACGAGTTCCTGGTGCTCGCCTGCCTGACCTATGGCGGCGACGACCCGCGGCGGTGGGCGCGGGCGCGGCAGATGCTCGACGAGCGGCCCGAGCTGGCCGGGCACTCCATCTACACCGCCGCGGCGGTCGGGGACGCCGCGGCGGCACGGCGGATCCTCGACGCAGATCCCGGCGCGGCGGATCGGCAGGGCGGCCCGCACAAGTGGGAGCCGCTGCTGTATCTGGCGTATTCGCGCATCGACAGCACGGCGGCGGGGCACTCCACAGTGGAGGTCGCGCGGCTGCTGCTGGAGCGCGGCGCCGACCCGGCCGCGGGGTTCCTGTGGGACGGGTTGACGTCGCCGTTCACGGTGCTGGCGGGGGTGTTCGGCGGCGGCGAGGGCGGTCAGCCCGCGCACCGGGACGGGCCGGCGCTGGCGGAGCTGCTGCTCGAGGCGGGAGCCGACGCGAATGACAGTCAGACGCTGTACAACCGCGGCCTCCACCAAGACGATGACTCGCACCTTCCCGTGCTGCTGCGGCACGGGCTCGGGCGTGGTGACGGCGGGGTGTGGCACCGGCGGCTCGGGCCGACCCACCCCACGCCTGCGCAGCTGCTGCAGGACGAGCTGATCAAGGCGGCGCAGCATGGGGCGGTCGAGCGCGCGCGGCTCCTGGTGCGGCACGGCGCCGATCCGCGGGGCCTGGGCACCAGGCATCCCGTGTTCCAGGGGCTCGACGCGTTCTCGACGGCCGTGTTGTACGGCAATGCCGACGTGGCGGAGCTGTTCGGGGGCGACGGGGACCCGGTGCTGCGGTTTCTGGGCGCCTGCATGCGCGGTGACGCGGCCGCGACCGGTGATCGGCGGACGGCGGAGCTGGCGATCGCGGCGAAGCCGCACCATCTCGTCGCCGCGGCGAAGCTCGGCAGGACGGGCGCGGTGCGGCTGATGGCGGAGCTGGGGTTCGAGTTCAGGGGCACGTTGGCGCTGCACGAGGCGGCGTACCACGGGCACCTCGACACGGTGCGGGCGCTGGTCGAGCTGGGCGCCGACCCGGGGCGGACGGATCCGTCGTTCCACGCCACGGCACGGGGCTGGGCGGAGCACAACGAGCAATGGGTGGTGGCGGACTACCTGGCGTCCGTGGAACGTTCGCGGACCGAGTAGGACACGGCCATGGTCACGAGGTCAGCGCTGTCGAAGCGCTTGACATGGTCCCGGGGCATCCCCAGCATGGGAGCGCTTCCATCCATGCTCTCCGATTGGACCGTCATGAAGATCGGAATTCGCCGCGGCGCCGTGATGGGCGCGGCGCTGCTGCTCGCGGCCGTTCCAGCGGTCGCCGTTCCGGGGGCCGCCATGGCCGCCGACCCCGTCGCCACCACCGTCACCGTCAACGCCAAGGCAGGCCTCGCGACCGTCCCCGACACCGCGCTCGGCGTCAACGACGCGATCTGGGACGCCGAGCTCGGCACCACCGCGGTGTCCGACCTGCTCGGCGCCGCCGGCGTGCAGATGCTGCGGTATCCGGGCGGCTCGTATGCCGACATCTACCACTGGCGCGACCACACCGCGCCCGGCGGTTACGTGGCGCCGAACACCGACTTCGACACGTTCATGGGCTCGGTCCGCCGCATCAACGCCCAGCCGATGATCATCGCGAACTACGGCACGGGTACCGCCGAGGAAGCCGCCGACTGGGTCCGCTACGCCAACGTGACCAAGGGTTACGGCGCGAAGTACTGGACGATCGGCAACGAGAACTACGGCAACGGCCACTACGGCTCCGCGTGGGAGGCGGACAACCACGCCGACAAGAGCCCGCGGGCGTATGCGGAGGGCGTGGTCGCGTTCGCCGCGGCGATGAAGGCCGTCGACCCGACCATCAAGATCGGCGCGGTGCTGACCACGCCGGGCAACTGGCCCGACGGGCTGGTCGGCTCGGGCGACGCCGGCACGTGGAACCAGGTCGTGCTGTCCGTCGCCGGGCCGTCGATCGACTTCGTGGACCTGCACTGGTATCCGGGCGGCGGCACCGCCGCGGAGTCCCTGACCAAGACCGAGCAGATCGACGACATCATGTACCTGACGCGGCAGCAGATCGCCCGCTACGCAGGTACCGGCGCCGGCCGCATCAAGGTCAGCTTCACCGAGCTGAACGTGGGCGTCGGCCAGAACACGCAGCCGGGAGCGCTGTTCCTCGCCGACGCGTACAGCAGCCTCCTCGCCAACGGGGTCTTCACCATCCAGTGGTGGAACGTGCACAACGGCATCGGCACCGTCTCCACCGTCGCCGGGCAGACCGACTACGGCGACTTCGGCCTGCTGTCCAGCGGCGGCTGCCAGACCGGCGGCACCGTGTGCGAGCCGGCGATGAACACGCCGTTCGCGCCGTATCACGCGCTGAGCGTCATGAAGTCGTTCGTCCGCCCGGGTGACCAGCTCGTCCGCGCCGCCACCGGGGACCCGCTCGTGGCCGCCCACGCCGCCCGCCGCCCCAACGGGGACCTCGCCGTCCTGCTCATCAACAAGGACCCCGACAACGCGCGGTCCGTCAGCCTCAAGTACTCCGGCTGGTCCGCCGCATCGGGCGCGCCGGCGGTCACGACGTTCCGCAACGGTGACAGCGCCCCGTCGACCGCGACGGCGGGCACGGCGGCGGCGCAGACGATCGCGCCGTATTCGCTGACGCTGCTCGTGCTCCACCCGTCGTCGTCCACGACCGGCGCGCCGAAGGCACCCGGCCAGCCCACGACGACCGCCATCGGCGCGAACACCGCGACCATCGCGTGGCCGGCGGCGCCCGCGGGCAGCAGCCCGATCGCCAAGTACGAGGTGTACCGCCAGAACGGCGCCATCAGCGAGCAGCTCGGCGAGACGTCCGGCACGTCGCTGCCGGTGTACAACCTGAACCCCGGCGCGCGGTACACCGTCAACGTGGTCACCCGCGACACCGCGGGCAAGGTCTCCTGGTCGTCGCCGCCGCTGACGTTCACGACGACGAGCCCGGCGACGAGCGCCTGCACCGTCCGCTTCACCGACGTCAACGACTGGGGCAACGGCTACGTCGGCAACATCGACATCACCAACACCGGGCCGAGCCCGATCAACGGGTGGACGCTGACCTTCACCTGGCCCACCGCCTGGCAGAGCGTCAGCGGCAGCTGGAACGGCAACTGGACCCAGACCGGCCGCGACGTGAAGGTCACCAACATCGACACGAACGGCGCCCTCGCCGCCGGCGGTGGGGCCACCAGCACCGGGTTCGTCGGTGCGTACAACGGGCCCAACGTTCTCCCGTCCGCCTTCCGCCTCAACGGCACGGTCTGCACCGTCGCCGCCTGACCCGTCCTGCGGCGAACCGGTCCGGCAGCAGTTGTTGCCGGACCGGGGGCCACTGGTTGGTCGCAGTTGTTGCCGGACCGGGAGCCACCGGCTGGGCGCGGTTGTTGCCGGCACGGGGCGATTGCCGGCGAACCGGTCCGGGCAGTAGGCGTTTACCCGCGGCAAGTGCCTGGCGAGACGGGCTGGTAGCAGTTGTTGCCGGACCGGAGGCGTTGCCGTCGAAATGTGTTGTGGGAGTGGGGGGCGGCGGCAGGATGAGTGGGGTGGGGACGTGGGAGGTGCGGCGGGCTGCGGCGGCGGATGCTGGGGTTGTTGCGGGGTTGCTGGATGCGTTCAACCGGGAGTTCGACACGCCTACGCCCGGGGTTGAGGTGCTTGCCGGGCGGCTTGAGCGGTTGCTGGTGGGGGATGAGCTGGTGGTGTTGCTGGCCGGGGAGCCGGCCGCCGGGGTTGCCGTGCTGTCGTTCCGGGTCAATGTCTGGTCCGAGGGGCCTGCCGTCGTGCTCGATGAGCTGTACGTCGGGCCGGGGCTGCGCGGCCAGGGGGTCGGGCGCGCGATGCTGGGCGCCGCGGGTGAGGTGGCGAAGGGGCGTGGGGCGGAGGCGTTGGAGATCCATGTGGATGGGGCGGACACGGACGCGCGGCGGTTCTACGAGGCGCACGGGTTCGTCAACGTCGAGCCGGGGGCGGATGAGCCGATGTACTTCTACTACCGCGACCTCTAAGCCGGCAGCTCCAGGTCCAGGCGCACGCCGAGCAGGCGCACCGGGCGGTGCAGGGAGAACTTGGCCAGCACGGTCCGCGCGGTCCCGGCGATCACGTCGAGGTCGGTGGTCGGGCCGCCGCGCAGCTTCATGACCTTGGTGGGGGTGTAGAAGGACGAGAAGCGGACCTTCACCGCCACGTGCGTGACCTGCCGACCGTCGGCGACGACCGAGGCGCCCAGTGCAGTCGCGAGCGCGGAGACGTGGCCGGCGAGTTCGTCCGGGTCGGTGACGTCCGTGAGGAACGTCGTCTCGCGGCTGCGGGACCGGGCGATCCAGGGCTCCGTGTCGATGGTGGTGTCGCCGGTGCCGACGGCCGTCGCCGCGAGCCACGTGCCGCTGCGCTGCCCGAAGTGCTCGATGAGCAGGGCGGCGTCGCAGGCGGCCAGGTCGGCGACGGTGTGCACGCCGATGGTGGTGAGCCGCTTCGTGGTCTTCGGGCCGACGCCCCACAGGTCGGCCGCCGGGAGGCCACCCATGACGTCGGGCCACGTCGAACCTGTGAGCTGGAAAAGGCCGCCGGGCTTGGCGAACCGCGCCGCGTGCTTGGCGGTGAGCTTGTTGTCGCCGACGCCGACCGCGCAGCTCAGCCCGGTCTCGTCCAGCACCGCCTGCCGTACGTCGGCCGCGAGCACCATCGGCTCGTCGGTGTCGGCGCCGAGGAAGGCCTCGTCCCAGCCGTACACCTGCAGCAGCACCGGAAAGCGCGCCAAGGTCGCCATGACCTGCACCGATGCGGCCTGGTACGCCTCGACGTCGGACGGCAGGAACACGGCCGACGGGCACCGCTTCGCCGCCGCCTTCAACGGCATGCCGGACCGGACGCCGAGGGCGCGCGCCTCGTACGACGCGGTCGCCACCACCTGCCGCGGCCGCTCCGGATTCCCGTCGCCGCCGACGACGACGGGCAGCCCCTTCAGCGATGGCCGCCGAAGGATCTCCACCGCCGCGATGAACTGATCAAGGTCGACGTGCAGCAGCCACCAGCCCACCCGTCCACGCTAACCGAACCACGCCGCACGCAGGGCCGATGCGCCGTCCCGGCACACATCTGAGCACGCTGGAACAAACGCCGGGAGCGGGAAGGCCCGCTCCCGGCACCGGTGTCAGTTGCCGGAGGTGAACAGTTGCTGGATCTCGGCGGGGGTCAGGGCACGGTCGTACAGGTGGACCTGGTCGACGGTGCCGTCGAGGAAGTCGACGGGGTTCCCGCCGAACTTGCCGCGGCCGATGACGGTGTTGCCGGTGGGGGCGGCCTGCGGGAGGCAGGCGCCGGCGGTGCCGGCGAGCTGGCCGTCGACGTACAGGCGGAGCTCGCCCTTCACGGTGTCGCGGACGCCGGCGAGGTGGTACCACTGGCCCGGGTTCGGCCTGGTGGGGGCCAGGGCGCGGACGCCGACGAAGCTCATCGCGAAGCGCTGGTCGGCGCCGGAGTACTGCAGGAAGAAGTCGCTGTTCGTCGGGCCGTCCTGACTGACGACGGTCTGGAAGGCGCCGTCGACGCGGTCGAGCTTGACCCATGCGGCGGCGGTGTAGTCGGTCGCGGTGTCGATCAGCGGGGCGCCGGTGTCGAGGTAGCCGTTGTCGAAGGAGACGCCGTCGCCGGTGTGCCCCGCGACGAACGCCGCCCCGCCGACCACGGTGGCGTCGTGGGAGCCGGCCTCATCCGCAAAAGAGCCGTCGAGGGGGTAGTAGGCGATGCCGGTCAGGCCCGGCGTGCCCGGCGGTGGCTGCGGCACGTTGCCCGGTGAGCCGTCGGCGGCGGCGATGATCTGCTGGTTGATCTGCTTGACCTGCTTGAGGTCCATCTTCGCGACCTGCCGGTCGTAGGTCCAGAAGCCGTTGAGCTCGCCCTCGACGTCGGTGATCTGGGTGTACACCGAGGCGCTGATCCCGCAGGACTTCGCCGACGCGATGACGGCCTTCTGGTTCTCGACGTACTTCGCGGTGAGCGTCGCCTTGTCGGGCGTCATCTCGTACGCGCCGCCGTCGCCGAACCACATGTGGTTGGACGTCTTCAGGCCGAAGCCGCCGTGCTCGCCGTCGATCGAGACGCGGTCGCCGCTCGGCGCGGGGGAGGCCGGGCCGAGGTACTGGTGGAAGTCGATGACGTCACCGCGGCCGGAGTCGCCCTTGGAGTTGCAGCAGTTGACGCCGCTGTGCGCGTTGACGAGGCGCGAGGGGTCCTGGGCCTTGACGTCGTCGGCGATGCGGCCGGTCGCGGTGCGGTCCCACTCGCCCCAGCCCTCGTTGAAGGGCACCCACGCCACGATCGACGTCCAGCTCTGGTGCTCGCGGACCATCTCGTGCAGCTCGGCCTCGAACTGGTCGCGCCACTCCACCGGGATGGGGCCGGTGTTGGCCGCCGGCATGTCCTGCCACACCATCAGGCCGAGCTTGTCGGCCCAGTAGTACCAGCGGTCGGGCTCGACCTTGATGTGCTTGCGCACGGCGTTGAAGCCCATCGCCTTGTCCTGCTGGAGGTCGAACTTCAGCGCCGCATCGGTGGGCGCGGTGTTGAGCCCGTCGGGCCAGAAGCCCTGGTCGAGGTTGGCGAGGTTGAACAGGATCTTGCCGTTGAGCGCGATCCGCAGCTTGCCGTCGGCGCCGCGCAGCGTGCCGATCTGTCGCATGCCGAAGTAGGAGCCGACGGTGTCGCCGGAGGTCAGCCGGACCTGCAGGTCGTACAGGAACGGGTTGTCCGGCGACCAGAGCTTCGGGTTCGGCACGGGCACCGCGACCGGCGTGCCGACGGTGCCGGTGACCCGGCCGACGACCTTGTTGCCGTTGCGGGCGACCGCCTCGAACTGTTGGCCGGGCGTGCCGTTCACGGTCAGGCCCAGGCTCTGGGTCGCCAGGGAGGGCGTCATCGAGAGGGAGGTGATGGACGCGGCCGGGACGGGCTCCATCCACACCGTCCGCCAGATGCCGGAGCTGCCCTGGTAGAAGATGCCGCGGTCGCTGACCCGGCGCTGCTTGCCGATCGGCTGGCCGGTCGCGTCGGTGAGGTCCTCCGCCCAGACGATCAGCTCCTGGGGGCCGGTCCCGACCAGCGCGTCGGTCACGTCGAGGTCGAAGCCGTCGTACCCGCCGCGGTGCGTGCCCACCTGGGTGCCGTTGACGTACACCTTCGCGTCGTAGTCGACCGCGCCGAAGTGCAGGACCAGCCGCTGGCCCGCCCAGGCGGCCGGGACGGTGAAGGTCCGCCGGTACCACATCCGGTCCTCGTGCCGCTGGATCCCGGACAGCGCCGACTCGATCGGGTACGGCACCAGCACCCGCTCGCCGAGGCTCTGCCCGGCCGGCACGGCCTGGTCGACGGTGGCCCGGGCGAACTCCCACACGCCGTTGAGGTTCTGCCAGCGGTTGCGGGTGAGCTGCGGCCGCGGGTACTCCGGCAGGGCGTTGGTGGGCCCGACCTGCGCGGTCCACGGGGTGGCGATGGGCGGGATGCCGGGGTGCCAGCTGGGTCCTTCGGGCGGTGGCGGGGCGGCGGCCGCGGGGGTGGCCACGGCGACCGCGATCGCGGTGGCGGCCGCGATCCAGGCGAGTCTTCTCACGGGTGCACTCCTTAGCATCGAAGTGCACCCATACCAACAAAAACAATCAGGTTACGTCAAGCATTGACACATTCAAACACCTCATGCCACGCTCGGGGGTGGATCTCCGAAGCCGAGCCAGGTGATCCGGTGGCCCAGCCCGTCGTGCACCACCTGCAGGCGCAGCCGTGACACCCCGTACACCGTGTCCCACAGCGACATGACGCTGACCCGGCGGTACCCCTCATCGGTGCTGATCAGGTCCGGTGGGATCCGCTGCGGCGGCAGCAGCAGGGGCACCGGGTAGCCGTCGACGATCTCCCGCAGCCGGTCGCCCTGCCAACCGAGGCCGTCCGTGCGGGCGTCGATCGTCTGGTACCAGCCCCGCACAAGATCCAACACGATCGCCGCGAGCTCGAAGCGGACCGACGGCGGCAGCTCCCGCGCGGTCGGTGGTCCCCACGCGACCGGTTCGAGGCCGCTCGGCGGCAGCGCGACGTGCATGCCGTCGCGGATCTCCGGGTTGCCGCCGAGCTCCCGCAGCGGGCCGTTGAGGTGCTGGTCGAGCGACGCGAGGACCTGCAGCGTGCCGAGCGACATCGCCCGGACCGCCGGCGAGTGCTGCCGGTTCCAGTCGTTGAGCAGGAACACGAAGAACTCCCGCAGCTTCAACGGGTCGAAGTGCAGCTCGTCGCTCTCGGGCCCGAGGATGCCGCTGGAGCGCTGGATCCGGTGCTCCATGACGCGCACCTGCGCCGCGAACAGCTGCGCCGTGCTGGTGCCCGGCTTCCAGAAGGGGACCCCGTCGACGTACCCGTACATGCCCATGCGCATGACCTTGCCATCCGTGGGCCGCGGCGACGAAAAAAACGTCCGGGCGAAGCCTCATGCCCATCCGGGTGGCGCCGATGTCAGAGCCGTGCGGGCCACGGACGGCCCGGGCAGTACGACCCGGATCAAGGAGGAATCACCATGGGTCTTCGTATCAACAACAACATCGCCGCGCAGAACGCCTACCGGAACCTGTCGACGACCGACAGCCAGATGAGCAAGTCGCTGGAGCGTCTGTCGTCCGGTTACCGGATCAACCGGGCCGCGGACGACGCGGCCGGCCTGTCGATCAGTGAGGGCCTGCGCTCGCAGA
>NZ_BAAAQD010000049.1:0-70681 GCF_039531485.1 Dactylosporangium maewongense | reverse complement strand
TGCGGTCATCGCTTGATCTCTCCTTCGGTACTTTCGTCAGTTCGAAGGATCAAGCGGTGACCGTCTCCATCTCCTCAACCACCTCAAAGGTGGGCGATTCGTACACCACTCCCGTGGACATGACCCCGAGACGGCGATCGAGTGGCCGCACCGACACCAAGCCAGCGATGACGGGACCGCGAAGACGCCCACCCAATTGCCGAATTGCCGCACCCAACAATCCGGTCGCCGCGACCAGCAGGACGGCGTGACCAGCAGGACGGCACGACCAGCAGGACGGCACGACCAGCAGGACGGCACGACCAAGCGGGCCACAGTGGAGGCGGCAGTCGACCGACGCCGCGCCGGGAACAACACGGCAATCAACGGGTCCGCGTAGATGCCCGGATACCCGCCCAACGGATGGCCGGAATATCGGATTTCCGCAACTGGCAATCCGATCGCAGCGACCGGCACGACGGGGCGAGAAGACCGCAGCGGCCCAAAGAGTCACAGTGGGCGCAGTGCTCGACCCGGGGGCCGCGCCGGAACTGGCATGGTGGTCGACGGGGGCGCGAAGATGCCCGGACACCCGCCCAACGGATGCCCGATGCCCGCCCAACGGATGGCCGGAATACCGGATTTCCGCAACTGGCAATCCGGTTGCAGCGACCGGCATGACGGGGTGGGAAGACCGCAGCGGCCCAAAGAGTCGCAGTGGGCGCAGTGCTCGGCCCGGCGGGGCGCGCCGGAACTGGCATGGTGGTCGACGGGGGCGCGAAGATGGCCGAACGCCCGTCCGGCGGATTATCGAATTGCCGCACCCGACAATCCGGTTCCAGGGACCGACAGGACGGTGCGGGCGAGAAGACCACAGTGGCCGGAGAACCGCAGTGGGCGCGGTGCTCGGCCAGGGGCCACGCCGGGACTGGCACGGCGATCGGCGCGGGACGCAACGATGGTCGCGCGCATGCCTGGTGGATTATCGGATTGTTGGGGCTGGCAATCCGGTGGCGGCGACCGAGCGGACGGTGGCGATGAATTCGGCGATCGACGGGTGTGAGCCGGCGCCCGAACGGTAGGCGAATCTCGTCCGGCGTCTCGTTGCGAGCGGGGTCAGCACGACGCCGGGTGGGGGTGCTGGGGGGCGCAGGGCCAGCTCGGGGACGACGGCGACGCCCTGGCCGGCGGCGACGAGGGTCAGGACGGTCACGAAGTCGTCGGCGTGGTGGCGGGCGCGGGGCAGGAAGCCGGCGGCCTCGCACGCCCGGAGTGTCATCGTGTGGCACAGCGTGCCCGGCCCGGCGAGAATCCACGGCTCTTCGCGGCACTGCGCGAGATCTAGGGGGCGGGTCGCCGCGAGGTACATCGTCTCGTCCAGCAGCGGGGCCGTGTCCAGCGCCGGGTCGGGGGCGATCGGCACGAGGTCGTAGTCGTGCACCAGCGCGACGTCCAGGGTGCCGTCGCGCAGCCGGGGCGGGACGAGCGCCGGGTCCAGCTCGTCGACGGTGAGGTCGAGCGCCGGGTGCTCCCCCGCCAGGGCGACCAGCGCCGCCGGCAGCAGCGTCCGCATCGCGGTCGGGAACGCCCCGATCCGCAGCGGGCCCGACAGGGCGGTGCGGGTCGCGGCGAGTGCGGCGGTGGCGCGCTCGAGGGCGGCGAGGACCTCCTCGGCGTGGGCCGCGAGGACCGTGCCGGCGGCGGTGAGGGTGACGCCGCGGCCGGTGCGGGCCAGCAGCGCCGTGCCGGCCTCCCGCTCCAGCGCGGCGAGCTGCTGCGACACCGCGGACGGCGTGTAGTTGTGGGCGGCGGCGACTGCGGCGATGGTGCCGCGGTCCGCGAGGTCGCGCAGGAGGCGCAGCTTGCGCACGTCGAGCATCAGTTCAGCTTATGCTCGGCGCCACGAATGTGAACTGGACCTTCCGCTCGGGTGGCGGCGACGCTGAGTACATGGAGCTTGAAGGGATCTTCGTGCCGCTCGTGACGCCGTTCGCCGCTGACGGGTCGGTGGACCTCGCCGCGCTCGACGGGCTGGCCCGGCGGGTGCTCGACGAGGGGGCCGCGGGGCTGGTCGCGCTGGGCACCACCGGGGAGCCGGCGACGCTGACCGGGGCCGAGCGGGCCGCGGTCGTGGCCACCTGCCGGGAGGCTGCCGCGGTGTACGGCGCGCCGCTGCTCGTCGGAGTCGGTGACAGCTCGACGGCGGCGACCGTGGAGGCGGTCCGGCACGTGCGCGGGGACGCCGCGATGGTGGTCGTGCCGCCGTACACCCGTCCGGGCGCGGCCGGTGTGCTCGCCCATCTGCGGGCCGTCGCCGCCGCGTCGCCGCTGCCGGTCGTGGTGTACCACGTGCCGTACCGGACGGGACAGCCCCTGGACGTCGACACCCTGCTCGCGGTCGCGGCGATCCCGGGAGTGGCCGGCATGAAGCTGTCCGACGGCCCGGTCAGCGGCGACACGGTGACGCTGCTCGGCGCGCTGCCGGCCGGGTTCGCGGTGCTCGGCGGCGACGACACGGTCATCGGCCCACTGCTCGCCATCGGCGCCGCCGGCGGGATCCTCGCGTCCGCGCACGTGGCGACGGACCGGTTCGTGGCCCTCGCGCGAGCCTGGCGGGAGGGGGACGTCGCCACCGCCAGGCGGCTCGGGTCCGCCCTCGCCGCGCTGTCGGCGGCGCTGTTCGCGGAGCCGAACCCGGCCGTGATCAAGGCGGTGCTGCACGCCGCCGGCCGGATCCCCACCCCGGACGTCCGGTTGCCGCTGCTGCCCGCGTCCCGGGCCGCCCTGACGAACGCCGAGGCCGCTTTCGCGGCGCTCCAGCACATACCGGACGGTTCAACCAGCTTGCCACGGTGGCACGTTCGGGGGATTCCAGGCGGCGGGACAGGCCGTACCGTCGATGTCGTCACCAAGCGTTAGCAATTGAGGGGGATCTCCCATGAGCGACTTCGACACCGGCGCCGACTACGGCCACGTCGAGGCTGGTCAGGACCACGAGTCGCTGAACCAGCTGCACCAGGTCGACGCGAACGAGAGCAACTACGACTCGCAGTTCGGCGTCTTCGAGCAGGACCACGCGTCCGCCGAGTCCACCAGCTTCGACCAGGGCCACCAGGTGTCGTACACCGACGCGAGCGGCGCGACGTACCAGGAGTCGGACTTCACCTCCTACGACCACTCCGCCGCCGAGACGGACCACGTCTTCGCCGCCGAGGGCTCCGAGTCGGCGTCCTCCAGCGAGTTCCACGAGCTCGAGGCCCTGCAGGCCCGCCTGGACTCGTCGTTCGCCTCCGCCACGGAGCTGCACACCGACGGTGGCGGCCAGCTGGGCGTCGCCTCCAACTAAGCACCAACTGAGCAGCACCTGAGCACCGACTGAGCACCAACCTTGCGCCGGCCAGACACCAACCAGGCGCCTGCTGAGCACCACCCGGCGCCGGTCAGCCCCGCAGCTGACCGGCGCCGGTGTCTGTCCAAGACACGACGGCGGCACAGTGGCGGTGCTTACAACCACCCGGCGCCGATTGGACCGCGCCGCCGCTCTTGTACCGGCCTAGCGTCGGGTGCATGGAAATCCTTCGGTACAGCGCGTTCACCACGGACCCCAAGGGCGGCAACCCGGCCGGGGTGGTGCTCGACGCCGCCGGACTCGACGACGCCGCGATGCAGGCCATCGCCGCCGACGTCGGATACTCCGAGACCGCGTTCCTGTTCCACGAGGACGGGCGCGTCCGGGTGCGTTACTTCAGCCCGCTGGCAGAGGTGCCGTTCTGCGGGCACGCGACGATCGCGACCGCCGCGGCGTACGCGGAACGCTTCGGGCTCGGGCCGCTGCGCTTCGAGTCCCGGGTCGGCGCGATCGAGGTGGAGACGCGGGTCGGCGTGGACGGGCTGACCGCGACGCTGCGCAGCGTGCCGCCGCACACCACACCGATGGCCGACGCGACGGTGCGGGAGCTGCTGGCCGCGCTGCGCTGGGACGCCGCCGACCTCGACCCGGCGCTGCCGGTGCGGGTGGCGTACGCGGGAGCCAGCCACCCGATCGTCGCGGCCGGCACCCGGCAGCGGCTCGCCGACCTCGACTACGACGTGCCCGCGCTCACCGCGCTGATGGCGCGGCACGACTGGACCACGGTCGACCTGGTGTGGCAGGAGTCGGCGACGGTGTTCCACGCCCGCAACCCGTTCCCGCCCGGCGGCGTGTACGAGGACCCGGCGACCGGCGCCGCGGCGGCCGCGCTCGGTGGCTACCTGCGCGAGCTGGGCCTGGTCGAGGTGCCGGCGACGCTGCGGGTGCACCAGGGCGACGACATGGGCCGGCCGAGCCTGGTCACCGTCGAGGTGGCCGCCGACCCCGGCAGTGGCGTCGCGGTCACCGGCACCGCGGTGCCGATCGACTGACGAAAGCAGCGTTGGCCGGTGTACCGCGGGGAGGGCTGATCCACCGCGGCCATCGGCCAACGCTCTACGATCCGAGGCAGGCGGCGCCTCTGCGGCTCAGCAGCTGGAAGCGAACCCGATCACGGCGACCGAGTTGCACGACACGTTGATCGGCATCTGGACGGTGGTCGAGGACTGGTTGCCGTTGAAGAACCCGGCGTTGTAGCCCGTGGTCCAGTCGCCGTTGCTGTTGTAGGCGTACGCCCCGCCGCCACCACCGTTACCACTGTTCGAGTTGCCGTTGCCGTACGAGCTGTTGTGGTACGAGTTGCTGTTCGCGGAGTGCCGCTTGTGCTTCTTCTTGTGGCTGTTGGCGTTCGCGTTGGCATTGCCGTTGCCGTTGTGGCTGTGGTAGCCGTTCGAGCTGCCGGCGCCGCTGTAGCTGCCGCCGCTGCCGTTGACGGCGTAGGCGCCGCCGTCGCAGTTGGCGTTCGCGAAGCCGACGATCGCCACTGCGTTGCCGCAGATGTTCACCGGAACCTGGACCGTGGTCGAGGACTGGTTGCCGTTGAAGATACCGACGTTGGGGCCGCTGTCCCAGTCGGCGTGTGCGGCGGTGCCGGTGAGCGCGAGGCCACCCAAGGACAGCGCGGCGATCTGCACCGACCGGATGAGCCAGCGATTCATGATGACGACCTTTCGACGAGTGATCGACGGTGAACGTCCGTCGCGACCCCCACTTAACCGGAAATGCGAGTCCTGGACGGATATTTCGCGAAAAACAGTCACGCAATGCACCCGCAAGGTTACGTAATGTAGTCGCTCCCGGCGTGGCGCCTTGGCGTCAGCGACACTTGCCGATCTCCGCCACACTGGGCACCATGCCCGCCGCCCGCAAGGCAGCACGTATGGTCGCCCGTACCGCCGCCGCCACGATCACCGCCGCGCTCGTCGCCGGCTCGCTCGCCGCGTGCAGCCCCGCGGATGAGCCGCTCCTCGCCGTCGGCCGCGACACCGACGGCCGCCCGGTCGCCCACCTGTACCTGTGCGGCGACAGGCACACGGCCCACAGCGCCACCCTCTACCTCAACCCCTGGCCGCCACCGACGCCGAGCGTCGCAGCCACACCGAGCGCCGCCGCGACATCGAGCGGCACCGCCACACCGCCCTCCTCGCCGGCATCCAGTGGATCCGACTGGGTCTCGATGGGCGACCTCTGGTCGATCCAGAACAGCACCGGCATCGGCAACCTGTGGGCCATCCCCATGGGCACCACCCCGGACGGCTGGCGCGATGAGTTCGACCCGCCCCGCCCGCTCGCGCTCACCGCCACGGGCCGCTACGTCCTCGGGACATGGACCGGCGCGCCGCAGCCCAGGCCGGTCTTCTTCACCCTCGCGGACCTGGACAAGCTCAAGGACGGCGAGGTCTGGGGCTATCCCGGCCGCCGGGGCGACGCGCTGGTCATCACCCTGAAAGCGTTCCGCGACAAGGCCGCCGACTCCTGCTGAACGCGGCCCGGGTCAGGGGACGATCACGACACCGCCACGGACGCCGCCCTGGGCCAGCCGGTCGTGGGCGGCCGCCGCGTCGGCGAAGCGGTACACGCCGGCGACCCGCAGCGGGATGTCGCCGGCGGCGACGAGCGCCGCCAGCTCGCCGAGCCGGGTGCCGTCCGGCTGGACCTCCAGCGCGAAGGTCCGGATGCCCCGCACCGGCTCCGGGCGCAGCGGGGGCGACGCGGCCACGTAGCCGCCGCCGTCGCGGACGAGGTCCAGCAGCGAGGAGCCGACCACCGCGAGATCGACGACCGCGTCGAACGGGCCCGCCGGGTCCTCCGAGCGCGGCACGAACGTCGCGCCGAGGGACTCGACGAACTCGCGGTCGCCGGCGCCGGCGAGTCCGGTGGCGTGCAGGCCGGTCGCGCGGGCCAGCGCCAGGACGAACCCGCCGACCTGACCGGCGGCGCCGGTGACGAGCACGGTCGAGCCCGCCGGGAGCGCGAGCAGGTCGAGGGCCTGGGCCGCGGCGAGACCGTTGGTCGGCAGGGTCGCCGCCTCGGTGGCGGGGACGCCGGCAGGTGCCGGAGCCAACCAGGCGGCGTCGAGCACGACGTACTCCGCGTGGGCACCGGCCGTCGTCCGCAGCCACGGCGAGAAGCCGATGACCTCGGCACCGACGGCGAGCCGCGAGACGGACGGGCCGAGCGCGTCGACGGCGGGCTGCGAGACGGATGGGCCGAGCGCGTCGACGGTGCCGGCGACGTCCCAGCCGGGCGTGTACGGCAGTCCGGTCGGCAGCGGGGCCGGGAACCGGCCGGAGCGGATCATCAGGTCGACCGGGTGCAGCACCGACGCGGCGACCCGCACCCGGACCTGTCCCGGCCCGGGCTCGGGCACCGGCACCTCGGCGACGTGCAGGACCTCCGGTCCGCCGAACTCTGCATAGCTGACAGCGCGCATCGCCGTCTCCTCCAAGAAGTGCGTGAAGTGATCACCACGACCGTATGGACCGGCAGGCACCATCGGTAAGTAGGTACCGTGAAGTGCCTGAGGCACCGGAGGAGGACACCATGGCGACGACGAACGCGGCCCAACGCCGCGAACAGGCCAGACGTGACTACGACGCGTTCCTGGCGGGCTGCCCGACCCGGGAGCTGCTGAGCAGACTCACCGACAAGTGGGTCGCGCTGGTGATCCCGGCGCTCGCCGGCGGCCCGCAGCGGCACGGCGAGCTCGCCCACCGCATCGCCGGCGTCAGCCAGAAGATGCTCACCCAGACCCTGCGGACCCTGGAGCGCGACGGGCTGGTCACCCGCACGGTCACCCCCTCGATCCCGCCCCGCGTCGACTACGAGCTCACGCCGCTCGGCCACGAGCTGTTCCCGGTCATGGTCTCGATCAAGGACTGGGCGGAGACGCACATGGACCGCGTCTTCGAGGCCCGCGCCCAGTTCGACGCGCGTCCCTGAGCAGGGGCAGACCCGGGACTCAGTCGTGGGTGGCACGGCGTCGGCGGCGCCACAGGTACAGCAGCGGCAACGACACCAGGAGCACCGCGCCGACGATGAGGGCGGTGGTCTCGTAGCGGTGCAGGAAGGCGCGGACGCGGTCGAGGTTGCCGCCGGCGAAGGCGCCGACCGAGACCCACAGCGCGGTCCACAGCGCGCCGCCGATCGCGTCGCGGATGGCGTACTGGCGCCAGGGCAGCACGATCGCGCCGGCGATGAGGCCGTTGGTCTGACGCAGGCCGTCGATGAACCGGGCGACGACCACGATGTTGCGGCCGCGACGGGCGAAGAAGTCCTCGGCGCGGGTCAGCCGCCGCTCGGTCAGCCCGACCCGCCGGCCCCACCGCAGGATCACCGGGCGGCCGGCCCGGCGGCCGAGCCAGAAGCCGAGGTTGTCGCCGGCGACCGCGGCGGTGAAGGTGATCACGACGACCAGCGGCAGGCTCATCGAGCCGTGCCCGGCGAGCACCGCGGCCGCCACGACCACGCTCACCGCCGGCGTGGGGATGCCGATCCCCTCCAGCAGCACGAGCAGGGCGAGGGCGGGATAGCCGTAGCGCTGCAGTACCTCCACGGGACAATGAGATCATGTCGAGTTGGTACGAGTCACACATCGACCGGCAGATCCGCGAGGCACAGGAGCAGGGGCAGTTCGACAACCTGCCGGGTGCCGGGAAGCCACTGCCGGACCACGGCGAGCTCTACGACGAGGACTGGTGGATCAAGGATCTCGCCAGACGCGAAGGGCTGCCCGGCGGGGTACCGCCGACGCTGCGGCTGCGGCGTGAGATCGAGGACCTGCCGGAGCGGCTACCGTCCCTGCGCACCGAGGAGCGGGTCCGCGCGGTCGTCGAGGACCTCAACACGCGCATCGAGCAGGCCCGACGCGGGCTGATGGACGGTCCGGCGACGATCCTTCCCGCGCTGGACGTGGAGGCGGTACTCGCCGACTGGCGAGCCGGTCAGGGAAGCGCCCGTTGACAGGGTGGCGTGGCGGCGCTTACGTTTTCCCCGCGACTGTTAGTCAATCTGCCTATTAGTTGGAGGAGGCAGCAAATGCCGCTCGGGGGCTCCTCCAAGCTGCTCAAGGCGCTCAACGAGGCGGCCGCGCTCGGCCACCTCCTCGACCACGGGCAGCTCACCCGGGCCGAGCTGCGCGCCCTGACCGGCCTGTCCAAGCCGACGATCTCCGAGGCGATCCGCCGCCTCGCCGACGCCGACCTGGTCGTCGGCGCCGGACACGAGACCGGCCGCCCCGGCCCCAACGCGGAGGTGTACGCGGTCAACCCCGACGCCGCCTACGCCGTCGCCATGTCGGTGCGCGACGACGCACCGTCGCTGACCGCGTCGCTGCACGACCTGCGCGGCGCCCAGCGGGCCAGGCTGGCCGTCCCGGTCGACTTCGCCCGCACCGACCCGGCCACCGCGGTCACCGACACCGTCGACGCGCTGTGCGCGGCGGCCGGCGTCGCCCGCGACCCGGTGGCGCACGTGCAGCTGGCCGTCGCCGGCGCGTTCGACCCGCGGGACCGGGTCATCCACCACGTGGACGTCCCGGGCTGGAGCCGGCGCGGGCTCGTCGACGACCTGGCCGCGGCGGCCGGCGTACCGGTGGAGGTCGACAACGACGTCAACCTCGCCGCGCTCGCCGAACGCGCCCACGGCGCCGCGCGGGGCCTGCCGGACGCCGACGGGTTCGTGCTGCTGTGGCTCGGCCAGACCGGTCTCGGTCTGGCGATCGACCTCGGCGGCGGCACGCTGCTGCGCGGCGCCCGCGGCGGCGCCGGCGAGATCGGCTACATGCCGGTCGCCGCCGACGGCGCCCGGGACTTCCACGACCTGGTCAGCGGCGACGCCGTCCGGGAGCTGGCCGCCGGGCGCGGGCTGCGGATCACCGACACGGCGCTGCTGCGGGAGCTCGCCGGCCGGATCGTGATCGGGCTCGCCGCCGTCGTCGCGGTGCTCGACCCGCAGCTCGTGGTGCTCGGCGGCGAGATCGGCCGGGCCGGCGGGCCAGCGCTCGGCGAGGCGGTCGCGAAGGCGATGTCGCGGGCGGCGCCGCTGTCGACCGACATCGCCGTGAGCACCGTCGAGGACGACGCTCCCCTGCTCGGCGCCGCGGACGCCGCGCTGTCCGCGGTGCGCCGCAGGCTGATCGAGAGCCTGCGTACGCCCGGAACCTAACGGGCCCACGAACCGCGGACGCCGGCCGATCTGGCGGCATCGACCGGCGTCCGCGCGCTTCACACACCATCCCCCACGCAAGTGACGTTGGTCAATGCCCTTGTTGACCGGCTGCTTCCGCACGCCCACCCCCAGGAGGAATCCCGTGCGTCGCATCGTCTCTCTGCTCGCTGCCGTGGCGCTGCTCGCCACCGCCTGCACCCCAGGCCCGAAGGACAAACCGATCGCCGACCCCGGCGCCGACGTCTCCGGCACCGTGGAGTTCTGGCACTTCTTCACCGACCGCGAGGCCGCCGCCATCGACGGCGTCGTCGCCGACTTCCAGGCGTCCCACCCGAAGATCAAGGTCGTGGTCAAGTCCGGGCAGGACGACTCGAAGATGACCCAGGCCATCGGCGGCGGGCAGGGCCCCGACGTCGGCCTGTCCTACTCCACCGACATCGTCGGGCAGTTCTGCTCCAGCGGCGCCTGGCTCGACCTCGGCCAGTACATCGCCCGCGACAAGGTGTCCCTCGACGGCTTCCCGCAGACCGTCAAGGAGTACACGCAGTACAAGGGCAAACGCTGCGCCATGCCGGTCCTCGCCGACGCGTACGGCCTGTACTACAACAAGAAGCTCTTCACCGAGGCCGGGATCGCCGGCCCGCCGAAGACCCTCGAGGAGTTCGCCGACGCGGCGAAGAAGCTCACCAAGCGCTCCGCCGACGGCACCATCCAGGTCGCCGGGTTCCTGCCGCTGTGGGGCTTCTACGAGAACGCCCCGTCGCACCTCGGGCCGATGGTCGGCGGGCAGTGGCTCAAGGGCGACGGCAGCTCCGCGATCGGCGGCGACCCCGCCTGGCAGACGCTGCTGAAGTGGCAGAAGGAGCTCGTCGACTGGTTCGGCTACGACAAGCTCGAGGCCTTCCGCGCCTCCCTCGGCGACGAGTACTCCGACGCGAACGCCTTCCAGAAGGGCCAGGTCGCGATGAACTTCGACGGCGAGTACCGCATCGCGTTCGCCAAGGACCAGGCGCCCGACCTGCAGTTCGGGGTCGCGCCGATGCCGACGTCCAGCCCCGACCGCTACGGCGCCGGCTACGTCACCGGCAACGTCATCGGCATCTCCCGCACCGCGAAGAACCCCGAGGCGGCGTGGGAGTTCATCAAGTACCTGACCACCGACACCAAGACGATCGTCAAGCTCGCCAACAGCCTCAAGAACATCCCGTCCACGAAGGAGGCGCTCGCCTCGCCGGACCTGCACCTGGACGCGGAGTTCAAGACGTTCGTCGACATCTTCAACCACCCGAAGACCAGCACCACCCCGCCGTCGTCGGCCGGCCCCGCCTACCAGGAGACGTTCCAGACCTTCTGCGACACCTGGCAGAGCGGCGGCGCCGCCGACCTCGGCAAGGGGCTGTCCGACGTGGACAAGCAGGTCGACTCGCTGCTGAAGCTCGGCGGCTGACCGTGCCCTACAAGCTCCGCCACGCGCTGACCGTCGCCTCGTTCATGGCGCCGGCGACGGTCGGCATCGTGGTCTTCTTCCTCTACCCGCTGCTGAGCGCCGTCTACTTCTCGTTCACGAAGTTCGACCTGCTCAGCACGCCGGAATGGGTCGGGCTGCGCAACTACCGGCACCTGTTCGACGACCCGTTCCTGACCCGCGCCGCGCAGAACACGCTGTGGCTGTGCGCGATCCTGGTGCCCGCCCGGATGCTCGGCGGCCTCGCCACCGCGATGCTGCTCACCACCGTCAGGCGCGGCGCCGGGATCGTGCGCACCATCTTCTACCTGCCGGCGCTCGCCCCGCCGGTCGCGGCCACCCTCGCGTTCGTCTACCTGCTCAAACCCGGCGTCGGCCCGGTCAACACCGCCCTGGCGCACGTCGGGATCGACGGACCGCTGTGGTTCAACTCCCCCGAGTGGTCCAAGCCGTCGCTGGTGCTGCTCGGCCTGTGGGGCGTCGGCGACGTCATGGTCCTGTACCTGGCGGCGCTGCTGGACGTGCCGCAGGCGCAACTGGAGGCGGCGCAGATCGACGGCGCGAACGCGTGGCAGCGCTTCCGGCACGTGACACTGCCCAACATCTCCCCCGTCGTCGTGTTCACCGCCGTCATCGGTGTCATCACCACCCTGCAGTACTTCGCGCAGGCCGCCGTCGCCGCGTCCGCCGCCAGCGGGCAGGCCACCACCGGCGCCGGGATCTCCTCCACGTTCGGCTACCCGGAGGGGTCCACGTTCACGTACCCGCTGTGGCTGTACGTCGTCGGGTTCCGCTACGGCGCCCTCGGCTACGCCAACGCGATGGCCGTCGTGCTGTTCCTCGTCGCGTTCGCCGTCTCGCTGCTGATCCTGCGCCGATCCCTGAAGGTGACATGAACCGCTGGTTGTTGTGGACGGCCAGGCACAGCATCACGATCGCGCTGTGCATCATGTTCGTCGCGCCCGTGCTCTTCCTGCTGCTGACCTCGCTGATGACCGACTCGCAGGCGCTGACCTCGTCGTACTGGCCGCGGGAGTGGCGCTTCGCGAACTACGCCGACGTCTTCAGCAGGACGCCGATGCCGCGGTACCTGCTGAACACCGTCATCTACTCGGTGGCCGCGACCACGTTCATGCTGCTGGCCAGCGTCCCGGCCGCGTACGCGCTGGCGAAGCTGCGCTGGCGGGGGCAGGGCGCGTTCCTCGTCGTCATCGTGTGCATGATGATGATCCCGCCGCAGGTGACGACCGTGCCGCTGTACCTCATGTGGGCCAACTGGAACCTGACGGGCACGCTGTGGCCGCTGGTGCTGCCGATGCTGCTCGGCGACGCGTTCTCCATCTTCCTGCTGCGGCAGTTCCTGCTCACCATCCCCGGCGACTACCTGGACGCCGCCCGGGTCGACGGGTGCGGCGAGTGGCGGACCCTGCTGCGGATCGTGCTGCCGATGGCCCGGCCCGGGATCGCCGCCGCCGCGCTCTTCCAGTTCTTCTACGCCTGGAACGACTACTACGGCCCGCTGCTCTACACGAGCGAGAACGAACACAACTGGACGCTGTCACTGGGCCTGGCGTCCTTCAAGACCCTGCATCATGTGCAGTGGAACCTCGTCAGCGCCGCGACCATCCTCACGATGGTGCCGGTCGTGGTGCTGTTCTTCTTCGCCCAGCGCGCGTTCGTGCAGGGTGTCACGCTGACAGGAGTCAAAGGTTGAAAATCGCCGTCGTCGGGGGTGGCTCCACGTACACCCCGGAGCTCATCGACGGGTTCGCGCGGCTGGCGCCGTTCGCCTCGGAGATCGTCCTGCTGGACCCGCACGCGGAGCGCCTCGAGGTCGTGGGCGCGTTCGCCCGGCGGCTGATGGCCGCCCACGGGCACCCCGGGACGCTGCGGTGGACGTCCGACGTCGACGACGCCCTGGCCGGCGCGGCGACCGTGGTCATCCAGCTGCGGGTCGGCGGGCAGGCGGCCCGGATCAGCGACGAGACGTTCCCGCTCGCCTGCGACTGCGTCGGGCAGGAGACGACCGGCGCCGGCGGCCTCGCGAAGGCGCTGCGCACCGTGCCGGTCGTCCTGGACATCGCCCGGCGGGCCGACCCGGGCGCGTGGATCGTCAACTTCACCAACCCGGTCGGGATCGTGACGCGGGCGCTGCTCGACCACGGGTTCAAGGCCGCCGGGCTGTGCAACGTGGCGATCGGCTTCCAGCGCCGCTTCGCCGCGCAGCTCGGCGTCGACCCCTCCGCGGTGGTCCTGGACCACGTCGGGCTCAACCACCTCACGTGGGAGCGGGCGGCCTTCGTGGACGGCGTCGACCGGCTGCCGTCACTGTTGGCGACCCATCTGCAGGACATCTCGCGGGAGGTGCAGATCCCCGAGGCCGTCCTGGAGAACCTGGGCAACGTGCCGTCGTACTACCTGCGGTACTTCTACTGCCACGACGAGGTCGTCGCCGAGGAGCGCGGCAAGCCGACCCGCGGCGCGAAGGTCGCCGAGATCGAGTCGGAGCTGTTGCGCATGTACGCCGACCCGGCGCTGACGCAGAAGCCGGAGCTGCTCGGGCAGCGCGGCGGCGCGTTCTACTCCGAGGCGGCCGTCGGGCTCATCGCCTCCCTGCAGCACGACGACGGCGGCATCCACGCCGTCAACGTCCGCAACGGCGGCACCATGCCGTTCCTGCCCGACGACGCCGTCATCGAGGTCACCTGCCGGGTCGGCGCCGCCGGAGCCACCCCGCTGCCGGCCCCGTCGCTCGCCCCGCACCTGCGCGGCCTGGTCTCGGCGGTCAGCGCCTACGAGGAGCTCGCCGTCGACGCCGCGGTGCACGGCGGGCGGGACCGCGTCTACCAGGCGCTGCTCGCCCACCCCCTGGTCGGTCAGCACCAGCAGGCCACCAGGCTCACCGACGACCTGCTCGCCGCGAACCGCGGGCACCTCGCGTGGCTGTCGTGACCGCACAACTCTTCGCCGCGGCCGACGGCGGCAACTCCAAGACCGACGTCGTCCTCGGCGACTCCGACGGCCGGATCCTCGCCCGCGTCTCCGGCCCGACCACGTCGCCGCACAACATCGGGCTGCCCGCCTGCCTGAAGCTGCTCGGCGACCTGGTCGGCCAGGCCCGGGCCGCCGCGGCCGTGCCCGCGGACCTGCGGCTCAGCCGGCTGCAGGTGTACCTCGCCGGCGCCGACCTGCCCATCGAGGTCGAGCGGCTCAACGAGGGCGTCGCCGCCCTGGGGCTCGCCGACGCGGTCACCGTCGACAACGACCTGTTCGCCCTGCTGCGCGCCGGCACCGCGGCCGCCGACGCGGTCGGTGTCGTCTGCGGTGCCGGGATCAACGCCGTGGGCCGCCGCCGCGACGGGCGGACGTCGCGCTTCCCGGCGCTCGGGCAGCTGTCCGGCGACTGGGGCGGCGGGCAGCACCTCGCCGCGCTGGCGCTCTACCACGCGGTGCGCGGCGAGGACGGCCGCGGACCCGCCACCGCGCTCACCGGCGCGGTCACCAGCGTGTACGGGCTGCCGACCGCGGAGGACGTCAGCGTCGCCCTGCACCTGGGCGACCTGCCGGCGGCGCGGCTGGACGAGCTGAGCGAGGTGCTCTTCACCGTGGCCGCCGACGGCGACGCGGTCGCCGGCCGGGTCGTGACGCGGCTCGCCGCGGAGATCGAGGCCCTGGTGAAGGTCGCCGCCGGCCGGCTGTCGCTGCTGGACACCGCATACACCGTCGTGCTCGGCGGCGGCGTGCTGACCGCCCGCCACCCGCAGCTGCACGGCGACATCCTGGCGCGGCTCGCCGCGCTGTCGCCGCACGCGACGGTGACGGTGCTGTCCTCCCTGCCGGTCGCGGGCGCGGCGCTGCTCGCCCTGGACGACCTGCACGGCGGCCACGTCCCCGCAACCGTGGAGGCCGCCGTCCGGCAGGGCCTCTGACCGTTCAGGGTCTGCCACTATCGTGTCCCGCGAAACGGGGGAACGAGCATGCGGGCCTGGACAAGGATCGTGACACTGGTGCTGATCGCGGGCGCGGTCGTGGCGGTGGCATGGGTGCTGAGCGCCCCGTCCACGACCCGGACCCCGATCGGTGGTGCCGTGCCCGACGAGCACGGCCTGCGGGTGAGCCTGACGTTCTCCAGCTGCGAGGCACTGGACCGCATCGACGTCGCCGAGGACTCCCGGCAGGTCCGGCTGACCGCGTACCTGCGCGGCCGAGGCAGCTGCGGCCAGGACCCGATGACCACGCAGACGGTGCCGGTGCCGCTGAAGACGCCGCTGCGGGACCGCGAGGTCGTGGACGGCGCGACCGGCCGGCGCCTAACCCTGTAGCCCGGGATCGCCCCGCCGATGGGGATGTGAGGTCAGGCACAAAACTGGCCGATCGGTCAGGTTCTGACCGATCGGTCAGGCATGCTGACCGACGGAGGTGACCCCCATGGCCCGCAGCAAGACCCGCGACGAGATCCTGGCCGCCGCCACGCGCCAGTTCGCCGAGTCCGGCTACAAGGGCACGTCACTGCAGGACATCGCGGCCGAGGTCGGCTGCTCCAAGGCCACGCTGCTGTACCACTTCGACGGCAAGGACGCGATCCTCACCGAGCTGTGCGCGCCCGCCATCGCCGAGCTCGCCGACCTGGACGCCCGGGTCGCCGCCACAACCGCGCCCGCCCTGGCCCGCGAGATCGCGATCGAGGGCTTCGTCGACCTCGCGATGCGATACCGCAAAGAGATCCAGGTCATCTACGGCGACCTGCCGGCCCTGCTGCAACAGCCCGCGCTGCGACCCGTACACGAGCTGACGGAACAGCTCGTCGTCACCCTCGCCGGCGGGTCCGCCGCGCCCACCGCGCTGCTCGCCGCGAAGTTCGTGCTCGCCGGGCTGCCGGCGGTGGTCTTCGCGTGCACCGAGTACGACGACGCGACCCTGCGGGCGGCGCTCATCGCCACCGCCGCGCGGGTGCTGGAACCCCTCACCTAACCGACAGGAAGACGACCGACATGGCAACCGTGCTCTACCGGCTGGGGCGGGCATCGTTCCGGCACCGCTGGCTCGTGCTGATCATCTGGGTGGTGATCCTCGGCGGGCTCGGTGGTGCGGCGGCCGCGTTCCGCGGCGCCACCTCGAGCGACTTCACCATGCCGGGCACCGAGTCGCAGCGGGCGATCGACGCGCTGAAGTCGCAGTTCCCGGAGGCCAGCGGCGCGACCGGCACCATCGTGATCGCCGCGCCGAAGGGGCAGAACCTGCAGGCGTCCAAGGACGCGGTGCAGGGGCTCGTCGCCGAGGCGTCGAAGCTGCCCGGCGTCATCGGCGCACTCGACCCGTTCCAGACCGGCGCCGTGTCGCCGCAGGGCGACTACGCGCTGGTCACCGTCCAGTTCGCCGAGCGGGCCGACAAGGTCACCGACGAGCAGCGCACCGCCTATGAGGCGAGCGGCGCCGCGGCGGAGCAGGCCGGGCTGCGGGTCGAGCACGGCGGCGAGGTCATGAACAGCGAGCCGGAGGTCGGCGGCACCGAGGGCATCGGCGTCGTCATTGCCCTCGTCGTGCTCGTCGTGACGTTCGGCGCGCTGGTCGCGGCCGGCATGACGATGCTCAACGCGCTCATCGGCGTCGGCGCCGGCATGGCCGGGCTGTACGCGCTCAGCGGCGCCATCCAGCTCACCAGCACCGCGCCGGTCCTCGCCCTGATGCTGGGCCTGGCGGTCGGCATCGACTACTCGCTGTTCATCACGTCCCGGCACCGGCAGCACCTCGTCGAGGGCATCGCGCCGGAGGAGGCCGCCGGGCGCGCGGTCGGCACCGCCGGCTCCGCGGTCGTGTTCGCCGGCGCCACCGTCGTCATCGCCCTCGCGGGCCTCGCCGTGGTCAACATCCCGTTCCTGACCGTCATGGGCCTGGCCGCGGCCGGTACCGTCGCCGTCGCGGTGCTCGTCGCCATCACCCTGCAGCCGGCGCTGCTCGGCTTCGCCGGCACCCGCATCCTGCCGCGGCGGCTGCGCAAGGCCGGGCCGGACCTCGCCGACCACACCGACGCCCTCGGGTTCCGGTGGGCGCGGGCGATCACCCGCTTCCGCATCCCCGTGCTCATCATCGGCGTCCTCGGGCTCGGCGCCCTGGCGATCCCGTCGGCGGACATGCGCATCGCGCTGCCCGGCGCCAGCGCCGGCCCCACCGACTCCCCCGCCCGCAAGGCCGCCGACCTCATCGAGGAGGGCTTCGGCCCCGGGTTCAACGGCCGCCTCGCGCTGGTCGTGTCGACCGGCTCCGCCGACACCACGAAGGCGAAGGCGCAGGAGGCGCTCGGCGTCCTGCAGGGCACCCCGAACCTCCTCGCCGCGACCCCGCCCAACTTCAGCCGCGACGGCAAGACCGCGCTCCTCGCCGTCATCCCGAAGACCGGCCCCACCGACGAGGCGACCGAGACCCTCGTCCACGACGTCCGGGCCCGCGTCAAGCAGGTCCAGGGCGCCGACATCGCCCTGACCGGCCAGACCGCCGTCGGCATCGACGTGTCGGAGAAGCTGTCCGACGCGATGCCGCGCTACCTGTCGCTGGTCGTCGGGCTGTCCGTGCTGCTGCTGATGCTCGTGTTCCGGTCGGTCCTCGTGCCGCTGAAGGCCGCCGCCGGGTTCCTGCTCACCGTCGGCGCCACGTTCGGCGTCACCGTCCTGGTCTTCCAGAAGGGGCACCTGGCCTCGCTCGTCGGCCTCGACACGCCCGGCCCGCTGGTCAGCTTCCTGCCGATCCTGCTGATCGGCATCCTGTTCGGCCTCGCCATGGACTACGAGGTGTTCCTCGTGTCCCGGATGCGGGAGGACTACGTGCACGGCGCCGGCCCGCAGGAGGCGACGATCAGCGGCATGGGCCACGGCGCCCGGGTCGTCACCGCGGCGGCGCTCATCATGACGTCGGTCTTCGCCGGCTTCATCCTGCTCGACGACCCCGTCATCAAGTCGATGGGCTTCGCCCTCGCGATCGGCGTCGCCATCGACGCGTTCGTGGTGCGCATGACCATCGTCCCGGCGGTCGTGTCGCTGCTCGGCCGGTCCGCGTGGTGGCTGCCGGGCTGGCTGTCGAAGATCCTGCCGAACGTCGACATCGAGGGCGAGAAGCTCCGCGAGCACCTCGCCGCCACCCCGGACCCGGAGCCCGTCCGCGTCTGAGCGCTAACCGGTCGCGGTGGCACGGCGGCCTCGGCAGACTGGCCCGATGACTCAGGTGAGCATCGAGCTCGACGGCCGGGGCCGCTACCTCGACGACGCGGCGCAGGTGTGGGCCGAAGGCACCGCCGCCCGCGACGGCACCGAGGTCGCGCCGCTGGAGCTGGCGAGGGTGCCGTTGCGGACGGTGCTGTCGAGCTCGCCCAGGACGATGCTGGTCGTCGCCCTGGGCGAGCGCGTCGTCGGCTTCTCCCTCATCGCACCCCACACCGAGCGGACCGCCGCCGTCCGCTACCTCGGGGTGCGCCCCGACGGCTGGGGCGCGGGCGTCGGCCGGCACCTCATGACGGCGCTGCCACCCCTGCTCGCCGCAGCCGGGTTCGCCGACGCCGAGCTGGACGTCTACGTCGACAACCCGCGGGCGGTCCGGCTGTACGAGAGCCTCGGCTGGCAGCCCCTCGGCGACCCCGCCCCGCATCCGCGCAACGGGCGCGTCGAGCAGCGGTACCGCCTCGACCTGCCCTCGTGACCCACGGCCCCGCACGGCTGCGCGCCGTCGTCCACCACGCCCCTTCCTGCCGGGTGCTGCGGCCCCGCTCGCCCGTGGCGCTCACGGTCCGCTCCCCGCTCGCCCGGCACGGCGAAGGGCGGCTCGCCGGGTCCCGGGCCGCGCTCGTCCTGTTCGGCGCGTGGTGCCGGGTCGCCGCGGTCAGCCCGCACAGCGTCGTGCACCTGCCGCTTGAAGGGCTCGACCTGGTCCTCGCCCGCTCGGACACCGGCCTGCGCCCGTCAGCGTGGAAGGGGATTCGGGCGGCGCTCTCCCCCGGCCGGCCCGCGACCCTCCGCTCCCCGGCGCCGCGCCCCTCGCCCGGCGACGACGGCGCCCTCGCGGTGACCGAGCACGCGGCGACGCTGTTCCTGCTCGGCCCGCCGCGCGCCCTGTTCCAGCTCGGCGACGCCGTCACCGACGCCACCGCCGACGTGCCCCACCTTCGCGACGTCCGCCGTTACGGCGAGGCTTTCCTGCTCGGCCTCGCCGACCTCGACATGGACGTGCTGGTCAGGGACGAGCGGTACCGCCGCCGCCACTGAACAGCTCCGCGTGCTCTTCCAGCCAGTCCCGCAGGGTCAACGCCGGCCGCCCGACCACCCGCGGCACCGTGTCGGCCACCGTGTGGTCCCACGCGCCCGACTGCCGTTTGAGCTCCAGCAGCGCCTCCAGCCGGGGCCCACCCCAGCCGCGGCGCTCGAACACGTTCCGGGTCTCCGCGACGGTACGCACGGCCAGCCGCACCGGTTCGCCGATCACCTCGCCGACGATCTCCGCCTGCCGCCGGGGCGACAGCGCCTCGGGCCCGGTGATCGTGTACCCGAACCGAGTTTCCGGCCCGGCCCTGCCCGCCGACGCGTTCACGTCTCCGGCTGTGCCCGCGATGCCGGAGCCGGCTCCGCCCGCGGCGCGCCGGGGCGTAGGACGAACCTCCCGGTCATCGAGGTCCCCGCCAGGTAGGCGCCGTAGGCCGCGACCAGCGCCCCGACGAGCCACGCCGCGAGGTTCCCGGGTGCCGGCCCCTCGTCGACGAGCGGCTTCAGGCCCAGAACCAGTGCCAGACCGGGCACCCCGCCGAACAGCAGCAGGTTCGGGTGCGACCACCGGGGAAACGGGAACGGGTACGGAACCTGCTGCCGGTACCTCTCCCACCCGAGCCCTTCGGCCGCGGGCTCCAGCACGTCACGGATGTACCCGACGATGGCGGCGATCGCCGTGGCCTGCGCAACGGACGCGAGGCACAGCAGAAAGCTGCTGAACGGCACCATCAGCAGCCACGGCGCCCACGACGCATGCCAGAACGCGATGACGAACAAGGCGCCGGATGTCAGCACCTGCACGACGAGGATCTGCTGCTGAGCGACCGCGCGACGGTCGACCTCCCGCCGCAGCGCAGCGAACTCGGCCAATGGGCCGTCAAGGTGGTCCGGCATGCCCAAAGAGTAGGTCAGCCGTCAATGTTCCGCGGCCCCCTCGGTCGGCTCCCACGCAGGCCCTGTTGATCATCAACCGGCCAGGACGCTACGGTGCGGCGGTGGGAAGTTGCGTCAACTACGTCCTGGTCCGCGACGGTGAGCACACCGTGTATTCGCAGGG
This sequence comes from Dactylosporangium maewongense, assembly GCF_039531485.1. Lineage (NCBI taxonomy): Bacteria > Bacillati > Actinomycetota > Actinomycetes > Micromonosporales > Micromonosporaceae > Dactylosporangium > Dactylosporangium maewongense. Next base: position 50,357 of record NZ_BAAAQD010000049.1, on the reverse strand, counting down.
CGGCGGTGCGGGCCATGGGATCGACTACATCTTCGCGGCAGGCCCGGAGGTGATCCTGCGCTTCCTGGACAACCTGGGTGACTCCGCGGGCCGGGAATGGTTCGACGACATCTATTGCGAGGGCGGTGTCCTGGTCGATGTCGACCGCCGGGTCCTGCTGCTGTTCAACACCGTGTACAACCAGGTGGTGTATCGGGCGGCGATGCTGGAGGCGTACGCGGCGACGTGGCCCGGCTGGGAGATCCGGTGGGCCTACGACGGCATCGCGGACCTGATGGTGTACGTCGGGGTCGACCCGGCAGGTGCGCACCGCGACCGCGAGCCGAAGCGGACCGAGCGCAACGAGTTCGGGCCGGACGACCGGGTCGCGGCCGTCGTCACCGTCCGGGGCGCCGACGGCCGGGTGCGCCTGTACGGACTGAACCCCGACATGGCGTGGCGGCGTTGGTTCATGGGGCCTGACCTGGTCGAGTGGGTCTGCGCCGGGCCCGAGCTTCCTGAGTCCGCCGAGGACATGCCGACCGCCGGCCTCGATCTCGATCCGGCCGCGCGGCGGGCCGGGCTGTGGACCGTGCAGCCGTTGCGTGGGCTGCGCCAGCGGTGGGCGGAGCTGTGGCCGGGGTGGACGCTCGAGTTCTGGGGCGATGACATGGCCCGTCAGGCGGTCCATGACCCGGACCGGCTCTACGACTCGATCAGGCCGAGCTCCATCGCCCGGGACCGTGAAGAGCTCGCCAAGCGGCTGCGGACCTGCTGGTCCGTCCGCTCGACGATCCTGGCGAGAGGAACGAGCGCGGAGGAGCTGCAGAGCTGGTACGACATGAACTTCGGACTGATCCGCAACTACCTGGACGCCGACGTCAGCGCGCAGGAGCTCGAGCGGCTCGCCGGGCTGCTGCGGGGCGCGTGAGTCCGGCCGACGCGGACGGGGTCGCCTCCGTGAGGCGGCCCCGTCCGGGTGCGGAGCGGGACTACGGGGCCAGGGTGCGCCAGAGGAACTCGAAGGCTAGGGCCCACTTGAAGGCCATCTGCGCGTTGTCGGCGGCGCCGCCGTGGCCGCCCTCGATGTTCTCGTAGTAGTGGACGTCGTGGGCGTGGTCGGTGAGGCGGGCGACCATCTTCCGGGCGTGGCCGGGGTGGACGCGGTCGTCGCGGGTGGAGGTGGTGATCAGGGTCGGCGGGTAGGGGACGCCCTGGCGGACGTTCTGGTAGGGCGAGAACAGGCGCAGGTACTCCCAGTCCGACGCGTCGTCGGGGTCGCCGTACTCGGCCATCCATGAGGCGCCCGCCAGCAGCAGGTGGTAGCGGCGCATGTCCAGCAGCGGGACCGCGCACACGATCGCGCCGAAGAGGTCGGGGTAGCGGGTCAGCATGACGCCCATGAGGAGGCCGCCGTTGGAGCCGCCCTCGATGCCGAGCTGGGCGCGGGTGGTGATGCCGCGCTCGACGAGGTCGGCGGCGACGGCGGAGAAGTCCTCGTAGGCGCGCGGACGCTTCTCCCGCAGGGCGGAGCGGTGCCACTGCGGGCCGTACTCGCCGCCGCCGCGGATGTTGGCCACCACGTAGGTGCCGCCGCGGGCGAGCCAGCCGCGGCCGATGATCGCGCTGTACGAGGGGACCCGCGACACCTCGAAGCCGCCGTAGCCGCTCATCAGCGTCGGGCCGGGGCCGGCAGACGGGTCGCCGACGACGAAGTACGGGACCTGGGTGCCGTCGGCGGACGTGGCGAAGAACTGCCGGGTGGTGATCCGGTCGGCGGGGAAGTAGGACGGGCCCTGCTTGAGGACGGTCGGCGGGTCGCCGCCGAGGACGCCGTGGCGCAGGGTCGGCGGCAGCGCGAAGCCGCTGGACAGCAGCAGGTACTGCTCGTCGGCGTCGGCGTTGGTGTCCCACACGTCGGTCTGGCCGAGCTCGGCGCCGCCGAGGACGGTGCGCTGCCATGCGCCGTCGACATACCGGACGGCCTCGAGGCGGCTCTGCACGTCGGAGAGCAGCACCAGGACGAGCCCGTCGCGGGTCCAGTCGCTGTACGACAGCGAGGTGTGCGGGTCGGGCGTGAACAGGGTCGTGAGGTCCCGGTCTCCGGCGAGGAACGCGGCGAGGTCGACGATGAGCAGCGACCCGGCCGGGTGGGTGACGTCGCCGACCTCCCAGTCGGTGCGGACCCGGATGAGCAGCCAGTCGCGGTGCAGGTCGACGCCCGCGTCGTCGGGCACGTCGAGCTTGGTGAGGGTGCCGTCGACGAGCAGGTGCCGCTCGGCGTGGAAGAAGTCCAGGGAGCGGCGGACCACGGCGCGTTCGGTGGCGGCGGTCGGGTCGCTGGACGCGCGGACCGACACGTCCTCGGCGGCACCCTCGAACACGACGGGCGCCTCCGCGACGGGCGTGCCGCGGCGCCACCGCCGCACCTGCCGCGGGTAGCCGGAGGCCGTCATCGAGTCCGGGCCGGTGTCGGTGCCGACGAAGATCTCGTCGATCGTGATCCAGCTGACGTCGCTCTTCGCCTCCGGCAGGGTGAACCCGTCGGGCACGAACCGCAGCTGGTCCAGGTCGAACTCGCGCACGACCGCCGCGTCGGCGCCGCCGCGCGACAGGGACACCAGCGCGCGGTGGTCGCCGGCGAGGGGGCCGCGGCGCAGGTACGTGACGCCCTGCCACACCCAGTTCTCGTCCTCGGCGGTGGCGAGGGCGTCGAGGTCCAGGACGGTCTCCCAGGCGGGTTCGCCGGCCCGGTAGTCCTCGAGGGTGGTGCGCCGCCACAGGCCGCGCGGGTGGTCGGCGTCCTTCCACAGGTTGTAGACCCGTTCGCCGTGCCAGGCGATCATCGGGATCCGGTCGTCGGCGTCCAGGACGGTGCGGATCTCGTCGCGCAGCTCCGCGAAGCGCGCCCCGCCGGTCAGGGCGGCGACGGTCTCGGCGTTGCGGTCCCGGACCCAGGCCATCGCCTCGGCCCCGTCGACCTCCTCCAGCCAGAGGTGGGCGTCCTCAGCGGTGATCGTCTCGGTCATCGGTTCAGTTTGACCGAACGGCGCCGGTCGTCGCCACGCGGACCGCCCACGTGGCGGCGAACGTGGCGGGGTCGACCGCCTTGCCCCACAGCCAGCCCTGCGCCAGCGGCACCCCCAGCGCGACGAGGACCTCACGCTGGGCCCGGGTCTCGACGCCCTCGGCGACGACGGCGAGGTGCAGGGCGCTGCTCATCGCCACGACCGCACGGACGATCTCCTCGTCCTCGGCGCTGGTGCCGAGCCCGTTGACGAACGACCGGTCGATCTTCACCCCGGTGACGGGGTGGCGGCGCAGGTAGCCGAGCGCGGAGAACCCGGTGCCGAAGTCGTCGACGGAGATCCGTACACCCAGCGCCCGCAGCTCGACGAGGACCCGTTCGGTGAGGTCGCTGCCCTCGACCATCACCGACTCGGTGATCTCCAGGACCAGGTTGGCGGCGGGCACTCTCGCCTGGCGCAGGGTGGCGCCGAGGCGCTCCGCGAACGCCGGGTCGCCGAGCTGCCGCGGCGACACGTTCACCGACATCCAGAAGTCGTCGTCGACGACGCCGTCGGCACGCCAGGCGGCGAGCTGCCGCACGGACTCGCGCAGCACCCACGCGCCGAGCGCGGAGATCAGGTTGGAGTCCTCGGCGACGGCGATGAACATGTTGGGCCCGATCCAGCCGCGGACGGGGTGCTGCCAGCGGCACAGCGCCTCGGCGCCGGCGGGCCGGTCGGTGTCCATCGCGATGATCGGCTGGTAGGCGATGCTGAGCTGCTCCTGGGCGACGGCGGCGCGCAGCGCGACCTCGATCTCGACCCGCTCGCGGACCGCGTCGCGCATCGAAGCGTCGAACACGGTCCACCGGTTGCGGCCGGCCGCCTTCGCCCGGTACATGGCGGTGTCGGCGTCCCGCATGAGCGTGTCGGCCTGGTCCGAGCCCCTGGTGGACTGCACGATCCCCATCGACGCGCCGATGACGACGTCCGCGGTGCCGCCGTCGGCGGTCACCACGACGAGCGGCCGCTCCACGCACTCCATGATCCGCCGGGCGTTGGCCATCGCCTCCGGCTCGCTGCAGCGCTGCACGACGACGAACTCGTCGCCGCCGACCCGCGCGACCGTCGCCGCCGGCAGCGCCAGCCGCAGCCGGGTGCCGACGTCGACGATGAGCCGGTCCCCGGCCGGGTGCCCCCACGAGTCGTTGACCAGCTTGAACCCGTCGAGGTCGAGGTAGAACATCCACACGCCGGCGCCGCGCTCCGGCCGCTCCTCGCTGAGCAGCCGCTCGACCATGAGGGTGAGCATCCGCCGGTTGGGCAGGCCGGTGAGCGGGTCGTGGGTCGCCTGGTGCTCGAAGCTGCGCTGCGCGGCGGCGTGGCTGTGCACCGCGTCGGCCGCCCGCACCAGCAGCAGCGCGACGATCGCGGCGCCGCCGAGGCCGAGCGTCCAGCGCAGCACGGTGGTGTCGGCGCCGAGGGTGACGGTGAGGATGAACGGCGCCGCCACCGCCGGCCCGATGACCAGCATCCGAGGCAGCGACCACGCCTGGATCGGCAGCGGTGTCGCCCGGGAGAGGGCCCGCGCGGTCGGGTGCAGCGCGGCGGCGCCGCCGATCGTGAACGCGAGCAGGAACGGCAGGTCCATCAGCGGCGGCCCGGTCACCTCGCCGTGCCGGCCGATGATCGCGAAGCCGAGGTCGCCGCAGAACATCAGCACCATCATGCCGCCGAGCAGGACGAACGCCGGCTGGCGCACGGCCGTGGTGAACGCCAGGTTGGTGACGAGCAGGACCGTGACGGTGTCCAGCAGCGGGTACAGCCCGGCGATCAGGGTCACGACGAGCGGCCGGCCCGGGATCGTCGCGGCGGGCACGACGAACAGCAGCGTCGAGGTGAGCGCCGCGCCGATGCACACGATGAGCCCGTCGAGCAGCGCCCGCCGGTCCATGCCCCACCGGTTGAGGAACGTGACGAGGGCCGCGATGAAGAACCCGAACCCGCAGACGGTGAGCGCGTCGCCGATCTGGGCGACCGGCGCCGGCTGCTCGACCAGCATCGACCGCAGGAGGATCCCGCTGATGAAGAACACCGCGGCGGCCGTCATCATCCGCCACGGCCGCCGGGGGCGCACGTCGTGCAGCCGGGGGCCGAGCCCCCACGCCAGGACGCACGCCACGCCGATGACCGCGGAGGCGAGGTCGGGTGTGACCCCGGCGGCGAACAGGGTGGTGCACAGCAGGCCGAGACCGAGGAACACCAGCCAGAGCCGGTCGCGGCGAAGGCTCACCCTGCCCCCTCCAGCCAAGTCGTGGTGCGCGTCCTATCGGCCGCCGCGACTGCCGGTTGAGGAGATCCGCACAGGCCGCGCGGGCAGGACCGCCGGTCGGGGAGGTCAGCGCAGGTCGCGCAGGGCGTCCTCGATGCCGCGGTGGAAGGTCGGGTAAGCGTAGATCATGTGGCGGAGGGCGTCGACCGGGACCTGGGCGTGGACGGCGACCGCGAGGGCGGACAGGACCTCGCCGCCGACCGGGCCGGCGGAGGTGGCGCCGACGAGGACCCCGCGGTCGGCGTCCTCGACGAGCTTGATGAAGCCCTCGTTGCCGAGCTTGTGGATCCAGCCGCGGGACGACGACGGGACCTGGCCGGTGCCGACCCTGACCCGCAGTCCGGACTCGCGGGCCTGGGCGACGGTGAGGCCGACGGCGCCGATCTCCGGGTCGGTGAACGTGACCCGCGGCGTCGCGCGGTAGTCGGCGGGCGGGCCGTCCTGGCCGAGGATGTCGCGCACGGCGATGCCCGCCTGGTACATCGCCATGTGGGTGAACGCGCCGTGGCCGGTCACGTCGCCGACGGCCCAGACGCGATCGGCGGCGCGCATCCGGTCGTCGACGGTGACGGCGCGGGCGGTGGGGTCGAGGCCGAGCCTGTCGACGCCGAGCCTGGCCAGGTCGACCTTCCGGCCGGTCGCGACGAGGAGCTTCGCCGCGGTGACCGTGGAGCCGTCGCCGAGGGTCACCGTGAATCCGGCGTCGTCGTGGCGTACCGACGACGCCTTCGCGCCGACGTGGACGGTGACGCCGTCGCGGGTGAGCGCGTCGCGGGCGAGGTCGGAGGACTCCGGCTCCTCGAGGGCGAGGAGGCGGTCGACGGCCTCGACGACGGTGACCGTCACGCCGAAGCGGGCGAAGACCTGGGCGAGCTCGACGCCGATCGCGCCGCCGCCCAGCACGATCAGCGACTCGGGCAGCGTGGCGGCCTCGATCGCCTCGCGGTTGGTCCACAGCGGGGTGCCGGCGAGGCCGTCGATCGGCGGGATCGCCGGCTCGGTCCCGGTGCCGATCACGATGCCGCGGGTCGCGTGGAACACCCGGTCGCCGACCGTGACCTCGTCCGGACCCGTCACGGACGCCCAGCCGCGGACGAAGGTGACGCCCTTGCCGACCAGGCGGTCGACGGCGACCTTGTCGTCCCACGAGTCGGTGGCCTCCTCGCGGATCCGGCGGGCGACCGGCGCCCAGTCCGCACGCACCTCTGACGTGCCGGCGAGGCCGGGCACGCGGCGGGCCTCGGCGAGCGCGTTGCCGGCCCGGATCATCATCTTGCTCGGCACGCAGCCCCAGTACGGGCACTCGCCGCCGACGAGCCGCCCCTCGATCCCCACCACGGTCAGTCCCGCCTCGGCGAGCCGGCCGGCGACCTCCTCGCCGCCGACTCCGAGCCCGACCACGATCACGTCCACGGTTTCCGCCATGGTCCTCACCCTAGGGCGCATCGCCCGCCGGAACCCTTACAAAGCCGTGTCGGGTGACCGGAGCGTGCCGTGCCGAGAGGTATGACAGCAGGTCAGAAACCCTGTCGGGCGATCGGGGCATTCTGGTGATGGGCCAGTGACTTTCGGTGTATGACACCTCATCGTGGTGAATCGAACGCATGGAGTGAGTGCGTTCGTGCTCCATGGATGGGGAGATGCAGATGATGAAGCCGATGACGGGCCGCCGTCGACTGCGCGCTGGCGCGTCGGGGCTGGTGGCCGTCGCGACGTCGTTGGGGCTGCTCGGGGTCGGCGGTCCCGCCGCCGCCGTGACCAGCCCGGAGCCGACCGGCGGGAGCCGGTTGGGCGGTGGCTGGTCAGCCGACGAGTGGCCGGCCGGCGCAGGCACCACGGTCAAGAGCGTACGGTCGATCATCAAGGCCGACAGCGGCGCCGCGGCGTCGCTGACCGGCCAGGGGGTCGGCATCGCGCTGATCGACACGGGGGTCGCCCCGGTCGCCGGGCTGCCGGCGGCGCAGGTCGTCAACGGCCCGGACCTGTCGTTCGAGTCGCAGTCGGGCCAGCTGCGCTACCTGGACACGTTCGGCCACGGCACGCACATGGCCGGCATCATGGTCGGCAACGACGCGGCGTCCGGCACGATCGGCCTGGCCCCGAAGGCGAAGGTGACCTCCGTCAAGGTCGGCACCGCGACCGGCGCCAACGACGTGTCGCAGATGATCGCCGCGATCGACTGGGTCGTGCAGAACCGCAACCACGACCCGGCGAGCCCGATCCGGGTGCTCAACCTCAGCTACGGCACCAGCGGCATGTCGGCCTCGACCGTGGACCCGCTGATGTACGCCGTCGAGCAGGCCTGGCAGGCCGGCATCGTGGTCGTCGTCGCCGCCGGCAACGACGGCAACACCACCACCGCGCTCACGAACCCGGCGATGGACCCGTTCGTGCTCGCCGTCGGCGCGTCGACCACGAACAACACCATCGCCACGAGCGATGACGACCTCGCCTCGTACACCAACAACTCCAACGCGGCCCGCAAGCTCGACATCCTGGCGCCGGGCACGTCGATCGTCTCCCTGCGCGACCCGGGCTCCAACATCGACCGGCAGTACACGTCGGCGCGGGTCGGCGACACGGGCTTCAAGGGCAGCGGCACGTCGCAGGCCGCGGCCGTCACCGCCTCCGCCGTGGCGCTGCTGCTGCAGCAGCGGCCGTCGCTGACCCCCGACCAGGTGAAGAAGCTGCTGACGTCCACCGCGACGACACTGACGACCGGCACCGCCGCGGCCAAGGGCCTGAAGGAGCTCAACGTCTCCGCCGCCGTCGCCGCGGCCACCCCGTCGGCCACGCAGAGCCTCACCAAGGGCACCGGCACCGGCTCGCTGGAGACCACCCGGGGCGGCAACCACCTGTCGTTCAACAACATCGAGCTCAAGGGCGAGCAGTCGATCTTCGGCCCGTTCAACGGCACCGCGTGGGCCAGCCTCGCCGCGCAGAAGACGTCCTGGAACGGCGGCATGTGGATGGGGTACCGCATGGCCGGCGACACCTGGACGGGTGCGGGCGGCACGGGCGGCACCGGCCAGGTCACCGGCTACGCGGGCAAGTGCATCGACGTGCAGAACCGGCAGAGCATCAACGGCACGCCGGTCCAGCTGTACGACTGCAACAACACGCCGGCGCAGTACTGGGTCCTGGCCGCGGACGGCAGCGCGCAGGCGCTCGGCAAGTGCCTGGACGTCACGGGCGCCGGCACCGCCAACGGCACGAAGGTCCAGCTCTACGACTGCAACGGCACGCCGGCCCAGCAGTGGCGGGTCAACACCGCCCGCCAGCTGGTCAACGTCAACGCGAGCAAGTGCCTCGACGTGACCGAGTGGAACTCCGCCAACGGCACCCAGCTGCAGATCTGGGACTGCGGTGACCAGGACAACCAGCGCTGGGTCCCGCCGTCGACGTCGCGCACCTGGGCCGCGGCCTCGTGGCAGGGCTCGCCGTGGACCGGCACCGGCTCCTGGAGCGACCCGGAGTGGTCCGAGCAGTACTGGACCGGTCACTACTGGTCCGGGCACTACTGGAGCGGCCACTACTGGTCCGCCGACGACTGGGCGACGTCCAGCTGGTCGTAGCCTCCCGAAAAACGAAGGGCGCCCCCACCCACGGGGGCGCCCTTCGTGCTGCTATCCGAGTGCTGCTATCCGAGTGCCGCTACCCGAGGACGGCGTCCGACAGCACGGGCCACACCTCGGCGGACCACTCGCCGAAGTCGCGGTCGGTCAGGCAGGCGCAGGCGAGGCCGGCGACCGGGTCGACCCACAGGAACGTGCCGGAGCGGCCGAAGTGACCGAACGTGGCGGGCGAGTTGCGCGACCCCGTCCAGTGCGGCGACTTGCCGTCGCGGATCTCGAAGCCCAGCCCCCAGTCGTTCGGGTCCTGACGGCCGAAGCCCGGCAGTACACCGGAGACCCCCGGGAACTGGACGGTGACGGCCTCCGGCATCAGGTCCGGGACCAGCGCCGGGTCCAGGAGCTCCTGGCCGAGCAGGGCCAGGTCCGACAGCGGCCCCCGGGCCCCGGCGGCGGGCGAGCCTTCGAGGGTGGTGCCGCCCATGCCGAGCGGTCGCAGCACGGACTCGGTGAGCAGCTCCGCGAACGTGCCGCCGGTGCGGGTCAGCACGAAGTCGGCGAGCAGCTCGAACCCGCGGTTGGAGTAGATCCGCTTCCGGCCGGGCGCGGCGACCTGCGTGTCGTCGTCGAACGCGACCCCGGAGGTGTGGGCCAGCAGGTGCCGGACCGTGGCGCCCTCCGGGCCGGCGGGCTCGTCGAGCAGGACGTCGCCCTTGTCGACCGCGACGAGCACCGTGAGCGCCGTCAGCAGTTTCGTGACGGACGCCCACGGCAGGGGGTCGTCCGGACCGGTGCGGTCGCGGATCCCTTCGGGACCCACGACCGCGACCGATGCGGTGGTGACTGGCCAGGTGCTGACGAGATCAAGTGCGCTCACGCTCTCGAACCTACGGCAGCGCGGCCCGGGCTCTACGGCAGGGCGTTCAGGAACGGTTCCTGGGTGTTCATGAACTCCCAGGAGTAGTACCGGTCCCAGTTGATCGACCAGGTCATCAGGCCGCGGAAGTTGGGCGAGGTGCCGCCGCGCAGGGTGTACCCGCCGCAGCCGGTGCCCTTGACGAGGCAGTTCACGGCCGCCTGGACGACCGCGGGGGCGACGTAGCCGTTGCCCGCGCTGACCGCCGCCGGCACGCCGAAGGCGATCTGGTCCTCGCGCAGCCCCGGGAACGTCTGACCGGTGTTGGCGACCGGGAAGCCGGCCTTCATCATGTCGGTCATCGCGATGTGGAAGTCGGCGCCGCCCATCTGGTGGTACTGGTTGTCCAGGCCGGTGATCGGGCCGGAGTTGTAGTCCTGGACGTGCAGCACGGTGAGGAAGTCCCGCACCGCGTGGATGACCGGCAGGTAGGACCCGGCCCGGTTGTCGCCCTGGGTCGTGCCGCCGTAGAACTGGTAGCCGAGCTGCACGAAGAACGTCTCCGGCGCCATCGTCAGCACGAACTTCGTGCCGTACTTCGCCTTCAGCGACTTGAGCGCGGAGATCAGGTTCACCACGACCGGGGTCGTCGGGTTGCGGAAGTCGGCGTCACCGGCGTTCAGGTAGAGCGAGTGGCCCTCGAAGTCGATGTCGAGGCCGTCCAGGCCCCACCGGTCGATGATCGCGCTGACCGAGTTGACGAACGCGTCGCGGGCGCCGGCGGTGGTGAGCTGCACCTGGCCGTTCTGACCGCCGATGGAGATCAGGACCTTCTTGCCCTGGGCCTGCTTCGCCTTGATCGCGGCGAGGAACTCCGCGTCGGACTCGACGTTCGGGCACTCGGCGACCGGGCAGCGGTTGAACCGGATGTCGCCGGACGTCACCGAGGTCGGCTCGCCGAACGACAGGTTGATGATGTCCCAGGCGGCCGGGATGTCGGCCATCCGCACGTAACCGGAGCCGTTGGCGAAGCTGGCGTGCAGGTAGCCGATGAGCGCGTGCTTCGGCAGCCCGGTGACCGGCGGCTGGGACGTGGACGGCGACGGCGACGTGGACGGGGACTTCGAGGGCGACTTCGACGGCGACGGGCTGGCGCTCGGGCTCTTGCTCGCCGTGGGCGACGCGGTCGTCGGGCTCGGCTGACCGCCGGGGCCGTCGAGGGAGATGTCGTCGGCCTGGTACGCGCCGGTGCCGTACCAGCCGTGGATGAACACCTGCACCGACGTCTGGCCGGCGGCGGTGGTGAACGGCACGGTGAGCTTGCTGTAGGCGGTCCCGCTGGTCCACGTGGACGCGCCGCCGGTGATGCCGAGGTACACGTAGGAGCCGCGGACCCAGCCGGTGAGCGTGTAGGCGGTGCTCGGCTGGACGGCGACGGTCTGCGTGCACTGGGCGGTGTCGGACGCGGTGGCGTTGCCGTTGAGCGCGTAGGACCCGGAGTGGACCGGGCTGGTCACGGCCCCGGACCCGGTGCCGGTACAGGACCACCCGGACAGGTTTCCGCTCTCGAACCCGGGGTTGGTCAGCAGGTTGGCGGCGTAGGCGTTGGTCGTGACGAGCAAACCGGTCACCAGCAGGGTCGCGGCGCCGAGGATGAGCGCTATGCGCTTGCGCTTCATGGGGGTGTCCTCCATCGACGGTGCTCGCCATTATTAGGTTTCTTTACTGTTCCTGTCCAGTGGTGAAATGATCGGCATGGACAACCTGTTCCACGACAACATGCTCTGGCCGACGGTCGTGGTGCTGCCGAAACGCACCGGATGGTCGCTGTGGGGCGGCAACGCGGACGACGGCAGCGACTTCCTGCTGCCGGTCGGGCCGCGGTACGCGCTGTTCGACACCGCCGACGGGCTCTGCGACCACGTGCGCCGCGACGGGTCCGCGCACGTGCTCTCCCAGACCTTCGGCTGGGCCGGACTCCGCAAGGGGCTGCGCGGTCCGACCCCGGACGTCTCGGAAGCCTGCGAGTTCCGGCTGGACCGCCTGGCGAAGTGGTCACCACACGAGGAGGAGAGCGCCGGCGGGCTCGTCGACTGCCTCGACCTCATCCGCGACCTGGGCCGCCAGTTCGACGACGCCCTGCTGACCGACCTCAGCGAACCGGGCGGCGCACTACGCCAGCTCTACGACAACCTGTGGGGCGAGCTGTGGGGCGACGCACCGAAGCTGCACCCCGAGCGGATCGCGAAGGCCGCGAAGCAGGCGGTCGCCCGGGTAGCCACCCTCGCCACCTGGAACCCGGCCGCCTGACCCGGCGCTCGACCGGCCTTTGCGCTGTTCATCTGCCGTTTACCTCAAACCCGCGCGGGTAGCTGCGTGCTCAGAACCTGGGCCTAAGGAGGTCGCCATGACCACGCAGACCAAGGCCGCTCCCCGCACCCGGCGGACCCGCAAGGACGATGCGACGGCCCAGCCGAAGGGCGCTGAAGCCGCCACGGCGGAGCCCACGCAGACCAAGGCCGCTCCCCGCGCCCGGCGGACGCGTCGCACCGAAGTGACGGCACGGCCGCACGGCACCGACGGCGCGGCCGCCCACCCCATGCGGACGGCCGCCCATCAGGTCACCGACCACAACAGCACCCACCTGAGCGTGCCGAAGCTGGGCACCGTCCAGCTGCCCCCGGCCGACGAGCTCGCCTTCCTGGGCGGCATCGGCGTCCTGGCCGTGCTGGGCGCCATCGAATGGCCGGTGGCCGTCGTCGTAGCGGCCGGCCACACGCTGGCGACGAACCGGCGCAACAAGGTCGTGCACGAATTCGGCGAGGCGCTGGAAAAGGTCTAGCCAGGTGGCGCTGCTCGACCTGGTGCGGACCCCGTCCCGGCTGGTGGCCGGGGCGGCCCGCGCCGCCGCCGGCCGGTCCCCGGGCGGGCCGGTGACCACCGACCGCGTCGCCGTCGACGCCCCGGGCGTCGGCCGCCCGGACGCGGCCGAATACCGGACGGCGCTGAGCACCGCGCTGCGGCAGGTGCCCGGCGTCTCGTGGGCGGTGGTCAACGCCCCGTTGCAGCGGGTCGTGCTGGGCATCACCCGGCCCGCGCCCACCCGCGCGCAGCTCACCGCGGCGGTGCGGGCGGTGCGGGAGCGGTACCCCGGCATCCACGACGGGCCGGCCGACCGTGCGCCGGCACCGGATCACCCCGCGGCACTGGAGCGGGCCGCCACGGCCCTGGTCGCCGACGCCGCCGGCCTGGTGGTCGCCACCTTCGGCCGCATCGCCCGGCACGTGCCCGGCGCCGTCGAGGCCGCCTCCCTCGTCCCCTTCGTCGACACCCAGCCGAAGCTGCGGGCCGTCCTCGAACGGGCGCTCGGCCGTGACCGGACCGACTCCGTGCTCGCGCTCAGCAACGCCGCGGCGCAGGGCCTGGTCGGCGGCGTCTCCGGGCTGGGCGTGGACGCGGCCGTGCGCGTCGGCCAGCTGGCCGAGGCCCGGGCCAGGCGCGACGCCTGGCGCGCCGAGCCGGCGCTGCTGCGCACGCCCCAGCGGGCCGCCGCCGACCCGGTCGTCACCGAACGGCCCAGCCCCCTGCCCGACGGGATCGTCGAGCACTACGCGCCGCGCAGCGTCGCCGTCGGCGCCGGGGCGGCCGGCGTCGCGCTGGCCGCCGGTGGCGCCGGGCGGGCGGCCGCGATCGCGGTGGCCGGCCTGCCCAAGGCCCCCGGGGCCGGGCGGGAGTCCTTCGCCGCGCAGCTGGGCCGCACGCTCGCCGGCCGCCGCGCGCACGTGATGGACCCGCGCGTCCTGCGCCTGCTCGACCGCGTCGACACGGTGATCCTCGACCCGGCCGTCCTGACCACGGGCCGGCTCATGGTCCAGGAGGTGCATCCCCTGCCCGGCGCCGACCCGGAGGGGGTCCGCCTCCAGGCCCAACGGCTGTTCAGCGCCGAGGCGACCGACCAGCCGGTGGAGCAGGACGGCTGGCTGCTCGGACCGGTCGACCAGTTGCGGCTGCGCGGCCGGACCGGCGTCCGGACGCGGCAGCGCCTGCACCGTGACGGCGCCGCGCACGTGCTCGGGCTCGCACACGGCACCCGGCTCGAGGCGCTGGTGAGCCTCGTGCCCCAACCGGCCGCCAGCGCCGACGCGCTCATCGCGGCGGCCCGGCGCAGCGGCACCAGGCTGATCTTCGCCGGCGGCCGCCCCCGCGGGGCCGAGCGGATCGACGCCGGCGACATTCCCGGCCGCGGGCACCTGCTCGGCAACGTCCGCGAGCTGCAGGCCGACGGTCACGTGGTGCTGCTGGTCTCCGACCAGGCCGCCGCGCTGGCCGGCGCCGACGTCGGCATCGGCGTGCACGGGCCGGACGCCCGGCCGCCCTGGGGCGCGCACGTGCTCGCCGGCGACGTCCTGGAGACCGCCGCCCTGCTCATCGACGCGATCGACGTCGCCCGGCGGGTCGGCCGGCACGGCGTCCGCCTGGCCGAGTCCGGCTCCGCGATCGGCGCGATCACCACGATCACCGGCGCGCCCCGGGGCGCGGCCCGCAGGGCCCTGCTCGCCGTCAACGGCGCCGCCGCCCTGTCCGTGGTGCAGGGCGTGTGGGCGGCCGCCGAGCTCGCCCGCCGGCCCATCTCGCCGCCCGTGTCCAGCACCGCGTGGCATGCGCTGCCCGCCGGCAAGGTCCTGAAGCTGCTCGAATCCACCGGCGGCGGGCTGCCCACCCGGGCGGCGCTGCGCCGGCACCGTCCCGACGCGCAGATCAGCCAGCCCAGGCCCAGCCTCATGCGCTCCTTCGCCGAGGAGCTGGCCAACCCGCTGACCCCGATCCTCGCCGGCGGCGCGGCCCTGTCCGCGGCGATCGGCTCCCTGGTCGACGCCGGCATCGTGCTGGGCGCCAGCGGCATCGGCGCGGTGGTCGGCGCGGTCCAGAAGACGGTGACCGACCGTGCCGTCGCGGAGCTGCTGGCCCGCTCGGCGGTGATGGCCACGGTCCGCCGCGACGGCCGGCCGGTGCGCCTGCCCGCCGACCAGCTGGTGCCCGGCGACGTCATCCAGCTGGCGCCCGGCGACGTCATGCCCGCCGACTGCCGGCTCATCGAGGCGCAGGCCCTGGAGATGGACGAGTCCTCACTGACGGGCGAGTCGATGCCGGTGGCCAAGCGCACCGAACCGGTCCTCGCCGCCGACGTCGCCGACCGCACCTGCATGGTGTACGAGGGCTCGACGGTGACGGCCGGCCGGGCCGTCGGCGTCGTGGTCGCCACCGGGGCGGCGACCGAGGCCGGTCGCAGCATGGCCACCGCCGCCCAGGCGGCACCGGCCACCGGCGTGGAGGCGCGGCTCGGGCAGATCACCCACACCACGCTGCCGATCGCGCTGGGCTCGGGCGCCGCCGTCATGGCCGCCGGGCTGCTGCGCGGCCGCCCGGTGCGCGACACCATCGGCGCCGGCGT
Organism: Dactylosporangium maewongense; assembly: GCF_039531485.1. NCBI lineage: Bacteria > Bacillati > Actinomycetota > Actinomycetes > Micromonosporales > Micromonosporaceae > Dactylosporangium > Dactylosporangium maewongense. Next base: position 35,158 of record NZ_BAAAQD010000049.1, on the reverse strand, counting down.
GGGACTGGCCGTGGCCAGCGTCCCTGAGGGGCTGCCGTTCCTGGTCAGCGCCGCGCAGCTGGCCGCGGCCCGCCGGCTGTCCCGCCAGGGCGCGCTGGTCCGCAACGCCCGGACGATCGAGGCGCTGGGCCGGGTGGACGTGCTGTGCTTCGACAAGACCGGCACCCTGACCCAGGGCCACATCCGGCTGGCGGCCGTCGCCGACGCCGCCACGATCCGGCCGGTGGACGGCCTGGACCCGGCGCACCGGGCGGTGCTCGCCGCCGGCCTGCGTGCCACCCCCGCCCCCACCGGCGGCCAGCCGCTGCCCCACATCACCGACCGCGCCGTGCGCGGCGGCGCGGAGGACGCGGCCGTCGACGAGTCCGCCGGCGCGCCGGGCTGGCAGGCGCACACGACGCTGCCGTTCGAGCCCAGCCGCGCGTACCACGCCACGGCCGCGACGACGACCGCCGGCCGCCTGCTGTCCGTCAAGGGCGCGCCCGAGCTCGTGCTGGCCCGCTGCACCACCTGGCGCGCCGCCCCCCGCGAGGAGCGGCCGCTCACCGGCGCCGGCCGCCGCCGCGTCCGCCAGCAGCTGGAGCGGCTCACCCGGCAGGGTTTCCGCGTCCTCGCCGTGGCCGAGACCCACAGCCCCGCGGAGGGTGACCTGACCGACGACGCCGTGGCCCGGCTGTGCTTCCTCGGCTTCCTCGCCCTCGCCGACCCGGTGCGCTCGACCGCCGGCGCCTCGCTGGACGAGCTGCGCACGGCCGGCGCGCAGATCGTCATGATCACCGGGGACCACCCCGCCACCGCTGAGACCATCGCCGGCGAGCTCGGCCTGCTCAACGGGCACCGGGTCGTCACCGGCGCCGACATCGACGCCCTGGACGACCGGGCGCTGCGCGACCTTGTGCCCAACATCGCGGTGGTCGCCCGCGGCACGCCGGCCCACAAGGTCCGGGTGGTGCAGGCCTTCCAGGCCAACCAGCGGGTCGTGGCGATGACGGGCGACGGCGCCAACGACGCCCCCGCCATCCGCCTCGCCGACGTCGGCATCGCGCTCGGCCAGCGCGGCACCCCCGCCGCCCGGGCCGCCGCCGACCTCGTCGTCACCGACGACCGCCTGGAGACCATCATCGCCGCGCTGGTCGAGGGCCGCGCCATGTGGCGGGCCGTGCGGGAGGCGCTCGGCATCCTCGTCGGCGGCAACCTCGGGGAGATCGGCTTCACCGTCCTCGGCGCCTCCCTCACCGGCGCCTCACCGCTCAACGCCCGGCAGCTGCTGCTGGTCAACCTCCTCACCGACCTGGCGCCGGCCCTGGCGGTCGCGCTGCGCCGGCCGGACTCCGGCGCCAACGGCGTGCTGCTGCGCGAGGGCCCGGAGGCCTCGCTCGGCGCCGCGCTGACCCACGACATCGCGCTGCGCGCGGCGGCCACCGTCACCGGCGCGACCGGCGCGTGGGTCGCCGCCGCCACCCTCAGCGGCCGCGGTGTGCGGGCCCGCACCGTCGCGCTGGCCGCGCTGGTCGGCACGCAGCTCGGCCAGACCCTGCTCGTCGGGTGGACCAGCCCTGGCGTCCTCGTCGCGAGCCTCGGCTCCGCCGCCGTGCTGGCCGGTGTCGTCCAGACCCCCGGCCTGAGCCAGTTCTTCGGCTGCACCCCGCTGGGCCCGGTCGGCTGGGGCATCGCCACCACCGCCGCGACCACCACGATGCTCGCCTCCGCGGCGGCCCCCGTACTGGCGCGCCGGCTGCCGCCGGAGCTGACGGCGCGGCTCACGGAGGCGCTGCACCCGGAGCGCCTGGCCGAACTCGCCGGGCGCGTGCTGCCCGCCCACGTGCTGGCCCCGCACCCCCACTGAGGCGCGCGACAAAGTCGGGTGCCGGCTGTCCGGTCCGTCGGTACGCTCGCCGGCGTGAGCAGGAGGGTCAAGGCGCCGAGCACGGCACGGCTGCTGGGGATCCTGGCCAACGCCGCGCAGGTGCGCATCGTCGACGCCGGGCCCCACGAGGTCGACCACGCCGACGCCGCCAGGATCGTGGTCACCGGCGGCGACATCGCGGGGCTCGCGCGGGTGCTGAGCGTCGTGGACGGCGGCGTCAGGGACAGCGAGCACTGCTGGTGTGGTGACCGACCCACGATGGTCGTGGCCGGCGCCGACGGTCGCGAGCTCGCCCGGTGGACCGTGCACGGTCAGACGCGGCTCAGCGGCCTCGGTGCCCGCGCCGCCGAGCTGCGCGACGCCCCCGCGCTCATCGGATGGCTGGCGGAGCACGGCCTGACCGGTCCACGGGACGCCCAGCTCAGGGCCGCCCGTGCGGCGGCGGACAGCGAGGCGCGGCGGATTCGCTGGGTGGCGGCCGCGCCGCTCGGCCTGCAGTACTTCGCCGAGGCCGTGACCCGGCGGGAGCACCACGCCGAGGAGCGGCTGGCCGTCATGCTGGCGCGCCGGATTCCGGACCTGACGGACCGGATCCGGGCGCTGGTCACCTGGGCCGGCGTGCCGGCACGCGAGGACTTCGACACCTTCTGGCACGAGCTCGTGCCCCGGCGGCTCCTGCTCGCCGAGCCCACCGGGGCGATCTTCGACGCGTTGGCGGCGGCTCCGCTGTCGGCGGGCCAGCTCGACGGCGCGGCGGAGCTGTTCACGTGCCTCGAGTGGACCCGGCCGTTGCGGGCCGGGATCCCGGAGCCGCTGCGGGCCCAGTTGATCGCCCACGTGACCGCGACCGGGACGGAGTCGATGCTGTTCCGGATGCGGCACGGCTACGGCACCGCCCCTGGGGAGCCGGCGACGTCAGCCGACGGCCGGGAGGGCGTCACCGCGGCGCATGGCGGCGAGGTGCTCCGGCGGGATGGCGCGGCGGGTCGTGCGCCGGTAGCGCCAGACCTGGGCGGCGCCGAGGGCCCACAACACGTACTGGACGGCGAAGGCCCACTTGAACGCCGGCAGCGACGGGTGGGCGGCGCCGGCCGGGGTCTGCGCGTCCAGCAGCACGCCGATGGCGATGATGACCAGGATCGAGGCGACGAACCCGCCCACGTTGACGATGCCGGTCGCGCCGCCGATGCGGGCCGCCGGGTTGAACGAGCGGGCGTAGTCGAAGCCGATCATGGAGCCGGGACCGTTCACCGCGAGCACCAGGACCAGGACGGTGAGCACGGCGACGGGGGCGCGGCCCGGCCACAGCAGCACGACCGCCCAGGCGAGCGCCGAGCTCCCGACGATCGCCAGAACCAGGGTCGAGCGGTGATAGGGCAGCCGGCCGCAGAAGTGCCCGACGACGGGGCCGAGCACGATGCCGCCGACGGTCAGCAGCGACAGCAGGAGCGCGGCGGTCGCCGGGGCGAGGCCCTCCCCCTGCGTCAGGAACGGATAGCCCCACAGCAGCGCGAACACGCTGCCGGAGAACGACGACACGAAGTGCGTCCACAGCCCTAGCCGCGTGCCCGGATGCTCCCACGACGCCTTCAGGGCCCGGTCCGACACCGCTGGCTTCGTCGGCTCCTGTACCGGTGAGTCCCGCAGACTCACAGCCACGAGCGCGATCGCGGCGGCGCCGAGCGCGGCCGCGCCGAGGAACGTGGCGGTCCAGCCCGCGTCGCGCAGCAGCACGACCAGCGGCACCGCCGACGACAGCGCGCCGAGCTGCCCGACCATGCCGGTGAGCTGCACCATCAGTGGGTTGCGGCGCGGCGGATACCACAGCGCGACGATCCGCAGGACGCTGATGAACGTCATCGCGTCGCCGACGCCGATCAGCACGCGGGCCGCGACCGCCGGCCCGATGTCGTGCGCGTAGGCGAACAGCAGCTGCCCGGCGACCATGAGCAGCCCGCCGCCGACGAGCATGCGCCGCGACCCGAACCGGTCCAGCAGGACCCCGACCGGGATCTGCATGCCCGCGTACACGGCCAGCTGCGCCACGGACAGCAGCGCCAGCAGCGACGTGCCGACCCCGAACCGGTCCGCTGCGGCGACCCCGGCGACCCCGAGCGACGAGCGGTGGAAGACCGCGATGATGTACGCGGTGAGCCCGATGACCCACATCAGATGACGACGCATAGCGGGACTGACGTTAGCCCTGTCGCCGCCTGAACAGGGGCAGGTGTGACGCCCCTCAAGTGTGGGCTTGCGGACACCCCATACGCTGTTCAGGTCCGCTTTGCCCAGCTGCTTGAGGACCCGTGCGATGAGCGACCTGATCGCCACACCCATCCGGTGGGAGCACTCGGGTGACGGCGAGTTCCCCTACCACGCCGAGATCGACGGGCGCAGCCTCACCGTGCGGGTCAACGACTTCCCGGCGGAGCCGCTGTACACCCTCATCGTCGACGGATCCGAGATGGTCGACCTCGACGACTGGCCCACCGTGTGGCGCCGCCCGCCGGCGCCGGCGCACCTGCTGGACCTGATCGCCCGGCCGATCACCACCGACCTGTTGTGGACGTGGGCGCGGCGGATCTGCGGCGTCACCACCGAGCACCCCGCCGAGGTCGCCGCGCTGCTGGGGCTGCCCGCGCCGACGCAGGACGACTTCGGCCGGCTGTTCGTGCAGCCGAGCCCGCCCGGCACCGCGCGCCTCGAGCTGTCCTTCGACCGGGCGGGGCTGTCCGCGGTCGTCATCCACTTCGTCGAGCCGACCCTGACCCGGGCGGAGCTCGACGCCTGCTTCGGCCCCAGCGGCGACGTGCCCCGCGTCCACTGGGACTCCGCGTATGTGACCGCCCACCGGATCACCGCGCCGGACGCGCCGCTGTCGTGCACCCTGCTGGCGTCCTACGGCTCCGAGCCGGCGCCGCCGACCGGGGCGTTCCAGCTCACGCTGCGCCGCGACCACGGCTGAGCGTCAGGTTTCGCGCCGGGGCCACGTCAGGTTTCGCGCCACGGGTACACGGGCTCGCCGAACGGCTCCAGGGAGCAGTCCCAGGCGTTCCAGCCCTGCTGCGTGATCTTGCCGTCGGCGTACGCATAGGCCCAGGTGGAGCCGTCCTCGCCGGTGCAGCTGACCGTGCCGGCGCGGACGAACGGCGCCAGCTCCACGTAGAACGCGGTCGCCTGCTCCGACCACTTCGCGTCGCCCTGCTCGTCCCGCGCGAACTCGATCCAGTCACCGTCCCGCACGACCTGCGCCGCACCCACCCAGGCGAGGTCGGCGACCGCGCCCGCGTCCGGACAGATCTCCTCGCTGAACCAGCCGTCCCGCACGGCCAGCGCGGCCCTGATCGCGGTGGCGGCGGCGACGTCGTCCGCGGCCGGCAGGTGCAGCCTGCCCGTGGGCCGCACGGAGTACCCCATCCGCAGGTTCTACCACTCACGGCCGGGCGCTCGCGACATCGGCCTCGGCGACCGCCGCATCGATGCGGGCGTTGGTAAGGGCGGACGCGGCGTACCCGCCGGCGGCGAGGGTCAACAGGGCCGCGACGAGGATCGGGGTCCGCAGGTCGCCGGCGTCCGCGAGCAGGCCACCGGCGAGCGCGCCCAGCGGCATGACGCCCCAGGCTACGACCCGGTAGACGCCGATCGTGCGGCCGAGCAGCGCGTCCGGGGTCAGGCGCTGCCGCAACGACCCGTAGACGACGTTCCACACCAGGATCGCCCACCCGGTCAGCGCCCACGCGAACGCCGCCACGTACATGTTCCGGGTCGCGGCCGCGAGGAGCATCCCGAGGCCGGTGACGGTCGCCGCGAGGACCATCGCCCGCCCGCGGCCGGTGCGTCCCGCGACCCGGGCGGCGGTCTGGCTGCCGACGAGCCCGCCGACGGAGGCGGTCAGCAGGAACGCGCCGAACGCGGCCTCGGGCACGTCGAGGGTCTCCCGGGTCCACAGCGCGACGAGGGCGGTGGCCATCGCGTTGGCGAACCCGAGCCCGATCACCACGGAGAGCATCGCGCGGTGGACGGGGTGGCCGCGCACGAACCGCAGCGCCTCGCCGATCGCCCGCCCCATCGGCGCGGTCCCGTCGGCCTGGGCGGCGCGGTACGTGCCGGGCAGCGCGAGCATGAGCGCCGCGGCGATCGCGTAGCAGGCGACGTTGACGCCGAACGCTCCGCTCGCGGTGACCGCGAACACTGCGCTCGCGATGGGCGGGGCGACGAAGCTCTGGACGAGCATGTCCGCGCCCTGCAGCCGGCCGTTGGCGGCCTCGAGGCGGTCCCGCTCGACGACGGCCGGCACCATCGACAGGACCGACGTGTCGTACACCGTCTCGCCCGCGCCGAGGACGACGACCACGCCGTACAGCAGCCACAACGACATCGTGTCGGTGGCGACGGCCGCGAGCAGTGCCGCCAGGACCGCGGTGCGCACGATCCCGACGAGCAGCGCCAGCCGCCGCCGGTCATACCGGTCGACGAGGACGCCCGCGGGCAGCCCGAGCAGCAGCCACGGCACGAACCCGAGGGCCGTCAGCGCGGAGAACGCCACCGGGTCGCTGGTCAGCCGCGCGGCGAGCAGCAGGATCGCGACCCGGTACACGCCGTCGCCGAGGTTGCCCGCGGCGGCGGCCGCCCACAGCCGGTGGAACCGACTCAGCTCGATGCGTCCTGCCACGCCGCCACCCTAGAGCCCCGCGACGTCCCGCGCCGCGTCGGCGACGGCCCCGAAGTCCTTCTTCAGGATGGCGCCGTGGTTGCTGGCCCAGTGCGCCCCGACGAACGCGCCGTAGGACCAGCCGACCAGCAGCGCCCGGTCGACGCCCCGGGCCGCGAGGACGGCGTCGACGTCGCGGACGGCGGCCTCGAACGAGTAGTCCTGCGAGCGTCGCGACTTGCCGCGGGCCCGCTCGCCGTTCATGGCATCTCCCTCGGGTGTGTGGGGTTCGGGGGCTGCGGGCGTCTTTCGTCGTTTTTCGTCGTTCAGAGGCTGCGGGCGTCGATGTCGCCGTGGGCGGTGGTGGCGTGGATGGTCAGCTCGGGGGTGCCGGCGTTCTTGAGCGCGTTGTGCACCCGGCCGTGGCCCGTGCCGGCGTCCAGGGAGGCGTCGACGCCGGCGGCGGCGCGGACGGTCACGTCGCCCATCTGGGTGCGCAGGACGACCGCGCCGCGCACGGCCTCGGCGACGTTGATGTCGCCCCGCATGGTGCTGATCTCGGCCGGCCCGGTGAGCCGCCCGACCGTGACGTCGCCGTCGTGGGCGGACAGGCGCGCGCTCGCCGCCTCGTCGAGCTTCACCGCGCGGTACAGGCCTTCGGCGGCGACGTCGCCGAGCCGGCCGACGCCCCGGAACTCGGTTGCGGCGGCCTTCACCTCGACCCGCGAGCCGGCGGGGACCCGCACCGTCACCTCGACCGACCCGGCCGAGCTGCCGGCGGGGGCCTTGACCCGCAGGACACCGTCGCCGAACTCGACCTGGGTCTGCTCGGCCGACCGCACGTCGCGCCGCTTGCCCGCGTCGGCGGGAAGCACCTCGACGGTGGTGTCGGCCCGGTCGGCCGCGATGACCTGGATCCGGCCGGCGGGGACCTCCAGGACGGCGGTGACGGCGGCGGGGCTGTCGAACTGCTGCATGGCGTTCTCCTCGTGTCGTTGTTCTTTCCAACACCGGAAACGCTACTTTGCGTTCGCCCTTCGAGCAACGTCTTCGTTGCGTCCGTCTCACGTTTCCGCAGTTCAACGCACTGAATTCGTTGCATTGGGTGTACGGCTAACGCAATGCGTTGCACTTGTTGCGTTGCATTGGGCTGTCGGCGAACGCTACGCTGGACGTACCGGACGAAGGGAGACGGCGGTGCCGGGAGGCAGGCTCACACAGCAGGAGCGGCAGCAGATCGCCGGCGGGCTCGCCGACAGCCTCGCCTACGCGGAGATCGCCCGGCGCCTCGACCGCCCCACGTCGACCATCACGCGTGAGGTGATGCGCAACGGCGGCCCCACCGCGTACCGCGCCGACCTCGCCCACCGCGCCACCGAACGCCGCGCCCACCGCCGCAGGCAGGCACCATCCGCCGGACCGCGGGCCCTCGCCCAGGGCAACGGACGCGACGACGGCGCGGTCCGCGAATACGAGGAGACGTTCACCACCCTGCTGATGCAGCAGGGCCTGCCGAAGATGGTGGCCCGGGTGCTGACCTGCCTCTTCATCGCCGACGCCGGCAGCCTCACCGCCGCGCAGCTCGTCCAGCACCTGCAGATCAGCCCGGCGTCGGTGTCCAAGGCCATCGCGTTCCTCGAGCAGCAGGGCCTCATCCGCCGCGAACGCGACGACCGCCGCCGCGAGCGCTACTTCGTCGACGACGACGTCTGGTACCAGTCGACGATCGCCAGCGCCCACGGCATCGGCCAGGTGGCCGCCACCGCCCGCCAGGGCGTCGCCGTCCTCGGCCAGGGCAGCCCCGCCGCCGTCCGCCTCGAGAACATCGCCCGCTTCAGCGACTTCATCAGCGAGAGCATCCTCCGCGCCGCCGAACAGGTCCGCGAGATCCTCCACACGAAGCCGGACACGCACTGACGCCGCGCCGTTCGAGCCGCGGCGGGCGTCCGGAGTAGGGTCTCGGAGTGAACGTCGTGCACGGGGTCATCACCGCCGGCGGCCGGCTCGCCTACTGGGCCGAGACCACCCCAGGCCCGGCCTCAGGCCTGCGCCGCCGCCCCAGGCGGGCGGTCCCCCACCCGTTCGCGGTCCTGCCCCCGCTCCCCGGCGACGTCGCCACCGCCGACCTGGCCCTGCCGACCACCGGCGCCCGCCCGCTGCCCTCCCCCACCCTCACCCCACCGGCCGCCACCGACCACGACCCGGACACCACCGGCACGATGCTGTGGACCGTCCCGATCGTGTACGCCCCACCCGGCACCGACCTCGAAGCCGCCCTCACCGCCGACGACGCCCCCGACTCCGCCATCGTGGCGGCCCCGTCGATCGGCGCGCTGACGGACCTCGTCACGTTCGCCGCCGACCTGGTGCACCGGGGCCGCGTCCTCCCCGACCTCCTCGACCACCCGATCGAGGCCCGCTGGCGCCCCGTCCTGTGGGCCGACGACGCCATCACGTTCGAGTCCCTGTGCCGCTCCCTGCCGGGCGCCGCCTTCGCCGCCGCCGACTGGACCCCCGACGAGGCCGCCCGCGCCGCGCTCAACCACCAGGTCGACGCCCTCGTCCGCGCCGCCCTCACCAACCGCCCCATCGTCACCGACGCCGCGGTCCGCCAGGACAGCACCGTCCGCGCCTGGCTAGCCGCCCTCACCTCCCCCGACCCCACCCTCCGCGAACGCCCAACCCCGCACAGCAGCCCCGCACCGACCGGCGGCAGGCTGAGCAACTGCACACCGAACACCGACCCCACCCTCCACGAACACCCGCCCCCGAACAGCAGTCGCCCGCCGAACAGCAACGGCGCACCGGCTGGCGGCGCCACACCAAGCACCAGCAGCGAACCGAACAGCGGCGACGCACCGAGCAACAGCCACCCGCCAACCACCATCGGCGCACTGAACGCCTCCAGCCCGCTGAGCACCGAGAGCGGCGACACGTCAAGCCACAGCCGCCCGCCGAGCAACGACAGCGCACCGAACAGCGGCAGCGCACCGGGCTACAGCGACACGGTGAGCGACAGCGACGCACTGAACGTCGACAGCACACCGAACGGCAGCGGCGACGACGAGCCGAGCAACAGCAGCACGGCAAGCAGCAGCGTGCTGAGCAAAGGCGGCGCACTGAACGCCTCCGGTGCGCCGAGCAACGACAGCGCACCGAACAGCGACACCCCGAGCAATCGCGACTTGCCAAGCAACAGCAACGCATCAAACGCCGACCGCGCACCGGGCAGCGGCGACGCACTGACCGGCGACCGCACGCCAAGCAACGGCAACGCGCTGAACAGCGGCAACGCGTCAAGCATCAGCAGCGCACCGAGCAACGCCAGCGTCCCGATCAACAACGAACCACCGAACAGCAGTGCACTGAACGACGACCGTGCGCCAGGCAACAGCAGCGCACCGAATGGCGGCGGCGCGCCGAGCAAGAACGACACGCTCAGCAACAGTGACGCGCTGAATGCCGCCAACGTGCCGAACACCAGCAGCGCGCTGGGCAGCGGCGGCGCACTGGACGCCGACGGCACGCCGAACGGCGGTGGGCTGAGCAACGGCAGCACCGCAAGCAGTGGCGGGCTGAGCGACAGCGGCGTGCCGAGCAGCAGCGAGCCGAGCGACACCGAACCGAGCGACGGCGGTGGGCTGAGCAACGGCAGCACGGCAAACAGGGGCGTGCCGAGCAGCAGCGAACCGAGCAGCAGCGGCGGGCTGAGCGGCGACGGTGTGGGTGGCGTGGGTGGCTTGGTGGGGCGGGCCGTGCGGGAGAGCACGGACGTGCGGCGGGTGCGGGACGAGATCCGGCGGTGGGCGGAGAGTGGGCGGCCGGCGGCGGTGCGGTTGTGCTTCCGGTTGACGTTCGTCGAGGAGTTCGACGAGGACGAGGAGGACGACGCCGTCGGGGCGGCGGCCGGTGAGGCGGGGGTGCGGGTCGACGACGGGCGGGACGTGTCGGGGTGGCTGGTGGAGTTCATGCTGCAGCCGGTCGCGGAGCCCGGGCTGCTCGTGCCGGCCAAGGACGTCTGGCGCAGCGGGGCGTCGCCGCTCTTCCGGTGGGTCGACTATCCGCAGGACGTGCTGCTGGCGGACCTCGGCAGGGCGAGCCGGCTCTGGCCCGAGCTCGACGAGGCGCTGCACCAGGCGCGCCCCGAGCAGCTGCGGCTGGACACGATCGGCGCCTACGGCTTCCTGCGGCACGCGGGGATCCTGCACGACGCGGGCTTCGGGGTGCTGCTGCCCGCGCAGTGGCAGCGGCGGCAGGATCTGGGGCTGACACTGACGACGCACTCGGCGCAGCCCGCGGCCCCGGTGCTGCGGGACACGACGGCGAACCGGGCCGCGATCGTGCGCTACCGGTGGGGGCTCGCGATCGGTGACGAGTTCCTCAGCGAGGCGGACCTGCGGGCGCTCGCGCGGGCGAAGGTGCCGCTGGTGCGGCTGCGCGGCCGCTGGGTGCACCTCGACCGGGAGAAGCTCCGCGCCGGCCTCGCCTTCCTCGCCCGGGGCGGGCAGGGGCACATGTCGGCCGGTGAGGCGATGCGGCTCGTCAGGCTCGTCCCCGAGGGCGACCTGCCCCTGCCGGTCACGGGCGTCGACGGCACGGGATGGCTCGCGGACCTGCTGACGGGCCGGGCCGTGGAGCGCCTGGAGCTGCTGGAGCCGCCCGCGTCCCTCGCCACGACGCTGCGGCCCTACCAGCGCAAGGGCCTGTCGTGGCTGGCCTTCCTCGACGGGCTCGGCGTCGGGGCGCTGCTCGCCGACGACATGGGCCTCGGCAAGACCGTGCAGGTCCTGGCGCTGGAGGCGCTGCTGCGCGAGCGCGGCGCCCGGCCGCCGACGCTGATCGTGTGCCCGCTGTCGGTGCTCGGCAACTGGCGGCGCGAGATCGGGCGTTTCACGCCGGGCCTGCGGGTCGCCGTCCACCACGGCACGGAACGGGCGGCGGACGAGCTCGACGCCGACCTGGTCCTCACCACCTACCAGGTCGCGACCCGGGACGTGGACCGGCTGGCGGCGCGGGACTGGGACCGGATCGTGCTCGACGAGGCGCAGCACGTGAAGAACAGCACCAGCGCCGCGGCGCGGGCGGTGCGGCGGATCCCGGCGCGGCACCGGGTCGCGCTGACCGGCACCCCGGTGGAGAACCGGCTGACGGAGCTGTGGTCGATCGCGGACTTCCTGAACCCGGGCATCCTCGGGCCGGCGAGCATCTTCCGGGCCCGCTACTCGGTGCCGGTCGAGCGCTACGCCGACGCCGACGCGGCCGCCCGCCTGCGCCGGGTCACCCGGCCCTTCCTGCTGCGCCGGGTGAAGACCGACCGGGCGGTCATCGCGGACCTGCCGGACAAGCTCGAACGCCGCCAGTGGTGCAACCTGACCCTCGAACAGGCGACGCTCTACAAGGCGGTCGTCAACGAGCTCTTCGTGAAGCTGCGCGAGGGGCGGTCCGGTGAGCGGCGCAAGGGCCTGGTGCTGTCGGCGATGACGAAGCTCAAGCAGGTGTGCAACCACCCGGCGCACCTGATGGGCGACGGCACGCCGCTGGCGGGACGGTCGGGGAAGCTGGCGCGCCTCGAGGAGATCCTCGCCACGGCCCTCGACGCCGGGGACCGGGCGCTGGTCTTCACACAGTTCGCCAAGTTCGGCCACCTGCTGGCGCCCTACCTGGCGGGGCGGCTCGGGACCGGTGTCGAGTTCCTGCACGGGGGCACCGCGAAGGGTGCCCGGGACGCGATGGTCGAGCGGTTCCAGACCGGGACGGGGCCCGGGGTGCTGCTGCTGTCGCTGAAGGCGGGCGGGACCGGGCTCAACCTGACCGCCGCCAACCACGTCGTGCACGTCGACAGGTGGTGGAACCCGGCGACCGAGCAGCAGGCCACGGACCGCGCCTTCCGCATCGGGCAGCGCCGCGACGTGCAGGTGCACACCTTCGTCTGCGTCGGCACCGTCGAGGAGCGGGTCGACACGATCATGGCGGAGAAGCGGACCCTCGCCGGGGTGGCCGTCGGCAGCGGCGAGGGCTGGCTCACGGGCCTGTCCACCGACGACCTCCTGGACCTGATGACCCTGCGCCCGGAGGCGACGGATGAGTGAGACGAGGTGGTCCCACCAGTTCATCGCCATGCTCGAATCCTTGCGCATGGGTACGACATTTTCCGTCGGCCGCCGCTACGCTCGCGCCGGCAACGTCCGGTCGCTCACCATCTCCAGCAGCATCGTGACGGCGCTGATCCTCGACGAGGACGGTGCGACGTACCGGTCGCGCATCGCCGCGAAGGCGTTCTCCGCCGCCGACTGGGCCCGCATCGAGCGGGCACTGTCCAAGGAGGCGCGGTACGCGGCGAAGCTGCTCGCCGGGCACCTGCCGGAGGACCTGGACCAGCTGCTGCAGAGCTATGGGCTGTCCCTGTTCCCGCAGAGCCTCGCCGAGCTGGTCATGGACTGCGACTGCCCCGGCTGGCAGAAGCCGTGCCGGCACCTGACCGCCGCCTGCTACGTGCTCGCGGAGGAGTTCGACAACGACCCGTTCACCATCCTGGCCTGGCGCGGCAAGGGTCGCGACGAGCTGCTCGAGGAGCTGCGCAGCCACCGCGTGTCCGAGACCAGGCACGTGGCGCCCACAGACCCGGATCCCCAGACTGCCAGGAGCTTCTGGACCGCCGGCCCCAGGGTCACCACAAAAAACGAACCCCTGCCCGGCGCGATAGCGAGACCCGACGCCCTCCTCGACCAGCTCGACCAGCTGAGACTCACCGTCGGCCGGTTCGAGGTGACCGACCTGCTCCGTGACGTCTACCGCACACTCGGTTGCGGGGAAAACGACGGAGGCGGTACCGTCGAACCCAATCGCGGCTGAGCACAAGGCGACGCCGCGGTCACGGCCGAGAGGCGCTGCGACGGACCCGCACGGGTTCGCCACGCTCGGCCGTTGACTACCCTTGACCCAAGGGCGCCTCCTGTCACCGGGAGGTGACCTTAGGCTATGCACAAGTATCTGCAGACGCGCAACGGGATCGAGTTCGCCGTTGCCGATCTCTCCCTCGCGGCCGCCGGCCGGACCCAGATCCGCCTCGCCGAGCACGAGATGCCGGGCCTGATGGCGACGCGCCGCGAGTTCGCCGACGCGCAGCCGTTGCGTGGCGCGCGGATCGCCGGCTCCCTGCACATGACCGTGCAGACGGCGGTGCTCATCGAGACCCTCGTCGCGCTCGGCGCCGAGGTCCGCTGGGTGTCCTGCAACATCTTCTCCACCCAGGACGAGGCGGCGGCCGCGGTCGTCGTCGGCCCGCACGGGACGGTCGACGCGCCAACCGGCACGCCGGTGTTCGCGTGGAAGGGCGAGACGCTCGCCGAGTACTGGTGGTGCACCGACCAGCTGTTCGACTTCGGCGACGGCCTCGGCCCGAACATGATCGTCGACGACGGCGGCGACGCCACGCTGCTGGTGCACAAGGGCGTCGAGTTCGAGGCCGCGGGCCGGGTGCCGCAGCCGACGTCCGCCGATTCGGAGGAGTTCGCGCTGGTACTCGGTACCCTCGCCGACAGCCTCGCGAAGGACAACCGGCGCTTCACGAAGCTGGCCGCCGGCATCCGCGGCGTCACCGAGGAGACCACCAACGGCGTCAAGCGGCTCTACAAGCTCGCCGAGAGCGGTGAGCTGCTGTTCCCCGCGATCAACGTCAACGACTCGGTCACCAAGTCGAAGTTCGACAACACGTACGGCATCCGCCACTCGCTGCTGGACGGCATCAACCGCGCCACGGACGTGATGCTGGCCGGGAAGCTCGCCGTCGTCTGCGGCTACGGCGACGTCGGCAAGGGCGCCGCCGAGGCGCTGCGCGGCATGGGGGCCCGGGTTGTCGTCACCGAGATCGACCCGATCTGCGCGCTGCAGGCCGCCATGCACGGGCTGCCCGTGGTCCGCCTCGAGGACGTCGTCGCGACCGCGGACCTGTTCATCACCACCACCGGCAACAAGGACATCATCATGGCCGCCGACCTGGCCGCCATGAAGCACAACGCGATCGTCGGCAACGTCGGACACTTCGACAACGAGATCGACATGGCCGGGCTGGCGAAGGTCCCGGGCATCGTGAAGAACGAGATCAAGCCGCAGGTGCACGAGTGGACGTTCCCCGACGGGCACGCGATCATCGTGCTGTCCGAGGGCCGGCTGCTCAACCTGGGCAACGCCACCGGTCACCCGAGCTTCGTCATGTCCAACAGCTTCACCAACCAGACGATCGCGCAGATCGAGCTGTTCACGAAGCCGGACGCGTACGAGCGCCAGGTGTACCGCCTGCCGAAGCACCTCGACGAGAAGGTCGCCGCGCTGCACCTCGAGGCGCTCGGCGTCCGGCTGACCGAGCTGACCAAGGAGCAGGCCGAGTACATCGGCGTCGATGTGGCAGGCCCGTACAAGCCGGAGCACTACCGCTACTGAGGGGTCAGCTCGGCCTCCTCGCAGTACCGCTTGAAGCCCTTCAGATCCATGCGCAGCCGGGCGTGCAGTTCCGCGTCCGGCTGCGCGCCGTGCGGGTGCACCAGTCGCTCGTCCAGCTGCGCGACCGCCACCACGTTGGTGGCGTCGTCGCCGAGCGGCTCCAGCCAGTACGCCTCGACGAGCTGCGCGCTGTCCCATCGCACGTACCGCCCCGGCTCGATGTCGCCGAGGACCGCGTCGATCTCGACCCGCCGCCCACCGATGTCGAGCGCCAGGTGCGCGGCGTCGTCGCCGGCCTGGCTCACGGCGAGCACCCCGGACATGAACCGCGGATGTTCGCTGAGATGCACCAGGTGCTCATAAGCACGCATCGCCGGCACGCCGATCCGCATCTCTTCCTGGGTGACGATCATCTGTCTCACCCCCTCGAGTCAACGGTACGCCGGAACCCCGCAAACCCTGCGCGCGGCACGGGTCGCCGGTTCGGGTCGGGTATGTGGACGAGGTGACCGTTGTCAACGGTTGCGGCGCTTTCGTAGATTCAATGCCGACGATGTCGATGGTGACGGAGGCGGCGTGCGCGACCTTTTCCGGCGGTTCCCGAGACGCGGATCGCGGATCGTTTCCGATCCGATCATGCCACCGGCGGCGAAGGCCGGTTACCCGGCGCTCGCCGAGGACTTCGAGGCGCTGCGCCCGGTCGAGGAGCGGTTCGAGCGCTACGACCTCGAGGCGCTGCGCGGCCAGCGCAGCTACCGGCTGCAGGGCATCGTCGTGCTGCTCGGCTCCGCGCTGCTGACCGGGCTCGGCGGGCTGCAGGCGGTCCTGTCGGACCAGCGCTGGCCGTCGGCGGTCCTGGCGGTGCTGGCGGTCGCGCTGGCGGGGGTGTCGCAGTTCGTCGTGGACGACCACGCGCTCGCCGACTACCGGCTCGCGCGGGTCAAGGCGGAGCGCCTGCGGGCGCTGTACTTCATCTATCTCGCCCGCGTCGAGCCATACACGGGCGACAATCGGGCGCGCCTGCTGGTCCGCGCGGTCGACGCGATCGACGAGGGTGAGGAGCTGACGTGACCGACCGCGAGTCGCAGTTCCGCGACCTGTACGAGCAGCACCGCGTACAGCAGCAGCAACGGTTTCTGGAGCGGCGGCGCGACGAGTTCCGCAACGCCTACAAGCAGGGCGTCCGGCTCCGCAACGGGCTGCTGGTGCTGTCGGGTGTGGTCGGCGCGACCGCGCAGGTGTTCAGCGGGCCGGGGTCGGCGACGGCCCGCGGCGTGTGCGGCCTGGTCGCGGCGCTGATCGCGGCGCTCGCCGGTGCGGTGGCCGGGTACAGCTCGCTGATGGGGTTCTCCAGCCTGCGGCGGTCCTATGAGGACGCGTTGAAGGGGGTACGCTCGGCCGGTCATTCCTGGCGGGACGCGCCGGACGACCGCGCCGCGCTGCTGCGGGTCGAGGATGTCCTGCGGACCGAGAACGGACACTGGGGGCAGCTGGTGGTCAGGCAGGCCGACGGCACGCCCAGCGTCGAGCGGTGATGCCCGTCGTGCTGGCCAGCGGCCATCTCGTCGACGCACCCGGCCGGCCGGCACCACGGTTTCCGCAGCGGGTCGCCGGCGAGGTCGCGAGGCTGGTGGCGGAGACGTTCGACGAGTGGCGGGTCGGGCCCGGGTCGGTGCTCGTGTGCGGCGGTGCCCGCGGCGCCGACCTGATCGCCGCGGAGGCCGCGCTCTCCCGGGGCGCGGCCGTGACGCTCTGCCTGGCGATGCCGGTCGCGGAGTTCGAGCCGTCGTCGGTGGCGCTGCCGGGCACCGACTGGAGCGCCCGCTTCGAGCGCGTGCTGCGCGGCAGCGAGGTCCGGGTGCTGCACAGTACCGGCGACGCCGACGTCTTCAGTCAGACGAACCAGTGGATGGTCGACCTCGTTAAGGGCCTCGACGACCGCCCGCGGGCGCTGCTGGTCTGGGACGGCCGCAACGGCGACGGACCCGGCGGCACCGCCGACATGGCGGCCCGCCTCGGTTACGACGTGACCGACCCGCACGTCCGGGTCATCGACCCGACCGCCCTCTGACGGACTCCCTCAGAGGGCGCGCAGCGGCGCGGTGGCGAAGTCGCGCAGGCCTTCGGTGAGGTCGACGGCGGCGGTGAAGCCGAGCTCGGCGCGGGCGCGGCCAGGGGCGGCGACCACGTGCCGGACGTCGCCGGCGCGGTGGTCGCCCGTGATCACCGGTGCCGGGCCGTCCATCGCGGCGGCGAGGGTCGCGGCCATGGCGCCGACGGTGGTCGGCCGGCCCGAGGCGATGTTGTACGCCCGGAACCCGTCGACCGCCGCGTCGAGCGCCAGCACGTTCGCGGCGGCGACGTCGGTGACGTGGACGAAGTCGCGGCGCTGCGCGCCGTCCTCGAAGACGCGCGGCGCCCGGCCGGCGGCGAGCGCGGAGCGGAAGATGGCGGCGACGCCGCTGTAGGGCGTGTCGCGGGGCATGCCGGGCCCGTACACGTTGTGGTACCGCAACGCCACCACCGTCCCCGCGCCGGCGAGCGCCCACGCCTGCGCGAGGTGCTCCTGGGCGACCTTCGTCGCGGCGTACACGCTGCGCGGCCGCGGCGGCGCGCCCTCGTCGACGTCGCGGGGCTCCAGCGGTGCGCCGCAGGCCGGGCAGCCCGGCTCGAACCGTCCGGCGTCGAGATCCGCGGCGGCGCGCGGCGCCGGTGACGTCGCACCGTGGGACGGGCACGCGTAGCCGCCCTCGCCGTAGACGACCATCGAGCTGGCCAGGACGAGCCGCCGCACGCCGACGCGGGCCATCTCCGCGAGCAGCACGGCGGTGCCGAGGTCGTTGCAGCCCACGTACTCCGGCAGGTCGGCCAGGTCGACACCCATGCCGACCATCGCCGCCTGGTGCACCACGGCGTCGACCCCGTCCAGCATCGCCGCGACCGCCGCCCGGTCACGCACGTCGACGCGGTCGGCGTCCGGCGGGGGCGAGCGGTGCGCGGCCGGGTGGAGCAGGTCGAGCACGCCGACGTCGTGGCCCGCGGCGCGCAGCGCGGTGACGACGTGACCGCCGATGAACCCGGCGCCGCCGGTGACGAGGATCCGCATGCCGTCGACCGTAGGCGGCGGCGACGGCGGTCGATGGCCGCGTTCGCGGTTCGTAATGGTTGGTTCGTTCTTCGTAAGATCTTCGCCCCGGGATCCTCGATAGCGTCCGATCCGTGCCAGATGTCGTATTGCCTTGTCTGAATGAGGCCGCCGCGTTGCCGTGGGTGCTGTCCCGGCTGCCGGACGGCTACCGGGCGGTCGTCGCCGACAACGGGTCCACCGACGGGTCGGCGGCGATCGCCGAGGCGCACGGCGCGGTCGTCGTCCACGCCGCGCCGCGAGGGTTCGGCGCCGCCGCCCACGCGGGCCTCGAGGCGGCGACCGCCGACGTCGTGTGCTTCATGGACGCCGACGGCTCGTTCGACCCACGGCAGCTGCCCCGCGTCACCGAACCGGTCCTGCGGGGGCGCCTCGACCTGTCGCTCGGCCGGCGCCGCCCGACCGCCCGCGGTGCCTGGCCGCTGCACGGCAGGGCCGGCAACGCCGTCGTGGCGTGGCGCCTGCGCCGCACCACCGGGATCCCCGTGCACGACCTCGGCCCCATGCGCGCCGCCCGCCGCGAGGCGCTGCTCGGGCTGGGGCTGCGCGACCGCAGGTTCGGCTACCCCCTGGAGATGATGGTCCGCGCCGCGGCGGCCGGGTGGCGCATCGCCGAGGTCGACGTCGACTACGCGCCCCGCATCGCCGGCGGCCGGTCGAAGGTCACCGGGTCGGTCCGCGGCACCGCCCGCGCCGTGCGCGACATGTCGAAGGTGCTGGCGCGATGAGGGTCCAGCTGCTGCTGCTGGCGAAGACGCCGGTGCCGGGACGGGTGAAGACCCGCCTCTGTCCCCCGTGCACACCGGCGGAGGCCGCCGGGATCGCCGCGGCCATGCTCGCCGACACCGTCGACGTCCTCACCGCCGCGCCCGCCGCCCGCCGGACCCTGGTCGTCGACGGCGACCTGCCCGCCCCGCCCGGCTGGCACCGCCACCCGCAGCGCGGCGACGGTCTCGGCGAGCGGCTCGCCGCCGCGTACGCCGACACCGCGCTCCCCGGCGTCGCCACCCTCCTCGTCGGCATGGACACCCCGCAGCTGCGCATCGGCCACATCGTCGCGGCCTGCGCGGCGCTCGCCACCACCGGGGCGGTCCTCGGTCCGGCGGAGGACGGCGGCTGGTGGGCGCTCGGCCTGCGGGACCCGTCCACCGCCAGGGTGCTCACGGGCGTCCCCATGTCCACCTCGGACACCGGTGCCGCCACCCACGCGGCGCTGCGCGGGCTGGGCCTCGGCGTGGCGACCCTGCCGACCCTGCGTGACGTCGACACCGCCGAGGACGCCCGGGCCGTCGCAGCCGGCTGCGAACCGGGCCGGTTCACGACGGCGGTTGCGGCGTCGGTACCGGCCGGAGCCGCGACATGAGCGCGCCGGTCGCCCTCTACGGTGCCGCGCTGCGCCGCGCCGCCCGCGGAGAGCCCGCCGCGATGGACCTGGTCGACGCGGACGGTGCCGTGGTCCGCCCGCTCGACGCCGGATCGTGGTCCGGCGCGCCGCGGGCCGGCGACGCGCAGCTCGTCCAGCGGTGCACGGACGGCACCCTCGACCTCGGCTGCGGCGCGGGCCGGCTCACGGAGGCCGTCGCCGCGACCGGCCGCCGCGTCCTCGGCGTCGACGTCAGCCCGCAGGCCGTCCGGTACGCGCGCCGCCGCGGCGCATCCGTCATCCGCGGCGACCTGTTCGCCCCGCTGCCCCGTGAGGGCGACTGGACCTGCGCGCTGCTCGCCGACGGCAACATCGGCATCGGCGGCGACCCGGCCCGGCTGCTGCGCCGCTGCCGGAGCCTCATCGGCGGCGACGGCAGCGTCCTCGTCGAGGTCGACCCGCCGGGCGGGCGGACCTGGAGCGGCCGGGTCGCGCTCACCGACGCGGACCGGACCAGCACCGCGTTCGCGTGGGCGTTCGTCAGCGTCGACGACATCGCCGCCGTCGCACGCGACGCCGCCCTGCGGCTCGCCGGGACCTGGACGGAGGCCGGCCGATGGTTCGCCCACCTGACGCCCTGACGCGCCTGGCGCGGCGGCCCACGGATCCGCGCCTGACCGCGCACCTGGGCCTGTGGCTCGCCGGGGCGTTCACCGTGTGCCTCGTGACCGGCCTGATCAGCCACGCGATCCAGCACCCGCCCGGGTGGTGGCGCTGGCCCTCGCGCCCGGTCAACCTGTACCGGCTGACCCAGGGGCTGCACGTCGCCACCGGCCTCGCGTGCTTCCCGCTGCTCACCGCGAAGGTCTGGTCGGTCTACCCGAAGCTGTTCGCGTGGCCGCCGGTGCGCGGTGTGGCGCACGCCCTGGAGCGCGGCACCGTCGCGCTGCTGTCCGCCGCCGCGCTGTTCGAGCTCGTCACCGGCCTGCTCAACATCGCCTACTGGTACTCGCTGATGCCGTTCGGGTTCGTCGGCGCGCACTACTGGACGGCGTGGCTGCTGGCCGGCGCGGTGCTGCTGCACGTCGCGGCGAAACTGCCGGTCCTCCGCACGCCGGCCCCGTCGCCGTCCGCCCGGCGGTCCCGCCGTGCGGTCCTCGGACTCGTCGGGACGGCGGCGGGGGTCATCACCGTCGCCACCGCCGGGCAGACGGTCCGCCCGCTGCGGCGGCTGTCGCTGCTGGCGCCGCGGCTGCCCGGTGTCGGCCCGCAGGGTGTGCCGGTGAACAAGACCGCGGCCGCCGCCGGCGTGACCGCGGTGGACGGCGGCTACCGGCTCGTGGTGACCGGCCCCGGCGGCCGGCACGCGCTGAGCCTCGCCGACCTGGAGGCGATGCCGCAGCACACGGTGTCGCTGCCGATCGCCTGCGTCGAGGGCTGGAGCGCCGACGCCGAATGGACCGGCGTCCGGGTCGCCGACCTGCTCCGCCTCGTCGGCGCCGCGGGCCTCGCGGTGACCGTCGAGTCGCTGCAGCGCGACGGCGGCTACCGCACATCCACAGTGGACGCCCGGTTGGCGCAGGACCCGTTGACGCTGCTGGCGTTGCGGCTGCACGGCGAGCCGCTGCACCCCGACCACGGCTACCCGTGCCGGCTCATCGCACCGGACCGGCCGGGCGTGCTGCAGACGAAGTGGGTCGGCGCGCTGACCGTGATGTCGCCGTGAGGGCGCTGCTGGTGGCCCTCGGGCTCGCCGCCGCCGGCTACGGCGCCTACGGCCTGCTCACCGACGGCGGCGCGAACCCGCTCGGGCAGCTGGTGTTCGCCGCCGTGCTGCTCGCCGGCCACGACTTCCTCGTCGTCCCCGCCGTCGTCCTCGCCGGCGTCGCGCTCACCCGGTGGGTGCCGCGACCGGCCCGCGGCCCGGTGCGGGCGGCGCTCGTCGTCAGCGCCGCGGTGACCGTCGTCGCGCTGCCGTTCGTCATCGGCGCGGGCCGCGTCCCAGGCAACCCGTCCGCGTTCCCGCAGTCCTACGGCCGGGGTCTCGCGCTGGTCGTCGCCGTCGTGTGGGCGGTCGCGGGCGCGTGGACCGTCGCGAACCTGCGGAGGCGGCGATGACCGCGCGGCGGGTCGCGGCGGTCGCGTGCCTGGCCGCGATGCTGGCGGCGCTGCTGGTGCTGCCGGGCCGCTGGTACCTGCTGATGTGGCTGCCGTTCGCGGCCGGCGCGTGGCTGGTCTGCCGCCTCGACCGCCGCACCGCCCTGGTCCTCGTGCTCGCCGGTGGCGCCGCGCTGCCCCTCACCGCCGGGCTGGAGCCGCCGAACAGCAGCGACGACATGTACCGCTACGTGTGGGACGGCCGGGTCCAGCGCGCGGGGATCGACCCCTACCGGTTCCCGCCGTCCGCGCCGGAACTCACCCGCCTGCGCGACGGTTTCCTGTGGCCGGAGCACTCGAACTGGTGCGTGCCGAGCGGGTGCACGCTCATCAACCGGCCGGACGTGCCGACGATCTATCCGCCGGTCGCGGAGGCCTTGTTCGCGGTGGTGCCCGACGGCGCGCGGACCCGCCCGATGCAGCTGACCATGTCGGCGTTCGCGCTCGGCACGGCGATGCTGCTCTGGTACGCCCTGCGCCGCCTCGGCCGCGACCCCCGGCGCGCGGTGCTGTGGGCGTGGTGCCCGCTCGTCGCGCTGGAGGCGGGCAACAACGCGCACGTCGACGTCGCGGCGGTCGCGCTCGCCGCCGCCGCCCTGTACGTGCTGGCCCGGGCCGGCACCCGGCGGGCGGCGGCCCTCGGTGGGCTGCTGCTCGGGCTGGCGGTGGCCACGAAGCTCACCCCGGCGCTGCTCGGCCCCGCGGTCCTGCGGCGGCGGCTGGTCACCGTCGCGCTCGCCGCGGCCGGCGCGGTCGCCGCCGTGTACCTGCCGCACGTCGTCGCGGCCGGGCCCGCGGTCCTCGGCTACCTGCCCGGCTACCTGCACGAGGAGGGCTACGCGAGCGGCACCCGCTTCGCGCTGCTCGCCCTGCTGCTGCCCGGCCCCGCCGTCGCGCCCGCGGCCGTGCTGCTGCTCGCCGCGGCCGCCGTGCACGTGGCGCGGACCGCCGACCCGGACCGGCCGTGGCGGGGCGCCGCCGTCATGGTCGCGGCGGCGCTGCTCGTGACCGCGCCGACCTACCCGTGGTACGCGATGCTGCTGGTCATGCTCGTCGCCTACGGCGCGCCCGCCGAATGGCTCACCCTCGCCGTCGCGGGCACCTTCGCGCAGCTCGCCACGGACCTGGGCCTGGTGCAGACGACGGTGCAGCGGGTCGCGTACGGCGCCGCGCTGGTCGTGGTCGTCGCCGGGGCCCGCATAAGATCGCGGCATGCGACTCGGCGTGCTGCTGCTCCCGACCGACCCGTGGCCGCGCTCGGTCGCCCGGGCCCGCCACCTTGAGGCGCTCGGCTACGCGCACCTGTGGACCTACGACCACCTGTCGTGGCGCCGGTACCGCGACGAGCCGTGGCACGCGGCGATCCCCTGGCTGACCGGGCTCGCCGGGGTGACGAGCCGGGTGCGGCTCGGGACGATGGTCACGTCGCCGACGTTCCGGCACCCGGTGCTGCTGGCGAAGGAAGCGCTGACGCTCGACCACGTCAGCGACGGCCGGCTCACCCTCGGCGTCGGCGCGGGCGGCACCGGCTTCGACGCCACCGTCCTCGGCGACCCGGTGCTCAGCCCTCGGCAACGGGCGGACCGGCTCACCGAGTTCGTCGACGTGCTCGACGGGCTGTTGCGCTCGCAGGTGTACTCGCACCGGGGCGAGCACTACACCGTCGACGACGCCCGGATGGTCCCCGGCTGTGTCCAGCGGCCCCGGCTGCCCATCGCCCTCGCGGCCGCGGGCCCTCGCACGCTCGCGCTCACCGCCCGGCACGCCGACGCGTGGATCACCTTCGGCGAGCCCGACGCCGCGGACCAGTCCCCGGCCGCGATCGAGGCCGCGGTCCGCCGCCAGGCCGCGATCCTCGACGACCGCTGCGCCGCCCTCGGCCGCGACCCGGCGGCGCTGGACCGCATCTACCTCGTCGGCAACACCGCCGAGCGGCCCCTGGCGAGCGTCGCCGCGTTCGAGGACTTCGTCGGCCGGTACGAGGCGCTCGGCTTCACCGACGTCGTCTTCCACGACCCGCGCCCCGGCGACCCCGTGTGGACGGAGGACCCGGAGATCGCCGACGCGATCGCCGAGCGGCTCATCAAGCGGTGACGGCCGCGATGGCGGCGTGCGCGCGGTGGGTGCCGTCGGCGGGCCGCCGCCACCGTTCGACCTCGGCGAAGCCGGCCTGCGCCAGGAGGCCGGAGAACTCGTCGACGGGCCACCGGTAGGCCGTCACGACCTTGTGGTCGAACGCCTCGACCGCGTCGCCGTCGAAGAACCCGACGACCAGCGCCCCGCCCGGGGCCATGGCCCGCCGCAGCTCGGCGAGGACGCCGCCGACCTCCTGCGGTGTCCGGTGGATCAGCGAGTACCAGGACAGGATCCCCGCCACGGACCCGTCGGCCACGGGCAGGTGGTCCATCGACCCGAGCAGGTACCTGCCGCCCGGGAACGCCGCCCCGGCGTGGGCGATGAACTCGGGCACCAGGTCGATCCCGGTCGCGTCGACGCCGAGCGAGCGCAGGTGGTCCGTCATGTGCCCCGGCCCGCAGCCCACGTCGAGCACCGTGCCGGCCCTCGTCAGGTGCCGCTCGATGAACGCGAGGTCGTCGGCGTGCGACTGCTCCCGCGTCCCGAACAACTCGATGTAGAGGTCCGACACCGCCCCGTACGCCACCCGCACCCGTCCCAGATCCACCGCGTCACCCTAACGTCGAAATTTGCCCGGGGCGGCGGTGGCCATATCGGTGCGCCGGGTGCGTTCTCCTACCGTCCGGAACGAATCGGCGCGAGGAGAGGCGCTTCTGGTGACGTTTGAGGAGTTCGTCGCGTCGCGGCTGGCGGCGTTGCTGCGGTACGCGACGGTGGTGACCTGGAACCCGCACCTCGCCGAGGACGTGGTGCAGGAGGTCCTCGTCCGTGCGCAGGCGCGGTGGGGGCGGATCAGCCGGGTCGAGGCGCCCGAGCGGTACGTGCAGCGCATGGTCGTCAACGAGTTCCTGTCGTGGCGGCGCCGGGCGGCGGCCAGGCTGCTGCACCTCGGCGACGGGATCGACATGCCGGAGCCGGACCACGCGGAGCGGCACGCGGACCGCGACGCCATGATGCGGCTCATCGGGAGCCTGCCGCCACGGCAGCGGGCCGTGATCGCGCTGCGGTTCTACGAGGACATGTCCGTCGAGGAGATCGCCGACGTCCTGAGCTGCCGGACGTCGACGGTCCGCACCCACCTGAGCCGGGCCATGGACACGCTGCGCGCGGCCCTGCCCGGCTCGCTCATCACCACGAAGGAGGCACCGTGACCACGGAGCTCGAGACGCTCGTCCGCGAGCTGCAGGAGCAGCGGGCCGACGCCGCACCGGACCCCGACCGGATCCGCGGCGCGCTGCCCGAGCTGATCGCCCGGCGGCGGACCACCCGGACGGTCGTCGCCACCGTCGCCGCCGTCCTGGTGCTCGCCCTCGCCGTGCCCGTCACGTTGGCCGCCACCGGCCGGCGCCAGGCCGGCCCGCCGGCGGCGAGCCCGGGCCGGGCCACGACCCCCGGCATCGCGCTGCGGTACAGCCCGACCTGGGTTCCGGGCGGCTACCGGGAACGGCTGCGGGCGCTGGTCATCGTCGACCGGGAGACGGGGGACGACATCCTCCGCAGGTGGACCGACGGCCCGATGCTCGGCCAGTTCCAGCCGATGGTGCGATACCTGGACCTCGAGATCCTCGAGATGTCCGCGCGCCCCGGCCCGGCCCAGGACGGCGCGGTGGACATCAACGGTGTCCCCGGCACCGTGTTCGTCGGCTCGGTGCCGGACAGCAAGGCAGTGGTCAGTTGGCAGATCGACGCCACACACTCCGCCCGCGTAGAGGCTTCCCCGGCGATCTCGCAGGACGACATCCTCCGCGTCGCGCGTTCCGTGCGCCCGGATCCGGCCGTGTTCAGCCCGCCGGTGCAGCAGGGACGGCAAGGGCAACTGGCCAGCGGCAAGTACGACATGATCGCCGACGATCCCGGGCACTGGGGCACCACCTCGATCATGTCCGATGTTGTCGCGCCGCTGTTGTCGCTCAAGGTGACGGTCGGCCCGGCCTTCGACGTCCCGGAGGGTGGTGACCCGGTGCGCGTCCGTGGCGCGACCGGCCGGATCGTCGCCACCGTCCCCCCGGCGAGCAACCTCCAGTGGACGCTGACCCTCGTGGTGACGCTGCCGGACGGCCGGCCGCTGACCGTGGAGAGCAGTGTCGGCGGCGACTCGCCCGCGGCCCGCGAGGCCCTGGTCCGGGCCGTCGACGGCCTCGTCATCGACCCCGCACCGGACGTGTCGTGGGCGCAGTGACCGCGTCAGCCTCTGGCCTCGTAGGAGGCGGTCACACCGAGAGCCAGGAGGAGCCGGCAGAGCACCGCGTAGCCGGAGCCGTCGCGGTGGTCGGTGTACGTGCGGGCCTTGCCGGCGACCGGGCGCACCTTCACGCGGCCGGGCCGTAGCTCGATCCGGTCGATCGCCGCCCAGGGCGTGACCGTGGTGTCCTTGGGGCCGGCGATGCCGTCGCGGGTCACCCGGACGCCGCCGCGGGTGAGGACGGCGCCGCCGCGCACGGCGCCGGCCTGGCAGGTCACGACCGGGGTGACGGCCCGGTCGACGATCAGGCCGGCGATCGTGGGGAACCTGGGGATGGCGGCGCCGACCTCGGCCGGCATCAGCGCGGCGATCATGCCGCCGATCGGGGCGTACGGGTCGAGCGCGTTCTCGTACTTCGCGGTGACGGGCACGGTCCGGCCGCCGGCGGTGGTCAGCACGAACCCGTCGTCGGCCCAGCTGCTGTTCGACTCCCCGCCGTCGTGGCGCCACGCGTCGACCGCGTCGGTGATCTCGTCCCAGCGGACCGGCCGCGGCGGCCCGTCGGGGTCGACCTCGGCGAAGCCGCCGCCGTAGGCGTACAGCCACCGGGTGAACCGGCGGCGCCGCGTGATCAGGACGCACACCACGACGTACGGGCCCACGAGGAACGGCAAGACGCCGATGAACGGCAGCGCCCGGTCCGGGTTCCACAGCACGAGCAGGACGACGCCGGCCACGTACGCGACGGCCGGCGCCACCAGCCACAGCACCCGCCGCGCGCCGAGCGGCGGGGTGACCTCGGTGTGGTAGATGCCCAGCGGGTCGCCGAGGCCGAGCCCCTGGCCGACCCGCACCGCGTGCTCCCAGTTGGCGGCGTGGTCCTGCCGCCGGCGCTCGACCTGCTGGCCGAACCGCTCGTCCAGCCGCCGCCGCGCCTCAGGGCTCATCCCCATGCACACCTGGATAGCACCGCCGGGCAATCCCGCCTCAGCGGCCGGCGAGCCAGCTCACCCACTCCGGGATGCGGCGGAGGCTCTTCGCGGTGCCGCGGAGCCGGGCGAGGCACTCGGACGCGGACCGGGCCCGGTCGGCAGGGCCGTCGCCGCGGTGGCCGAGGGCCCGCCACAGCAGCCACTCGGCGGTGCGCAGCTGCGCCTCCACGATGCCGTGGAAGAGTGCGGGGTCCGGCGGGATCGGGCGGCCGCCCGCGCGGTGGTAGGCGGCGACGGTACGGCTGAAGGCCCGCCGCTCCTCGAAGCCCATCGCGAGGGCCGAGCGCAGCAGCTCGTGCTCGGCGAGGTCGGGGCCGGCGCCGTCCCAGTCGAGCAGCACCGGTCCGGCCGCGGTGAGCAGGACGTTGTCGGGTTTGATGTCGCGGTGCGAGGCGACCGGTGTCAGCGCCGGGCCCGGCCGGGCGAGGTGCGCCAGGGCCGCCGCGACGGTCGGCAGGTGCTCGCGGACCTGCCGGGTGAAGTTCGTGTCGTGGCCGTCGAGCCACTCGTGCCAGGCGTCGACCGGGTACAGCGCGGGCGGCAGCGGCCCGTCGGCGGCGGGTTCACGGTGCAGGACGGCGAGGGTCGCGCCGGTCCAGTCGGCGAGGTCGTCGCCGGGGTCCGCCGGGTTGTGCCCGTCGCACCAGCGGTGCAGCTGCCAGTGCTCTGTGGTGCCCTCGGCCTCGATCGCCGCGACCAGGGGTGGCAGCCGCTCGGGCCGGCTCACGCGGGCCGCTTGCTCGATCCGGGCGGCGGCGTGGTACTCGTCCCACCACCACGGCTCGTCGACGACGTTGAGGCGTTTCGCGGCATAGCTGCCGGTCGCCGTCCGCAGCCGGTACACCGCGTGGGAGACGCCCCCGTCGACGCGGACGAGCGGTGCGGCCGGGCGGCCGGCGTCGAACGCGGCGGCGACCAGCGCGGCGGTGTCTACGACGACCGCAGCCGTTCGGCGTGGGCGGCGTCGGCGGCGGCGATCCCGGCCGGGCCGCTGCGCAGCAGCCGCCAGTGGGTGACGACGCCGTCGGGTCCGGTCAGCTCGCCGGCGGCCAGCGCCCCGTCGATGCCGGCGCGGACGCGGGCCTCGTCGGCGGGCTCGGCGGCGAACAGCACCCGCAGCCGCAGCTCGTCGCCGTCGCGGACCGCCACGGTCTGGTGGGCGGCGAGCGGGCACGGCGGCTCGTGGTCGTAGGCGCCGCACAGCGCGACGGTGATCGCGCCGCCGGGGGCGCGCTCGTCGCCGGTCAGATCGAGCACCGCGGTGTGGGCGTAGGTCTCACGCATCCCAGCAGTATGCCGGGTAGGGTCCCGGTGTGCTGATCGAGATCCATGACCATGACCCGGCGTGGGCGGACGCGGCCCGGCGTGCGGTCGAGGAGCTGACCGCGGCGCTGCCCGGGCTGTTCGGCGCCGTCGAGCACGTGGGCAGCACCGCCGTGCCGGGGCTGGCGGCGAAGCCGGTCATCGACCTGATGGCGGCCACCGTCGCTCTCGACGCCGTGGTCGAGGCCGACGAGGTGCTCGGGTCGCTGGGGTACCGCCGGCTGGAGACCGGCATGCGGGGCCGGCTGTTCTACCGGCGGGACGGTTCGCCGGTCGCCTACCACCTGCACGTGGTAACCGCGGACACCTGGGACACGCGCAACGAGCGGCTCCTGCGCGACCACCTGCTGCGCTATGCGGCGGACCGCGACGAGTACGGCGCGCTGAAGCGGCGGCTGGCCGAAGCCGGGCCCGACGGCGACGCGTACACGCGGGCCAAGACCGCGCTCATCCAGCGGATGGTCGACGCGGCCCGCGACGCCCGGGGGCTGCCGCGCGTCGACGTCTGGGAGGACTGACCTCGGCACTCAGCGTGCTGACAGGTTCCTCTCCGCATGATGTCGCGCATGCGAGCGGTCATGTTCAACGCGTACGGTCCGCCCGAGGTCCTCACCCAGGTGTCGCTGCCGGCGCCTGAGCCGAAGCGCGACCAGGTGCTGGTCCGCGTGCACGCCACGACGGTCACCACCGCCGAGTGCGGGATGCGCCGCGGCGAGCCACGCTGGGGGCGGGTCATCCTCGGGATCCGGCGCCCCCGCAAGGGCATCCGCGTGCTCGGCCTGGAGTTCGCCGGCGAGGTCGCCGCCGTCGGGCCGGCGGTCAGCCGCACCAGGGTCGGGGACCGGGTCTTCGGGTTCACGGGCTTCTCCGTCGGCGCGAACGCCGAGTACAAGTGCCTGCCGGAGAAGGCGTCGTTCACCACGATCCCCGACGGGGTCGGCTACACCGAGGCCGCCGCGGCCGTCGACGGCTTCACGACCGCCTGGCACTTCCTGCACACCATGGCCGGCGTCCGCGCCGGGCAGCGGGTCCTCGTCATCGGCGGGTCGGGCAGCATCGGCACCTACGCCGTCCAGATCGCCGCCCACGCCGGCGCCGAGGTCCACGCCGTGTGCAGCGGCCGCAACGCGAAGCTCGTCGAGTCCCTCGGCACCACCCGCGTGCACGACTACACGGTCTCGGACTTCACCACCAGCGGCGAACGGTACGACGTCGTCTTCGACACCGTCAGCCGCAGCTCGTTCGCCGCCTGCCGCCCGGTCCTCGCCCCGCGCGGCTGCTACCTGCCCACCACCGGCATGGTGAACAACGTCCACGCCCTGCGCACCGCGGTCACCGGCGGTCCCCGCGTCCGCACCGGCATGTCGGTCCGCAAGCACGCCGCGCTCGCCGAGCTCCGCGACCTCCTTGCCCAGCAACGCCTCCGCGTCGTCATCGACCGCACGTACCCGATGACCGAGATCGTCGAGGCGCACCGGTACGTCGACAGCGGCCACAAGGTCGGCAACGTCGTCGTGACCGTCTGAAATCCACTGTGGCCGGTGCGGGTGCTGCGGCAGAATCCCGGGCGTGACCGACTTCCTCGTGCTGCCGCCCAGGCTCGACGCGACCGCCCGGCTGCTGGCCGCCGCGGCCCGGCGGCGGGGGCTGCCGGTGGCGCAGGGGCGGCACGAGCTGCGCGGAGCCGGGCACGTGTACGGCGGGCCGGTGTTCGCCGGTGAGGTGGCGGCGGCGCTGGACCTGGCGCTGCTGGAGCCGGCCGACGACTGGCTGGTGACCTTGCCCTACCGGTACACCTGCCGCGACATCGTCATGAGCACCGTCGGGGACGCGCGGTGGACGCGGACGCCGGCGTTCGTGAAGCAGCCCCGGGACAAGGACCTGCCGGCGACGGTCTACGCCGACGGGTCGCGGCTGCCGGCGCTGGCGGCGGACACGCCGGTGCTGGTGAGCGGGATCGTGTCGTTCCTGGTGGAGTACCGGCTGTTCGTGCTCGACGGGGTCGTGCACGCGGGCAGCCGGTACGCCACGCACGGGCGCCTCGACCCGGCGCCGCTGGACGGTTGCCGGGACCGGGACGCGGTGCTCGAGTTCGCGGGCGGACTGCTCGGCGCGTGCGCGGGCGGGCTGCCGAGCGCGGTGGTCGTGGACGTCGGGCTGGCGAGCGACGCCGACCGGGGCGAGGAGCGGTGGGCGGTGGTGGAGGCGAACATGGGCTGGTTCAGCAGCGGCTACGCCGCCGACCCGGACCGGGTGCTCGACGTGGTGCTGCGCGCGGCCGGCCCGCGCGACCGTCTCCTCCCCCGCGACGCGCCCTTCGACCGGGCGGTCTCCTGACAGCCGCTCATCGCTGGGCGGCGTCGGCTCTGCTCATCGGCGGGTAAGGCCGTCGAAGACGATGGCGAGCATGCGGGCGCGGACGTCGTCGTCGAGGCCGGCCTGGGAGGCGGCGCGGGAGGTGGCGACCAGCAGCGCGTACACCTCGGGCAGCTCGGCGTCGTCGCGGACGGCGCCGGCCCGCTGGGCGCGCTCCAGCAGGGCGCCGAACGACCTGCGCAGGCCGAGGGAGGCCTGGACCGCCTCTGTGTCGCCCTCTGTGTCCCCGCCGCCGGTCAGGTCGTGCAGCGCCTCGCCGATGGCGATCTTCGTGGCGGCGTCGGCGACGAGGTGGCCGAAGAAGCCGAAGAACGCCGCGCCGGGGTCGTCGGCGTCCAGCAGCGCGTCGGCGTGCGCGCGGAGCCGGTCGAAGCGGCGTACCAGGACCGACTCCACCAGCGCCGCCTTGGTCGGGAAGTGCCGGAAGACGGTGGCGATGCCGACACCCGCGAGCCGCGCCACCTCCTCGGTCGAGGCCGCCTTGCCGCCGGTACCGAAGACGTGCTCGGCGGCGTCGAGGATGCGCTGCCGGTTGGCCTGCGCGTCGGCGCGTGGTGGACGGCCGGGCATTCGCATCGTTCCCTTGTTCCGGAGTCGCGACTCCGTATAATCGGAGTCATGACTCCACATCGTAGTCCCCGCGAGGTGTTCCTGGCGCTCGTCACCGGCGTGGCCGAGGGGCGGTGGGAGGAGCTGCCCGACCTATACGCCGAGCAGACGCACGTCGTGCACCCGTTCGACCCGCTGCGCGGTCCGGCGCTGCGCTCCCGGGACGAGCTGCGCGCGCACTTCACGCCGACCGGCACCGGACCGGCGCTCGACCGCCGCGCCACCAACATCACCATCCACGAGACCACCGACCCCGAGGTGGTGATCGCCGAGTTCGAGTACCAGGGCACCGCCGACGGCAAACCGTTCACGCAGCCCGGCATCTTCGTGCTCCGGGTCCGCGACGGCGAGATCGTCAGCTCCCGCGACTACTTCGACCACGTCACCGGCGCCGCCGTCCGCGGCCGCCTCGACGACCTGGTCGCGGCCGTGAAGGCCCGCGGTTAGCGCCGCAGCCGTGCCGCTCAGCCCAGGCGGTCGAGGATGAGCTCGTGGATGGCCTCGAGCAGGTCGACCTCGCGCTCGGAGTGGGCGGTGACGGTGACGGCGGCGCGGCGGGCCGGGCAGATGACGGCGTACTGGCCGTAGCGGCCGTCCATCCGGTACATGCCGTCCCGGTCGATCCAGACGCCGAGCCCGTATCCGTGGTTGAACCGCTCGCTCTCGATGATGCTGCTCGTGTCCGCGAACTCCTGCGTCATCCGCCGCACGTAGTCCGCCGGGACGAGCTGCCGGCCGTTCCACTTGCCTTCCCGCAGCAGCAGCCGCGCGAAGCGGGCGAGCTCGCCGGTGCGCAGGAACAGGTCGCTCGCCGCGAACGGGAACCCCTGCGGGCACGTGTGCCAGGCCGGGTTGTGCAGGTCCAGCGGCGCGAACAGCCGCGGCATCAGGAAGTCCCGCACGTCGGCGCCGGTGGCCCGCGCGATGACCCGCCCGATCGCGTACGGCCCGGAGTCGGTGTACGCGAACCGGGTCCCCGGCACGGCGTCCAGCGGCGCGGCCACGATCTCGTGCAGCAGGTCGAGCGCGTCGACCCGCATGTCGGCGAACCATTCGTGGCTCGTGCCGCTCGCCATCGTGGCGAGGTGCCGCAGCGTGACGTCCTCGACCCCGTCGGCCGCGATGGGCCGCAACTCCGGGAAGTGGTCGAGGAGCCGGTCGTCGAGGCTGAGCCGCCCTTCGGCCTCCGCGATGCCGAGCGCGACGGACGTGAACGTCTTCGACACCGAATACAGGTTGACCCGGTCGTCGGACCGCACCCGCCGCTCGACGTCCTCGTCGCCCTCCCGGTGCACATGCACCCCGTACACGCCGAGGTCCCGCTCTCGGTTGGCTCTGATGAAGTCGTCCAGGAGCTCCTCACCCACAGCCGGATCGTACCGGCCCGACCGTTTCGACACCGCCGCCTCGCCGATCATGACCGACGCCGACCCCACACCGCCGGCACCACCTGAGGCCGATGCCGTCGCCGAGACAGCACCGGCGGGTCAGGGGGTGGCGAGGAGCAGGGCGATGCTGCCGGCGGTGTCGGTCTCGCCGAGGTCGGGGCCGCCGCGCAGCCACACCCGGAACACGTCGTCGGCGAGGGCGGTGACGCACGGGTAGGCCCTTGCCGGCGAGGACGGGTCGCGGACGCTGAACACCCGCATGTGGCTGACGAGGACGGGGGTCAGGGCGCGGAGGCGGGGCTCGTGGAAGGCGGCGACGATGAACGGGACGAGCGGCGCGTGGAGCCAGCCTCGGTGGTTCGAGGCGTACCGGTGCCACATGTATTCGCGGTGGTCGCCGCGTTCGCGGGCGGCCAGCATCTCGACTGGGCCGAGCAGCGGGAACTCCGCGGCGAGGGCAGGCGCGGTGGAGCCGGACTGCCACCGGGCGGCGAGAGCGGCGGCCGTGGGCAGGTCGGGGACCCAGCCGTCGGCGATGCCGAGCGTGCCGCCGTAGCACCCGATGTTGTACGCCTTGCCGTTCGGCGGGGTGGCCAGGTGGTCCCAGTCGTAGACCGCCACGCGCGTGGTGCGCGGGCCGGCGCCGACCACCGCGTGCTCCGACGGGCAGGCGACGTCGTGCCGCGGGGAGACCGGCAGGACCACGCCGGTGCGGTCGAACTCCACCCGGAGGGCGGCGGCGAGGTCACCCGTGGCGGGGTTCATGCCGTGTCGCCGAGCAGCAGCCGCAGGCCCGTGAGGGTCAGGCCGGGCGGGGCGCCGGTGAGTTCGAACGCGGCGTTGAGACCGGCGGGGGCGACGTCTCGCGGGCGGCGGCCGCACATGTGCAGGACGCGGGCGATCGTGACCGGGTGCCGGGTGGTGCCGTCGGTCAGCCAGAGCTGGTCGCCGCGGGTGAGGTCGCCGTCGTGGGGGCGGCCGGTGACGGCGACACCGCCATACGGAGACGGGAAGCTGTCCTCGATCAGCATCCAGGCCACGGCGCCAAGGTTAGCGAGCGGCGAGCCAGGCGGCCGCCCGGCGGGCCGAGGCGCGGGACAGCCACGCGTCCTGGACGACCTCGGCGAGCTCTGCGTAGGTCAGATCGCCGATCCGGCAGGCCCGCAGCAGCACCGATGGGTGGCCGTTGAAGTGGGCGGTGGTGAAGAACGGCGTCGACGCGTCCTGGATCAGGGCCTGCTTGTCCGCGTCGGACTCGACCCAGAAGACGATCACGTCGGGGAACCGCTCGCCGGTGACGGGGTCGACCGCGTCGGGGCGCGGGTTGCGGAAGAAGACGAAGGACTTGCCGCCGACCTGGTAGACGGGGTTGTCGCCGGAGCCGTGGACGACCGTGACGTGCGGCATCCCGGCCGCCAGCGCGTGCACGTCCTCGACCGTCGCGGGCCGCCCGTCAACCTGAGACACGCCCCAACGTACCAGCGGATCCGGGCCGTCCCGCGCCGAAGTCCCAGCCGGGGATGTCCCAGGCGGACACCCAGCGCCCGCCGGCGTCGACCTGGCCGAGCGCGTAGCCGTTGGCGGCCTCGACCTCCTCGGCGGCCCACTGCGGGACCGGCGCCGGCCAACCGTTGAACCAGGCGTGGGTGAGCAGGGTGGCGAAGGCGGTGCCGGTCATGGTGCTCAGGGCGTGCAGGCAGCGACGGGCGGCGGTGAGGTCGGGTTCGACG
This sequence comes from Dactylosporangium maewongense, assembly GCF_039531485.1. Taxonomy (NCBI): domain Bacteria; kingdom Bacillati; phylum Actinomycetota; class Actinomycetes; order Micromonosporales; family Micromonosporaceae; genus Dactylosporangium; species Dactylosporangium maewongense. The sequence goes on along the minus strand of NZ_BAAAQD010000049.1, from coordinate 800 downwards.
TACACGAAGCGGCCCAGTTGGCGCTGGATCACGCCGGCGGCGGGGGCGAAGTCGAGGCGGGCGAGGCGGTCGACCAGTGCGCCGCGGACGGGCACGTCGAGGTCCGAGTCGAGGACGTCGCACAGCGACGGGGCGGCCTCGACCGGCCAGCCGGTCGACGCGAGCTCGGGCCAGCGGCCCGCGAGCGCGAGCCGGCGGACGGTGCCGTGCGGCCGCAGCGGCCGGGGGCCGGCCAGCTCGCACGGCGGCTCGCCCCAGTCCTCGGTGCGCCACGCGTGCGGCCACGGCGGCGGCATCCGACCGGCGGCGATCAGGGACCGCGACTCGAGGTCGTTGCGGTACCGCAGCGGCACCACGGTCAGCGGCAGTTCGTCACCGGTGCGCCGGTCGTACGCGACACGGGGACGGGTGCCGTGCCGCGGTCCGGGCCCGTGGGTCGCCCACTCCTCCAGGGGCATCCGGTGCCGTTCGCCGGTGGTGGCGTAGGCGATCAGGACGTTCTCCGGCACGTCCCACGCGGGGCCCAACCAGTGCGACGCAGGATCCACGGTCACCGGAGCAGCCTGGCACGCGCACCTGGTGACCACCTGGCCACGAGCTGGGACCTGGCCGTGAGAACAAGCAGCGGCCACCGCGCGAACAGTCGCACGGTGGCCCTCTGTGCACTGCGGTGAGGCGCCACCGCGCGAACAGTCGCACGGTGGCCCTCTGTGCACTGCGGTGAGGCGCCACCGCGCGAACAGTCGCACGGTGGCCCTCTGTGCACTGCGGTGAGGCGCCACCGCGCGAACAGTCGCACG
>NZ_BAAAQD010000048.1:0-71236 GCF_039531485.1 Dactylosporangium maewongense | reverse complement strand
GGACGCCCGGACCGTGCTGGCGCCCGCCCGGCGGCCCCCCGCCCGGCGCCGGGCCGTGGGCGCGGCGGGCGTGGCGACGCTGGCGGTCGCGCTCGCCGGCGGCGGCACCGCGCTCGCGCTGCGGCCGGCACCCGCGCCGGTGCCGGCGCAGCAGCCGCCGCCCGTGCTGGCCACGGGGCCCTCCCCCGCGCCGGTGGTCGCGGCGCCATTGCCGGCCGCCCGCGCCGCGTACACCCACGGCGCCACGATGCGCGGGCTGCTGATGGCCGCCGTCCCGGCCGGCTACACCACCGCCGACTACCCGGTCAGCTACGACGAGGGCGTCGACCCGACGGTGGTGCTGCCGAACGAGCGGGTCCCCGCACCGGCCAACTGGCAGCTGAGCGTGGCGTTCGCCGGGGTGTTCCTGCGGCAGGGCGGCGCCGAAGGGCTGATCACCGCGTCGATCTGGGCAACGGCGAACCCGGTCGCGGAGGACTGCCCGCCACCGTCGTGCTCGGTGGTGACGGCCGGCGGGGTCAGCGTCGAGGTGCGGACCTGGATCGACGAGGGTGGCGTGCACATCGCCGCGACCCGGCGGCTGACCGGTGGGTCGCTGTCGGTCATCGCGAGCCAGGGCATGGCGACCGCCGAGGCGACTCCGGCGGCTGTCCGGCCCGCGCTGCCTGCCCTGCCGTTCACGACCCAGCAGGTCGCGGCGCTCGCCCTCGACCCGGCGATGCTGCAGTTCCCGTAGCGGGAGGACGGAGCGACGGTGCCCGCCGGGGCCGCACCCCGGCGGGGCACCTCCACTCGGGTTAGCTTCCGCAGATCAAGTAGAGGGTCAGGTTCCAGTTGCCGGCGTAGCCGCTGTGGAACTCGTCGGCCGCCGCCGACATGTCGTCGCTGCTGTAGACGTTCAGCACGGACGGCAGCACGTTGCCCTGGCCGCTGTCGATCGCGAACCCGCCGCCGAAGGTGCCCTTCGGGCCCGTGCTCTCGTCGCAGTGCCAGTTCAGCGACTGGTGTGCCGTGCTGGCGAGCGGGCCGGTGTCCCACGACACCAGCTGCAGGCCCGCGGGGGTGTTCGCACAGATGGCGTACGCGGTGAGGGTCCAGCCGCTGTGTGCGCTGCCCGGGACGCGGTACGCCCTGGCGGTCACCGACTTCAGGGTCGCCGACGGGACGATGTCGTCCAGCACGACCTCGCCCTGGCCGTTGTTCACCTTGGCGCCGGTGCCGATCACGCTCTTGCCCGCCGGGCAGGACGCTGTCGTGGCGGCGGCCGACGTGGTGGCGGCGGCCGACGTGGCGCTGATGCGCTGCCAGCCCGGCAGCGGGTCGGCGCACTGGGCCTTCACCGTCAGCGACCAGTTGCCCGCGTATGTGTCGACCTCGCGCAGGGTGGCGGTGAACCCCGAGCCGTCGGCGTTCGGCTCGAGCTGGTCGAGCCCGACCCAGCCCTGGGCCGCCGGGTTGGCGGTGAGGTACCCGCCGCCGCCGGTGACGACGGTGCCGGCCGGGCAGGCCTTCGAGTAGGTCTTGTCGCTGCTGTTCGCGGCCGTCGTGAAGCCGACCGTGACCAGACCCGCCGGGTCGGCCGAAGCCGGTGCCGGCCCGAGCGGGACGACGGCGGCGACCGCGACGACGGCGCCCGCGCCCACGGTGGCCAGGCGTCGGTGGATGTTCATCGGTGCCCCTTCCAGTTGAGGTGTGCCACCACGGTGGGCCCGGCCGCCCGGGCGCGCCGCCGAACCTGAACCCTGCTGAACATCGACGGTTGAACATTGTTGAACTGTTGGGTTTGCGCGGACGCCTTGCCAGAAAGCCTTATGTCCATCTATGAACGGTCGATGGCGGACGACCAGGCTGCGCCGGATCTTCCGGGGATGCTGCACCAGTTGCGGCGACGGGAGGCCCGGCGGAGGGGCGGCGCGGAGCTGACCTACCGGGACCTCGCCGCGGCCACCGGCTGGTCGCTCGGGATCGTCGCGCAGTACTTCTCCGGCAAGTCGTTGCCGCCCGTCGACCGGTTCGACGTCCTCGTCCGGCTGCTCGGCGCCTCCCCCGCCGAGCAGGGCGTCCTCGCCGCCGCGCGGGACCGCGCGGAGGACCACCGCCGCCGGGCCACCGGGCCGGTCCGGGTCCAGGAGCCGGCGCGGCGGGCCGAGGTGCGGCTGCTCGGACCGCTGGAGGTGGCCGGGCCGAAGGGCTCGACGGCCCTGTCCGGGGCGCGCCAGCGGGCCCTGGTCGGCGTGCTGGCGCTGGCCGCCGGCCGGGTCGTCACGCAGATCCGGCTGCTCGACGCGCTCTGGGCGGAGGCGCCGCCGCGGACCGCCGTCGCCACGCTGTACAGCCACGTCGCCCGGGTCCGGCAGTCCCTCGACGCGTGCGGGCTGCCGGGCGTGCTGCTCACCCGGGGCCCGGGGTACCTGCTCGCGGTCCGGCCCGACGACGTGGACGCCCACCGCTTCGAGCGATGGGCCGCCGAGGCCCGCCGGGCGCTGGCCGCCGGTCAGGTGACCGAGGCGGCGAGCCGCCTGCGCCTGGCGCTGGCGCTGTGGCGCGGCGAGGCGCTCGCCGACGCGGACCCGGTGGGCTGGGTCTCGGCCGAGATGGGCCGGCTGCACGAGCTGCGGCTCAGCGCGCAGGAGGACCTGTGGGACGCCTGCCTGCGGCTCGGCGAGCACGCCGCCGCCGTCGACGAGCTGGAGAAGGCCCTCGTCACCCATCCGGTGCGGGAGCGGCTCGTCGAGCTGTCGATGCTCGCCATGTACCGGTGCGGCCGGCACACCGACGCCATCGAGGCGTACCAGCGGCTGCGCGGCCGGCTCGCGGAGCGGCTCGGGGTGGAGCCCGGTCCGCGGGTGGCGGCGCTGTACGCGTCGGTCCTGCGCCGGTCCCCGGTGCTCGATCTCGAGGTCCCCCAGCCCGGGGTGACCACCCCGGCACAGCTGCCGCCGCGGGTCGGCCACTTCGTCGGGCGCACCGCCGAGCTGTCCGCACTCGACGGGCTCCTCGGCGGCCCGTCGCAGGTCGGGGTGGTGTGCGGCCCGGCCGGCATGGGCAAGACCGCCCTGGCCGTGCAGTGGGCGCACCGGGCCGCCGGCCGGTTCCGCGACGGGCAGCTCTTCCTCGACCTGCGCGGTCACGACCCGGCGACCGCGACGCCGGCCGCCGAGGCGCTGGCCCTGCTGCTGCTCGGGCTCGACGTGCCGGCCGCGCAGATCCCGGCCGACCCGGCGGCGCTGCTCGGCCTGTACCGGTCGGTGCTGCACCACCGCCAGGTCCTCATCCTGCTCGACAACGCCGCGACTGCGGCGCAGGTGACCTCGCTGGTGCCGCCGTCGGCCGGCAGCCGGCTGCTGGTGACCAGCCGCCACCAGCTGACCGGCCTCACGATGGACCACGCGGTCACCCTCGTCGATCTCGACGTGCTCGCGGCCGGTGAGGCCCTGGCCCTGCTCGGCCGCGTGATCGGCACCGAACGGGTCGCGCGGGAGCCCGGCCCGGCCGCCGCGCTCGTCGAGCTGTGCGGCCAGATGCCGCTGGCCCTGCGGATCGCCGCGGCCAAGCTGACCGTCCATCCGCCGCGACCGATCGCCGAGCTGGTCGCCGCGCTCGCCGGTGCCGACCGGCTGGCCACCCTGGCGGTCCCCGGCGACTCCCGCAGCGTCCGGACGGTGTTCACCAGCGCCTACGAGGCGTTGAGCCCGCCGGCCGCACGCGTGTTCCGCCGACTGGGCCGCCACCCCGGCGCCACGTTCACCGCCGCGCTGGCGTCCGCCGTCGCCGGCGTCCGCGAACCCGAGGCGCGGCAGGCCCTCGGCGAGCTGCTCGGCGCGCATCTGATCGCGGACACCGGCGGTGACCGGTTCCGGTTCCACGACCTGATCCGCCTGTACGCCGCGGAACGGGCCGGGCCGGACGACGCGGCTGCCGCCGACCGGCGCATCGTCGAGTGGTACCTCGTCGCCGCCGACGCCGCGAACCGCGTCTGCGACCCGGCGCGAGACCGGGCCGGGGCGGTGGCCGCCGAACCGCCGGTCGAGGTGCCGTTCCCGCTGGACCGGGGCCACGCCCTGGCGTTCCTCGACGCCGAACGAGCCAACCTGCTCCCTGTGGTCCGGCACGCCGCCGAGCACGGGCACAACCGCGCGACCTGGCAGCTGGCCTATCTGCTGACCGGCTTCCACATGCTGCGCGGCTGCTGGCCCGAGCAGCTCGAGACCTACCGCCAAGGCCTGGCCGCCGCCGGGCGCGCCGACGACCTGGCGGCGCAGGCGCTGCTGCGCGGCCTGCTCGGCATGGCCCTGAACACGGCCGGACGGCACGAGGAGGCGCTGGAGCACCTACCGGCGGCGCTCGCGTTGCTGCGTGCCGTGGGGTACCGGCGCAACGAGGGCCTGGCGCTGAACAACATCGCCGTGGCCCACTGCGAGCTGGGCCGGCTCGACGCGGCGGCGGGCGCGTTCGGCCAGGCACTGGACCTGCACCGCACGGACGGCCACCTGCCGGGTGTCGCCCTCGCCCTGAACAATCTCGGTCACGTGTACACCCGGATGGGCGAGCCGGACCTCGCGCGCGAGCACCTCTGCCGGGCGCTCGCGCTCGCCCGCGAGATCGGTGACGCGCCCATGGAGGCGCTGACGCTGACCAGTCTCGGCGAGATCCACCTGGCCGCCGCCGACCACGAGGGCGCGCTCGAACAGTTCACGGCGTCGCTGGCGATCCGGCGGAGGATCGGCGCCCGGGGCGTGGAGGCCGAGACGCTCAGGTTCATCGGCCTCGCCCACCTGGGTCGCGGCGACCGCGCGGCCGCCGCGACCTCGTTCCGCCGGGCCCTGGCGCTCGCCCGCGAGCTCGCCGACCGGCACCTCGAGTCCGTCGTCCTGGCCCACCTACGGACCGTCGATGGTGACCACGGCCTCCGCGTCGACGACGACGCCAGCCGAGACAGCGACGATCCGCACCGTGAACCAGCGGCTCGGGGTGCCGGCCGGGCGCGGTAGCAGCGTCACCTCGAACGGGACCCGGGTGGCCCCGGCCGGCACGGTCTGCGTCCGGCCGGCGACCGCGACGTAGTCGACGCCCGCCTTGGCCGTGCCGTCGCCGGTCTGCCACACGTAGGTCAGCGGCGGCCTCGGCGGCGGTGGCGGCGGAGGCGGGCAGAAGTACCCGTGACCCAGCATCGGCACGATGGGCACGACGGCGTCGTCCGCGGCCCACCCCAGGTCGGGCCCGTCGTCGTCGAGGATGCGCCCGGTCGCCGTGCCGTGCCGCACGACGACCCCGCCGCCGGCCGCGGTGAGCCGCACGGTGAAGTCCTCGAGCGCGGCCTCGCGCATCTGGTCGTCGGCGATCCTCGCCACGATCGACCGCTCGCCGGTGTCACCGGCGGCCCAGCGCAGCACCCCGCCCGCCAGCGCGAAGTCGGCCGCCGGCAGGGCGCTGCCGGCCGTCACCGTGTACCCGACCTCGCCGGCGGCGGCACACCCGCCCGACTCCACCACGAACGTCAGCGTGCCGGCCCGCTCCCCGGCCGTCACCATCGGCTGGACGTCGACCGTGCGCCGGCAGGGCTCGGCGGCGGCGCTCCGCCCGGGCGGTGCCGGCGCGACCGCGACGGCGAGGGACACGACGGCACCTGCGGTGAGTGCCTGCCTCAGTCTTGGCGTCATGCACCGCATCCTCAGCCACCGGCCTTGTGCCGAGCTTGTGGAGGGCTGCCTGCCGGTCTCCCTGCCCGGCGCGGACATCGGATTCCTAACCGTGTGTCGCAGGTTCGAATCCTGCCGGGGGCACGTCACAGAACTGCAAAACCGCAGCGCGTTCGGCCGGTCACTAATCGTGGATGCCAACTTCGCGCTTTGAGCGATCGAGGATGCCCCGGCGAACTGCCCGGGGCATCCTCTCGTTCAACCCGACGATCGGCACCCGTGCGGATCGCGGCACGAGCGGACGCGTGCGCGTTGTCCTTACACAAGGTCATACGTGGCGGCGCGCCGGTTGTCCTGTGTCGTGTTTACTCGTAGCCGTGGTCGATTGGTTGCAGCTGCAAGACCCGGGCGTCGAGGTCGCCGCGCTGCTGGATCGGGCGGAGCGGGAGCCGAGCACCGAGGTGTGGGAGCGACTCGACAAGCTGCTCATCGTCGAGGCGGAGTGCTGGTACTCGGCCGGCTTCGCCGCACTGCCGCGGTTGAGCGCCTTGGCGTACTCCGGCGCCGCGGAACACCGTGCACATGCGATCGACCTCGCCGCAATGATCGCGATGACGCTTCATCGGCATCACCGAGACGACGATCTCGTACGGGCGAACCCGGCCGCCCTCGCCACCCTGCACCGGCTGGCCGCGTCCCGGCTGCCGAGCATGTCCGGTGGCCAACTGCTGCGGTCGTTCCAGGCCGCGTGTGCGCTCGCCGGCTACACATTCTGGGCAACGATCAGCCTCGACTTCACCGACGAGCACTACCGGACCCACTGCCCGCACTGCGCGACGCCACTGATGATCGTGATCGGCGACTACGGCCACTATGCGGCGATCCGCGATCACGACGAGGGCGACATCCTGCGTACCCCGTTACATCCGGTGGAACCGGAGACCCTTCACGGTTTCCGGCGATGGATGCACGAAACCGCCGTCGCCTGTGGCGATCCGATCCTCGCGGACGGGTTGACGTACCTGTTCGGCGACGCAACCTGCAGTAGCTGCCACAGCGTCTTCAACGTCGCCGACTGGTACGAGGCCGAGAACAGCCCAGCTCAACCCATCGATCCGGTCATACCTCGCGTGGACCGGTCGACCTGAACCGCATCCTCACTTCGGCAATACAGGACGCTTGATCTTGTAGGGTGCGATGGACCGTTGACGGCCGCGGTGGGGCAGTACTCAACCACGTCCGCGAGGAGCTTCAGGTGGGGCCGACCTCGTAGAATGTATGTAGCCGGGGTCGCATTCCGATCACGGGAGGTGTGTCGTGGTAGACCCGCAGCAGCCCCAAAACGAACCCCAAGACCCGACGCAGGAGCGATCGCAGCCTGGCAAGCGGGGATATTGAACACCGCCGGGTGGCGGCTACTGGTGTGGTTTGTCATGGCGATTGCGGCATTGTGGCTGCTTGAGCAGTCCGGCGTCGTCGGGGTTTGGTGCTGGCGTCAGCGCCTGTGGCCCTGCTCAGGCGAGGCTTACGTCCCAGTCCGCTGGAGCGTACGCAAGCCCCGAAAGGGACTACAAAAGTTGCGGTCAGACCAGCCCTCGGGGAGTGGTCATGAAACGGCGCAAGACCGACGTCCGGGCCCTGCCGGCCAAGTCCGCCGGGGCGCTCGACGAGCGGTTCCAGGCGGCCACCCCGCTGCGGCGGCTGATGAACAAGGTCTTCCCCGACCACTGGTCGTTCCTGCTGGGTGAGATCGCGCTCTACTCGTTCGTCGTGCTGCTGCTCAGCGGTACCTTTCTTGGGCTGTTCTTCGACCCGTCGATGCGCGAGGTCGTCTACGACGGCAGCTACGCGCCCCTGCGCGGCGTGGAGATGTCGCAGGCGTACAACAGCACGCTGCAGATCTCGTTCGACGTGCGCGGCGGCCTGTTCATGCGGCAGATGCACCACTGGGCCGCGCTGCTGTTCGTGGCCGCGATCGTGGTGCACATGTTCCGCGTGTTCTTCACCGGCGCGTTCCGCAAGCCGCGCGAGGCCAACTGGATCGTCGGCATGCTGCTGTTCTGGATGGCCTTCCTGGAGGGCTTCGCCGGTTACTCGCTGCCCGACGACGCGCTGTCCGGCACGGGCCTGCGCATCGCGAGCGCGATCATGCTGTCGATCCCGATCGTCGGCACCTGGGTGACCACCTCGCTGTTCGGGGGTGAGTTCCCGGGTGAGGTGATCCTCGACCGGCTCTACATCGTGCATGTGCTGCTGGTCCCCGGCATGCTGCTCGCGCTCATCAGTGTGCACATGGGCCTGCTGGTGAAGCAGAAGCACACGCAGTGGCCCGGCCCCGGCCGGACCAACAACAACGTGGTCGGCGTGCGCATGTTCCCCGGCTTCGCGGCCAAGGCCGGCGGCTTCTTCATGATCGTGTTCGCCATGATGGCCGCGCTGGCCGGCCTCTTCCAGATCAACCCGATCTGGCTGTTCGGCCCGTACAAGGCGGCGGTGGTCTCGGCGGCGAGCCAGCCCGACTGGTATGTCATGTTCCTCGACGGCGCGGCCCGTCTCTTCCCGGCGTGGGAGATTCGGTTCCACTTGTTCGGTAACGGCTACACCCTCCCGCCGATCTTCTGGCCCACGGTTGTGCTGCCCGGTCTCCTGGCGATGTTGTCGATATTCTATCCGTTCATCGAGCAGCGGTTCTCGAAGGACAAGGCTGTCCACAACCTGCTGCAGCGCCCGCGGGACAACCCGTCCCGCACCGCGCTCGGGGCAATGGCCATCGCCTTCTACATGGTCCTGCTGGCCTCCGGCGGCAACGACGTGGTGGCCGACAAGTTCAGCATCAGCCTCAACGCGATCGTCTGGGCGGGGCGTATCGGCATCCTGATCCTGCCGCCGCTGGCCTACTACGTGACGTACCGGATCGCGCTGGGTCTGCAGCAGTACGACCGCGAGCTGCTGGTCCACGGCATCGAGACCGGCATCATCCGGCGCCTGCCGGACGGCCGCTTCGTTGAGATCCACCAGCCGCTCCCGGCGGCCGGCGACGGCCGAGGCGCCGAGGAGGAGCACGGCCCGGAGTACGCCGGCTGGGTGGTGCCGAAAAAGATGAACCGCGTCGGCGCGCTCGCCCCGCCGGTGAGGGGCTTCTGGTTCCCGATCGAGAAGGCCGCCCCGCCGAAGTCGGCCCGGCGCGAACTCGAAGAGCGCGAGGAGATCATCACGGGCCACAAGGTCGAGTAGTCGGGAGGGGTCTCACCGCTCGGCTCTCACAGATCTGGGGCGTAGCAGTTTCCCGTTACCCAGCTATTGTCATCCTGTCTGCAAGGCGGAGCGGACTCACCGCGACGCCCGTGAGCGCTTGGACGTGCTTCGCCGAAACCTTCATCGAGGTGCCGTCCGGTCTGCTCACCTCGACGTCGGCACGACGGGTACGCAACCGCTGCACCAGCGCGGTGGCAAACGCACCGATGCCGGCCGGTCCCAGCACCGCCACCAAGCCGTCGGTAGCGCCCCGAGCAACCAACCTGAGCGGCCAACACCACACCTCCACATTGAATTTGATCGATCAATATCGACCACATACCTAGCGCGGAGATCGAGGACGTCAACCAAGATCAGGTGCACGCTCATCGGCTCCTGATGAGTGCGGGCAGTCGTTGCCGGCACAACGAGAGCCATACCCGCGAGCCTCAACGTCCCGATCGCGAGGGAACGGAGCAGGGTCCGGAAGCACCAACCTGCAACTGCATCAGCGAGGCGAATCCCAGGTCAGGCCGATTATGTGCCCAGCTCAACATAGACGAAGCCGCGATCGAGCCGTGCAGGTTTGTCTCTAGCCGGGGGCACGTCACAGAACTGCAAAAGCACACCGCTACCGGCCGATCACTGATCGTGGAAGCTGGTTTCGCGCTTGAATAGATGATCGAGGGTGCCCCGGCCATTCGGCCGGGGCATCCTCGCGTTGACCCCGATGTAGGGTGCCGAACGCGCCCGGATCGCGGCATGAGCGGATACCCGTTGCGAGGCAGTAGGCCCCGGCTCGGTTGAGGATGACCTACCCGCCACGGCGAAGTACGCTGCGAGTTTGTGACCGGTGGTACCTGGGATCTGGACGATGTGCTGGTCGTGCTCGGCACGTCCTGGGGCGACTACGAGGTGACACTGGCTGAGTGGATGGCCGGAGGCCCGGGTCCTCGGCACGGGAGCAGGCCGGAGTCCGCACGATCTCGGTCGACGGGCGAAACATTGCCGCTGACGGTGATTCCGCTCGCGTACCGCAACGATCGCGAGTCCCGCGCCCTGATCGCGGCCGGCAGGATTGCGTCGCCGTGGCGGGACATCCCGTGGGACGTCGGCAACTGGGGCGAGCCGCCCTGTGAAGTACGCGGCCCGCGACCCTTTGACCGATCGGTGGCGGACCCAGAACGGATGGACCGCCTGGCCGCCAGCGTGCTGCGCGTTCTACCGCCCGCCCCTGTGGACGCAGAGGCCGCCCGTGCGGTGCTCGCCCAGGTGCCGGAGTTTGGTGAGGCGGCGCCTGGCATGGTGAGGCGGCTCGCGGTCGAGGCACGGTGGGAGGAGCTCGACGCGATCGTCCAGCTTGCCGCTGCCGCCGCGCTCGTGAACGTCGCCCCACTGTTGTGCGAGGTGCTTGACTCGGATGCCAGACCGCCCCACCCCGGACACCTCGTGGATGCGCTCGGACAGCTCAGGTACGACGACGACGCAGAGCTGCTGGAACGTCTGGTTGGACAGTTCGTGTACGCGGATGGGGATCTGTCCCTCGCTCGACGATGCATCCGCGCGCTGGCTGCGACTGGTAAGCCAAACTCGCGTGCAAGGCTGACGCTCATCTCCTGGCGGGACTGGCCAGGACCCATTCAACAGTGGGCGGCCCACGAGCTGGAGGCCAACGGTCAATACATCCCTCCACCAGGCCCTTGATCCGGACGGAGAGAAGGTCCGCGGACAGAGGCTGGTCCGACTGCATTGTTCAGCCATGATCACGTGCGCGCACATCGGCATGTCAGGCCACCGGTGGCGGGAAGCGCCGGAAGCCCACTGTGACGAAATCCAGCTGGCCTTCGCGCACCAGACGCGGCAGATGCGCATGTCGCAGTAGACGGCAGCGACCTCCGACAAGGCGGCCGCGGTCCGCCAGAAAGCGGGTCCGGGCCGGCATCGGCGACGACGTACGGCACCGGGAGAAGTGGCGCCTGGCGTTGAACATGCTCGACGGAATGATCGAGCAGTGGGGCCCGGCGATGCCGCCAGCGGTCTCGGACTGCGGCTACGGCGACTGCTCCAGGGGGCCTGGTGGCGCTCGTTGTCGCCTGCGTCATGCGGTTGAGGCGGGCGCCTCCGCAGCGGCAGGGGCAGGCCCGTGTTCGCGGAGCATGGTCAGCAGCCCGGGGAAGCGTTGTTCCACCTCGTCGTACCGGAGCGTGACCAGCCGGCGGATGCCGTCGACGCGGGTGCGGATCAGGCCGGCATCGCGCAGCACCTTGATGTGGTGCGACAGGGTGGACTTGCCGATGGTGACGCCGGTGTTTCTGAGGACGTCGCTGCCGCAGGTCCAGTCCCCGGCGGCGTCGAGCGCCCGCACGAAGGTGAGCCGTACCGGGTCGGCGAGCGCGCTGAGCACCACGTCGATCGTCACGGTCTCGAGGGCGGGTTCGATCACCTCGGTCACAAGAGGAAGCGTAGCCAATGCTTGCGGAAAGTTCGACCCGCGTCGTACTGTTCGGTCTAGATCGAACCGTACGACGCAGATCGAACATTGGATGGATCATGAAGGCGATCATCTACCGTGACAACGGCGGCCCCGACGTTCTCCAACTCGTCGAGCGTGACCGGCCCGCGCCGGGTCCCGGCGAGGTCCGCGTCCGGGTCGCCGTGTCCGGCGTCAACCCGACCGACTGGCAGGCCCGCTCCGGCATCGCCCACCGCAAGCTCTTCCCTGAGATCACCCCGCACCTCGACGGCGCCGGCGTGATCGACGCCGTCGGTGAGTGCGTCGACCCAGGCCGGGTCGGGCAACGGGTGTGGCTGTTCATGGCCGCCGCCGGGCGGCCCACCGGCACCGCCGCCGAGTTCACCGTCGTGCCCGCCGACCAGGCCGTGCCACTGCCCGACGAGGCCAGCTTCGACGTCGGCGCCTCGCTCGGCGTGCCCGCGCTCACCGCACACCGCGCACTGACCGTCGCCGAGGACGGGCCGCGCCGCCTGTACCCCGGCGCACTCGACGGCAAGATCGTGCTCGCCGCCGCCGGGGCCGGCGCGGTCGGGCACGCGGTCATCCAGCTCGCCCGATGGGCCGCCGCCACCGTGATCAGCACGGTCAGCAGCCCGGAGAAGGCGAAGCTGGCCACCGCGGCCGGCGCCCATCATGTGATCAATTATCGCGAGGGCGACCCAGCCGCCGCCATCCGTGCCATCGCCCCGGAGGGCGTCGACATCGTCGCAGAGGTGGCGCTAGGCGCGAACCTCGCACTGGACCTGGCCGCGCTGCGCACACGCGGCACGATCGCGACCTACGCCAACGAGGGCGGACAAACGGTCGAGCTGAACGTGGGGCAGAACATGGTGCTGAACACACGCTTGCAGTTCCTGGTGCTCTACACGGCGGGCCCGCAAGCGCGCGCCACAGCGGTCGAGGACGTCGCCGCAGCGGTCCGCGACGGCGCCCTGCCGGTCGGCGAGGAGCGCGGCCTGCCACTGGTCCGCTTCCCGCTGCACCGCACCGCCGACGCTCACCGGGCATTGGAGACCGGCACGGTTGGCAAGGTACTGGTGGACGTCACGCCCTGAAGTTCAGCCAGCAGCCGCACCTCTGACTCGCACCGGTGCGGGTCCGCATCTCGGCACGAGTGCATACCTGGTCCGCCGACCAGGTCGGTCGTTGCCCGCACAGAGAGTGACGACTGCCGACATGCCGCCGCGCGAGACCCGCGGCATGAGCGTGCACCGGACAGCGGTCAATGCCGACGCGACGGGCCGGTACAGCAGGTGCGAAATCCGTATGATCCGCGCTGTGGAGAGCATGCCTGGGACGACGCCCTGGGACGAGTCGATGTCCGGATGGCGGTCCAACTTTGTGCCCGGGCCAGAGCAGTTGCGTCGCCAGCGGTCCAACCTGCTCGCGCTGGTGGGTCGACGGCTCCAGGCCGGCTGGGTCGGATGGGAGCTGGCAAGGGACAGGTGGCAACCGGTCATCCCGGTGGTGCTGGTGTTCGATGGCGGTGTGCAGCTGGAGCTCGCCTGGGACGCGGCTGACCGATTGTCGGTCAGCTGGAACACGATCGATCTGGGGACGGCGTTCACCTTTGTCGGCCAGCCGCACGAGTGGGCGTGTTCGGGCTGGTCGGCCTGGACAACGGGATCATGTCGGGGCTGGCGAAGTTCGAGGCGCCCGACCCGGCGTACTGGTGCGCGCGGGGCTACGCGATCTGCAACCCCGACGTCCGGGGCGTCGCGAACTCAGAGGGCGACAGCGTCCTGTGGGACCGGCAGGAGGGCCGCGACTGCTACGACCTGATCGAGTGGCTCGCCGTCCAGGAGTGGTGCACCGGCAAGGTCGCGATGAGCGGCACCTCCTACCTCGCGGCCTCGCAGTGGTTCACGGCCGCCGAGCAGCCGCCGCACCTGGTGGCGATCAACCCGTGGGAGGGGGTCAGCGACGTGTACCGCGACCTCGTGCTGCGCGGCGGCATGCCCGACACGGGGTTCGCCCGGCAGCTGCGGGACCACAGCTTCCTCGGTCTCGGACAGAAGGAGGACATCGTCGCCGAGGCCGAGCGGTTCCCGCTGATGAACGCCCTGTGGGAGGACAAGGTCCCGGACTTCGACCGGATCACGGTGCCGGCGTACGTCGTTGCCAGCTACTCCAACACGCTGCACACCGCGGGCACGTTCCGCGCCTGGCGGCGGATGGCCTCGGCCGACAAGTGGCTGCGCGTCCACAACACCCAGGAGTGGCCCGACTACTACGACGAGGCCAACGTCGAGGACCTGCGCCGGTTCTTCGACCACTACCTCAAGGGCGAGGACAACGGCTGGGAGCGGACGCCGCGCGTGCGCTACTCGCTGCTCGACCTGCACGGCGGCGACCGGGTCGCGGTCCCCGCGGACCAGTTCCCGCCGCAGGACGTCACCTCGACGAGGTTCTACCTCGACGGCCGCTCCCGCACCCTGGTGCCGGCGGCACCGGCGGCCGGGGTGCCCGCGGCGTACGACATCGGCGCCAACCCCGACGTGGTCTCGTTCGTGACCCGGTTCGACCGGGAGACCGTGCTGGTCGGCTACCCGAAGGCGCACCTGTGGGTCGAGGCGCACGGCGCCGACGACATGGACCTGTTCGTCCTCGTCCAGAAGCTCGACGCGCACGGCACGCCGCTGCAGGCGTTCACCACCCCCAACCAGGGCGCGATGCTGCAGGACCTCACCGAGCGCGGCGCCACGATCCTGCGGTACAAGGGCTCCGACGGCCGCCTGCGCGTCTCCCTGCGCCACCTCGACGAGTCCCTGTCGACCGGCGACGTGCCCGTCCACACCTTCGACCGGGTCGAGAAGCTCACCCCCGGCGACATCGTCGACGTCGAGATCGACCTGCTCCCGATCGGCCTGCTCTTCCACCCCGGCGAGCAGCTCCGCCTCGTCATCAGCGGCCGCAACCTCCTCGGCCCGATGATGCCCCGGCTGGTCGAGTACACCCCCGCCAACAGCGGCCGGCACGTCATCCACACCGGCGGCGAGCACGCCTCCTACCTCCAGCTGCCCGTCCAGGCGCGGTAGCCCGCTTGCCGGGACCGTGTCTCAGGGGTGAAGCTGGCCGCGACGGCGAACCTCGACCAATGGTGGTGGGGCACGATGCACGGCGAAGCGACCCGCACGGCCTTCCGGACCTGCCCGCTGTGCGAGGCCGTCTGCGGGCTGGAGCTCACCGTCGCCGGGGACAGGATCGTGGCGGCGCGCGGCGACCGGGAACACGTGCTCAGCGCCGGGTTCGTGTGCCCGAAGGGGGCCACGTTCGGGCAGCTGGTGCACGACCCGGACCGGCTGCGCCGGCCGCTGGTGCGCGGCGCCGACGGCCGGCATCGCGAGGTGGGCTGGGACGAGGCGTTCGCGGCGGCCGCGGCCGGGCTCGCGCAGGTGCAGGCGCGGCACGGGGCGGACGCGGTCGCCGTGTACCTCGGCAACCCCAACGTCCACACGATGGCCGGGCCGCTCTACGGCGGGCCGCTCGTCAAGGCCCTCGCCAGCCGCAACGTCTACTCCGCCAGCACCGTCGACCAGATGCCGAAGCACGTCTCGTGCGGTTACCTGTACGGCAACCCCGACGCCATCCCGGTGCCCGACATCGACCGGACCGACCTGCTCGTCCTCATCGGCGCGAACCCCCTGGAGTCCAACGGCAGCCTGTGTACGGCGCCCGACTTCCCCGGGCGGCTCGCCGCCGTCCAGGCCCGGGGCGGGCGGGTCGTCGTCGTGGACCCGCGGCGGACCAGGACCGCTGCCGTCGCCGACGAGCACGTGTTCGTCCGGCCCGGCGGGGACGCGCTGCTGCTGTTCGCGCTCGTGCACACCCTGTTCGACGAGGACCTCGTCGCGCTCGGCCGCCTGGAGGGGCACGTCCGCGACGTGGAGCGGGTCGCGGGCCTCGCGAAGGACTTCCCGCCCGAGGCCGTCGCCGCCGCGTGCGGGGTGCCGGCCGGGGACATCCGCCGGCTCGCCCGCGACCTCGCCGCCGCGCCGTCCGCCGCCGTGTACGGGCGGATCGGCACCTGCGCGGTCGAGTTCGGCACCCTGACGAGCTGGCTCGTCGACGTCGTCAACGTGCTCACCGGCAACCTCGACCGGCCCGGCGGCGTCATGTTCCCGCTCGCGCCGCACGCCCGGAAGGCCACGGAGCCGGGCGGCAAGGGCTTCCGGGTCGGGCGGTGGACCAGCCGGGTCCGCGGCCTGCCGGAGGTCAAGGGCGAGCTGCCGGTCGCGACCCTCGCCGACGAGATCACCACGCCCGGCGACGGGCAGGTGCGGGCGCTCGTCACCGTCGCCGGCAACCCGGTGCTGTCCACGCCCAACAGCGGGCAGCTCGACGCGGCCCTCGGCGGGCTCGAGTTCATGGTGAGCGTCGACCCGTACCTCAACGAGACCACCCGGCACGCCGACGTGATCCT
This sequence comes from Dactylosporangium maewongense, assembly GCF_039531485.1. Lineage (NCBI taxonomy): Bacteria > Bacillati > Actinomycetota > Actinomycetes > Micromonosporales > Micromonosporaceae > Dactylosporangium > Dactylosporangium maewongense. The sequence continues at coordinate 55,425 of NZ_BAAAQD010000048.1, read as the reverse complement.
GCCGCCGACCGACCCCGCCCGGGTCGGCCACTACGACTTCGCGTTCCTGACCCTCGTCGTGCGCAACACGGCCGCGTACTCGCCGCCCGTGCTGCCGAAGGACCCCGGCGGCATGGACGAGGCCGACATCCTCGCCCGCCTCGCCGGGATCGACCACGAGCGGCTGCTCCTGCAGCTGCTGCAGCGGGCCGTCGACGACCCAGGCTCCCCCGTCCACGGCCGGGACGTCGCCGAGCTGCGGGCCCTCGTCGGCGGCGACGGACCCGCGGAGCGGCTGCTCGACGTGCGGTTGCGGCTCAGCTCGTACGGTGAAGGCTTCGGCGCCGACGAGTCAGGGCTGACGCTGCGGAAGCTCCTCGACCACCCGCACGGCGTCGACCTGGGCCCGTTGCAGCCGCGGGTGCCGGAGGTGCTGCGGACCCCGAGCGGGCAGGTCGAGCTGTGCCCCGCACCGATCGCCGAGGACGTCGACCGGCTGCGGGTGGCCCTCGACCGGCCGAGCGACGGGCTCGTCCTCGTCGGCCGGCGGCACCTGCGGTCCAACAACAGCTGGATGCACAACGTGCCGGGGCTGATGAAGGGCAGGGACCGCTGCACGCTGCAGGTCCACCCGCACGACGCGGCCGCGCTGCGCCTCGCCGACGGCGGCAGGGCGACGGTCGCGTCCCGCGTCGGCACGCTCACCGTCGCCGTCGAGATCACCGACACGGTCATGCCTGGCGTGGTCAGCCTGCCGCACGGCTGGGGGCACGGCGCGCCCGGCACGCGGGCCGCGGTCGCCGCCGCCACACCCGGCGTCAACAGCAACATCCTCACCGACGACCACGCCATCGACCCGCTGTCGGGCAACAGCGTCCTCAACGGCATCCCGGTGACCGTCTCCCCCGCCACCTGAACGAGCCGGCGACCACGGCCGCGGCACCGGCCGGCGGCTACGACCGCGGCGCCGGGGCGGCGGCCCGCCGCAAGAGGTACTGGCGCTCGGGTTCGGTGCGCACCAGCCGCAGCGACGCCTCCCAGGCCGCGCCGGCCTCGCCGGAACGGCCGAGGCGCTGCAGCAGCTCCGCCCGCACGGCCGGGACGAGGTGGTGGCCCGGCAGCCGCTCGGCCGCCTCCTCGGTCAGCGCCAGCGCCAGCGCGGAGTCGCCGGCCTCCGCGACCGCGACGGCCCGGTTGAGCCGCACGACCGGCGAGCCGGTGCGCGCCTCCAGCCGCTCGTACAGCCCTGCGATCCTCGCCCAGTCGGTGCCGGCCGCCGTGACTGCCTTCGCGTGCTCCGCGGCGATCAGCGCCTCCAGCGCGTACCGGCCGGAACTCCCGTCGTCGCGGACGAACGCCAGCAGCTCGCAGCCGTGCCGCAGCTCGGTCGGGTGCCAGCGGGACCGGTCCTGCTCGGCCAGCCGGACCAGGTGCCCGTCGCCGTCGACTCGGGCGTCGCGGCGGGCGTGCTGCAGCACCATCAGCGCCAGCAGCGCGACCGGCTCCGGCTCGTCCGGCAGCAGGAGACCCAGCTCGTAGCCGAGCCGGATCGCCTCCTGCGCCAGCCGCGGCCGCAGCAGCGCCGGCCCGCCGGTGGCCCGGTAGCCCTCGCTGAACAGCAGGTACACCGCCGTCAGCAGCCCGTCGAGGCGGCCGGCGAGGTCGGCCGGCGCCGGTGCCCGCAGCGGGATCCCGGCCTGCGCGATCTTCTTCTTCGCCCGGGTCAGGCGCGCCGCCATCGTCGGCTCCGGCACCAGGCACAGCCGCGCGATCTCGGCCGTGGTCAGGCCCGCCCCGAAGCGCAGCATCAGCGCGGTCCGCGCGTCGGGCGCCAGCGCCGGGTGGCAGCAGGCGAACAGCAGCCGCAGCCGCTCGTCGCCGACCTCGTCCCCGACGCCGGCTCCGGTGACGGTGCCGGTGCCGGGCGCGTCGACGACCAGCAGCGGCAGCCGCTCCCGGTCCGCCTCCTCCCGCCGCACCCGGTCGAGGGCCCGCCGCCACGCGGCGGTCATCAGCCAGCCCGCCGGGTTCGCCGGCACGCCGTCCCGGTCCCACCGCTCGACTGCCGCCGCGAACGCGTCCTGCAGGCTCTCCTCGGCGAGGTCGAACCGCCGCAGCCGGGTGACGAGCAGCGCGAGCAGGCGCGGCCAGTGCTCCCGGTACGCCTGCTCGACCGCACCGCTCAGCTGGACTCCTTCGGGCCCGGCACCATCGGCCGCACCTCGACCACCCCGGACGGCAGCTCCCGGGCCAGCTCCAGCGCCTCGTCCAGGTCCGCCGCCTCGATCAGGTAGAACCCGGCCAGCTGCTCCGCCGTCTCCGCGAACGGCCCGTCGGTGACGCTGACCGCCGCACCGTCGCGCCGCAGCGTCGTCGCCGTCCCGGTCGGCGCCAGCTCCGCCCCGCCGACCAGCGCGCCACGCTCCACGAGCAGCTTCATGAACCGCTCATGCCTGGCATAGATCTCCCGCCGGGCTGCCTCGTCAGCCTCCTGCCACACCCGTTCGTCCCCGTAGAGCAACAGCGCGTACTGCATGACTCCTCCTTCGTCCGTTGCCACCATGACGCGGCGACGGGCCCGAATTCGACAACCGGCCCGAAAAATCACGCGGCCGGTCCGGTTGCACGTCAGCTGCACGCGCGGGGCGGCACAGTGCCGGTATGTTCGCACCCTTCCGGCGGCACCGGACGCACGCACTGCTCCTGGCCTGCGCGGTCCTGCTCGGCACCATGGCCGCCTGCGGTGATCGCGATGGGTCGCCGGGCTCGGGCGGCGGGGACGCCGAGCTCGTCAAGGCGCTGGGCCGCCTCGCCGACACCGAGAACATCCGCACGAGCGTCCGCTTCGCCGACGAGGCGGTCACGATGCACTTCCCGCGCAAGACCGGGTCGGTGAAGTGGCGCGGGCTCATCGGTCGCGGCAGCGCCCGGCTCCAGCCGGAGGTCATCAGACTGCCCGACTACGACATCCGGCTGGACAACAGCGAATACGTCGTCACCGCCGGGGGGTCGTCGCGCGACGTGTCGCTCGTCGCCGGCGGGCAGTTCCCGGTCGAGGTCACCCGCAAGCTGGTCGCGGCGGGCTGGCGGGACGACGGCGGTGGCCTCGTCGCCCCGCCGGTCCTCACCGGCGACGGCCTGCAGTTCCTGAGCATCGCCATGCCCCGCGTCCACGGCGAGGGCGGCGACCTGTTCGTCGGCGGCGACGACGCGAACTGGGACGACGTCCGGGCCGCTCCGGAGCGCTCGCTCGCGGCGAACCCGACGTTCCGCGCGCTGGCGGGCTGCCTCGGCGACGTGGTCGCCGCGTACTTCCGGACCCGGACGCGGGACGAACGAACCTACATGATCGCCGCCGGGGTGCTCCGGGCGGGCGCCGGCTCCAGCAAACCGGCGAAGGTCGTCGTGTGCTCGTCGTGGAGCACGGCCGAGGACATGGACCGCTCCGTCACGGAGCAGCGGCAGGAGTACGCGCACGACCGGCCGGCCGAGGTGTTCCGCGACGTCACGGTCACCGCGCTCGGCGGCGGGCTGCACATGGTCCGCGCGACGGCGGGCACCGCCGAACCCGACGCGATCCTCGCCATGGTCGACGACGGCAACGCGCCCGGCATGCAGTACGGCTGACCGCCCGGCCCGCCGACGCGATGGGAACGCTCCCATTGACAGGTCGACCGGTATCGATCACCCTGCCTATCGGTATCCCCCGATGGAAGGATGTCATCGATGGTTCAAGCCATGGGTCGGCTCGCCGACCGCGTGCTCGCGCGCCTCGCCCCGACAGCCGAGGCGGACGCGGGATGCACGTACGAATGGGAGACGTGCTACTGCAAGGGCGGCCTGCGGTACCGCCGCAAGTGCATGTACGGCTGCTCCGGCGTGCCGAACCACTGCTACTCCTGCACGGTCACCGGCACGTGCTGAACCACACGACGGCCGGCCGCGCCCCGGCGGGTCACCGATGCCGGTGACCGCGTTCGCCGCCGGCTCGGCCGTCGTGTTCGCGATGGCGGTCGCCGGGAAAGTTTCATCCCGGTCGTTCACCCGGCTCCGGCGCAGCGCGGCCGCGCTGTGGCCGGGGCCGGGACGCCTGCCGGCCGCCGCCGTCCCGCTCGCCGCGGCCGACCGCCCCGGCGCCACCACCCCGTCCTTGGCCTGCGCGGTCGCCGGTGGCGCCGCCAGCCTCATCCTTGCGTCGCTGGAGGACATCGTGTCGTTGCTCAGCATCCCGCCGGTACCGGCGAAGGGAGCGGGCCGGTGACCACCGCGCTGCTCGTCGCGGTGCTGCTGCTCACCGCGCTGACCCTGTTCAACCTGGTCGTCGTCCTCGGGGTCGTGCGCCGGCTGCGCGCCTACGAGAACCGCCTCGGCGACATGGCCGAGCCGCCGCCGGTGTCGACCGCGACCCTCGGCGAACCTGTCGCCGACTTCGTGGCGTCCACTGTGGACGGCCGACGGGTCGACCGGGCCTCGCTCACCGGCCAGACCCTCATCGGGTTCTTCTCGCCCGACTGCCCCGCCTGCCATGAGCGGCTCGGCGACTTCCGCGCCGCGGCGGCCCGGCACCCCGGCGACGTCCTCGCGGTCGTCGTCGACGACGGCGGCGACCCGGCACCCGTCGTCGGCGCGCTCACCGGCACCGGCGGCGTCGCGGTCATCCTGGAGGACCCGGAGGGCCCCGTCGCGGGCGCGTTCGGCGTCCGGGGCTTCCCCGCGTTCGTGCTCGTGCGGGACGGTGGCGTGGTCGAGTCCGTCGGCTACCAGGTGCCCGTGCCGGCGTGACCGCCGTGCTGTCCCGTGCCGGCGCGGCGCTGCTGCTCGCGTGGCGGGCCCGTCCGGCGCTGCTGTGCGGGTATGTCGCCGCGCGCCTGCTGTCCGGCGCGCTGCCGGCGCTCGCCGCGTGGCTGACGAAGGTCGGCATCGACCGGGTCGTCGCGGGCGGCGCAGCCGCGGCGGTGCTCCCCGTCGCCGCCGCGCTCGCCGCCGCCGGGCTGCTCGCCGCGCTCGGCCCGCCCGTGCTGCGCTACGTCCAGGCGGAGCTCGGCCGCGCCGTCGCCGTCATCGCCAAGGACCGCCTGTACGCGGCCGTCGGCCGGTTCACGCTGCTGCAGACCCTCGAGGACCCGGCGTTCCGGGACCGGCTGCGGATGGCCGAACAGGCCGGGAACGGCGGCCCGAGCCAGGTCGTCGACAGCGTCCTCGGCGTCGCCCAGGCCGTCGTGACGATCGCCGGCATGGCCGGCGCGCTCGTCGTCGTCTCGCCGTGGCTGGCCGCCGGTCTCGCCGCCGCGGCCGTCCCGGCGCTGGTCGCGGAGCTGCGGCTGAGCCGGCGCCGGGCCGCGCTCACCTTCAGCCTCAGCCCGGCCGAGCGGCGGGAGCTGTTCTACACCGACCTGCTCACCGACCTCAGCGCCGCCAAGGAGGTGCGGCTGTTCGGCGCCGGCGACCTGCTGCGCCACCGGATGCTCAACGAGCTGCGGACCGTCAACGCCGGGCACCGCCGGATGGACCGCGCCGAGCTCGGCAGCCAGGTGTCCCTCGCGGCGCTGTCGGCCCTGTTCGCCGGCGCCGCGGTCGCCTGGACCCTCGTCGCGGCCGCCGCGGGCCGCCTCAGCGCCGGCGACGTCGGCGCCGTGATCCTCGCGGTCGCCGGCGTGCAGGCCGCGCTGTCGGGCGGCGTGCAGTACCTCGCGCTGGCCCATCATGCCGGGCTGCTGTTCGACCACTACCGCTCGCTGCTGGCCACCCCACCGGACGCCGGGGCGGCGCCGGCGGTGGGCGGACCGGTCGCCGGCGAGACCGGGATCGTCCTGGACGACGTGTGGTTCCGATACGGCGACGAGCATCCGTGGGTGCTGCGCGGCGTCAGCGTCGCCATCCCACCCGGGTGCGCGGTCGCGGTCGTCGGCGAGAACGGCGCGGGCAAGAGCACCCTGGTGAAGCTGCTGTGCCGCCTGTACGACCCGACCCGCGGCGCGATCCGCTGGGACGGCGTCGACCTGCGCGACCTGCCCGTCGAGGACCTCCGCCGGCGGGTGGCGGCCGTCTTCCAGGACTTCATGTGCTACGAGCTGACGGCCGCGGAGAACATCGCGCTCGGCGACACCGACGGACGCACGACCCTGGACACCGACGCGTCCCGGCTCGCGGAACCGGCGACGCGGGCCGGCATCCACGACACGCTGCTGGCCCTGCCCGGCCGGTACGACACCCTGCTGTCCCGCACGTTCGTCGACTATGACCGGCCGGAAGGGGTGCTGCTGTCCGGCGGGCAGTGGCAGCGGCTGGCGCTGGCCAGGGCGTTGCTGCGCGGGCAGCGGGACCTGCTGATCCTGGACGAGCCGAGCTCCGGGCTGGACGCCGCCGCCGAGCACCGCGTCCACCGGACGATCGCCGCCCACCGCGACGGCCGCACCAGCGTGCTGGTCTCCCACCGGCTCAACACGGTCCGCGACGCCGACCGCATCGTGGTCCTCGCCGACGGGCGGATCGCCGAGACGGGGACGCACGCCTCGCTGATGGCGGCCGGCGGCACGTACGCGACGCTGTTCCGGTTGCAGGCCAGCGGCTACGACCTGGACCCGGCGGCGCCGTGACGTGGCTGCTGCGGCTCTTCCTCCGGCCCTGGTGGCTGGTGGTCAGGGTGCACGGCGGCAGCATGGAACCCGCGCTGCACGACGGCGACCTCGTCCTGGCCCGGCGGCGGGCCGGCCGCACACCGCGCCGCGGCGACATCGTGGTGCTGCGGCGCCCGGCCGCCGCCGCGCCACCGCCCGGCGCCGAGGTCGTCCACGGTGGACCAGCGCCGGCGGCGCCGTCGCCGTGGCTGGTCAAGCGGGTCGCCGCCGTGCCGGGCGACCCGCTCCCGCCGGACGTGCCGGCGGCGGCGCCGGGCCCGGTCCCGGCCGGCATGGTCGTCGTGCTCGGCGACCGTCCCGGCCTGGATTCCAGGCTGTTCGGCCCGGCACCGCTCGCCACCGTCCACGCCACGGTCGTGCGGACCATCGCCTCCGCACGCTGACCCACGGGCCGGCCACCACAGTCCGGCCGAACGGCTGCGGCAGGTGCCGGCGGCGACCCCGTACGATGGCGGCGGCCACACGGTGCGGGAGGTGAGGGCGACGGACCAGCGGCACGCGGGTCGCGCGCTCGTCGCCGTCTCCGCGGTCTCGTCGGGCGCGCTCGGCTGGAGCACCGCGCACCTGGTCACGTCGCGGCTGCTCGCGCACCGGCACGCGGCGGCGCACGGCATGGCCGACGGTGTCTCGCATGTCCACGCGGCCGAGCTGGCCGCGGTGGTCGTGGCCCTCGCCCTCACCGCGACGTCGCTGCTCGCGGTCACCGCCGCGGCGTTCGCGTCCGGCGGGCGGCTGCCGGCGCCGCGCAAACGGCGGCTGGCCCGCACCGCCGGGCTCTGGTCGACCGGAGCGTTCCTCGCGGCCGAGACCGCCGCCTGGGCCGCCTCCGACACGCACGTGGTGCCGCCGCCGGTCGTGCTGCTGCTCGGCCTGGCGGTGCACGGCGCCGCCGGCGTGCTTGCCACGCTGCTGTGGCGCGGCGCCGTGCGGCGCACCAGCCTCGCCGCCGCCGCGGCGACCCCGCGGCGGTTCGATCCGCCGGTGCGGATGCGCGCCGTCGTGCGCGCGGCCACGGGCGGCGAGTCGGTCTGGTCCGTGCTCCGGGTGGCGGGCCGAGCCCCGCCGGCGTCGGGAACGCCCGCATAGCGCTGTTTCCCAACGTCCGTCCGGGCGTCGCTCCACCGTGCCCGGGAAACCCCGAGAGGCCTCCATGCATCGACCCGCTCTGCGCCGGGGCACCGTCGTGCCCGGCGCCGCCCTGACCCTGCTGCTGCTCCTGCCGACCGCCGCGTCGGCGCACGGCGTCGACGACGCGGCCGGCAGGTCCGTCCCCGAGTTCGTCTGGCTCGGCATCACCCACATGCTGCTCGGCTGGGACCACCTGCTGTTCGTCGCCGGGGTCGCGCTCATCGCCGGCACCGTCCGCCGCGCCGCCGCATACGTGTCGCTGTTCGCGCTCGGCCACAGCGTCACCCTCATCACCGCCGCGATCACCGAGTGGCGGGTCAGCCCCGCCGCGGCCGGGTCGGCATGGTTCACCGCCATCCGGTCCGAGGTAGCGGAATAGGCCCGATGCCGCCCGTACGCGCCGCCGCCGGCGCCCCCACCTCGCGGGGCTCCGGCCCGTTACGTGCGGGTGAACATGCAGCGTTGTGGCGGATCTCCGACACCGCCACGGCCCGGCGGGCTGCCATCATCCGAGGCATGGGGCGGTGGTGGATGTTGTGGCCGGCACGGGCCGGGCTGGCGTTCCTGCTCCTCCTGTCGTTACTGCTCGCGCCGCTGGCCAGCGCGCAGTCGGCGCACCTCTTGCAGGGGCACCCCGACGGCCACGCGGCATCGGCCGGGCACGGCCATCACGGCGTCACCGGTGAGCACTCCCACCAGCACCACCACAACGTGCTGCACACGGCCGGGGCACCGGCGTACCCGCAGCAGCCGAAGCTGCCCACCGGCTCCGCGACCGTCATCACGGTCCCGGCCGGCGTCGTCACCGAACCCCCACCACCAACGGCGGTCCCGGACCGGGACACCGGGCAACCTCGGCAGTCGCACCTCCAGGTATGGCGGATCTAGGCCGGCACGGCGCACGCGACGTGTCCTGACCGACGCCACACACCTGGAGCTCCCACATGCCCGCAACCGCCGACCGGCGGCCGACGCACCATGCCCCCGACACGGAAACCCACACCGAAACCCACGCCGGCGACCACGCCGACAGCCACACCGGCAACCACACACCGGGCGCCCCGCCGCGCGGATACCGCCTCGCCCACGGCAGCCTCGCCGGGCGGTGGGACGGGCGCGACAACGGCATCGGCGCCATCCGCCTCGGCCTCGCCGTCGCGGTCGTCCTCGCCCACGCCACCTCGCTCGGCTTCGGCTGGGAGGACCTGGGCCGGAGCCTGTTCCAGAGACAGACCAACGTCGGCACCCTCGCGGTCTTCGGCTTCTTCGTCCTGTCCGGACTGCTCATCACCCGCTCCGCCGCGCACACGAGCGTCTGGCGGTTCGCCTGGCACCGCGCGCTGCGCATCCTGCCCGGCCTGTGGGTGTGCCTGCTCGTCACCGCGTTCGTCGCCGCGCCGGTCGTCGCGCTGCACCAGCGGGGCACCCTCGCCGGGTTCTGGGACGGGCCGAAGGGTCCGCTGCAGTACGTCGCCGGCAACTGGTTCACCGGCGTGCGCCAGTACGGCATCCAGGACCTCCTCGCCGACACCCCGTGGGGCCGCGAGATCGGCGGCAACAGCGTCTTCGACGGCGCGCTGTGGTCCCTCGTCTACGAGTCCACCTGCTACGCGGTCGTCGCGGTCCTCGCGGTGACGGCCGTGCTGCGCCGGGCGCGGTGGCTCGTGCCGGTTTTCGCCGCCGGGCTGTACGGCTGCATCGTCGCCGACCAGATCCGCGGCTGGACCCTGGAAGGGCCGCCGGCGCAGCACTACGGGTCGATCGTGCCGCCGCTGGTCGGCAGCGTCTCGGTGCAGTGGCTCATCTACCTCGGCGCGCTGTTCCTCACCGGGGCCACCATCGAGCTGTACCGCGACCGCGTCCCGATCCACGACGGCCTCGCCGCCGGCTGCCTCGTGATCCTGGCCGCGTCGCTCCTGCTGGGCGGGTTCTTCGTGGCCGGCTTCCCCACCCTCGCCTACCTGCTCGTGTGGGCCGCGGTCCGGGCACCGCGGCGGCTGCGCCGCGTCGGCGCCGTCAACGACTACTCCTACGGCATCTACATCTACGGCTTCGTCGTCCAGCAGCTCCTGGCCACGTTCGGCGCCAACCGCTGGGGCTACCTGCCCTACACGGCGCTGAGCCTGACGATCACCGCCGCCGTCGCCTACGCCTCATGGCATCTCGTCGAGCGCCGCGCGTTGAGGCTGAAGCACTGGCGGCGGCGTCAGTCGTGCTCGGGCGCGCCGGTCAGATGATGGTCGGCCGCGTGGAACACCTCGGTCACGAGCCGGCGGACGTGTCCGCCGGCCGCCCGGTAGAGCACCCGCCGGCCGTCCCGCCGGGTGTGGACCAGGCCCGCGAGCAGCAGCTTGGCCAGGTGCTGCGACACGGCCGGGCGGGCGGCGCCGACCGCCGCCGTCAGGGTGCTGACGTCCTGCTCGCCGTCGCGCAGCACCCACAGCAGCCGCAGGCGGGTCGGGTCGGCCAGCATCCGCAGCGCGGTCACCGCGGTCGCGACCTGCGCGTCGGTCGGCGAGTCGACCGTGGTTTCGTCTGGTGCGTACATGAGCACTCACGGTACCGCGGGGGCCCGGTGGTGGTGCGCCACGGCGGCGTGCGCGTCGGCGCTGTCGGGATCGGTGTGGATGGTGGCCCCGGTGAGCCGGGGCACCGCGTGCAGCAGCCGGTGCTCGGCGTCGAGGGCGATGGCGTGCGCCTCGACGACCGTCAGCGTGTCCGCCACGACGAGATCGGTCTCCGCGTGCAGCCGGTGGCCGATCCAGCGCATCCGCAGCGCGGCGACCCTCCGCACGCCGGGCGTGCCGGCGAGGGTCGCCTCGGCGGTGTCCACGAGTGCGGGGTCGACGGCGTCCATGAGTCGGCGGTACACCTCCCGCGCCGCGTCCTTGAGCACGAACAGGATCGCGACGGTGATGGCCAGCCCGACGACCGGGTCGGCCCACCGCCAGCCGACGGCCACGCCGCCGGCGCCGAGGAGCACGGCGAGGGAGGTGAAGCCGTCGGTGCGGGCGTGCAGGCCGTCCGCGACGAGCGCCGCCGAGCCGATCCTCCGGCCGATGCGGATGCGGTACCGCGCGACGAGCTCGTTGCCCGCGAAACCGGTCACGGCCGCGACCGCCACCCACGGCAGGTGCGTCACCGCGGCCGGGTTGAACAGCCGGTCGACGGCCTCGAGCCCGGCGAGGACCGCCGACGCGGCGATGGTGAGCACGATGACGATGCCGGCGATGTCCTCCCCGCGGCCGTATCCGTAGGTGTACCGCCGATCGGCGACCCGGCGCCCGACGATGAACGCCACCCCGAGCGGCACGGCGGTCAGCGCGTCGGCGATGTTGTGCAGCGTGTCGCCGAGCAGCGCCACCGACCCGGACACCAGCACGACCACGACCTGGATCGCGGCGGTCGCCCCCAGCACCAGCAGCGAGACCCACAGCGCGCGGATCCCTTCCCGCGAGGTCTCCAGCGCACCGTCGACCCTGCCCGCGGTGTCGTGCGAGTGCGGTGCCAGCAGATGCCCGACCCGGTGCCGTGCCGCCGCCCACCGGGAGCCCGGGTGGTGCCCGTGCTCGTGTCGATCGCCCATGCCTCCACTTTATGTGCTCATGTACGCACGCGACAATGTTGCAACTGCCACCGGTGGGCAACTGCCACCCGCCGTTGACCTTGCCGCATACGATCGGGCGCCTACCGGGGGCGGGAGGGCGCGTGCCGGATCGGATCCGCGACGAGCTGCTGGCCGAGCTGGCCGGGCGGCCGCTGGACGGGCGGGCGGTCGCCGCCCAGCTGGTCGACGTGGCCGAGCGCGGGCTGGTGACGCTGCGCTGGCACGAGCAGCCGGCCGGGTTGTGGGCGGTCGACGTGTCGCACACGCGCGGCCCCGCGACCAGGATCGGCGCGGCCGACGCCGCGCTGCTCGGTGAGCTGTTCGGCCCGGAGCGGGAGGTGTCGCTGCACCGGCACGCCGCCGCCGGCGCCGCCCGGAAGCTGTACCTGCGGGCCCGGCGAAGCGGCGAGACGGCGGGGCTCTGGCAGACCGTGCCACCGGCGTGGGACCAGCCGCGCGGCACCCTGGCCACCCTGGTGGTGGCGGTGACGGGCGTCGTCGCCGGCGCGGCGCTCTCCGAGGGCGCGGCCACGGCGGCCACCGCGGCGGCCATCGGTCTGCCCACCGCGGCCGGCCTGTACCTCGTCGTCCGCCGCCTGCTGACCGGGCCGCGGCTGACCGCACAGGGCCGGGCCGCGGCCGCCGAGGTGCTCGACCGGGCCGAGCGGTGCCGCGCGCACGGCGGGAGCCTGGCCGACCACGTGGCCTTCGGCACGGTGCAGCGCCGGCCGGCCGGCGCGCACCCACCGCCGTGGGTCGACGGGCTGCCGTGGTGCGAGCCGTCGACACCGCAGCAGGACACGGCGCAGCAGGACATAGCGCAGCAAGACGCAGCGCAGCAAGACACAGCGCACCAGGACACGGCGCACCAGGACACAGCGAACCAGGACACGGCGCAGCAGGACACGGCGAACCGCCGGGCGATCGGTGCCATGGCCGACCGGATCGCGGCGGCGTTCCGCCCGGCGTCCCGCTCCCCCGACATCGCAGGCGGTGGCGGCGGCTCCTGACGCCAGCCGGCGCGGGCCGACGGCGCGGCGGCGGATCAGTCCCGGCGCAGGGTGCTCTCGATCAGGTCGTGGCCGAGGTCGAACTGGATGCCGTCGGGGTTGCTGAGGCCGGCGTCGTCGTACCAGGACCGGTCCGCCTCCGGGTGCGGGCCGACCAGCCCGACGCGCCCGGAGCCGTAGCCGGTGACGACGGCCGCGGCGCCGCCGGTGTCGTACGTGGCCAGGACCGTCACCGGCGTGCCCGGCTTGGGGCGGAACAGCGCGCCGTCCTGGAAGAACATGTGCCGCCGCCGGCCCCGCCAGGCGACGCCGACGACGGTGTCGTCCTGGTCGTGGACCGTCGCCTCGGCGCTGTAGATGTACCCCTCGACGCCGACCCCGGCCAGCAGGCCGAAGCCGGGGTCGGCGGCGGCGAGGTAGGCGCCCAGGCAGAAGCCGAGATAATTGCCGCCGCCGTGCACGAAGTTCCTGACTTCCTCGGCGTGCCCGCGCATGCGGCGCCACGCCTGGCGGACGTCGCCGCCGCCGGGCTGCGCGTACACGCTGGCCCCGGCGAGCGAGTCCGCGGACAGCGCCACCTGCTCGCCGGGGCCGCAGAACTCGGTCCGGAACCCGCTCGGCGCGCCGCGCAGCAGGGCCGCGACCGCCTCGGAGCAGCCCGCGCAGGCGGCCGGGCCGCGGTAGATGAGGGCGAGCGGCCGGTCACCGGACAGCTTCATGTACCCGGCGCCGGCCGCCCCGCCGAGCGCGGCGAGGACACCGGCGGCGGCGCCCGCGCCGAGCAGGAACCGCCACCGGTTCACCGGCCGCCGCCCTGCCCGGCCCCGGGTTGCGCCCGCCGCCGGACGGTGCGGCGGCGGCCGTCGCCGGGCCCACGCGGCCGTCGCGGCGCCCGCCGCGGCACCGGCCCACCTGACCCCGGGCCACCCGCCCCTGACCCACCTGACGCCGAGCCATCAGGCGCCGGTCCACCGGACCCCGACCCCTCGGACGCCGTCGCAGCCGGTGCCTGCGCCGCCGACGCCGTCGTCGAATCCGTCAAGGATTCCGGGGACTTCGCCGGTGCCGGTGCCAGAGCCGGTGCCGAAGCCGCCGGCACAGCCGAGACCGGCGCCGGCGAGGCCTGGACCGGGATGGTGGCGGTAGCTGTGATGGTGGTGACGGCCCGGACCGCGCCGCGGGACGTGGTCAACCGCCGGGCGCGGGTGGCCAGCGCCGCGACGGCCGCCTCCAGCGGCCCGCGGCCGACCGTTCCCCTGACCGCGAGGCCGATGAGCAACGCGCCGACGATCTGCACGAGACAGCCGTTCCCGGCGCTGTAAGTGTCGAAATCCGAGTTGATGAACAGGATGTGCGCGGAGTAGAAGGTCAGCGTCATGCTGCCGGCCGAGGCCAGCGACACCAGGATGACCGTGCACACCGGGCCCCACACCCGGTGGGTGACGTGCGCGGCGAGCAGCATCAGGCCCAGCACCGCGACGGCGCAGCCGGCGGCGCCGAACATCTCGGGCGGCGTGCCCGTATGCGCGGTGTCGACCGCCAGCCACCACCACGTGGAGGACGGGACGTTGCCGTTGCCGCCGAACTTGAGCAGGTCGGTCGTCTGCGCCACCGTCAGGTCGCTGCGCGGCTGCGCGGCCCAGATGTGGGCCAGCCCCCCGTAGCGGTGCAGCAGCAGCGTGGAGGCCGTGTGCGCCGCGACGGCGACGACCGTGCCGACGGCCAGCAGCAGGGCGGCGAACCGTCGCCGGCTCAAGTCCTGCCGCCCGATGACGATGCCGACGCACACGTACGCCAGCCAGGTCGGCGACGGGTAGAAGCCGGTGAACGTCAGCTCGGTGAGCATCCCGATCGGGTCCTGGACGAGCCTTATGAACGACGGGTTGCCGAGCTCCGGCTCCGGCAGCCGTGGCAGCAGGAAGTAGTTGCCGACCGGGCCCGCCGTCGCCAGGAGCAGCCCCACCACGGCGACGGTCCAGGTGCGCAGGAACACCAGCGGGATCGCCAGCAGGAACACCACCGCCAGGTACGGCAGGATCACCGCCTTGAGCGTCGTGTCGGCGGCGCAGACCAGGAATCCGACCACACCGATGGCGACAGCCCGGGCGGCCATCCCGGCGGCCACGGCGGGACGGTCGGCCGCCGGGACCCGTCGCCGGCCGGACACGAACGCGATGCCGACGCCGGCGAGCAGCGCGAAGGCCGCCGCCGCCCGCCCGCTGAACGCCCTGTCCGACCAGGTCGGGTTGCCTGCGGCGTCGGCCTCCCACAGCGCGTGCAGGGTGATCATCCCGAGTAGCGCCACACCCCGGGCGGCGTCGATGCCGATGAGCCGTTGCCGGGTGCGTGGCGCCGCGGCTCGCGCGGGCGGCGCGGACGCCGCCAGGTCACCGGGCCGCGCCGTACTGTCCCCCGCGCCCCGTTGCACAGCGGTCATGCGGTCATCACCGCGTCCACCAGGTCGAGGCCCAGGTCGACGCCGAGCCGGTCCACGGACAGACCGGCATCGGCGTACCAGTCGCCGGTCGCCTCCGGGTGGGGGCCGACGACCCCGACCCGGCCTTCCCCGAAGCCGGCGACGAGCGCGGCGACGGTGCCGTTGGGGTAGGTGGCGACGACCGTCGCACCGGCGTCGGGCCGCACCCAGAAGTACGGGCCGTCCTGGAAGAACAGCGTCCGCGCGCGGCCCCGCCACGCGACCTCGACGAGCGTGTCGTGCGGCTCGACGACGGTGGCGGCGGCCGAGGCGATGTACTGGTCGGTGTCCCCCGGCAGCAGGCCGAAGCCGGGGGTCGCGCCGGCCAGGTACCCGCCGAGGCAGAAGCCGAGATATCGTCCGCCGTCGTGCACGAACTCGCGGATCGCGGCGCGGTGCCGGCGCAGGTGGCGGTAGCCCTGCGAGAGCAGGCCGCCGCCGGGCTGCGCGTACAGGACCGCACCGGACAGGGCGCGCGCCGACACCTGCACGTCCTCGCCGGGGCCGACGAAGCGCACGTCGAAGCCCCAGCGGCTGCGGCGCAGCAGGTCGGCCACCGCCTCGGGGCAGCCGGGCAGGGACGCGGGCCCGCGGTACACCAGCGCCACCAGCGCCCCGCCGGACCCTCCTGTGGGCTGCGCGGCCGGCATGCGGCACGTCGCGGCCATGGCGCGCCCGGCGCCGGTGCTCCGGACGCGCCGGGATGCGATCACCGCGACCCCTGCCGCGGCGGGTTGTCCAGGGTCAGGGCGGTGCACCGCACGCCGCCGCCGCCCTTGGCGAGCTGGGTCGTGTCGAGCTCGACCACGTGCAGCCTCCGCTCGCGCAGCGCGGCGGCCAGGCGCGGCACCCCGCGGGTCATCGTCACGGTGCGGCCGTCGCTGATCAGGTTGAGCGCGAGGCGGGACGCCTCGTCGAGGCCGACCTCGATCAGGTCCAGCCCCAGCGCGCGCAGGCTGCCGCGGCTCGGCTCGTCGAGCGCCAGCGGGCAGTACGCCAGGGTGTGCGGGTCGATGACGGCGATGGCCAGGTCGAGGTCGTACCAGCGCGGGCCGACGGTGCGCAGCGGGATCACGTCGTAGTCGAGCTCCTTGGCCAGGACGGCGTGCATGCGCTGGTCGGTGCGCTGCCCGTGGCCGGCGAGCAGCAGGTCGCCGCAGGCGAGGGCGTCGCCCTGGCCGCTGAACGGGAACGGCGCCTCGACCACCTCGTAGCCGCGGTCGACCAGCCACTCCTCGAAGTACGACATCTCCGCCTTGCGTTCCGGCGGCGGGAAGCCCAGCACGGCCCGCTCGCCGCGGACCACCGCGGCGTTCGCGGTGAACACCATGTCCGGGCACTCGGGTGCGGCGGGGACGTACTCGACGAGGCGGCCGGCGGCCAGGTGCGCGGCGACGATCGCGTCGTGCTCGGCGTTGGCCGCGACCGGGTCGGGTTGCACGTCGGTGTGCATGTACGGGTTGATCTCGTAGTCGATGCGGAAGTGGGTGGCGTCGGAGACGAGCAGTTCGGTGTTCATGGGGCGGTGTCCTCCTTGATGTGACGGGATCTTGCGAACGGAAGGTGCGCACGCGACCGGCAGGCACGCGGACGGCGGGCGCCGGTGCGGGCCGGACGGCGGACGGTTCAGGCGGCGATCGCCGGAAGGGTGGCGGGCGCCGGAAGGGCGGCGAGCTCCGGAAGGGTGCCGGCGCCCTGTGCGGGGATGCCACGCCATCGGCTGCCGGGCGTGAGGTGTTCGCCCTTCATCAGCAGCGACAGCGAGCCGAGCGACACCTCGTCGCCGACGACGGCGTCGTACAGCACGATCGCCCGGGTGCCGATGCTGGCGCCGGCGCCGACGGTGACGACGGACATCTTCATCACCCGGTCCTCGAACAGGTGGGTCTGCAGCGACACCTCGGCGCCGACCGCGGCGTCGTCGCCGATCTCGACCAGGTCGAACTCGGTCAGGTACGTGGTGCCGATCCAGGTGCGCCGGCCGATGCGGGCGCCGAACCAGCGCAGCACCGGCGGCAGGAACGGGGTGCCGACGAGCATGCCGAGCCCGGCCGGGATCGCCGCGGCCTCGTACAGGCCGGTGACGAACTCGGTGCGCCGCACGAACGTGCTCCACAGCGGCTCGACCCTGGGCCGGTAGGCGCCGATGATGCTGCGTTTCGTGGCCGCGCAGCACCCGATCACGGCGGCGCCCGCGGCCATGACGACCAGCGGGGAGACCAGCGCCGGCACCGGCAGGTCACGGCCGCGGGCCAGCGCCGACAGCACCCACAGGTACAGGTAGACGCTCATGCCCAGCAGCGAGGCCGGCACGGTCGCGCGGGCGAACTCGACGGCGAGGCGGTGCGCCACCACCTGCCGCGGCGGGCGGAACGTCTCCTGCTCGGAGAACGTGCCGCTGCTCTGCCGCCGCGGCAGGTGCATCGCGGGCGAGCCGAGCCACGAGGTGCCGTCGGGGACGTCCTCGTCCGGCGGCAGGGTCTGCACGCCGACGAGGCTGCCGGCGCCGAGGGTGGTGCCGGCCGGCACGAACGCCGCGTTGCCGACGAACGCCCGGTGCCCGACCCTGGTCGGCAGCAGCGCCATCCGCCCGTTGGCGAACGTGGCGGCGCCGACGCTGGCCATGTCGGCCACGAAGCTGTCCGGGTCGAGGGTGAGCAGGTCCGGGTCGAGGTGCGCGGCGGTGGACACCTCGGCGCCCCGCCCGACGCGGGCGCCGAGCAGCCGCAGCCACGGCACCGTGTACAGGGTGGAGTACAGCGAGTTGGTGAACAGCAGGCTGAACTCCAGCAGCTTGTCGGCGATCCACTTGCGGACGCCGAGGCCCGAGCGGGCCGGGTGGATGCCGGCCGGGGCGTGCCGCAGCACAAGGCGTTTGCCGCCCGCGATGACCGCGCAGGTGGTCAGCACGTAGAGCGGCCCGGCCGGGACGGTGGCGACGAGACCGGCGAGCAGCCCCCACTGCAGCAGCGCCCACCAGACGAGGACCACGCTGGGCACGACGGTCGCGATGGCGCTCAGCTCGAGGCCGACGGCGCCGAGGCCGGCGGCGAGCAGGTGCTTCGGGTGCCAGTTCTGGTGGCGGCCCTTGGCCGACAGCATGACCTCCACCGTCGAGCCCAGCGCGTCGACGGGCGCCGCCGGGGAGCCCGCCCACCGCGCGCCGGGCGGCACGGTCTCGCCCTGCTCGAGCACGGACTGCTCGCCGAGCCCGGCGCCGGACCGCACCGACGCCCCCGGCTCGAGCACGGCGTTGGCGCCCACGAACGCGTGCCGCGCGACCGTGATCGGCTCGACGACGACCCAGCCGTGCTCGACCCGCCACGGCCGCATCGACACGCCGTAGCCGACGGTGGCGTCGGACTCGATCTCGATCATGGTGGGGACGCCGATCGAGCTGGTCGCGATCGTGGTCCGGGCGCCGACGCGGGCGCCGAGCAGCCGCAGGTACACCGCCATCAGCGGCGAGCCGCTGAGCACGGTCATCGGACCGAGCGCCAGCAGCAGGTCGAGCATCCACAGCCGCACGTAGGTCGGGCCCCATAGTCGGTACCGGCCGGGGCGGATGCCGGCGGCGACCGGCCGGGCGAGCAGGACCGGCACGATCCAGCGCACGCCGAGGTAGCTCACCAGGATCGCCATCATCAGCTGGGCGAGGACCTCGACGGACACGCGGCCGTTGTTCCAGGTGTACACATAGGACACCGGCAGCGTGATGAGCAGCACCAGCAGGTAGATGACGAGCGCCTGGCCGGCGCCGGCGGCCGCGATGCTGCGGCTGCCGTGGCGCAGCGGCGCCGGGCGGCGCGGCGCGGCCAGCCCGGTCGCGGGCGCGGCGAGCCGGCCGGCCAGGCCGCGCACCGTCGGGTTGCTGTACAGGTCGCGCACGGCGGGGCTCGCGCCGATGCCGCGCGTGCGCAGCAGCGACACGACCCGCGCGGCGAGCAGCGAGTGCCCGCCCAGGTCGTCGAAGAAGTGCGCCTCGACCGACAGGGCCTGCGGTTCCAGCCCGAATGCCTCGGCCCACACCGCGCGGACCTGCTCCTCGAGGTCGGTGTCGGCGGCGACGACGGTGCCGCGGGCGGGGCGCCGGTGGACCGGGGCCGGCAACCGTTTCCGGTCGACCTTGCCGCTCGGCATGGCGGGCAGCGCCTCGACCACGTCGAGGTACGCCGGCACCATGTACCCGGGCAGGCGCTCCTGCAGCTGCTCGAACAGGCGGGGCACCAGCGAGTCGTCGGGCTCCGGGCAGACGATGTAGGCGGCGAGCTCCCGGGGCGCGTCGTCACCGGTGCCGACCGGGACGAGCGCCGCGACCGCCTCGCTCACGTCGGCGTCCTCCAGCAGCACGTTCTCGATCTCGCCGAGGTCGACCCGGTGGCCGCGGATCTTGACCTCGGCGTCGGCGCGGCCGAGGTACTCGACCTCGCCGTCGGCGGTGAGCCGGCCGAGGTCGCCGGTGCGGTACAGGCGCGATCCGGGCGGTGCGAGTGGGTGCTCGACGAACCGGTCGGCGGTCAGCTCGGGCCGGCCGACGTAGCCGCGGGCGACGCCGGGCCCGCCGATGCAGATCTCGCCGACCTCGCCGTCGCGGACCGGCCGGCGCTGCTCGTCCAGCAGCACGACGCTGTAGGTGGGCAGCGGCCGGCCGATGGTGACGATCCGCCCGGGCAGCAGCTCGCACCAGGTCGCGGTGACGGTCGCCTCGGTCGGCCCGTAGGTGTTGAGGATGCGCCGGCCCGGCCGGCTCCACCGCTCGACGAGCTGGCCGGGGCAGGCCTCCCCGCCGACGAGGACGCTGCGGATGCGGGGCAGCTCCCGGGGGATCGTCGCCAGCAGGGTCGGCACGCAGTACAGGACGGTGATGCCGGACGAGTCGAGGAAGTCGGCGAGCTCGGCGCCGAAGCGCCGCGAGTCGGTCGGCCCGGCGACGAGGGTGGCGCCGACGGACCACGTGGGCCAGATCTCCTCGATCGAGAAGTCGAAGGCGATCGTCATGCCCTGGTAGACCCGGTCGCCGGGGCGCACGTCGTACACCCCCGGCACGACGTCGAGGAAGTTGCAGATGCTGGACTGGGCCACCTCCACGCCCTTCGGGCGGCCGCTGGAGCCCGAGGTGTAGATGATGTACGCGGCGGGGTCGCCGGTGGCGTCCGGCTCCGGTCGGAGCGCGGGTGCCTCGGCGGCGCCGCCATCCCCGCCGGTCTCCGCGGTCTCGTCGGGGCCGCCGGTGCTGTCGACGCGCAGCACCGGGCAGGGCAGCCCCTCGGCGCGGTCGGCGAGCTCCGCCGACGTCAGCAGCAGCGCGATCGCCGAGTCCTCGGCGATGTAGGCGACCCGGTCGGCGGGCGACTCCGGGTCGATCGGCACGAACGCCCCGCCGGCCTTGCCGACGGCGAGCAGCGCCACGTACGTCGCGACGGAGCGCTGCAGCAGGATCGCCGTCCGGGCGCCGCCGCGGATGCCGAGGCCGCGCAGCCGGTGCGCGAGCCGGTTGGCGCGCTCGTCGAGGTCCTGGTAGGTGAGGCGGATCCCGTCGCATTCCAGCGCGACGGCGGTGGGGGTGCGGTCGCACGCGGTCTCGAACACGTGGTGCAGGCGTCGCGCCGTGAGCTCGTGCTGCCGGGACGGCGGCGCGGTCGTCCTGGTGGTTGCCTGGATCAAAATTTCAGCCCTATCTCTGCTGATGCCGCCGCGGCACAGGTGCGGGCCGGCGGCGCGGCTGCCGCCAAGGCGCAGCGGGGCACCGCGGCCGGCGTGGGGCCGGCCGCGGGTCTCAGCGACAGTCATGAACGGGGGCGCGCCGGGGGCGGACCCGGGCGTGCCGTGCCACAGCGTGACCGGGTGCGGTCCAACGGAGGCAGCGGCACCTGGGTGGGCACCGCATCCCCAGATTGCCGCCCCGGTTCAGGTCGCGGGAGCGGCGTCGGTCAGTTCTCACCACGAGACCACCCACGGCGCGGCGCCCCCACCCTCAGCGGCCGCGACGGTGGGCCGAGGCGCTCTGCGCGCGTCACACTCCGCCTCACCGGGGCACGCGGCCCGGGTTCGCGGTGCGGGGAAGCCGGCGTGCCGGGGTCGATTCCGGACGCCTTCACCAGGTGCGGCGGGTCCGTGGCGGTGAGCAGCACCAGCGCGGCGCCGATCCACTTCGGACGGAGTCGGACGGCGTGATCCGGCCCGCCGGCGCCACGACCTTCACGTGCGGGCGGGTCGGCCGGCCGGTCGCCGGAGTCGTGCTGGTCTGTGTGCGGGACGCGCATCGCCCCTCGGCGCCGCGCATCCGCCGAGCGGGCTACCGACCCGTGCTCAGGTCCGGCGCTGCGTCGGCACCGTCGCCAGGGTCGCCCAGATCACCTTGCCCGCCGCGGTCCGCGTCGCCCCCCAGGCGCGCGCCGACCGCGCGACGATCCCGAGCCCGATGCCCCGGACGTCCAGCGGCACGTCCTCGCGCTGCACCGGCCTGATCATGCGGGGCAGCGCCGGATCGCCGTCCTCGACCGCGAGATGCAGCAGGTCCCAGCGGCGGGAGGCGGTCACGGTGAACGGCGTCCGCGCGTGCTGCACGGCGTTGGTCACGAGCTCCGAGATGATCGCCCGGGCCGGGTGCAGCAGCGCGCGCAGGTCCCAGGCCAGGACCGTGTCGCCGATGAACGACCGCGCCGTCGACGGCGCCATGGCCTCCGGCTGCAGGTCGAGCCTGACCCGGCCGAACGGTGGCGTCCTGTGGCTGAGCGCGTCCTGCGCCGCGGCCATGGTGGTGTAGATCGGGATCCGTGTCATGAGCCCGGCGCTGACCAGCTTGCGCCAGGTGGCGTCCGACGCCACGAGCACCAGCGGGACCGGCGGCTGGATGGAGCCGCTGTGCCGCTCGGCCAGGAGGACCGCGCCGACGAGCGCGGGGTTGGGCTGCTCGACCGCCGTCAGGTTCAGCAGCAGCGCCCTCGGATGCTCCGCCAGGCCCTTGCGCACCGCGGTGGCGAGGTCGGTCTTGACCCGCCCGTCGCACGGCCCGGCGACGGTGACCTCGACTGTGCCCTGCTCGATGTCGCTGCGCAGACCCACCCTTGACCCGATCACCGCCGCTCCACTTCTCTATCCATCCCGCTGGATCGGAATCCGCGCCCTCGGACCCGGAGTGTGGCCATCATCCAATAAGAATTGCGCTGCGGCAGCGAAACGGCCAATCCCGTTGGATTTGGCCTGTACTGTGGTCCCGCCGGATCGTCGCAAATCCATTGTTTTCCGGCAATCCGCCTCCCGGCCGCGTTCCCGGCCCGCGCCCCGATCACCGCGCGGGGAACGGGACCCACAGCTCGACCTCCGTGCCGATGCCCGGGCGGCTCTTGACGGTCGCGGTGCCGCCGAGGTCGTGGATCCGGCCGCGGATCGACTGCTCCACCCCCAGGCGGCCCGCCAGGGCCGCGTCCCGCAGCCGGTGCGGCTCGAAGCCGGCACCGTCATCGCGGACCGTCACGCGTACCCCGTCGTCCTCGTCCTCCAGGAGGATCCAGGCCCGCGCGCCCGGCCCGGCGTGCTGCCGGACGTTGTCCAGCGCCGCCTGGACCGCCGCGAACAGCTCGGCCGCCGGGGCGGCCGGCAGCATGACCGGGTCGACCGGGGCGGCGACGTCGACGGTGGGCGAGGACAGCCCGGTGAGCCTGGCCCGCAGGTCGGCCTCGGTGCCCGTGCCGGGTGGC
The DNA here is from genome assembly GCF_039531485.1 of Dactylosporangium maewongense. NCBI lineage: Bacteria > Bacillati > Actinomycetota > Actinomycetes > Micromonosporales > Micromonosporaceae > Dactylosporangium > Dactylosporangium maewongense. The sequence continues at coordinate 32,887 of NZ_BAAAQD010000048.1, read as the reverse complement.
GCCGGGTTGCCGCTGAGCAGGTTGCGCAGGGCCACCTCCTGCTCGCCGGCCAGCGCCGCCAGTTGGGCACCGGCGCCGCCGAGCTCCGAACCCTCGCGCTGGACCATGGCGAGGACCTGCAGCACGCCGTCGTGGATCGGCCGGGCCAGCCGGTCCCGCTCCGCGGCGGCCGCCTCCTGCCGGATCAGCTCGGCCTGCTTGCGCTCCGCCCAGCGCTCGGAGAGATGGTGCGCGATGCCCAGCCCGCCGATCGCCGCGGCCGACACCAGCAGCAGGATGCCGGCGGTGTCGAGGCGGAGCGTCGTGCCGATCGACCGCGGCGCCGCGCCACCCAGGTCGATCACCGGGGCGGTCTTGACGCCGGCGACGACGAGCACGCCGGCGATCGGGCCAAGGACCGCGGGGAGCGTGCCGCGCGGGGCGAGCACCGGCGCGGTCGCCCCGGCGACCGCGGTCGCGGCCCCGGTGACCAGCACGATCATCAGCAGCGCCGGCGTCGCACCGTACTGCCCGGCGAGCTTCTGCGGGTCGCCGCTCGTGCCCGAGAACGCGATGAACAGGCACGTCGCCGCGCCCACCGTGAGCGCGACCGTGGCCGCGACCCGCCACCTGGTCGCCGCGGCGGCCACGCCGATCGCCACCCCCAGCAGCGCGGCGGACCAGCGGGCGGGGCCCGCGTCCCTGGTCGCGAGCAGCGCGATCGCCAGCGGCGCGGAGACCGCGATCTGCGCCGTCGCCGCGGTCAGCGCCCCGGCCAGCGACCACACCCCGGCCAGCGTGGCCAGGACCACCGCCGCCGCGAGGGTCATCCCGCCGAGAATGGCGGTCCTGGCGTTCGGGGAGTTGGCGAGCGTCCGCCAGCTGACGCCCAGCAGGTCCGCGAGCCGCTCGGTGGAGAGCATGGCGAACGGCAGTGCCACGAGCGCCACCAGCCCGCCGGTGACGATCGGCCGCAGCCGCTTCCAGCTCCAGGCCTTCTCGTCCGGCAGTCCGACCGCCGCCGGATCGCCGCGCCGCCACCACCAGGTCGCCGGGGCGACGGCGGCGAGGCCGGCCACGACCAGCAACCCGCGCCAGATGGGCAGCGCCGGGTCCATGAACTGGTAGATGGTGCCCGGCAGGGCCTGGCCGAAGAGGCCGAACCCGATGACGAGGCCGGCCACGGCGGCGCCCAGACCCGGCGCGCCGGTGCACAGCAACCGCTGCGCGGCGCCCAGCGCCCCGATGGCGAGAAGCGGGAACGCCGCGCTGGACAGGTGGTAGAAGATCATCGTGTCCGGATACGGGACCAGGTCCGGCCACGCGATCGGCACGCACAGCAGCCCGCCGACCGTCAGCAGGTAGGGCCACCACCGCAGCAGGCACAGTGCCAGCACGGTCGCCGCGGTGGGGATCAGCGGCGTGTACGGGTCGGGCCCGTAGTACGCGTCGGGCCCCTGCACGCCGAGCCGCGGCGAGAATCCTCCCCCGTGCGAGGACTGCACCACCGCGACCAGCAGACCGCCGCCCAGACCCGCCAGCGCGATCCACCACCGCAACGTCCGTTCATGCATGTAGATGATCATGACCGATGGGCCGCGTGCGCGACGGCCGGGTGTGCCAGGCGGGCCGGGCGGCCTTCCGGGTGGTACTCGAAATGCCACCATTCGTTGTCATACATCCGGTACAGACCGTACCGCGCGCCGTACACCTCGAGCCAGCGCGCACCCTCCGACGGCCGCACGTCGAGGGCCAGACCCGCGACGTGCCGCGACTCGTCCGGCGGCAGCGTCCACCGCCGGGCCAGCTCCTCCGAGCCGCAGCGCTCGACCTGCGCGGCGTACAGCGCGGCCTGGGCGTCCGCGTCCCGGTGGCCGGAGGTCAGTCCGAGCAGCTCGCCGTGCCGCCACAGCGCCCGCGTGCGGGCCGCCTCGAACGCCGCCCGCGTCGCAGGGGTGAGACCGACCAGGTCCTCGGCCGGGAAGCGCAGGGTCAGCGCCCACTGGCAGGCGGTATGCCGCGCCCGCCCCGGCGTGACCAGCGCGGCGACCGGCGTCAGGGAGACGGCCAGCAGGCGGGTGACCGCGCGGTACAGCGGGTCACGGCGCCGGACGACACCGTGCCGTTGGGCGACCACCATCGATCGGTTCAGGGCCATGCACAGAACATTCCGCACCGGCGGCGGCCGGGCATGAGTAGAAGTACTCAGTCGAGCCCGTGCTCGAGTGCGTAGCGCACCAGCGCGCTGCGGTTGTGCAGCTGCAGCTTCCCCAGCGTGTTCTGCACATGGTTCTGCACCGTGCGGACCGACAGCCCCAGGTCCTCCGCCACCAGCTTGTACGGCAGGCCCTTGGCGACCAGCCGCAGGACCTCGGTCTCCCGCGCGGTCAGCTCGGGCCCGCCGCTCGTGGACCGGGCCAGTTTCCGGTACTCCCCGAGCACCAGACCGGCCAGCCCGGCGGTGAACACGGCCTCGCCCTCCGCGGTGCGCCGCACCGCCTCCAGGAACTCCTGCCGTCCCGCCGACTTCACCAGGTAGCCGGTGGCGCCCGCCTTCAGCGCGTCGAGCACGTCACGCTGCTCCCCGCTGGCGGACAGCATGAGGACGCGCACCTCGGGCAGCGCCTCGAGCAGCCCGCCGATCACCTCGACGCCGGACAGGTCGGTCAGCTGCAGGTCGAGCACGACCACGTCGGGACGGGCCGCCCGCGCGACCCGCAGCGCCTGGGCTCCCTCGCCGATCACGGCGGTGACAAGGTAACCCGCGTCGGTCAGATCCCGTGCCACCCCGTCCCGCCACATCGGGTGGTCGTCCACCACCATCACCCGCACAGGCACACCGATCACACCGGCCACCCTAGACGGCGGGGCTCTCCGGTGGTTGCTGCGGCGTCGCGAAGCACCGCCGAGGCCCTCACGACCCTGCTGCCGCTTCCCACAGCAACAGCTGCCGGTGGTGGCTGAACCCGTTGCGCGCATAGAAGTCGACCGCTCGCCGTCCTGAGTGGACGGTCACGTGCAGCAGCTCCCGCGCCTCGGCCTCGGCCAGGATCGCCGCCATCAGCGCACCGCCGACGCCCCGGTTCCGGTGCTCCTCGCGGACCATCACCGACTGCACGTCCCCGAACCGCCGCTGCGGCGCCCCGCTGCCGGGGACGCGCTCCGCGACGAACAGGAAGGCGCACCCGACCACGGCTCCGTCGATCTCGGCGACGAACGGCAGGTGCGCCTCCGCGTGCGCGGCCACCCAGCCGGCGAACTCGTCGAACTGGTCCGGCCCGATCCCCCGCAGCTCCGCGAGCGCCGCCATGTCCGCCGGTCCCGCCATCCGCACGATCACCCGGCGGAGTCTATGCGAGCGCCGGCGGCACCGGCAGCAGGGCCGGCGCCGCCGTCGCGCGTGCCGTCAGCAGGGGGTGAAGAACACCTGCCTGATGCCCGACGTGACGCCCCAGCTGCCGGAGGGCTGGCCGCAGCCGGTCCACGACTGCCCGATGACCTGGGTCTTCGCGGCGTCGGCGTAGTAGGCGAAGACGATGAGAAGGTCACCGCCGGGCGGGGGTGGCGGGATCGCCCCGGCGGGGGTGGCGGCGCCGGCGATCACGGCACCGGTGACCAGCAGCGCGAGCATCGTACGACGGATCATGTCCATCCCTTCGACAATGGTCTATGTCGTGACCATCATCGGCGCTCGCGGCCGGCACCACAATGCGTCAGCGCGGGGTGGCGCCGGCGGCGCCGGTCAGCCACAGGTCGGAGTTGCCGACGTCGTAGCCGCACCAGTCCTTCAGCACGACCCGCATGGTGTTGAGGCCCGGCTCGAACAGCGTGCGGATGTTCTCGGCCGCGCGGGAGTCGACGGTGGTGTTGCAGTTCAGGCTGAAGTCGCGCTGCCAGCGCCGGGTCGAGCCGGTCGGGGTGACGACCGTGATGTCGACGATGTCGTCGACCGAGAACGGGGCGGTGCCGTCCGCGCTCGCCGACAGGTACACGGCGGCGGTGCCGGCGACGCGGACGTCCCAGGTGCGGTCGTAGAAGACCTCGCCCTCGCGGGCGGCCGGGCGGTCCAGGGCGGTGGCGAGCCGGACCGCCGTGCCGCCGCGCAGGCCCGGGACGCGCAGGGAGAGCCAGGCCGGGATCGGGCCGTCGTCGAGGCGCAGGTGGACGTTGCGGTCGTCGGCGCGGCCCCGCTTGTCCACCGTCCGCACGTTCAGGCCGACCTGGACGCTGCGGCCGACGAACGTCGCGAAGAGGGGGCCGCCGCTGTCGCCGCCGACCAGCAGGCCGTACGGCGTGCCGGGGCGGGTCTGCAGGCCGTAGCCGGCGAGCAGCTCGGGCGTGCGGGCCGGGGCGACGTGCTGCATGTCGGTCTCGCCCCAGCCGGCGATCTCCAGCGGCAGCGACGGCCAGTCGACGGGGCCGGTCGGCGGCGAACGCGACCACGGCCGCCAGGATTCTGCGCAACATGGGTCCGACCCAACCGGCTCGGCCGCCCGCCGGACACCGGCGTTCTGCCTGGTCTCGCGGTCGTTCGGGCCCGCGGGACGGACCGGTCGCGGCCGACGTCGCACCGACCAGGGGACAGCGCGGCCTACGCGGCGCCTACCGTTCGGCGGTCAGCCGGGTCTCGAAGCCGATCCGGTCGCCGCGGTACAGCGAACGGACCCGCTCGATGGGCGTGCCGGTCGGGTCGCGGCTGACCCGCTGCATGAGCAGCATCGGCAGTGCTGGGTTGGTCTGCAGCAGCAGCGCCTCGCGCGGGCTGGCCAGGGCGGTCTCGATCCGCTCGGTCGCCTCGGCCCAGACGACGCCGAGCTCGTCCTGCATGCAGCGGTACAGCGAGCCGCTGGGGTCGAGCACGTCGAGCAGCGTCGGGTAGCGCTCGACCGGCAGGCAGGTGCTCTCCAGGCCGAGCGGTTCGCCGTCGGCGAGCAGCACCCGCTCCAGATGGATGACCGGTGCGGCCGGCGCGATCTCCAGGGTGGCGGCCAGCTCGTCGTCGGCCGGGATCTCGCCGATCGTGACGACGATGCGCGACGGTGTGCGGCCCATGGCCCGCAGCGCCTCGGTGTAGCTGGCCAGCGACAGCGGATGGATGAGCTTGGGCCCGGCGACGAACGTCCCGCGCCCCTGCCGCGCGCTGAGCCGGCCCTCGATGACCAGCTCCGAGATCGCCTGGCGGACCGTGGACCGGGCGACGCCGAACCGGGCGGCGAGGTCACGCTCCGGCGGGAGCAGCGCCCCGACGCCGAGCTCGGCGATCTCGTCGAGGATCCGCGCCTTGACGGCGTAGTACTTCGGGACCCGGCCGTGCGCGGGGATGCCTGAGTGGTGCAGGGAGACCGACACGGGGCAACCTTACGGCGCGCCCGCTTCATAACGGAACCATAACAGGTGCGAACCTTTGTGGCTCGTTCGCTGCGAACTACGGCTCGTTGGCGGCCCGTTCACCTGTGCTCCCTACGTTGACGCCGCTGATGAGGAATCCGAACGAACGACTGAACCCGCAGGTCAAGAAGGGTTGAACATGAAGGTCTCCACCCGGGTCGCCCTCGGCGTCGCCGCCGTGGCGGTGCTGCTGGCCGGCACCACCGCGTGCTCCTCCGACGACGACACCACCTCCACCGCCGCCGGCGCGTCGGCCGCGGCCGGCAAGTTCGCCAAGGACTCCGGCACGCTCGTGTTCGGCGTCGTGCCGGACACCGCCTCCACGCAGCAGAACTACAAGCCGCTCGAGGACTACATCGCCAAGATCTCCGGGCTCAAGGTCGAGTACCGGGAGTCGTCGGACTACGCCGCCCTCATCGAGGCCGCGGTCTCCGGCAAGGTCGACATCGCGAGCTTCTCCGGCTTCACGTACGTGACGGCGAAGAACAACGGCGCCAAGATCACGCCGTTCGCCTCCATCATCACCAAGAAGGGCCAGGAGCCCGGCTACTACTCCGAGGCGATCGCCCCCGAGGGCTCCTCCATCAGCAAGATCGAGGACTTCAAGGGCAAGAAGGTCTGCTTCGTCAGCCAGACCTCGACCTCCGGCTACCTGTACCCCAGCTACAACCTGCTCAAGGCCGGCATCGACCCGACCAAGGACGTGACGCCGGTCTTCGCCGGCAAGCACGACGCGTCGGCGCTCAAGGTCTCCCAGGGCTCCGAGTGCGAGGCCGGCTTCGCCGAGGACGTCGCCGTCGAGGCCCAGAAGGGCCTGAAGGTCATCAACAAGACGTTCGTCATCGGCGCGCCGATGACCCTCGCCGACGGGCTGCCGGCCGACCTCAAGACCAAGCTGGTCTCGGGCCTGCAGAACGTCACGATCGACCAGATCCAGGCCGCCGGTGTCGCCGGCGCGGACAGCGACGCCTTCAAGAAGACCTTCTACGCCCTCGCGCCGGTCGACGACGCGAAGTACGACATCATCCGCGATCTGTGCAAGCAGACCAAGGCCGCGGCCTGCGGCAACTGAGGTAGGGACGATGACTGTCAGCGACGCGCCCGCTGTCGAGGTGCACGGGCTCAGCAAGACCTACGGGCAGGTCACCGCGCTGCGGGACGTGTCGCTGACGGTCACCCGCGGGGAGATCGTCGTCCTGCTCGGGCTCTCGGGCTCGGGCAAGACGACCCTCCTGCGCCACATGAACGGCCTCGAGACGCCGAGCGCGGGCGACCTGCGCGTCCTCGGCGAGGACCTCACCCGCCTGCGCGGCCGCGACCTGCGCCGGCTGCGCGGCCGCATCGGCATGGTCTTCCAGCAGTTCCACCTGGTCGGCCGGCTCACGGTGCTGGAGAACGTCCTCACCGGCGCCCTCGCCGGGCTGCGCGGCCCGCGGATCGGCGTCGCGTCCTACCCGCGGGAGCAGCGCCGGCGGGCACTGACCCAGCTCGACCGGGTCGGCCTGCTCGACAAGGCCTACCAGCGGGCCGACACGCTCTCCGGCGGCCAGCAGCAGCGCGTCGCCATCGCCCGGGCGCTGATGCAGCGGCCCGAGATCCTGCTCGCCGACGAGCCGGTCGCGTCGCTGGACCCCGAGTCCAGCGACCAGGTGATGGCCCTGCTGCGCGACATCGCCGCCGAGGACAAGCTGACCGTGATCTGCAGCCTGCATCAGGTGGAGCTCGCGCTCGCCTGGGGGCAGCGCATCGTCGGCATGCGCAGCGGCAGCGTCGTGCTCGACACGCCCGCCGCCGGTCTCACCCGCGAGACGGCGATGCGCATCTACGGCCGGATGACGGCGTCGCTGGCGGAGGTCCAGTGAGCGCCACCGACCTGCCCGAGATGCCGGTGCTGGACCTGGACCGGGTCGTGAAGCGCCCCGCACCGGCCCCGTCCACGATCGTCGCGGCCGGCCTGCTCGTCGCGCTGGTGGGGTTCGCGGTCTGGTCGTTGAACGAGATCGGCTTCACGGCCGAGACGTTCACCGAGAGCGCCGACAAGGTCGGGCCGTTCCTCGACCGGATGCTGCCGCTGCGCTTCCCGCCGGTCCAGGAGCTGCTGCGCTCGATCGGCGTCACCCTCGGCGTCGTGCTGTGCGGGACCGCGATCTCCGCGCTGCTGTCGGTGCCGGTCGCGTACATCTCGGCCCGCAACACCAGCCCGCTGCCGTGGCTGGTCCCGATCGGCCGGGCGATCGGCGTCGTGGCCCGCGCCGTGCCGGACGTCGTGCTGGCCATGCTGTTCGTGCTGCTCTTCACGCTGGGCTCGCTGCCCGGCATCCTCGCGATCGCGCTGCACTCGATCGGCATGATCTCGAAGCTCTTCGCCGACGCCATCGAGCAGATCGACGAGGGCCCGCGCCAGGCGATCCGGGCGACCGGCGCCTCCCGGGCCCAGGAGTTCTGGTCCGGCATCTTCCCGCAGGTGCTGCCCTCCTGGATCGCCACGACGCTGCACCGCAGCGACATCAACCTGCGAGGGTCGGTCCTGCTCGGCTACGCCGGCATCATCGGCCTCGGCTACGACCTGCGCCTGTCCCTGGAGTCGCTGAACTACCACAAGGCGATGGCGTTCGCCCTCGTCATCTTCGGCCTGTGCGTGCTGTTCGAGATCGTCTCGACCGTGATCCGGGCCCAGCTGCTCGGCGCGGCGCCGACCGGCCGCAGCCTCGGCTCCCGGCTGGCCCGCCGGCTGCCGGCGCCGGACCTCCCCGTCACCGCCGCCGTCCCCGCGACCCATGACCGGGACGCGGCGGTGGCGGCCGCGATGCGCCGCCCGTGGAACGCGGACCGCGTCAGGTCCACGGCGGCCGTCGCCGGCGCGGTGACCGTCATCGTGGCGGCCGTCATCGGGTCCGAGGCGAAGTGGCTGGACCTGTTCCGCTTCTGGGGGCAGATCCCGTTCCTCCTCGACCGGACCTGGCCACCCTCGATCGAGCCGCGCACCTGGGCGGACGTCTTCGACGCGCTGCTGGTGACGCTGGAGATCGCGGCGGCGGCCACGCTGCTGAGCGTCGTGCTGTCGCTGCTCGTCGGCCCCCTCGCGGCCCGCAACGCGGCCCCGAACGGCCCGACGCGGGCGGCCGCCCGGCTGCTGCTGCTGGTCGTCCGCTCGGTCCCGGAGCTCATCCTGGCCATCGTGCTGATCATCGTCACCGGGCTCGGCCCGCAGGCCGGCACCCTCGCCCTCGGCTTCGTCGGCGTCGGCCTGCTCGGCAAGCTCATCGCGGACTCCCTCGAAGAGGCGGCGCCAGGCCCGCAGGTCGCCGTCCGCTCCGTCGGTGCGACCCGCACCCAGGTGTTCTTCTCCTCCACCGCGCGGCTGAGCGTCCCCGCGTTCGTCGGCCACACGCTCTACCTGCTCGACTCCAACATCCGCTCGGCGACCGTGCTCGGCATCGTCGCGGCCGGCGGCATCGGCTACTACCTCGTCGACGCCACCCGGGTGTCCCGCTACGACCAGGTCACCGCGTTCGTCATCGTCCTCGTGGCCGTCGTGCTGGTGGTCGAGGCCGTCTCCGCCGTCATCCGCCGGGCGCTGCGGTGAGCGCCGCCCCCGCCTTCGACCTCGCCGTCGTCGGCGCCGGGATCGTCGGGCTCGGCCACGCCGCCGCGGCGCACGCGCGCGGGCTGCGGGTCGTCGTCGTCGAACGGTCCACCGCGATCCACGGCGCCAGCGTGCGCAACTTCGGGCACGTCTGCATCACCGCGCAGAGCGGGCAGGCGCGCGAATACGCCGAGCGGGCCCGCGAGCTCTGGCTGCGCTACGCGCAACGGGCCGGCTTCTGGGCCCGCGAGTCCGGCACCGTGATCGTCGCCCGGGCCGCCGACGAGCTGGCCGTCCTCGAGCAGTGGCGCGAGGACGAACCGGCCATGACCCTGTTGCGCCCGGACGAGGTCAGCGACCGGGCGCCGGTGACGGGTGCGGTCGGCGGGGCCTGGCTGCCCCGGGACCTGCAGGTCGACCCGCGGCAGGCCGCCCCGGCGCTGGCCCGGCACCTGGCCGGGGCCGGCGTCGAGTTCCGCTGGCGCACCTCGGCCCTCGGCGTCGACGGCGGCGTGCTGCACACGTCCCGCGGCCCGATCCGCGCCGGCGCGGTCGTCGTCGCCGTCGGGCACGACGTCGACCAGCTGTTCCCGCACGTCGCGGAGGCCGCCGGCGTCGTACGCTGCGGCCTGGACATGCTCCTGGTCGACGCCGGGGCCCTGCCGTCGCCGCTGAGCGCCCCGATCCTCACAGGATGGTCGCTGCTGCGGTACTCGGCCACCAACGCGACCCCGGCGGCCGCGGCCCTGCGCGAGCGGCTCTCGGCCGAGCACCCCGACCTGTACGCGCTGGACCTCAACCAGATGTACACGCAGCGCCCCGACGGCACCCTCATCGTCGGCGACACCCACTACCGGGACGCCGCGGTCGCGCCGTTCCAGGCCGAGTCGTCCTTCGCCGCGCTCGCCGACGTCACCCGCGACCTGTTCGGCCTGCCCGGCCTGCCGGTCCGCGAACGGTGGCAGGGCGTCTACGCGTCGGCGCCGGAGGAGTTCCTGGTCGCCGCGCCCGCGGACGGGCTGCGGGTCGTGTCGGTCACCACCGGCATCGGCATGACCACCGGCCTCGGCCTGGGCGACGCGACCGTCACCGACCTGTTCGGAACCACCTCATAGATGGGAAACGAGAACATGCGATTCGAGACCGTGGTGCTGGACCTCGCCGGGACGACCGTCGTGGACGACGGCCTGGTCGAGCTGGGCTTCGAGCGGGCCTTCGACCGGGTGCTGCCCGGCGACCCGGGCCGCGCGGCCGCCGTCGAGCACGTGCGGGCGACGATGGGGCAGTCCAAGATCGAGGTCTTCCGCGCCCTCGCCGACGAGGCCACGGCGCAGCGCCTCAACCAGGCCTTCGAGCAGGCCTACGCCGAGTTGGTCGAAGAGGGCCGGTGCACGCCCATCCCCGGCGCCGAGAAGGCCGTCCGCGAGCTGCGCGAGCGCGGCCTGGCCGTGGTCTTCACCACCGGGTTCGGCCGCGCCACGGCGGACGCCGTCGTCGGCGCCCTCGGCTGGCGGGACCTGGCCGACGCCGTGCTCACCCCCGCCGACGCGGGCCGCGGCCGCCCGGCCCCGGACCTCAACCTGACCGCGCTGCTGCGGACCGGCGCCGGGTCCGTCGACGCCCTCGTCGTGGTCGGCGACACCGAGTCGGACGCCGCCTCCGGCGTCGCCGCCGGGGCCGGCCTGGTCGTCGGCGTCCTCACCGGCGGCCGCGCCGAGCCGGCGCTGCGGGCCGCGGGCGCGCAGCACGTGCTCGGCAGCGTCATCCAGCTCCCCGCCCTCATCGACGCCGTCATCGACGGCCGGCGCTGACGTGGGCGGCGACGTGGGCGGCGACACGGTGCGGTTCGCCCGCTGGGACGGCGCCGGATCGCCCTTCCGCGTCGTCAGCACCGCGCTGCCGGCGCGGCTGGACGCCGGCGAGGTGCTGGTCGAGGTCGAGCTGGCCACGATCTGCGGCAGCGACCTGCACACCGTCGCCGGCCACCGCCCCGCCCCGACGCCGACCGTCCTCGGTCACGAGCAGGTCGGCCGGGTCGTCGCCGCGGCCCCCGGCGCCCCGGTCCGCCCGGGCGACCGGGTGGTCTGGTCGGTGACCGTCTCCTGCGGCGCGTGCCCCCGCTGCACGCGCGGCCTGGAGCACAAGTGCGTGCGGCTGCGCAAGTTCGGCCACGAGCCCGTCGACGGCGGCTGGACCCTCAGCGGCGGCTTCGCCACCCACGCGGTCCTGCCGGCCGGGACCACGATCGTGCCGGTCCCCGAGGACCTGCCCGACGTCGTGGCCGCACCGGCGTCCTGCGCGACCGCGACGGTCGCCGCGATGCTGGACGCCGCACCGCCGCTGCCGGGCCGCCGCGTGCTCGTCACCGGCGCCGGCCTGCTGGGCGTCACGGCCGCCGCGATGTGCGCCACGGCGGGCGCCGAGGTCACGGTCAGCGACCCGGATCCGGCCCGGCGCCGGCTCGCCACCCGCTTCGGGGCCGACCGCGTGGCCGCCCCCGGCGAGCCGCTGACCGGCTTCGACGTCGCCCTGGAGCTGTCCGGCTCGGCCACCGCGGTCGAGGGCTGCCTGGCCGCCCTGGACGTCGGCGGCCACGCGGTCCTCGCCGGCTCGGTCTCCCCCGGCCCGCCGGTCACGATCGCGCCGGAGCGCTTCGTGCGCAACCTGCTGACCGTGACCGGCGTGCACAACTACCGCCCCGGCCACCTGCGCCGGGCCGTCGCGTTCCTCACCGGGCACGCCGGCCGCTTCCCGTTCGCCGAGCTGGTCGGCGAACGCTTCGGCCTGGCCGAGCTCGACCGAGCCTTCGCGGCGGCCGGCCGGTCACCGGCGCTGCGCCAGGCCGTCGAACCGCGTCGCTGACCACGCCGCCACCGGACCGGACCGGTCCTCGCCGGACGCCCGCCAGACCCGCCACCGGACCGGCCTGGCCCTTGCAAGGCGGCCGCCGGACCCGCCGCCGGACCGGTCGCAGCGCGATCGCGCCGCGACGCGGCCGGTCCGATGGGTGCCGCGTCAGGCGGCGCGGTCGACCGGGAACACCAGGTGGGTGACCCGGTCGCCCTGGATGCAGACGGTCGGGTCGCCGAGCAGGGCGTCCCCGGCGGCGAGGTCGCCGAAGAACGGCCGGCCCTTGCCCATCACCACGGGCACCAGATCGACCGCGACCTCGTCGAGCAGGCCGAGCTCCAGGCACTGCCCGGCGATCGTGCCGGCGGTGACCGACACGATCCGGTCGCCGGCGATCTCCTGGGCCTTCGCGACCGCCGCCGCGACGCCGTCGGTGACGAAGTGGAACGGGGCACCCGGATGCGCCGCCACCCATTCGGCGGGCACCTGATGGGTGACCACCACGACCGGCATGCCCATCGTGTGCTGCCCGCCCCACCCGTCGGTGAAGTCGAAGAGCGTCCGCCCGCAGACCAGCGCACCGATCTGCGAGACCCACTGCGTCCAGTAGTCGGCGCTCGGCCGGCTCACGTGGAACGTGAAGTGCCCGGCCACGGTGGGCAGCTCCACGTCCCCGTTCTGGAACCAGTCGAAGAGACGCCCGATCGTGTTGTCGTCCTTCGCGATGTACCCGTCCAGCGACATCGACGCCGATGCCACGACCTTGCCCATGCATCCTCCTTCGTCCCGGACGCCACCCGAGGAGCCAGCATGCACCATGGCCGGCCCGCACCGGCGGCGATCAGCAGGACGATCAGCAGGACAGGGTGCCGCTGCGCAGGGCGTGGCCGTTGTCGTTGCTGTCGTCGGCCCACAGGACCTGCTTCGTGCCGCCCGAGCACGCGGGGCTGAAGGCGAGGCCCTCGTTGTTGTAGTTCGACATGCCGGAGGGGCGGTTGTAGGTGGCGGTCGGGGCGAAGGTGCCCTGCGCGTTGATGGTCAGGGTGGTGGAGCGGCCGGAGCAGGTGTCGTCGCAGGCGGCCCACAGGCGACCGGTCGACGGCTCGTACTCGAGGTCCATGACGGCGGCGAGGCCGGTCGGGAACGCGGCGACCCGGGTGTAGGCGGTGCCCGCGAGGTTCAGCGCATACGCGTAGACGGTGCCGGTGGCCTCGGCGCCGACGAGGTACAGGCCGGTGCCGTGGCCGGCGTACGACGACGGCGTGTAGGCGCCGCCGGTGCGCTCGTCGCGGAAGCCCGCCGCCACGAGGGCGGTGTCCGGCACCCACGCGATGGCCTCCAGGCCACTGTTCGCGGCGGTGCCCGGCAGGTCGGCGGTGAGGTTCCACTCGGCGGAGGCGTTCACCGTGCTGCCGGAGGGGTTGTACCGCAGGATCTTCTGCAGGCTGGTGCCGCTCTTGGCGTTGTCCCGCTCGGTCACCACCATGATCCCGTCGGGGGTGACGACGACACCCTCGGCGTCCGGGTCGCCGCTGCCGTTGGCGTAGCGCAGCGTGTACGTGGCGGCCTTCTGCCACGTCGTGCCGTTCGGCGTCAGCCGGTAGAGCGTGCCGGCGCCGTTGCGGACGGCCCAGACGACGGACGCGGACTCGTACGACAGGCCGCTGAGGTTCTCCCCGAAGGCGTTGCTCGCGTCGGCGTTGGCGACCGCCGACCCGCCGGGCCACGCGGCCGGGGGCGGCGGCGGGCACGCGTTCGCGGTGCCCTTCGTGGCGGCGCTCGTGGTGACGAAGCTGCCCGTGCCGTTCGGGCAGCGGCCGTACGTGCTGCTCGCGTGGCTCGACCAGGTGTAGGAGTCGGCGAGGATGCCGCCGGGCTCGTACAGGCGGACGCTGTCGGCGCTGCCGAGGCCGAACGCGCCCTCGACATCGACGGCGAGGTACGCACCGGGGGCCAGGCTCACGCCGCCGCCGATGACGTACTGGTGGGCGTCGTCGTTGTCCTTGACGACCCATCCGGCGAGGCGGACCGCGGTGGTGCCGGTGTTGGTCAGCTCGACCCAGTCGCCCGGGCTGCCGCCGCTGGACTCGACCTCGTTGATCCGCACGCCGGTCGCCGCCGCGTGCGCCGCGGGGGCGGGCAGCAGCGGGACGGTCAGCGCGGCCACGATGACAGCTGTGAGGGACTGGCGAACACGCACGAAGGACGCTCCAGACATGGACGGATGTCGAAGTTCGCAGCCTTCCTGACGGCGACGTCGGCCCGTTGAACGCGCCGCGAACAGCGCCCGTCGCGCCGGCAGCTTCTCCCGCCCTCGGCTCCGGTCAGCGGGAGCGGTTCAGCCGGCCGGGAGCTCCACCGTCAGGTGCGTGCCGCTGCCGGCGGGGCTGTCCAGGTGCAGCAGGCCACCGAGCGCCGCGACCCGGGCGGCGACCATGACGATCCCGCCGCCGATGACCGGCTGCGCGCCGCCGACGCCGTCGTCCGCCACCGCCACCTGCACCGTCCGGCCGTGCCGCTGGACCGTGACGACCGCCCGCCGGGCGTGCGCGTGCCCGGCGACGTTGGCGAGGGCCTCGCAGATCACCGCGTACGCCGTCGAGGCCACCGCGTTCGCCGCCGGCCCGACGTCCACGGTCACGACGACGGGGAACGGCATGGCCGCGGCGAGCCCGCGCACCGGCGCCCCGAGGTCGGGCCCGGCCATGCCGTCGGCGAGCACCAGGTCGCACAGGCCCCGCAGCGCGTGCCGCAGCTCGGTCCCGGCCCGCGCCCGCGCCTCGGGGCCGGTCGCCACGCGGGCGGCCGCGGCCAGGTCCCGCACCCGCTGGTGAGCCGCGTCGTCCCGCCCGCCGCCGGCACCGCCCAGAGGGCGGCCGGCACCGTCCGGGGCGCGGCCGGTGCCGTCGGGGTCGGCGCCTCCGCCGGAGGTCTCGTCGCGTCCGGCGGGCGCGGACCGCTCGCGCCGCCGGCGCGGACCGGTCGTGCTGAGCCACGGGCCGAACATTCCCTCGCCACCTCACCCTTCCCGCGGGCGGAAGCACCCGTACAGACAAGGGGCGTATCGCCGGCCTGCCGCGTTACCGGCACGGGCGGCCCGGGAACCCGGGCCGCCCGCGGTGCCGCTCAGCTCAGGCGGCGGGCAGCGTCGTCGTCCACAGCACCGCGCCGTCGAGGTCGCGGAGGCGGACGGTCAGCGCCCTGGTGTGCGGGTCGATGTCGACCTGCCCGAAGTGCTGGAATCCCTCCATCGGCGAGGCGTTCGCGCGCGGTGGGGCGTGCACGAACGCGGCCTGCGGCCCGAACGTCGCGTCGAGGGCGTTCGGCCCGAACGCACCCGCGTTCGCCGGCCCGGACACGAACTCCCAGAACGGCGTGAAGTCCTGGATCGCGGCCCGCGCGGGGTCGTAGTGGTGGGCGGCGGTGTAGTGCACGTCCGCGGTGAGGAAGACGATGCCCCGTACACCGTGACGGTGCGCGGCCTGCAGCACCGACGCGAACTCGAGCTCCCGCCCCAGCGGCGCGCCCGGGTCGCCCTGCGCGACGCCCTCCTGCGCCGCGGCGCCGTCGGGGACGACCAGGCCCAGCGGCAGGTCGATCGCGATGACCTTCCACGTCGCGCGCGAGCTGAGCAGCTCCCGGGTCAGCCACGCCCGCTGCTGCGCGCCGAGCAGCCCCCGGGACCGGTCGGCGTAGGTGTTGCCGTCGTTGGCGTCCTTGAAGGTGCGCATGTCGAGCTTGAACAGGTCCAGCAGCGGGCCGTAGGACACCTTGCGGTACACGGGCCCGGGGCTGATCGGCTGCCACTCGTAGAACGCCTGCCTGGCGCGGGCGGCGAGCACGTCGACGCGCTTCTCCGTGTACCGCGCGTCGTCGAGGATCTGGCCGGGGAACCAGTTGTTGCGGACCTCGTGGTCGTCCCACTGGTTGAGCTGCGGCACCTCCGCGGTGAAGGCACGCAGGTTGGCGTCGAGCAGGTTGTACGCGTACTGGCCGCGGTACTCCTGCAGCGTCTCGGCGACCTTGCTCTTCGCCTCGGTCGTCACGTTGCGCCACACCCGCCCGTCGGGCAGCGCGACGGTCTCCGGCACCGGCCCGTCGGCGTAGACGGTGTCGCCGCTGCACAGGAAGAAGTCGGGGCGCACGTCGCGCATCGCGCGGAAGATGCGCATGCCGCCGACGTCGGGGTTGATGCCGTAGCCCTGGCCGGCGATGTCACCGGTCCACACGAACCGCACGCCCTCGTGCCGGGCCGGGATGCGCAGCGAGCCGCCGACCGGCTCGCTCACCCGGCCGTGCCCGGCGTCGGCGCGGACCCGGTAGTACGTGCGGCGCCCCGGCACCAGGCCGTGGATCCGCAGGCTGCCGGTGAAGTCGCTGCCGGCGGCGAGCACGGGGCCGCGCAGCGTCCGCGCGTGCCGGAAGTCGGGGCGGTCGCTGAGTTCCACGAGCATCCGCCCGGCCCGGTCGGCCCGGGTCCAGATGTTCGCCGCCGAGCCGAACGCGTCGCCGCTCTGCACACCGTGGGTCAGCACCGGCCGGCCGTCGGGCACGAACGCGACGGACGGCGTGGCCGGCAGCGCGGACGCCGTGACGGCACCGGCCGCGACGGCCGCCGAGGTGCCCAGCACCCGCCGGCGGTTCCAGGTTCCAGAAGTCATGCCCTTGGTCTACGCGAGCGGGCCGATCGACCGATGCCATCGACGTGAACGGCTCCGGACCACTTCCCGGCCGCAGCGTTACCGGCGTCGCGGGGGCGCCCGCCGTCGGACGGCGCTCGTCAGCGACCCGTGAGGAGCGCCGCGAGGTCGGCGGGGTGGGTCATCGGGGCGTCGTGGTCGCTGTCGATGAGGTGGTACGGGGTGCCGGCCGCGTCGAGGCGGGCGCGGGTGACGGCGGCCGGGTAGCCGGGTGGGGTCGCGGTGCAGAAGATGTGCGTGCGCGGCACCGACGCCGAAGCCGCCGTGTGCGTGGGCATGGGGTCCAGGGAGGGGGCGAGCGGGGTCGGGCAGAGGCGGGCGTTCATCCAGGCGGCCGTGTCCTCGTCGAGGCCGGCGCCGGCCTGGAGGGGCTTCGGTTGCAGCCACAGGTCGCGGGGCAGGTCGGGAACGGGCCCGAGGAGGGCGGCGGCGCGTTCGCCCGGCAGGGGCTCGGGCGCGTCGACGAAGACGAGCCTGGCCAGGCGGTCGGCGCACCTGGGCGCCGCGGCGGCGATCGCGATGCCGCCCTGGCTGTGGCCGGCGAGGACGACGTCGTGCAGGTCCTCCTCGGTCAGGAGGTTGGCGACGTCGAGGGCCCAGGTGTCCAGGGAGGGCGGCTCGGCGGTGAGGTGGCGGCGGTCGCCCATGCCGGTCAGCGACGGCGTGTGCACCTCGTGCCCGGCGGCCGTCAGCAGGCGGCGGACCCGCGACCACGACCACGCGCCGCGGAAGGCGCCATGGACCAGGACGAACACGGTCACGGCCGGTCCTCCAGCACGACCTCGCCGGTCATGCGGGGATAGGTGTCGTACGGGCGGAGGTGCTCGTACATGGCTTCGGTGTGCTCGACGTAGCCGGGTGTGCGGGTCGCCTCGGCGTAGGAATCCGCCGTGTCGAAGAGGCGGATGTGGGTGAAGTGCGTCGGGTCGTCGGCGTCGCGGACCAGCCAGCGGCCCCGGAAGCCGGGATGGGCGGCGAAGTAGTCGGCGAACCGCGCGGACAGCGCGACGTACGCGTCGGCGTGGCCCTCCGCGTCCCGGGTCCAGGCCTGGCTGACGACGACGTGCATGGGACTCCCCTCGTTCCGCTGTGAGAACCGATGTTTCCATCTGGACGCGGTCTGCGGAAGCCCCCGGGCTACCCGATGACGTCGGACGGCGGGCGGCGGTTCGTGAAGCACGTCGACGGTGCGTAGCCGAAGCGGAGCACGAGCTGCGGGTCGTGGGACCGGTGCAGGGCGAGCCGCACCTGCTCGCGCACGGCCGGCACCTCGATCGGCTGGGAGAACAGCGCGGCGGCCAGGCCGAGGTCGGCGGCGAGCAGCAGCAGCCGCTGCAGCACGATGCCGGCCCGCAGCTCGTCGGCGGGCCGGTCGCCGTGCACGCCGAACACGGCGACGACCGGGCCGCGGCCGGGGTCGCGGGTGCCCTCGTGGCCGGGGCCGCCGAAGTCCCGTCGGGTCATCAGCTCCCCCGGGTGTGGCGTGGCGCCGGCCGCCCGCGGCCCGACACCCTCCACGTCCTGGTCGGCGCCGGTGCTCCAGGCGCGCAGTTCGGCCAGGTACCGGGGGTCCGCGCGCAGCTCCGTGTCGGCCTCATGGGTGAGCGCCGCCAGGGCGTGCAGGTCCGGTCCGTCCTCGACCAGGTCCAGCCAGCCGCCGTCCGACTCGACCTGCCGCACGAGCTGGGTGGTGACGCCGGCGGCGACGGCGGTGTCGGCGAACGGCGACCGGTTGGTGTGCCGGCGCCAGATCTGCCAGTGCAGGCGGCGCTCCAGCGGCGTCGGCGGCCGCGGTACGGCCGGCGTCAGGTGCACCGCGCCCGCATGGGTCGCGACGTCCGCGGGCGCCTCGGCGACCGCGAGCGACAGGGCGAGGTTGGCCGCCGCGGCGCCGCACGACACGCGCGCGGCCCGGCCGTCCGGGTCCGTGGCCGGCAGCGCCCTCGCCGGGTCGACGCGCACCTCGATGCCGCCCTCCGTGCGGCGGAAGCGCCACGGCTGGCTGTTGTGGATCGACGGCGCCCGCACGGCGTCGCCGACCGCGGAGACGAACGTGTCCTGGTCCCACATGGATGCCCCCCGGCGGGTGCGCACGGTATCTGCCGGGTACGACGCTTCCCCGGGACGCCGGGCGACCGCCAGAGGCGAAGGTCCCGTCCACCCTCCCTCCGGGGTCAGCCGGGGGTCAGGCGGGCTTTGGCTGGCCGTGCAGGATCGTCAGCAGCATCGGCTCGGTGTTCAGCGTGACCTGCAGCGTGTGCAACGGCGTCGTGCCGGGCCACACGATCTTCGCCCGGCCGACCACCACCTGCGGCAGCGACAGGTGACTGGGCTTCGGCAGCAGGCTCTTCACGTTGCCGGCGAGGATGTTGACCAGCTCGCCGAGCGCGTCGGCGCAGTCGTCGGCGTTGGCGTTCGCGGGGTCGACGTCGAGCATCGCGCCGGCGACCACCCCCGCCACCGGCAGCCCACAGCGCAGCACGGCCAGGCCGTTCCACGCGCCGGCGAGGCCGATGCTGGCCGTCACGTCCGCGGTATCCGCCGGCGGCTCCGGGGCGGGCGTCACCTCCGGCGCGCAGTTCAGGTACGCCGTCCACACCTGCCAGACGATGCCCCGCACGTCGTCCTCGGACAGCGACGGCTCCGGGTCCACGAGACCACCCCCGGTGGTCCCATCGGCAGGCCCGCGCCCGGCTTGAGGTCCCGCGAACACGGGACTTCCGGCCCGTTCGCACCGGCGCCGCGACGACAACACTGAAGTCGTCAAGGACACCGACTGGAGGCCCGAAATGAGCGCCGCATCCGTCCACCACACCCCCGTCAGCCACCTCGAGCGGGTCGAAGCCCCCGGCAGCATGCTCACCAAGACCGCCGCGAAGGCGCTCGCGGTGCTGCGGATCGGCACCGGGTTCGTGTTCCTCTGGGCGTTCCTCGACAAGACGTTCGGCCTCGGCTACGCGACCCCGTCGGCGAAGGCCTGGATCAACGGCGGCTCGCCCACGAAGGGCTTCCTGAGCTCCGTCGACGTCGGCCCGCTGCAGTCGGCGTTCCACGCCATGGCCGGCACCTGGTGGGCGAACTGGCTGTTCATGCTCGGCATGCTCGGCGTCGGCCTGGCCCTCATCGCCGGGATCGGCCTGCGGATCGCCGCCGCGTCGGGCGCCCTCATCATGGCGATGATGTGGCTGGCGGAGTTCCCGATCGCGCAGCACACCGCGGCCGGCGCCGCGAGCGGCTCGACCAACCCGTTCGCCGACTACCACCTGGTCTACGCGGTGGTGCTGGTCGTCCTCGCCGCCGCGTACGCCGGCCACACCTGGGGCCTCGGCCGCCTCTGGGCCAAGCTCCCCTTCGTCCAGCGCAACCGCTGGCTCATCTGACCACCCCTTCGACGAACGGCCCGGGACCTCGCGTCCCGGGCCGTTCGTGTGCCCCGGGCTTCACACACTCAGGCCCGGCGGATCGGCATGTGCGTCGTCGCCGGTGCCCCGCCGAGGAACGCCGCGACCAGGCCGGTGCACAGCTGCGGCCGCTCGATCAGCAGCGTGTGCGAGGCGCGTGGCACCACGGCGAGCTCGGCGTCGGGCAGCCCGCGGTAGAGCGCCAGCGTGTGCTCCAGGGACACGGCGTCGTCGTCGGCGACGAGCACCAGCGTGCGGCAGCCGACCGCCCCCAGGTCGGCCGCGGTCAAGGCCAGGTCTCCCGCCTCCGCCGACTCGGCGATCCGCTCGACGACGGACGTCAGCCGCCCGGGCCCGTCCGGCGACACGCCGGCGTGCTGGTCGTAGATGATCTGTGGGATGTCCGCCGGCGAGGCGGGCGGCAGCACCCAGCCGTCCTGGTGGAACGCGGTGCTGATCAGCACCAGCCGGGACACCAGGTCCGGGCGGGCCAGCGCCGTCAGCAGCGCCACCACCCCGCCCGCGCTGTACCCGACCAGGGCGGCCGCCCCACCCACCACGGTCTCCAGGAACGCGATCATGTCCGCGGCCATCACCTGCGGGCTGAGCGGGCCGCCCGGGTCCGCGGTGTGCCCGTGGCCGCGCCGCTCCGGAAGGTAGAGCCGGAACGATCCCGCCAGCGCGTCCAGGTTGCCGGCGAAGCAGCGCGAGTCGACGATGGCGCCGTGCAGCAGCACCACCGGCTCGCCCGAGCCACGCTCGTCGTGCCACATGCGCATGCCGTCGCCGTCGACGTAGCGTTGCACCCGCGCCTCCCCCCGCCGTCCGCCCGCGACCGATCATGTCGCACCCGGACCGGTCCCGCAGCCCCTCAGCTGGGGCGGGCGCCCAGCTGCTCGACCTTCTCCGTCGGGCCGGAGACGATCAGGGTGTCGCCGCGCTGGATGACGGTGTCGGGCAGGGCGGTCTCGGCCTCCTCGCCGGCGCGTTTGACGGCGACGACGGTGATGCCGTGCCGGGTGCGCAGGGCGAGCTGGGTCAGGGTCCGACCGATCATGTCATCGGGCGGGCAGACCTTGGCGATGGCGTAGCCGTCGTCGAACTCGATGAAGTCCAGCAGCTTGCCGGTGACGAGGTGCGCGACGCGCACGCCCATGTCGGCCTCGGGGAAGACGACGTGCCGGGCGCCGACGCGCTCCAGGATGCGGCCGTGCTTGGCGGAGATGGCCTTGGCCCAGATCTCCTCGATGCCGAGCTCGGTGAGGGCCAGGACGGTCAGGACGCTCGCCTCGATGTCGGTGCCGATCCCGACGACGGCGCGGTTGAACTCGGGGACGCCGATCTGGCGCAGGGCCTCCTCGTCGGTGGAGTCGGCCTGCACGACGTGGGTGAGGACGTTGGCCAGCTTCTGCACGATCTCGGCGTTCTCGTCGATGCCGAGGACCTCGTGGCCGAGCTCGGTGAGCGACTCGGCGACCTGCCCGCCGAAGCGGCCGAGGCCGATGACCACCACGCCGCCCGACGCGTCGCTCTTGCCCATGGAGCCTCCCCGGAAACGTCACCCGATGATCGGCCGCTCCTCGGGCAGGCGGTAGCGCAGCTTCCGGTGCCGCAGCGCGATCGCGGAGGCCACCGTGATCGTACCGACCCTGCCGATGAACATCAGCGCGACGAGCGTCAGCTGCCCGGCCGGCGGCAGGGACGCGGTGATGCCGGTGGACAGCCCGGCGGTCGAGAACGCGGCGGTCGCCTCGAACAGCACCCGGTCGAACGGCAGCGCGGTGATCAGCAGCAGGACCAGCGTCCCCAGCGCGACGATGCCGACGCCGAGCAGCGCGACCGTGACCGCCTGCCGGACCGTCTGCGCCGGGACGCGGCGGGCGCCGACGTTGACGTCGTCCTCGCCCCGCACCTCGGCCCAGATGACGAACGCGAGCAGGAAGAACGTGGTGACCTTGATACCGCCGGACGTGCCGGCGCTGCCGCCGCCGATGAACATGAGGACGTTGGTGAGGGCGAGGGTCTCCGGGCGGGCCGCCGCGTAGTCGATGCTGTTGAACCCGGCGGTCCGGGGGCTGACACCGGAGAACGTGCCGCCGACGAGGGTCTGCCACCAGTTGAGCGGGCCGAGGGTCGCGGGGTTGGACCACTCGAAGGCGGTGACCGCGCCGGCGCCGACGAGCAGCA
The DNA here is from genome assembly GCF_039531485.1 of Dactylosporangium maewongense. Taxonomy (NCBI): domain Bacteria; kingdom Bacillati; phylum Actinomycetota; class Actinomycetes; order Micromonosporales; family Micromonosporaceae; genus Dactylosporangium; species Dactylosporangium maewongense. Next base: position 10,796 of record NZ_BAAAQD010000048.1, on the reverse strand, counting down.
GGATCGCCGAGCCCCAGACGGTGAGGCGGGTGTGGATCGACCAGTACCGCGGCTTGCGCCACTCCCGGTAGAGCTCCAGCATCACGGGGAACCCGAGACCGCCGAGGATGACGGCGACGGCGACGGTGCCGCAGATCCACGGGTCGCCGACGAAGCCCATGAAGCTGTCGGAGTACAGGGTGGTCCCGGCGTTGTTGAAGGCGCTGACCGCGTGGAAGACGCCGTGCCAGAGCGCGGTGCCGAACGAGTCGTCGTAGGTGGTGCGGAAGCGGACGGTCAGCACGGCGGCGACCACCAGCTCGAAGCCGACCATCATGGCCAGGACCCGCAGCAGCAGCGCCCGCACCTCGCCGAGATTGAGCGAGCGGGTCTCGGCCTGGGCGACGAGCCGGGTGCGCAGCGCGAGCCGGCGCGAGACCATCAGCCCGAGGACGGTCGCGAAGGTCATGATGCCGAAGCCGCCGACCTGGATGAGGCCGAGGATGATGCCCTGGCCGGCCGGTGACCAGTAGGTCGCCGGGTCGACGGTGCTCATGCCGGTGATGAACACCGACGACGCGGCGGTGAACAACGCCACCAGGAACGGCGCGGGCTCCCCGGCGGCGCGGGCCGCGGGGAGCATGAGCAGGCCGGTGCCGACGGCGAGCGCGGCCAGGAACGCCGTCGGCAGCAGGCGGGTCGGGTGCCGCAGGGCACGGAGCATGGGGAAGATCCTATGGCCGCGGCGGCGGTCACACGCTGCTCGCCGCCAGCTCCCGGGCGTCGGTGGCCTGCGCCGGCACGTCGTGGGAGACCTCCGGCAGCCAGCCGAGCCAGCGGGGCAGCCACCAGTTGCGCTCGCCGAGCAGGGCCATCGTGGCCGGCAGGAGCACCGCCCGGACGATCGTCGCGTCGAGCAGGACCGCCGCCGCGAGCCCGACGCCGAGCTCCTTGGTGGAGACCAGGGGCAGCGTGGCGAACAGCGCGAACACCGCCACCATGACCGCGGCGGCGCTGGTGATGACGCCGGCGGTGGCGGTGATGCCCTCGGTGACCGCCTGCCGGGTCGGCAGCCCCCGGTCGTGGCCCTCGCGGATGCGGCTGACGACGAAGACGTGGTAGTCCATCGACAGGCCGAACAGGATGACGAAGAGGAACAGCGGCATCCAGTTCGTGATGCCGTCGGCGGCCCGGAAGTCCAGCAGCGACTCGAAGTGGCCGTACTGGAAGACGAACACCAGCATCCCGTAGGCCGCGGCGACCGACAGCAGGTTGAGCACCACGCCGGTGACGGCGACGACGACCGACCGGAACGACACGAGCAGCAGCAGGAACGCCAGCCCCAGCACGAACCCGAAGACCAGCGGCATGGAGCCGGCGAGCTGGTCGTTGAAGTCCTTCGAGCCGGCGGTGCCGCCCGTGACGCCGACCCACGCGCCCGGCTGCTTCGCGAGCGTCGCGGGGATGACCGTCCCGCGCAGGGCCGCCAGGGCCTCCTCGGAGGCGCGGTCGCTGCCGGTACCGGAGAGGCCGACGCTGATGACGGCCACATCGCCGGCGGGGTTGACGGTCACCGTGACCGGCTCGTGCAGCTTGCCCGTGGCGAGCGCCTGCCGCTTGAACTCCGCCACCGCCGCGTCCCACCCGGCGCCGGTGACGGCGGGTGCCTTGACGACGACCTCGGCGGGTCCGGTGCCGCCGGGGAACGCCGCCTGGATCGCCAGGAACGCCTGGGTGATCGGCGCGCTCGGGGACAGGTCCTCGACGCCCTCACCCTTGGTGCGCAGGTCCAGCGCGGGCGCGGCGAGCACGCCGAGCGCGGCGACGGCGACGACGGTGGAGACCAGCGGGCGCTTCAGCACCAGCCGCAGCACCGCACCCCAGACGCGGCCTCCGCCGCCGCGCCGGCGGTACAGGCCGGGGATCTTCCCGAGGTCGACCCGGTCGCCGAGCGCGGACAGCAGCGCCGGCAGGACGGTCAGCGAGCCGAGGACGGCCGTGGCGACGACGAGGATGGTGCCGACGGCGAAGCTGACGAACGTCGTGTCGCGGGTCAGGAACATGCCGGCCATGGCGACGATGACGGTCAGGCCCGAGACCCAGATCGACCGGCCGGACGTCTGCGCGGCGATGACCAGGGCCCGGTGCGGGTCGACGCCGTTGCGCCGCTCGTCGCGCTCCCGGCGGATGTAGAACAGGCAGTAGTCGACGCCGACGGCGAGCCCGACCAGCAGCATGACGTGCATCGTGGTGTCGACGGCCGGCGCGAGGTGGCTGGCGAACGCGAGGAGCCCGACCGCCCCGACGACCGCGGTGACGGCCAGCCCGACGGGCAGCAGCGCCGCGACGATCGCGCCGAACGCGACGAGCAGGATGCCGAGGGTGACCGGGATCGACAGCATCGACAGCCGGTTCAGGCCCTCGTCGAGCTCGTCGCCGATGAGCTTGTCGCCGCTGGCGTCGCCGGCCTCGGCGATGTACAGCTGTGGGTGCGCGCGCTGCACGCCGGCGACGGCGTCGAGGACCGGCTGGATGCGGTCCTTGGCGGTCTCCGGGTCGCCGCGCACGGTGAACGTGAGCAGCACCGACCTGCCGTCCTCGGAGGTGACCGGCGCCGCGACGGGCTCGGTGGCGCCGGTGCCGTTCACGGCCGCGGTGACCTCCGCGACGGCGGCCTCGAGGTCCGGGTCGTCCACTGTGGACTTACTGGTGACGATCACCATCTCGCCGGCGCCCTGCTCGGGGAAGCCGGCCTGGGCGACGATCCGGTCGGCGCGGCCCGACTCGCCGTTGCCGAAGTCGCCGCTGCCCGCCTCGACCATCCCGGCCTGCCCGCTGAGCGCGGTGACCCCGACGACGAAGACGAGCCATCCGATGATGGCGAGCGCGCGATGGCGGGCGCTCCACACCGCGACCCGCGCCGCGATGCCCTTCACGTTGTCCCTGGATTCCATGCTTGGAACGCTATTGAGGCGCCCGCCCCGGATCGATCCGGCGGACCGGCGGACCCGGGGTGGGGCGGGCGGGCGGCGGCCCGGTAGGGACAGCCCTACCGTCCGCGCAGCTGGCGGGCGGCCCGAGCGAGCCAGGCGTCGACCGCGGCCCGGTCGAAGCCGCGGAACGCGACCGGCAGGCGCGCGTCGCCGATCGCCCGCAGCGCGTCGGCCCGCCGGGCGGCGTCGCCGCTCGCGATCGCACCGGCGACGAGGGTGAGCAGCGCGTCGGTCTCCGCGGGGCGGTACCCGCGCAGCACGACCGGCAGCTCGACGGCCGCCGCCCAGACCGGGGCGGGGCCGGCGCCGGGATCCGGCTCGGCGGTGCGGGAGGCCGCCAGCCAGGCGTCGACCTGGACCGGCGAGTAGCCGCGGAGCACCACCGGCAGCCGGCCGGCCGCGCGCACCGCGGCGGCGATCCGGTCCCGGTCGCCCGCGGCCGCCTCGACCGCCCGCACCAGGGCGTCGACGGCACGCCGGTCGTACCCGCGCAGGACGACATCGAACGCAACCATGCACTGCATTGTCGGCGACCGGGTCAACCACCGCGGCGGAGGTGCCGGCCGCACGGCGGCGGTCACCGCGGCGCCTGGCCGACGCCCGGCCCGTGACCCGCTCGCCGTCAGCTGCGCCTGCGGCGCACGACGACCGTGAGCTCCCACGCCAGCAGGGCGACCGTCACCAGCAGGACACCGCCGCCGACCAGCATCGACTTGCTGTCGGCGGCCCTGGCCTCGGCGCCGCGGGCGAACACCCGCAGGTCCTCGCCGCCCGGCAGGCGGACCTCGTAGTGGGAGCCGCTCACGCCGGCGTCGACGGCCGTCACACCTTCCGGGGCAATGCCGATCACGTCACCCGCGCCCTCCGGCCACCGGGCCGTGCAGGTGATGTGCGACCGCTCAAGCTCGTCGATGTCCTCCACGCACGTGCCGACGTGCGCGGTGGTGAGCGACGCCCCGCGCAGGTACTCGCCGAGCCCGCCGCGGCCGGTCAGCAGCGGCACCAGACTCAGCAGGCAGAAGGCGAGCAGCACCCATCGCGCGAACCTGAGCATGTCCCCGTCCCCACATCCGCGAGCGCCGACAGCGGCACCGTACATCAATGCGTGCGGCGGTAGGGTCCCCGTCATGACGGTTGTCGCACGCGTCGGCTCGGTCACGCTCGACTGCCCCGACCCGCGGGCCCTGGCCGACTTTTACCAGGCGGTCACCGGCGCGGACCGGGAACACGACGGCGACGACGCCGTCGCGCTCGCCGCGGTGCCGCCCGGCGGGATCAACCTGTGCTTCCAGCGGGCCGCCGACCACCGGCCGCCGCGCTGGCCGGACCCCTCCGCACCGCAGCAGTTCCACCTCGACCTGTACGCCGACGACCCGGCCGCCGCGCTGGCCCGCATGATCGAGCTCGGCGCGACTCTCGCCCCGCACCAGCCGGGCGAGGGCCGCTGGACGGTCCTGCTCGACCCGGCCGGCCACCCGTTCTGCCTCGCCGCCGCGCCGTGATCGGCGGTGCGGGGCGCCGCCACCCTTCGGCGCGTGGACCTTCGACCGGCGACGCCGACGTTGCGTCCTTGCCCCACAGTGGCGGTAGGCGAGCGTGAGGGGACACCATGCAAGAGCTGTCTGCGCTTGCGGGCGCGGTCATCGGCACGGTCCTGGGCTTCATCCTGTCGAATCTCGGTGAACGGGCCCGCTGGCGCAGGGATCAGCGCGTGCGATGGGATGCGGCCCGGCTGGCCGCGTACACGGAGTACTGCAACGCCGTCAAGAAGATGGTCCACCTCTCGACCGGCATGGCTCGCACACGAGGGCTCCCGCACTCGTCGGACCTGGTGCCGCTGGAACGCGGCCAGGTGGAGCTGGCCGCAGCGGCAGGCCTGCGGGCACAGGTGTGGGAGACAGTTCTCCTGCTCGGCAATCCGGAAACCATCGAGGCCGCGCGCGCCTGGCACCAGAGCGTGTGGCAGCTGGAGTTCTTCGCCCGCGGAATACTGACCGGCAGGGACAACTGGGCACATGCCCTCGACGAGTTCGAGCTCACCAGAAAGGCGTTCTACCGGGCCGCGCGCACAGACCTCGGGCTTGCCGGGGACATTCCGACCTCGTCCTGGCCACCGCCATGGCTCGACCGTCTCGAGCCGGAGCAGAGGGCCGCGGTGGTCAGCTCGACCGATCCCCGGTGAGCCCACCCTGTTACGCCTGGCCTTGCCTTTCGTGAGAGGTGCGGGGCGTCGCTACGCTCGCGCCCGCCCGGCAGCTAGCCGGCCTCGACCTCGGGCTCGTGCAGGTCGTACCCGCGCTCGCGCAACTGCTCGATCACCCGCGGCCGGGTCAGCGACAGCACGTGCGTCTCCACCTCGGCGTCGCGCAGCAGCTCGGCGTAGACCTCGCGGACCATCGCGTCGACCTCGGCCCGCGGGGCGTCGGGGAACCGCTCGGACAGGATGTCGGCCTCGCGCCGCAGTGCCGTGTCGATGTCGCCCAGGTGAGCGACCCCGTCGGGACCGGTCATGATGGCATCGTCCTTTCACTCGTGTCACTGCCGTCTCATGCCCGCCGGCCGGCGGTCCTACGGTTAACGGGCGGTGAACGCGCTGCCGTCCGGCGCGTGCACGGATAGGTGCGGCGACAGCGCGCGGAGGAAGTCCGGGGCGTCGAAGGCGGCGCCGGCCGAGGCCACACCGGTGGTCCTGACGCGGCCGGTGAGGATCCGGTCGACGGCCTCGACCGCCAGGGGCGCGCTGATCGCGTAGATGTCCTGGCCGGTCGCGGTGATGCGGCGCTCCTCGGTGCCGGAGCGGATCACGACGTCGACCATGAACGTCTGCGCGGAGCGGCCCCGCGCGTCGACGGCGGCCGGGGCCGGGGTCTCCGGCGCGGCCAGGTCCGCGGCGGCTGTGGCGGTCATGTACGTGCGCACCTCCGGGACCGCCAGGTGGCTGGGGACGGTGACGACGTCGGCCATCGTGAACTCCCCGATGACGTCGCGCGGACCGAGCGGCGCCGGGAACGGCCACTCCAGGACCGGCAGGGTGTCGGTGTGGTACTGGAGGCGCCCGCCGCTGTAGCGGACCCTGCGCCCGCCCCGCCGCTCCCCCGACACGGCGCCTGCGACCCGGGTCCCGGCGGTCGGGTGCCAGCCGCTCAGGCCGTACGCCACGTGCACCTCGCCGGCGGTGGTCCGGTCGCCCATCGCGGTGGTGACGAGCAGGTCCCCGAGCCCGCCGAAGAACGCCATCGCCGGCACGACCGAGGTGTTCCCCGCGCGGTCCTTGAAGTGGCTGAACGTGTCGCGGTTCGCCTCGATCTCGGCGGCGACGTCGACGTACGGGATGCCCGCCCGCAACGCGGCCTCGACCAGCGGCGCGGCGGTCGTGGCGAACGGCCCGGCGGTGTTGATGACGGCCGCCGCGCCGTCCAGCGCGCGGTCGAGCGCGGCCGGGTCGTCCACCGCCGCCTGCCACCCGCCGGCCGGCAGCTTGGCGGCGTCGCGGCCCACGTGCCGCGGGGTGTACCCGCGCTCGGCCAGCTCCGCGACGACGAACTTCCCCGTGTGCCCGTAGGCCCCGTACACGGCGACCTCTGCCTTGAAGTGATCCACGCGGACGATCCTGTCCCGGCCCGCCGAGCCGCACCAGTGTCCGGAACGACGCGACCCGTACAATTTCCGACATGACCTCTGTCGCGGTCGCCGCCACCGACGGGATGCTGCACTTCGAGCTCGCTCTGGCGTGCGAGGTGTTCGGCCCGCCGCCGGACGCGCTCACCGGCCCCTGGTATGACCTCGCGGTGTGCGGCCCGCGGGGCGTGCGGGCCGGCCGCTTCCGGCTGGAGCCCGACCACGGCCTCGACCACCTGGCGCGCGCCCGCACCGTCATCGTGCCGGCGCTCGCCGACGTCGCCGCCGACCCGCCGGCCGACCTGGTCGAGGCGGTGCGCGCGGCCCACGACGCGGGCGCCCGGGTCGTCTCGTTGTGCACCGGCGCCTTTGTACTGGCGGCCGCCGGCATTCTCGACGGGCTCCGCGCCACGACGCACTGGGCGCACACCGACGAGCTCGCCGCGCGCTACCCACGGGTGGCCGTCGACCCCGATGTGCTGTACATCGACAACGGCCGCGTCCTCACGTCCGCCGGCAAGGCCGCCGCCATGGATCTGTGCCTGCACCTGGTCCGCCTCGACCACGGCTCGACCGTCGCCAACATCGTCGCCCGCCGCCTCGTCGTGCCGCCGCACCGCGCCGGCGGCCAGGCCCAGTTCGTCACCACGCCGGTGCCGGACGAGGACGGCCACCCCCTGTCCGACCTGCTCCCGTGGGTGATGCAGCGCCTCGACCAGCCGCTCACCGTGGAGGACCTGGCCGCCCGGGCGAACCTGAGCTCCCGGCACCTGGCCCGCCTCTTCCACGCCGTCACCGGCACCACCCCGCTGCAATGGCTGCACACGCAACGCATCCGCCGCGCCCAGCAGCTCCTGGAGAGCACCGACGACGGCATCGACGCCATCGCCTCCGCCGCCGGCATGGGCACCGCCACGACCCTCCGCCGGCACTTCCAGCGGACGCTCGGCGTCCCGCCGGACACCTACCGCCGCACGTTCCGCGCCCCTCCATGACCCGCATCGATCAGGGTCAGCGCGAAGCGGCCGCGGTACGTAAGATCCACAACATGACCGCCCCGACGCCCTACCTGCACTTCCCCGGAAGCGCCCGCGAGGCCCTGACGTTCTACGGCGACGTCTTCGGCTGCGCGGTGCAGCTGCACACGTTCGCCGAGTTCAACCGGACCGACGGCCCCGCTGACGCCGTCGCCCACGGCTACCTGACCGGCGGGCCGGTCGCGCTCTTCGCCGCCGACGTGGCGGGGGACGAGGCACCGTTCCGGTGCGAAGGCATGATGCTGTCGCTGCTCGGCACCGCCGACCCCGCCACCCTGCGCAAGTGGTTCGCCGGCCTCGCCGACGGCGGCCGGGTCGTGGACGACCTGCAGCAGCGGGCCTGGGGCGCGTCCGACGGCCAGGTCATCGACCGCTACGGGCTGCACTGGCTCGTCGGCTTCGAGGTCTCCGAGAGCGCCTGACCGCACGCACGGGATGCCCCGGCGGTTCAACCCGCGGCTGTCCTGATGCTGGCTGCGCGGCGCCCGCCGGGCAGCCAGCCTGGGGCGATGGGAAACCCGACAGGCGACCCGGCGTACGCGCTGGAGCGGTCGCAGGAGGAGTACGAACGACTCGGCCGTCAGGCGCTGTTCCTGCACGGCACCACCGAACGGCTGCTGCGTGACGCGGGCCTGCGCCCCGGCATGCGGGTCCTCGACGTGGGCAGCGGCGCCGGCGACGTGGCGCTGCTCGCCGCCGGCATCGTCGGACCGCAGGGCACGGTCGTCGGCGTCGACGTCGACGCGGCGGCGCTGCGGGTCGCCCGGGGCCGGGCCGAGGCCCTCGGGCTGTCCAACGTCGAATTCGTCGAGGGTGACCTGGACACCGCCGACGCCGGGACCGGGTTCGACGCCGCCTTCGGGCGCCTGGTCCTGATGTACCGCGCCGACCCCGTCGCGGCGCTGCGAGCCGTCGCCGCCCGGGTCCGCTCCGGCGGCATCATCGCCTTCCAGGAGCTCGACCTCGACCCCGCGATCGCCGCGCGGTCGCTGCCCGAGGCGTCGCTGTGGAACGACACCGGCCGGCTCACCACCGAAGCCTTCCGCCGCGCCGGCATGCAGGTCCGCATGGGCCGCCAGCTGTTCGCCGCGTACACCGCCGCCGGCCTGCCCGAACCCACGATGCGCGACGAGGCCCTGATCGGCGGCGGCCCCGACTTCGGCGGCTACGCCTGGCTGGCCGGCGTCACCCGAGCCCTCGCGCCGCTCATCCAGAAGCTCGGCCTCGACCTCCCCGGCGACCTCGACACCCTCGCCGACCGCCTCCGCGCCGACGCCGTCACCAACGGCACGGTCGTCTGGACCCCGTCCCTCATCGGCGCCCACGCTACGAAGCCGTAGAACCGGGCCCACGGAAGCCTGGTGCGGCGCGTATCCTCCGCTGGCTGATCACGAGCGCGGGAGGCACGAACGCCATGGGCACCAGCTACGAGACGATGATGGTGGTCGGGGAGTTCGCCGGGGTGGTGTCCGCCCTGACTGACCTCGGCGCCGACGCATGGGTCGTGCCTGCGGCGGCGGGTCGGGTGGCGGTGCTGCCCCGCGAAGGCGAGCACGGCGTCGCCGACGTCGACGGGTTGGCGCGGTCGGTCAGCGCGCGGCTGCGCACGCCCGTGGCGAGCCACGTCGTCGTCGACTCGGACGCGGTGCTCATGACCGTCTACCGCGACGGGGACCGCGTCCACGAGTACGTCTCCGACCGGGCAGCGCTCGCCGGCCGGTACACCGGCGACGGCAGCGAGACCGGAGTCCGCTTCGGCGGTGCCGATCCCGGTGTGTTCGCACCGTTCGGAGTGGGCTCCGTGGACCTGGATCGGCTCGGTGTCACGCTGCGCGGGGAGTTCGGCACCGGGACGAAGGTCTTCGCCGAGTTCCAGCATCGGCTGATCGTCAGGGCGATGAACCTGGACCCGGCCGGCCTCACGACGGCCTTCCGGTGGGCCCGGCAGGAGGACCTTCCCGGGGCGGTGCGGGTCAAGCCCGCCGCCCGCGCGCCCCGCGCCGCCGCCGGCCGGACGTCGGTCAGGGTGGCGCTGGTGACCGCGCTGCCGCTGGACGCCGACGACGTCGCGGCCGGGCAGCTCATCGCCGACGCGACCGGCGGCGGGCCGCTGCCCCTGCGCGCGGTCGTCGGCTGCGCCGGTGTGCTGCACGGCGCGGCCGGTGGCGCCGAGATCTTCATGGCCCACACGCGCGTGCGCCCCCGCGGTGCGACGTACTACATCGAGGTCCAAGGCGCCGGCGGGGATCGGCAGCAGATCCTGGACGCCGTCCGGCAGCTCTGGGCCCGGGCCCTGCGCGACCGGTTCCAACTGACCACCGGCCAGGGACCGGAGCTGATCACCCTGACCGACGAGCAGTTCGAGCTCGGCTTCGCCCGCGCCACCGCCTACTGCTCGACCACCTGACATCGTCGGGAAGCCGGCAGCGGTCCGCCGGTCATAAAGATGACCAAGGCGCGGCCACGCGCCGTTCGCCTGCCTAAACTCCGTCTCCATGCGTGCAATCAAGGTTCTGACCAGCGCGGTCGCTGGGGCGGTCGGCGCCGGTGTCGTCCTGGGTGCGCTGTCGCGCGGGTTCATGCGGCTCCTGACGCTCGCGACCGGCGGTGAGCCCGGGTTCAGCTGGTCGGGGACCTTCTTCATCGCGCTCATCTACGTCGTCGCGGTGGCGCCGGCGGCGCTGGCGGCTACCTTCACGATGCGGTGGTGGCGCTGGCTCGCGGCGGCGGCCGGGGCGCTGTTCCTGATGCTGCCCGCCATCGGCGTCTTCTCCGAAGAGGTCGGTGACGTGAACGGGCTCTCGACCATGGCCTGGGTCGGCCTGGTCGCGGCGTCGGTCGCCGTGTTCGCCACCGTGTTCGTCGCCCCGGCGGCCGCCATCTGGTTGGTGGACCGGCTCAAGGGCGCTGCGCCTGTCGCCGACTCCGCGCGGCGGTCCGCCCTCGCGGAGGTCGGATGATCCTGCACGCCGCTCGCGACAGCGACATCTGGCGATCTGCTACCGGGACGTGCAATGCTCGCTACACAACAGGAGGGGAGTACTCCGTTATCTTTCAGTGCGCTTTGGCGAGCACACGATCGATAGCCCCGCCTTGCGGTGGGACAGTCCCGGTCTTAACGGCGGATGCCGTGCCGGGTTGACGCTTCGCAGCCACCTGCCCGCGTGCG
>NZ_BAAAQD010000047.1:0-72118 GCF_039531485.1 Dactylosporangium maewongense | reverse complement strand
CGATCGACGCCGGATCCAACAACGCCAACACCGCCGGCGGCAACGTCACCACCGACACCGACTCACGCGCCAGCAACCCCGTCAACGCCGAACCAAACCGCAGCTCAGCAGGAATCACCACCAACGCCGCACCCTGCAACAGGGCCATACACCACTCCCAGCCGAACGTGTCGAAACTCGCCGACGCGAACTGCCCCACCCGATCACCAACACCCACACCGAGCAGACGCGCATGACCAGCCACGAAACTCGCAAACCCCGCATGCGACACCAACACACCCTTCGGCCGACCCGTCGACCCCGACGTATAGATCACGTACGCCGGATGCGCCGCCACCAGCCCCGCATCATCAACCCGTCCCACCGGCAGGCTCGCCTCGTCCAGCACCAGCACCGGCACACCCACCGACCGGCCAGCCCGGGTCACCACACCAGCTGACGCGGTCACCACGACAGCCGGGCCAGCGTCGGCCAGCATGAACTCGACCCGCTCCACCGGCAGATCCGGATCGATCGGCAGATACGCACCCCCCGCCTTCAACACACCAAGCAGGACAACCATCAACTCAACGCCACGCTCCAAGCACACGCCGACCACACGCTCCGGCCCGACCCCGAGACCACGCAGCATCGCCGCCACCCGGTCCGAACGAGCCGCCAGCTCCCCGTAGGACACCGACACCCCATCGCAGACGACCGCGACAGCGGAGGGATCCCGCGCCACCTGAGCGGCGAACAACGATGGGAGCGTCGCCTCCGCGAGCGGGACCGCCGTGTCGTTCCACTCCACCAGCACCCGGTGACGCTCGTCCGCGTCCAGCACGTCGACGCGGGAGATCGGCAGGTCGGGGTCGGCCAGCAGCGAGTCCAGCACGCGCACCCACCGCTCAGCGATCGACGCCACGGTGGCGGGGTCGAACAGATCGAGCGCCCCGGTCAGCACCCCGTGCACGCCCGCCGGCGCGCCGCCGGCGTCGAAGGTCTCCGCCACGATGGTGTTGAGGTCGAACCTCGCCGCGGAGGTTCCGGCGGCCGCCGTGTCCTGCTCGCGAAGCCGAACCCCGGGCAGGTCCAGCTCCGCGTCGCCCGCGTTCTGGACCGTCAGCATCACCTGGAACAACGGGTGGCGAGCCAGCGACCGCGTCGGCGACAGCTCCTCGACCAGGCGCTCGAACGGCACGTCCTGGTTCTCGAACCCGGCCAGGCTCGCCTCGCGCACCCGCGCGAGCAACTGCGCGAACGTCGGGTCACCGGACAGGTCGGTCCGCATGACGAGGGTGTTGACGAAGAAGCCGACCAGGTCGTCGAGGGCCTCGTCACCCCGCCCCGCGACCGGCGTGCCGATGGGGACGTCGGTGCCGGCGCCCAGCTTCGACAGCAGGACACCGAGCGCGGCCTGCAACAGCATGTACGCCGTGACGCCCTCGGCCGCGGCGACCCGGCGCAGCCGCGCGTGCAGCTCGGCACCGATCCGTACCGGGACGGTGTGCCCGCGGTAGCTGGCCACGGCGGGCCGGCGCCGGTCGGTCGGCAGCGCCAGCTCTTCGGGCGCACCGGCGAGGGCCTGCCGCCAGTACCCGACCTGCCGGGCGATGAGGCTGTCCCGGTCGTCCTCGTCGCCGAGCAGGTCCCGTTGCCAGAGGGCGTAGTCGGCGTACTGGACCGGCAACGGCTGCCACTGCGGGGCACGGCCGGCCCGTCGGGCCAGGTAGGCGGTGGACAGGTCGGCAACCAGTGGCGCGGTCGACCAGCCGTCCCCGGCGATGTGGTGCATGACCACGACCAGCACCCGCTCGTCGCCGCCGGTGATCAGTTCCGCCCGGATCGGGATCTCCGCGGCCAGGTCGAAGGTGCGCCCGGCCGCGGCCAGAACCTGGGCGGGAAGCTCCGCCTGGCCGGCCTCGAGCGGCCGCACCCGCCAGTCCAGGTCCTCCATCGAGACGACGTGCTGGAACGGCCGCCCATCGGTGGTCGTCCGGAACACCGTGCGCAGCACCTCGTGCCGGCCGATCACGTCACGCAGCGCGGCCTCGAGCGCCGCCGCGTCCACCGCGTCCGAGAGGTCGAGCACCATCGGAACGTTGTAGAGCGCGCTCGGACCCTCGAGCCGGCCGATGAACCACAGCCGTTGCTGCGCGAACGACAGCGGCAAGCGTTCCGGCCGCGCCCACGGTGCCAGTGCCGGCCGGGCGGTTGCCGCGCCCGACAGCCGCTCCGCCAGCTTCGCCGGGGTCGACGCCTCGAACATCGCCCGCAGCGACAGCTCCGCCCCGAACACCGTCCGGACCCGACTCATCAGCCGGACGGCGAGCAGCGAATGCCCACCCAGCGCGAAGAAGTTGTCGTCGACGCCGACGTGCTCGATGTTCAACACCTCGGCGAACGCCTGGCACAACAGTTCCTCGCGGGCGTTGGCCGGGGCCCGGCCGGCGCCGGCCGTGGACATGAAGTCCGGGACGGGCAACGCCTTGCGGTCCAGCTTGCCGTTCACCGTCAACGGCAACGCGTCGAGGACCACCACCGCCGAAGGCACCATGTACTCCGGCAGCCGCCCACCCGCAAACCGCCGCAACTCCGCGTCGTCGACCGCGCCGACCACGTACGCCACCAGGCGCTTGTCGCCTGCGGTGTCCTCACGGGCGATGACCGCCACCTGGGCCACGTCCGGATGCGCGGCCAGCACGGCCTCGATCTCGCCCGGCTCGACCCGGAACCCGCGGACCTTCACCTGGTCGTCCGCCCGGCCCGCGTACACCAGGTCGCCGCCGGCGGTCCAGCGTACGACGTCACCGGTCCGGTACAGCCGGCCGCCCTCGTCGAACGGGTCGGCCACGAACCGCCCCGCCGTCAGTCCCGCCCGGCCCGCGTACCCGCGCGCCAGCGACGCGCCGGCCACGTACAACTCCCCCGCCACTCCCGGCGGTACCGGCTGCAACCGCGCATCCAGCACGTACGTCCGGGTGTTGGTGATCGGGCCGCCGATCACCGGCTCTTCACCGACGGCGAGCGGTTTCGACATCGACGCGCAAACGGTCGTCTCCGTCGGGCCGTACGCGTTCACCAACCGCCGGCCCGGCGCCCACCGGTCGACGAGCTCTCCGGCCAGCGCCTCACCCGCCGACACGATCGTCGACACCGACGCCAGATCGTCCGGTTCGAGGACCGCCAGCACCGCCGGCGGCAACGTCGCATGCGTCACCCGGTGCCGGGCCGCCAGCCCCACCAGACCGGCCCCGGGCAGCAGGTGCTCGGCCGGCGCCACCACCAGGCAGGCACCCGAGCACAGCGCCATCACCAGTTCCCAGGTCGCCGCGTCGAACCCTGCCGACGCGAACTGCAGGACCCGGCTGTCGCCGGCCACCTCGAACCGCTCCGCCTGCACCGCGGCCAGACTGGCCAGGCCCGCGTGCGTGACCACGACACCCTTCGGCGTCCCGGTCGAGCCCGACGTGTAGATCATGTACGCCGCCTGATCCGGCAGCACCCGGGTGCCCGGATCCGTCTCCGGCAGGCCCGGCAGCCCTGGGTCGTCCACCGCCACCATCGGCACGTCCGGCCCGGCCGGCGACCCGTCGGACACGACACACACCGCACCGGCGTCCGCCACCATGAACGCGGCTCGCTCGGCCGGCAGGCCGGGATCGATCGGCAGGTACGCGGCGCCGGCCTTCACCACCGCCAGCAACGCCACCACGAGGTCCACACCGCGGGGCAGGCACACACCCACCACCGCGTCCCGGGTCACACCCCGGTCGATCAGCAGCCGCGCCAGCCGGTTCGCCCGGCCGTCCAGCTCCGCGTACGACACCGACGAACCGTCGGACACGACGGCCGGTGCTCCCGGCGTCCGGTTCACCCAGGTCGCGAACAACTCCGGCAGCGTCGCGTCCGCGATGCCCGCCGCGGTGCCGTTCCACTCGTGCACGACGCGCCGCAGTGTCACCGGATCCAGTACGTCCACGCCGGACAGCGGCGTGTGCACGCCCCGGAGAGCGTCCTCCAACGCCGTCACCAGACCGTCGACGGCCGTACGGAACATCTCCCCGACCGCCCGCGGGTCGATCGGCGCGACCGCGTCCACGACCAGACCGAGGCTCCCACCGTCGTCATCGACCACGACGGCCAGCGGGTAGTTGGTCCGTTCACGGAAGTACACCGGCCGGACCTCGGCCGGGCCGGAGTCGCCGGGCCGGTTGTGCCGGTAGTTGAACATCGACGTGAACAGCGGGACGTCGGCCGGCAAAGCGCTCGCCCGCTGGGCGACGGTCAGCGGCACGTGTTCGTACGCCAGCAGCCCCGCCAGCTGGCCGCGCATCCCGTCGACCGCGGACAGCACGTCGACGTCGCCGGTGGGCATCCGCACCGGCAACATGTTCATCAGCAGACCCGACACGCGGTCGGACTCCGCTCCGGCGTTCATCCGGCCGAACAGCATCGTGCCGAACACCACGTCGTCCCGGCCGGAGACGACGGCCAGGAGTCGCGACCACGCCACGTGCATGATCGTGGCCGGGCTGGTGCCCAGGTGCCGGGCCACGTCGCGCAACCGCGCCACGACGTCGGCGTCCACGTCCAGATTCGCCGAGGCCAGCCCGGTGCCGTCCCGGCGTACGTCGCTGACCCCGAACGCGACGGTCGGCTCGTCCACGCCGGCCAGCAGGTCCGTGAAGTACCGCTCGTGCTCCCCGTTCGCCAGCCGGGCGCGGGTCTGGGCCACGTAGTCGCGGTACGGCAGCGGCTCGGGCAACGTCTCCGCCCGCCCGTCGAGGACGGCGCGGATCTCGTCCAGCAGGATCTCCACCGTCGTGTGGTCATGGACGACGTGGTGCATCCGCAGCAGCCCGAAGACGCGGCCGCCGGTGGTCTCGGCGACGTGCAGATCGAGCAGCGGCGCCCGCCCGAGGTCCATCGCCAGCCCGACCGACGACACCAGTTCGGCGGGGGAAGCGGCCGGCCCGACGTGAGCGACCGGCAGTGTCGCCGAGCGCCACACGACCTGGATGGGCTCGCGGAGACCGTCCCACACCACCGCCGTGCGGAACACGTCGTGCCGGTCGATCACCTGCTGCAGCGCGGCCGCGAACCCGTCCACCTGGGCACGGCCGGGAAACTCGAACACGAGCGGCGTGACGTAGACGTCGTCGCTGCCGTCGGCCAGGAGGTGGTGGAACAGCAGGCCTTCCTGCAGCGGAGCGAGAGGGTAGACGTCCGCGACGTTGCCCGCGCCCCCGGGCACGGCCGACACCACGCGGTGCAGTTCCGCGTCGGTCAGCCGAGCCAGCGGCAGCATCTGCGGGACGATCGTCCGGGCCCCGGCCGGGATCAGGTTCGGCGGGACCTGCACGGTGGCCGGGCCCGCCACCGCCGCGAGTCGCGCCGGCGATGCCGCGTCGAACAGCACCTGCGGCGACACGGAGACGCCACGCACCCGCAGCCACTCCGCGAGTCGTACGGCCAGCAGTGAATGCCCGCCGAGCTTGAAGAAGTCGTCGTCGACACCGACGGCGGCCACGCCGAGGATCTCGGCGAAGCCCTGGCAGAGCAGCTCCTCGCGGGCGTTCGCCGGCCCGCGGCCGGATCCCGCGGTGGACGCGAAGTCCGGCGCCGGGAGCGCCTTTCGGTCCAGCTTGCCGTTCACGGTCAGCGGCAGGGCGTCGAGCACCATCACGGCCGCGGGCACCATGTACTCGGGCAGCCGGGATCCGGCGAACTCCCGCACCTGCGCGCCGTCGGCCGGCCCGACCACGTATGCGACGAGTCGCTTGTCACCGGCGTCTTCGCGGGCGATCACCGCGACCTGGTGCACGCCGGGATGCGCGGCGATGACCGCCTCGACCTCGCCCGGCTCGATCCGGAAGCCGCGGATCTTGACCTGTTGGTCGGTCCGGCCCAGGTACACCAGGTCGCCGCCGGCGTCCCAGCGCACCACGTCGCCGGTCCGGTACAGCCGGCCGCCAGCGGTGTCGAACGGGTCGGCGACGAATCGTTCCCCGGTCAGCCCGGCCCGGCCCACGTACCCCCGGGCCAGCTGGACCCCGGCCAGATACAACTCACCGGCCACCCCGACCGGCACCGGCGCGAGCCGCTCGTCCAGCACGTACACCCGGGTGTTGGCGACCGGCCGGCCGATCGGCACGACCGCGGACCCGGTGGGACGCACCTCGTGGGCGGTCACGTCGACCGACGCTTCGGTCGGCCCGTACAGGTTGAACAACCCGACGTCGGGCAGGGTCTCGAAGAATCGGTCCCGGACCGTCGCGCTCAGCGCCTCGCCGGAGCACACCACCCGGCGCAACCCGACACACTCCGCGGCCTGCGGTGAGGCGAGGAACGCCTCCAGCATCGACGGCACGAAGTGCACGGTGTCGACCTGGTCGTCCAGGATCAGATCGGCGACGTAGGCCGGGTTGCGGTGCATGCCGGGTTCGGCGATCACCATCACCGCGCCCTGGATCAACGGCCAGAACAGCTCCCACACCGACACGTCGAACCCGAACGGCGTCTTGTGCAACACCCGGTCGCCGGGGCGCAGGCCGAACCGTGCCTGCATCCAGTGCAGCCGGTTCACGATGCCGGCGTGCGACACCACAACGCCCTTCGGCACGCCCGTCGAACCCGACGTGTAGATGACGTAGGCCGCCTGATCCGGCCGCACCCGCACGCGCGGATCCGTTTCCGGCGACCGCTGATCGTCGACCGGCACCACCGGCACCACCGGCACCACCGGCACACCGACGTCCGGCATCGACGCGGCCGACACGACACACACCGCACCGGCGTCGGCGACCATGAACGCGATCCGCCCGGCCGGCAGGTCCGGGTCGATCGGCAGGTACGCGCCACCGGCCTTGGTCACGGCCAGCAGCGCCACCACCATCGGGACCCCGCGGGGCAGGCTCACACCCACCACCGAATCCGCGCCCACGCCGCGGCTCATCAACGAGCGGGCCAGCCGGTTCGCCCGGCCGTCCAGTTCCGCGTACGAGACGGGCGCACCCTCGAACATCACCGCCGGCGCATCCGGCGTCCGCGCGACCTGGGCGGCGAACAGCTCCGGCAGCGTCGCGGCGGGAGCCTCGACCGCCGTGTCGTTCCACTCCCGCAGCACCCGGTCGCGCTCGGCGTCGTCGAGCAGCTGGATGTCGCCGAGCGCGCCCTCGGGCGTGGCGTTCGTGAACCAGTCGAGCACCCGCAGGAACTGACGGCCGACGCCCGCGCCGTCGTCCTCGTCGTGGAGGTCCCGGTTGAGCTCCATCGTCGCGATGACGTCGCCGGCGGCGGGCCGTCGGTACAGGTTGACGCGCAGGTCGTCGACGGGGCTGGTGACGATGCTGGTGTACGTCGCCGAACAGGTGCCGAACCGCGCCGGGTGCTCGAGCGGCAGGACGTTGACCACCGTGTCGTACAGGAAGCCGCCGCCGACGAGGCCGAGGTCGGCCATGAGGTCGGTGTACTGGTACCGCTGGTGGGCCAGGCCCTGCCGGGTCGACCGCGACACCTGCGCCACGAGCTCCGCGACGCGCATGTGCGGCGTCACCGTGAGCCGCACCGGCACGATGTTCGCCGTCATGCCGGGAATTCCGAGCTCGCGCCGCCGCGTACGGCCGTTGACCGTGACGCCGAGCACGATGTCCTGCGCGCCCGTGATGCGGTGCCGGTAGGCGGCAGCGGCGGCGATCACCAGCCCCGCGTACGTCGTGCCCAGCCGGCGTGCGGCGGCCCGCTGAGCGGCGGTCTCGTCGGCGGTGATGTCGTGGCGGTGCAGCACGGGCCGGCCGGCCAGGCGCCGCGCCGGGTGGCCGCGCGGCACGCTCGGTTCGGGGGCGCCGGACATGACGCCGAGCCAGTGGTCGCGGTCCCGGGCACGGTCGACGGACTGCCGGTACTCGTCGTCGGACCGCATCAGCACCGTGACGGGGGCCGGCGCCGGGCCGGTGGGCGCGCCGCCGGCCAGGAGCCCCTCGAAGATTTCGGCCAGCCGGCGTGCGAAGGCCGACATGCCGGACCCGTCGACCACGATGTGGTGGGCGCGCTGGTACCAGATGGTGTGCTCGTCACCCAGTCGCAGGATCGCGTGGCCGGTCAGCCAGCTCTCCACCAGTTCGACCGGCCGGTCGGCATCGGACCGCATCCAGTGCCCGGCGGCCGCCCGCGGGTCGGCCTCGGCGCGCAGGTCGACGACCTCGATCGGGTAGTCACCGGCGTCGGCGACGTACTGCCAAGGGGTGCCGTCCACCACGCGGATCCGCAGCCGGTACGCGTCGGCCTCGGCGACGGCGAGCCGCAGCGCGCGGAGCAGGAGCTCGACATCCAGGGCGCCCCGCAGCTCCATGAACTCGCCCGCGGTGTAGGCCGGGCCGGCGGGCGCGAACTGCTGCGCGTACCAGATGCCGCGCTGCGCGGACATCAGTTCGTGGAGCTCCTGCGCTGACGAATCCATGGTGGTCAACCCCAAATCCTCGACGCGACAAGCGATGAGTTCGGACGCACCGGTCCGCAGGCAGGGCCGCGCCGCCCCGGCGGCCCGGGCGGCGCGGAAGGCGAAGGCGATGAGGTCATCGCACCGGCGGCCGGCTCGCCACCTCGACGATGTGGTCGGCCAGTTCGGCGAGGTTCCGCACGTCCCAGAAGAGGATGGGCTCGATGACCGCGCCCCACACCTCGTCGATCTCGCCGCAGAGCGCGAAGGCGTACACCGACTCCAGCCCGTACCGGCTCAGGTCGGCCCGCCCGTCGATCAGCTCCACCGGCTCGTTCAGGTAATGCGCGACCCGTGCGATCAGCCAGGCGAGGACGTTGTCCCGCGCGGGTTCGACGGCGATGGTCGCCTGCTCCGTCATTGATCTCCCCCAGGTCTGCGTCGAGTCTTCGGTCGGCTGTGCCGTCACCGCGGATCTGTCCGCAGGAGGCTCCGCACGCCGGGATCGAGCACGCTGTAGAGGGCCGTGACACCACCGGCGAGGAACTGCTGGCGCATCGCCCGGCGCTGGATCTTCCCGCTGGTGGTGCGCCGGACGGTCCCCTTCTTCACCAGCAGGACGTTGCGGACGGGCAGGCCGAGGGACGTGGTGAGGTGGCGCAGGACGTCGTCCGCGACGGCCGGCAGGTCATCCGCCCGCACCCCGGGATTGACCTCCTGGATCAGCACGATCCGCTCGTCGGGCGCGTCGACGCCGAAGGCCGCCCCGACACGTCCGTCGAGGGCCGGGTTCGCCCGACCGGCCTGCCGCTCCAGGTCGTGGGGGTAGAGGTTGCGGCCCCGCACGATCAGCATCTCCTTGAGCCGGCCGGTGATGTACAGCTCCCCGTCGACGACCGCGCCCAGATCGCCGGTCCGCAGCCAGCCTGGCGCGTCGTCGGTTTCGTCGGCCAGGTGGGCCCCGAAGGTCTCGGCGCTGAGCTCCGGCTTGTCCCAGTAGCCCAGGCCGACGCTGGCGCCACGCACCCAGAGCTCGCCGACCTCGCCGTCGGGCAGCACCGCGCGGGTCTGCGGTTCGACGATGCGCATCTGGTGCGACGGCGGAACGCCGACACCGACGATCTCCTTGCCGGTGCCGCTCGTGGTGGGCACGAGCCGCGGCTGGGGCGTCGCCTCCAGCGCCCGGGGATCGGCGACCAGCACCGGCGTCAGCAGGTCCCGGTGGCCGCCGGAGATGTAGCAGGTCGCCTCGGCCATGCCGTACCCGATGGAGTTGCTCTCCGGGCGCAGGCCGATGCGGGCGAACCGTTTGAGGAATGCGGTCATCGTCGGCACGTGGATGGGTTCGGCACCGTTGACGATGCAGCTGACCGTGGACAGGTCGAGGCCGTCGACGTCCTCCTCGCGAATGAGGCGCAGGCAGAGGTCGAACGCGAAGTTGGGCGCGCCGGTCGTCGTCGCGCGGAACCGGTCCAGCATCCGGAACCACTCCACCGGCCGCCGGACGAACACCGTGGGCGGCATGAGCACGGACGGGGCGCCGCACGTCAGCGCGAGACTGAGCTGCATGAAGAGGCTGTAGTCGTGGTGCAGCGGCATCCAGTTGGCGAATACGTCGCCCGCGCCGTAGCCGTGCCCGAGGCGGGTCCCGGCGACGTTGGCCAGGACGTTCCTGTGGTTCAGCATGACGCCCTTGGGCGAACCGGTGGAGCCCGAGCTGTACTGCAGCACCGCGAGCGTGTCGGGCGACACCTCCGGGAACTCCGACGGAGCTCCTGGCGGCGTCCCGTCGGCACCGGCATCGCCGGGCTCCTCGACCGGGACGTGGCCGAGGCCCAGGGACCGGAGCCGCTCGGCCACGTCGGCCGTGCCCGAGGCGGTGGTGAACACCAGGCCGGGCGAACAGTCACCGACGATCACCGCGACCCGTTCCGTGGCCGCGGCGGAGCCGCCGAGCGGCGGTGTCGGCACTGCGACCAGACCCGCGAGCAAGCACGCCACGTAGAGCTCGACGAACTCGGTGCTGGACGGCAGCGCGATGACCACCCGTTCGCCGGGAGCCACCCGGGCCCGCAGCGCCTCGGCGCGCCGGCCTGCGCGCGTGGCGAGTTCAGCGTACGTGAGTGTCGGGTGTTCGGTCTCGCTGGAACCGCGGTAGATCGTGAGAGCCGGACTGTCCGGGTGGGCCGCTGCCTGGTCGAGGAAGGCGGCACCCACGGTCCGGCGACCGAGTTGATCGATGGTCATAGGTTTCCTCCGTCGCAGGCTCTGCTCTGCCGTGCCCTGCGCCTGAGGACCGCACCGTTGTTTCGCGGCCGTGCATCGGAGCCGCCGGTCGGGCGGCTCCGGGCGCATCGGGGGCGTGCCCACTATGGCCCAGGCCCTGACTCTGATCAACGCCGTCCGCACACCCGTTCAACATCGGCGGTCGTCAGTTGAACAGGACCCGCATGGGCCTGCGCGCCAAGGAATTCGTTCAACTGAGCATCGGCCGCAGTTGAACGAATGCGCCGGGGCCCGCCGATCGTGATCGGCGGGCCCCGGCGCGAGGAAGGAGGAGGACTCAGCCGGCGCTGAGCTTGGTCCGCCGGACGATCAGCCAGACCGCGACGACCGCCAGCGCGGCAAGCCCCAGGTAACCGCCCGCGACGATGAGATGGAACAGCGGGAGCCGGCTGCTCGGCTGGTAGGTCACGTAGGTGAGCAGGTGGTTGCGCTCCACGCAGTCGGGGACCATCGTTCCCGACGAGTTGCTGAGCTCGGGGCACATGCGGAGCAGGTCGGCGTAGGTTACTTCGTGCCCGGGCGAGTCGTACAGGTTCGACTTCGTGTCGGGCCCGAACTGGATGAGGCCGCTGACGACGAGGGCGTTGTGATCCGCGCCGGCGGGGCCGGGCTCGCCGCTCTGCAGGTACACGACCAGTGGCTTCATCAGCGTCGGGTAGCGCCACTGAAGGCCCAGCAGGGCTCCGATGAATGCCGCGATGACGCCGAAGACGGCGGGCAGCGTGCGCTTGATGACGGCGCCGAGGGCGACCCCGACCGTGAACCAGCAGACGGCACTGGCGAGCGGGAGCAGTCCGGTGACCATGAAGGTCTGCACCGCGAACAGGCTGCCACCGACGACGGTGACATACGTGTGGGCCATGACGTGTGCGGCGACGGACACCAGCGCGGCCACGACGGCCACAAACGCGCCGAGCAGGGCCAGCTTGGTCCACAGCCAGCGCACCGGCGTGACGTCCTGGCTCCAGGCCAGCAGCAGCGTCCGCTGCTCGTGTTCCCGGGCCAGCAGCGGGACGCCGACGAAGATGCCGACCAGCAGCGGGGTGTACTGCGCGACCAGCGCGAGGAACTCCGCCTGGGTCTTCAGCCCGTAGCCACCGTAGATCTGGGCGTACTCCGGGGTGAACGGCTGGCACTTGGTGTTGTGGCAGGCTTCGTACAGGCTCGCCATGTCGGCGGAGACGTAGACCATCCAGCCCACGACCACGACCGCGAAGACGAGGAGGCTGAGGAGCACCCAGCGGTGCTGGCGCCACGTCAGCCACACCAGGCCACCGGCCCCGCCGGTGCGCGGTGTCGCTTCGCGGTGGTCCGGGGGGCTCGCGGCCGGCTCCGCCTCGGTCAGCGCCCTCATGCCGCTACCTCCATGTCCTCGCGCGCCCGGTTCGACGCCTTGAGGTGGGTGACAATCATGTGGTCCAGAGAAATGGGTTCGGCGGACCATCCGGGTGCGACGACGGCGGGCGCCGGCGTGTCCGGTAGCTGAACGACGAAGGTCGACTGCCGGTCGGTGTGCTTCACCTCGAGAATCCGCCCGGGGACCGGCGGCCGGTCCGCCCGGGGACCGGTGAACCGCATGTGCTGCGCGAGCAGCTGCTCGACGTCACCGACCAGGACGGGACGGCCCGCACCGAGCAGCAGCAGATGATCGCCGACGCCGCTGAGCTCGGTCACGATGTGGGTCGAGAGCATCACCGTCATGTCGCTGCCGGCCGTTTCGGCCAGCAGCTCCCCGGTCACCTCGTAGCGGGCCACCGGATCGAGGTTGGCCAGCGGCTCGTCGAGCAGCAGCACGTCCGGCCGGGCGCCCAGGGCGACCGCCATGGCCACCTGGGCCTTCTGCCCGCCGGAGAGCCGGCCGCAGCGGCGGTCCAACGGCACGGCGAAGCGCTTCAGCCACGACAGCGCCCGCTGCTGGTCCCAGACGCGATTGGTCGACCGCCCGAACCGCAGCATGTCGGCCACGGTGAAGTCCCGGTACAGGGGCTTGTCCTGCGCCAGGATCGCGATCCGGCCGCCGGTCCCGGCCCGCTCGGTCTCCGACACGGCCCGCCCGTTCACCAGCACCGCACCGGACGTGGGGGTCAGCATGCCGCTGATGATGCTCATCAGCGTCGACTTGCCGGCGCCGTTGGCGCCGACCAGCGCGATGATCCGGTTGGCCGGCAGCTGGAAACTGCAGTCCCGCAGCGCCCACATCTTGCCGTAGCGCTTGCTCACCTCGCGCGCTTCAACGGCGATCGACTGGTCGTTCACGCGACGCGTCCCTTCGAACCGAACGCGGCCCGCGTCCCCGGCTCCGCCGGCGGCCGGCCCTGATCGGCCTGCGCTCGCCGCAGGCAGTCCTCGGCGACCACCGAGGCGAACAGCGCCTGGACGTCCTCGTCCTCCAGACCCGCGTCCCGGGCCTGGCCCAGCCACCGGTTGAGGCCGTTGCGCAGGCGGGCCATCACGTGCGGATCGGCGTCACCCAACCGGCCGGTGACGAAGGTGCCCGCCCCCTGCCGCGCCTCGACCAGACCGCCCAGTTCCAGCTCCCGGTAGGCCTTCAGCACCGTGTTCGGGTTGACCGCGCACGCGGCGACCACACTGCGCACCGGCGGCAGCTGGTCGCCGGGCTGCAGCAACCCCATCCGGAGCGCCTCGCGCACCTGCCGGATCAGTTGCGCATACGCGGGGACGCTGTCGGACCGGTCGACATGGAACGTGATCACGTTCGGCCTTCTCCTCCCGTCGGGGATGTCCAATGAACTAGTGTTACTGAACACTAGAACACCTGAACACCGAATCCCAACCGACCCCGCCCGGCGCACCGTTCAACCACGGCAACTCGCCGGTTGAACACGCGACACCGTTGACCGCCGCGACGGCGGCGCTCATGTTCAACCGCGGGCACGCCACGGTTGAATGGTGCACCGCGCGGCCCGCACAGGGGTCCACCGTCGAGGCAGGGATGGGAATTCATGGCGAAGCGCAGCCGGCCGGCTCGGGGTCTTTCACACATACGGTTGGACGACTCGATCACCCGCCAGCGGATCACCCCGGGAACGGTGCGACGGGTCATCCCGTACGTCTTCAAGCGCCCATGGACGATGGCCGCCCTGCTGACCACCACGGCGGTGGGCGCCACGATCAGCGCGTGCAACCCGCTGCTGCTCAAGGTGCTCATCGACGACGGGATCGGCCGCCAGCAGAAGGGAACATTGATCGCCCTGGCCGCCGTGATGGCCGGCCTGGCCGTCCTCGACGGTTTCGTCAGCTACCTGCAGGCGCGGCTCTCCGGCCAGGTGGGCCACGGGCTGGTCGCCGACCTGCGCGTCAAGATCTTCGACCACGTGCAGCGCCAGCCGGTGGCGTTCTTCACCCGCGCACAGACCGGATCGTTGATCAGCCGGCTCAACGCGGACGCGATCGGGACCCAGGAGGCAGTGACCACCCTGCTGTCACAGTCCCTGTCCATCATTCTCACGCTGGTTCTCGTCATCGCTTCGATGTTCTATCTGTCGTGGCAGCTCGCGATCGTGTCACTGCTGCTCATCCCCATCTTCATGGTGCCCGGCCGGATGATCGGCTTCCGGCTGGAGCGGCTGGCCCGCGAGGGCATGCAGACCGACGCCGACATCTCCTCGCTGATGAACGAGCGGTTCAACGTCGCCGGGGCGATGCTCACCAAGCTGTACGGCCGGCCCGACGAGGAGTCCCGGGCCTTCGCGACCAAGGTGCACCGCATGCGCGACGTGGCCATCCTGGGCACCGTCAACGGGCGGTTGCTCGGCATCATGCTCGGCCTGCTCACCGCCCTGACGAGCGCAGTGGTGTATGGATTCGGCGGCGTCCTCGTCATCGACGGAAACCTGCAGATCGGCACCCTGGTGGCCCTCTTCGCACTCATCACGAAGGTGTACGGCCCGATCGCCGCACTGAGCACGATCCAGGTCAACGTGGTGACCACCCTGGTGAGCTTCGACCGCATCTTCGAGGTCCTCGATCTGGAGCCGCTGATCAGTGAGCGTCCGGACGCGCGCGCCCTGCCCGCCGCCGGACCGGGCGCGACCGCACCTGACGTCGAGTTCGACGGCGTGTCCTTCCGCTACCCGACGGCCGCCGAGGTCTCGCTGGCCTCGCTGGAGTCCGTCAACCTCTCGGCGCCGGAGCGCTCCGACGACCAGACCGTGTTGCACGGCGTGACCTTCCGTGCCCCGGCGGGGAAGATGACGGCGCTGGTCGGCCCGTCCGGCGCCGGCAAGAGCACCATCACGCACCTGGTGCCACGGCTCTACGACCCGGTCGAGGGAGCCGTGCGGATCGGCGGCCACGACCTGCGGGAGCTGACCCTGGGGTCGGTCAACGAAACCGTCGGCGTGGTCGCCCAGGACGCGCATCTCTTCCACGACACCATCAGGGCCAACCTGACGTTCGCCCGGCCGGACGCCACCGAGGAGGACCTGATCGAGGCGTGCCGCGCCGCCCAGATCTGGGAAACCATCGCCGCGCTGCCGAACGGGCTCGACACGGTCGTCGGCGACCGCGGCTACCGCATCTCCGGCGGCGAGAAGCAACGTGTGGCGCTGGCCCGGCTGCTGCTCAAGTCGCCGCCCGTCGTGATCCTGGACGAGGCCACGGCCCACCTGGACTCCGAGTCCGAGGCGGCCATCCAGCGCGCGCTCGAGACCACCCTGGCCGGCCGCACGTCGCTGGTGATCGCCCACCGCCTGTCGACGGTCCGCAACGCCGACCAGATCCTCGTCATCGACGCCGGCCGGGTCCGCGAACGCGGGACCCACGACGAGCTGCTGGCCGCCGGCGGCCTCTACGCCGAGTTGTACCGCAGCCAGTTCGCCACCCAGCAGGTGTACGGCGAAAGCGGCGATCCCGTGGTCGCCACGCGCTGAGGACAGCGGCGGACGACAACGCCCTCCCGCGACGGCGAACGTCACGCGGGAGGGCGTTTGAGCGATGCGTCAGTGCTTGGCGAGAAACTCGATGATCGCGGTGTTGACCTCGTCCGGGCGCTCGATGTTCCCGAGGTGACCGGCCCGGTCGATCTCGACGAGGTCGCAGTCCGGGATCGCGTCGGCGACCTCGGCCCCCAGGTGCGGCGGGCAGATCAGGTCGTCGGCGAAGGCGATCACCCGGCACGGAACCGTGATCCGGCGCAACGCCTCCCGCCGGTCCGAGCCGTCGTCCGCCCAGTCCTGTCCGTTCGGCTCGCCGGAGTTGCCGGACAACTCGAAGACGTCCAGCCACAGCGAGACCGCGGCGTCGTCGTTCAGCGTCTTGGGCGAGAACATCTGCAGGACCGTCGTCGGGGCCGAGTACGCCCCGGGCAGTTGCACGCCGTGTTCCGACAGCGCCTGGTCCGCCCGGATCAGACCCCGACGGACGAGATCCGACCGGGACCTGGTCGCCATCAGCACGGCCGAACGCACCACGTCCGGACGCCGCCGGGCGATCTCCTCGGCGATCATCGCGCCCAGCGACGTGCCGACCACGTGGCACGGCCCGAAGTCGAGAGCCTCGATCAGCCCGATGGTGTCGGCGACCATGTCGGCCATGCTGTACCGGCCCGGCGGCGCGTCGGACGGCGCGATGCCGCGGTTGTCGAACGTGAGGCACCGGTAGCCGGCCCTGGTCAGCGCGGGCGTCTGATGCGCGCCCCACACCCGGCCGCTGGCCCCGGATCCCATGATGAGCAGGACTCGTTCTCCTGCGCCGGTGAGCTCGTACGAGAGCCGAATACCGTTGGCGGTGACGTATCCCATGGTGCGGCCGCAGCCCCCTTCAGACGAGGCAGCGTCGGCCGCGGCGGCGACGCAGGCCCCGGCGATCGTCACGCCGTCCTGGTCAGGCCGGGCCGAGCTGCCAGACATTGCGCCACAAACAGTGCGGGTGTTCAACCGCATACCTCAGCGGTTGAACACCCGGCCTTTGCACTCAGCTCGGCTGCGCTTCCAGGCTCGCCTGCTCGCGCTTCTCCTGGTCCATCTTCGCCATCGCCTCGATCAGGCTCTTCGGGCGCATGTCGGTCCAGTTCTTCTCGATGTACTCCAGGCACTCGTCCCGGGCCGCCTCGCCGAACACGGTCGTCCAGCCCTTGGGCACGTTGGCGAAAACCGGCCACAGCGAGTGCTGCCCCTCGTCGTTCACCAGAACGAGGAACCGGCCTTCGGGGTCGTCGAACGGGTTCATCACGCCGCCCTTTCATTCAGAAAGATGGATCGCGTCGGCGCCCGATCGCGGCGGTACCGCCATGCGGCATCCGGACAAGGTCACCGACCCGAGCGCGGGAAGGCTCGGTCCGCTCCGGGAACGCGGCTCACTATGACCCACCGCCAGGGTTCCGATCAATGTCGACGGAAACGGTGCGCACGACACACCGTTCAACCTCGTCAGCGCTTCAGTTGAACGCACATCGACGCGGTTGGCCCGATCGCGGCGCGATGCCATAGTGAGGCCTCGCGATGCCAGGTGCGCGTGGTGGCGGAGACGCGATTCCCTCAGACCTTGGACAGCGGCGAGCTTCCCGCCACCATTCCAACGTGTTCCCGCGGCACTGACCAATCTACGTGGAGGACACTGATGAGTGACGCTGGCGAGCCGCGGTTCCTGCGCTCCAACGCGATTCTGGAGCCGCTGGTCGACCGCTTCTACGCTTGGCTGCACACCGTCGCGCCCGTGCAGGGCGCCATGAACCTCGCCTTCCTGCAGGTGCCGCTGCTCGAGTCGTATCTGGAGAACCCCCAGGTGCACATCGCGGCGGTGAACAACCCAGAGCTGCGCGGCGGCTACTTCGTCGGCATCGACGAGGCCCGCAAGCAGGAGGTCGCCGAGCTGCTCGCGTCGATCAAACGCGACCGCGCCGACATGCTCGCCTTCGCCAAGGCCATCATCGAGGGCGCTGACCTGGTGCGGGAGTCGGCCAACGGCTTCGACCTCACGCCGCTGTACCCGAAGCTGCCCGGCCTGCTCAACGGCATGGTCGAGCTGGCGTACGACGCCGGCAACCAGGCCTCCCTGCACTTCATGGAGCCGGTGGTCTACAAGAGCGCGCTGTTCGACGAGTCACGGCAGTCGGTGCAGCTGTCGCTGGAGGACGGCATCGAACGCCCGTTCATCCTCGCCACGCCGCGCCTGCCCGGACCCAAGGTGCTGGACCTGCAGCTGCCGTTCCGCCACCCCGGCCTGGAGGAGCTGGTGAAGGCGCGTATCCAGCCGACCACCGCGGGCCGGCTGCGGGAGGCGCTGGAGCTCGACGACGCGCAGGCGCTGTGGCTGGACCGGCTGCTGGACACCAAGCCCAGCCTCAGCCCGGACCGGCACATCGAGGCCGGCGGCCGCATCCGCTACTTCGGCCACGCCTGCCTGGTGATGCAGACCTCACAGGCCGCGATCGTCACCGATGCGTTCATCAGCGCCGACAACACCAAGGGCGACCGGTACACGCTGGACGACCTGCCGGACTTCATCGACCTCGTCCTCATCACGCACGGCCACCAGGACCACATCGTGCTGGAGACGCTGCTGCAGCTGCGCGGCCGGCTCGGCGCGGTCGTGGTGCCCCGCTCGTCCAAGGGCAGCATCGTCGACCCGTCGCTCGGCGCATACCTGCGCAGCATGAACCTGCCGGTCATCGAGGTCGACGAGTTCGACGAGATCCCGTTCCCGGGCGGGAAGGTAACCGCCACCCCGTTCCTCGGTGAGCACTCCGACCTCGACATCCGCTCGAAGTCCACCTATTGGGTGGAGCTGGCGGGCAAGAAGATCTTCGTCGGTGCGGACTCCTCCGGCATCGACCCGGTGCTGTACCGCCACATCCGCAACCACCTCGGCAAGGCCGACATGGCCTTCCTGGGCATGGAGTGTGACGGCGCGCCGCTGACGTGGCTGTATCAGGCGATCCTCACCGTCACGGTGTCGAAGAAGATGAGCAAGTCGCGGAAGCTGTCGGGCTCCAACGCCGAGCAGGCCGCATCCATCATGACCGAGCTCGGCTCGGACGAGGCGTACATCTACGCGATGGGCGAGGAGAGCTGGCAGGGCCACGTCATGGCCACCACGTACAACGAGGACACGTACCAGATCAAGCAGATCGAGGAGTTCCTCGGCTGGTGCGCCGACAAGGGCATCACCGCCGAGCACCTGTTCAACAAGCGCGAGTGGCGCTGGTCGTAGGCGACGTGCCCACAGCGGAAGGGCCGGCCCCACTCACGGGGGCCGGCCCTTCCGGCGTTCGTTGATCGCGTGCGGACGATCAGGCCATGTTGCGGGTGCGCTGCTCCAGATCGTCGGCAACGCGTTGCCACTCGACGGCGCACCGGCGCGCCACATCGCTCAGCACGTAGGCCGCGTGCGGTGGCAGCCCGTCGCTCACCTCCCGCCACTCCTCGGGGACCAGCACCTTGGACAGCACCCACCGCAGCAGCCGGCGGCCCCCGTCGGTGAGCCGCAGCGACGGGTCCGCCTTCAGCCCGTGCATCAGCGCCTCGATGCCGATCACATCAGACGTGGCGACCTGCCCGGTGTCGCGCGCCGGGCCGGGCTGCCGGCGGTCCCGGCCCGGCTGCACGGGGCTCTCGCCGCGCTCCAGCCGTTGCCGGACGTCGCGCGCCGTCGCCACCGACAGCCCGGCGTTGCGCGCTATCAGCCGCAGCGACGCGTCCGGGTGCTCGGCGATGAACTCGGCCGCCCGCAGCCGCCCCACGGCGCTGTCCACCGGACGCACGCGTCCGTCACGACCGGTCCGTGCGTGTTGTTCCTCGAGTTCGTCGAGCTCGTCCGTCAGGCGGCGGCGGACGTTCGCGACTGAGCGGGCACTCAGCCCGGCTGCCGCCGCGATCGCACGGTCCGACCAGCCGGGATAGGTCACCATGATCCGCTCGGCGGCGGTCGTGCGGTCCAGCAGTGACAGCGGCCGGCCGTGGGTGATGTTGGCCTTCACCCCGAGGACGAACGCCTCCTGCTCCGGGCCGTCGAAGAACTGCACCTCGATCGACTCGTCGTTGCGCAGCTGCGCGGCCCGCAGCCGGTGCATGCCGTCGATCACCCGCATCGTCGGGCGGTGCACCAGAATCGGCGGAAGTCTGGACTCGACGCCCGCCAGCATCTGGATGTGCTCGAAGTCCTCGCCACCCAGCCGGGGCGAGTCCGCCGCGCGCAACGACGCGATCGGCACGAACTGCGTCGGCGACGCTCCACCGACCAACAGGTCGAGGTGTTTTCCACCGACCGGTTCGGGCCCCCGTGACGCCGATCGTTCTGGTCTGGTCTTTGCAATGTTCGAATGTTCCAAGCGGGCTCCCCCGTCGCAAGCCACCCCGGACTGGCCATGCCATTCGCAGCCTAACCATCGGCCGGTGGGCCCCGCCGAGTTCCATCGAGATACTTATATGGCATTGTCCCGGGGGAATCAGCGTGTTATGTGGGTCGGTGCCCGGTCAGGGGACGGCGGGGCGGTCGCGCTCGACGGCCTCGTAGAGGGCGCGGATGTTGGCGGACCCGAACCCGCGGGCCCCGTGCCGCTGGATGAACTCGTAGAACAGCGTGTTCCGCGGGTGCGGTGAGGTGGTGAACAGCTGCAGCAGGTAGCCCCACTCGTCGCGGTCGGCGAGCACATTGGTGGCCCGCAGCCGGCCGATCTCCTCGGGGATGTCGGGGAACCGCGCGGCGAGCGCGTCGTAGTACGGCGCCGGTGTCTGCAGGAAGACCACCCCGCGCGCGGCGGCCTCGGTCACCGCGGCCACGATGTCGTCGACCAGCAGCGCCAGGTGCTGCACGCCTGGGCCGTCGTTACGGCGCAGGAACGCGTCGAGCTGGCCCGTGCCGGTCGTCGATCCGGGCGCCACCAGCGTGAACGTGACCTCGCCGGACGCACTGCGCACCACCACCGAATCCATCGAACTGTCGCCGACGTCGACGAACTCCGAGGAGTACCGCTGGAGCCCGAACGCGGCGTAGAACTCCACGTGCCGCTCCAGCGAACCGCCCTCCACACAGATCGCGACGTGATCGAGCAGCCGGATCCGAGCCGCGGGGCGCTGCCGGTCTGCCACCGGCACCCACTCGCGGCCGGGCGGGAGCCCGCCGGCGCGGGACTCCGGCACGAGCGTGTGCCGGACGGCCCCGAAACCGGAGACGACCGGAGCGTCGCCCGTGGCACCGAGGTCGGCCGCGCCCGCCGCGAGAGCCGCGGCACGGGTGCCGGTCACGTCGGAACAGGCGAGCGCGATGTCGGCGATGCCGTCGCCGTGCGCCTCCAGGAAGTCCTCGGTGCCGTCCCCGGACGTCACGACCAGCCGCAGGGTGCCCTGCTGCAGCAGGACGGCCCGCGACGTCCGGCCGGCCGCCTCCGCGACCCGGGACAGCCCCAGTTCCGTGGTGAGGTGCTCGACCGTCCTTTCGTGATCGCCGGCGTACAGCTCGATGAAGGGAATGCTCCGTGCCACCATCCGGCCTCCTGCGAGCGCAGTTCAGGATTTCTTCCGGGCCGTGTCGTGCGCGCCGATCCGCTCATAACACGCCGGCTCGGCGCTCACGCCGGCCTTCGACCCGTGTCGATCGCAGCGTATGCCCTGTCCGGCCACGGTCCGGCGTACGGCCGCGGACGCCCGGCCACGCGTTCCCAAAGCAGGGCCGGGCTGCTAAGCGGGTTGCCTGAAGTTATGTCCGTAACTCGCCCAAGTTGATCGATGAGGGCATGGAAAGGCCTCGTCGAGTTTGGATTTGGTTACCACACACAAGTCCGACCACGACGAGGCCTCGACCAGTATGCGCCCGGCGCACATCTACGCCAACCTGTCCGACGAGCAGCACACCGAGCTCGTCACCGCCCTGCACCAGCAGTGGCGGGTCGCCGCTCGAGCAGTGATGGTGCTGCTGTCCGCCGGTGGCATGTCCGCCGCCGAGATCGCCGACGTGCTGCACTTCGACCCACGCACCGTGCGGCGGTGGATCGTCCGGCACGGTCTGGAAGGACTCAGCGGCCTGCCGGACCGGCCCCGAACCGGCCGGCCGCGGTTGGGCAGCCACGGCCTGGGCGATCGCATCCGCCGGCTGCTCAACACCCCGAAAGCCTGGACCACCGCCCGGATCTGGCGCGCCCTCGGACGACCGAACCTGAGCCTACGCACCATCTACCGCCGCACCCGCGAACACGCCCGCTGGTCCCGACCGCGGCTGATCGCCAAAAGCGACCCCGACCACGACCAGATCTGCGCCAGCATCCGCGACCAGATCACCGCCCTGCCCGCCGGATCGGTCGTCCTCGCCGAGGACGAGACACACCTGGATCTGCTGGCCCGGGTGCGAGCCTGCTGGATGCCCAGAGGCGTCCGCCACCGGGTGATGACGCCCGGCACCAACATTCGCCGCACCGTGCACGGCGCGGTCAACCTTGCCACCGGCGCCTGGCATCACCACGTCTCGGTGAAGAACGTCTCGGTGGTGTTCTGCTACTTCCTGGACCTGCTCCTCGCCGCCTACCCCGACGCCCCGATCATCGCGGTGATCTGCGACAACGGCACCACCCACCACAGCGGCATCACCAAACGGTGGCTCGCCGAGCACCCCCGCATGGCACTGATCGAGGGCGCCCGCTACAGCCCCCAGGACAACCCCGTCGAACGGATCTGGGCCGTCCTCAAGCAACACATCGCCAACACCGCCCCAGCCACCATGCCCGATCGCGTCCGGCAAGCCCATGCCTTCTTCCGCAACCGCACCAACGACCAAAACCTCACCACCGCCGCACCCTGGACCTCGCCATGGCTGCCCGAGAGTTACAGACAGAAGTATTGATCAGGCGCTTAGGGGCCGTGGCCTCGTTCAACTGAACATCAGCACGGTTGAACACCCGTGTCAGCGTCCACGCCAGTGTGGTTCGCGCTTTTCGGTGTACGCACGCGGCCCCTCGACGGCGTCCTCGCTGTGCATCCGCCGCCGCTCCCAGGCGAACGGGGCCGCGAACGCGTCGTGCAGTGGCATGTCGAGGGACCGCATCACGGCCTCCTTGAGCGCGCGGACGGCCAGCGGCGCCGCCCGCACCAGATCCGCGGTCCACTCCCCCACGCACGCGTCGAGCCGGTCGGCCGGCACGACGTCGTTCACCAGCCCGAGGCGCAGCGCGTCGCCGGCGGTCATCCGGCGGCCGGTCAGCAGGTACCCCATCGCGGTCTTCAACGGCAGTTGCCGGGCGAGGCGAAACGCGCCCCCGGCGCCGGGGACGAGCCCCAGCCGGACCTCCGGCAGGGCGAAGACCGACCGGTCGCTGGCCACGATGATGTCGCACGCGAGGGCGAGCTCGAACCCGCCGCCCAGCGCGTAACCGTCGACCCTCGCGATCACGGGTTTGGTCAGGTCGAACCGCTCGGTGAGCCGGGGCCAGCCGGGCTGCCCGCGGCTGCCGAACGTCGTCGGCGCCGCGCCGGCCGCGTTCAGCCGCGCGCGTTCGCGAAGGTCCTGGCCGACTGAGAAGGCCCGCTCGCCGGCGCCGGTGAGCACCGCGACCCGCAGCTCGTCGTCCGCCTCGAAGTCGTCCCAGACCGTCGCGAGCTCCTCGTGGGTGCGCAGGTCCAGGGCATTGAGCACGGCCGGGCGGTCGATGGTGACATGGGCGACGCCGTGCTCCTTCCGGTACCGCACGCGCCGTTCGTCACCGCTCACGCGACCGCCGTCGCCCGCCGGGTCGAGAACCGGCGGACCTTCTCCAGCACGTCGTCGTCGTACATCCGCAGCGCCTGCGCCAGCGCGAACTCGGCCATGTACCGGCGGAACGCGTCGATCGGCTCCTCCGCCGCGATCAGCATGTGCCGGTTCGCCACGACCGTCGGGCCGCGATACGACTCGAGGCCGCGCTCGATCGCGTCGTCCATCTCGGGCGCGTCCACCACCTCGTCGACGAGGTACCGCGCGTCCGGCTCGGTGGCCCGCACCGTGCGTCCGCCGAGGACGAGCGAGCGCGAGAACCGGGACCCTGCGACCCGGCCGAGCCGGAGGTTCGCGGCACCGGGAACGATGCCCTCCTGCGCCGCGGGCAGGCTGAAGAACGCGTCGGAGGCGGCGATGACGTGGTCGAAGACCAGCAGCAGCTGGACCCCGCCGCCGATGGCGAACCCGTCCACCGCCGCGACCCAGGGCTTCTCCAAGGTCCGGGAGTGCCAGCGGGCCGGGTCCTCGACCAGGACGCCCCGCAGCAGCTTGTGGATGTAGCCCAGTTCGCGTCGCAGCAGAAAGTCCACCAGCGAGATGTCGCCGGCGTGCAGGGCCTTGAGGTTGATGCCGGCGCTGAAGATCCGCCGCCCCGCGTACTTGGGATGGCTCATCACCCCGCCGCGGACCAGGCCGACCTCGGTGGCCGGATCGAGCAGCACCAGGTCGACCGCGGTCTCCATGTCGTCGACCTGCCGCCCGTCCTCGGCGTTGAGGCAGTCGTCGCGGCACATCGTCACGTGCGCCGCGGCCCCGCGCCGTTCGACACGGACCGAGCCGAGGTCGACCGTTCCGGTCCGCGCGAACTCCGGCCCCGCCTCCAGTGCCCGGGCCGTGGGGCGCAGCATCGCGTCGAGCAGGTGCGGCCCGCTGGCGCGCGAGCCGAGCACCCGGTTGAAGAAGATGCCCTGGTCGATCTCGTGACCCTCTTTGGCGGCCTGGGACCGGCCCCGCTCGGCCGCCAGTTCCGCCGCGGTCGGCACGAGGCCCGGAAACCGGATCGCGGCGGACCCGGCGAGCTCGGCCAGCCGCAGGTGCCGGGTCCGGCCGTCGGTCAGTTCGGCATAGACGGCGTCGACGTGTGCGTCCAGGAACGCGCACCGCAGGGCCCTGATCTCGTTCTTCACCGCCGCCGCTGATTCCTCCGGCGAACGCCGTCCGGCCTCCGGCAGCGCCGCGAGCGTGGCCGCGGCCCGTGCCGCGGCCGCCGCCAGTGCCGCGCGGGCATCGGCGAACACCCCTCGCACCGCTTGCGGGCCGGATCCGATCACCGCGGCAGTCACGCCGCGACCCCGTCGGCCCCGGCCGCCACCTGCCGCAGCGTGCGGTCGCAGGCCGCCAGATGCGCGCCGAGGGCCTCCTCGAAGCTGGTGGTGGCCGCGTCGAACATCAGCTGCCGCCGGATGGCGAGCTCGGGCCCGGCTACGGTCGCCGTCCGCGCGGCCACGATCTCCAGCGCCCCAGCGACGTCGTCGGTGACCTCGTCGACCAGTTGCAGCGCCAGCGCGTCCGGCGCACCGATCGGTTCACCGAACAGCAGCGCCCGGCGTACCGCGGCGGTCTGCGATCCCTGATGGGCCAGGCGGTACAGCGCCATGCCGGGCCACGTCGCACCGGCGCCGACGGGCACCACCAGTCGCGCGTCGGGCGTGGCGATGCGGTAGTCGGTCGCCAGCAGCGCGTCCAGGGCCGGCCCGCCGACATCGCCGTCGGCGATCCCGATCAGGGGGACCGGCAGCCGCTCCAGTCGCCGCAGCGTCCGCTCCCACCGGCTCACCAGGCCGACCGTGAGCTCCTCGAGCCGCGCCCGGGCAGGAGCGCCGGAGGCGTGCACGACGAGTTGCCACACCGCCTGGCCGGGCTCGGCCCGGTCACACGCCTCGCCGACCCTCGCCACCAGCTCGACGGAGATGGGCTGCGCGCCGTCGACGGCCAGCGTCTCGGTGCCGGCCGTGGATGCATTCCGGTTCATGGTCTCCCCCGTCACCACTGGACCAGCGCTGTCTCGATCGTGGAACCGGGGCCCATCGTCATCATGACCCCGTAGTCACCCGGCTCCGCGACCCGTTCGCGCAGCAGGCGCTCGTACGAGAAGAGGAACGAGCAGCTGGACAGGTTGCCGTAGTCGGCCAGCACGCCGGTGGTGTGGCGCACGTCGTGGCGGGTGAGCCCGAGGTTCACCCGCACCGCGTCGATGACCTTCTTGCCGCCGGAGTGCACCAGCCAGTGCCGGATCGCGCTGCGCGGCAGGCCGGCGCCGGCGAGCAGCCGGTCCACGACCCGTTCGGCGTGCGCGCCCACCACGTACGGGATGTCGGGGTCCAGGTAGAAGCTGAACCTGTTCTGGTCGCCGTCCCAGTCGTACCGCATCGCGCCGATGGCGTCGGTGATGATGTGACTGGCGAACGACAACACCCGCGGGCCCGGGGCGGCGTCGCCGTCACCAGCCACGAGTGCCACGGCCGCGGCCCCGTCGCCGAACAGGCTGTTGACGACTGCGGTGCGCATCGTGGCGTCGAACGCGTACGCGGCCGAGCATGCCTCCGCACACACCATCACGGCGAGCCGGCCCGGATTGCTGCGGGCCCACGCCACCGTGCCGTTGAGGGCATTGAGCCCGGCGTTGCAGCCCATCCCGACGACGTCCACCCGGTGGCAGCCCGGGTCGATCCCGGCCTCGCGGATGATCAGCGCACTGAGCCCCGGGGTGAGGAACCCGGTCGTGGTGACGCAGCAGAGATAGTCGACGTCCGCCAGCGTCGCCCCGGCACTGTCCAAAGAGGACCGCAAGGCCCGCAGTCCCATGTCGACGGCGAGCCGGGTGTGCTTGGCCAGCAGCTCCCCCTGCAGCTCGGGCACGCGGTTGCCGTGCGCGTCCGGCGGCGGGAGCGTCAGGTGTCGGCGGGTGATGGCGCTGTTAAGGAAGACGGAGCGGATCTTCGGATCGGTGATCGCGAGAAGATCCAAGAGCTCCTGCTGGGTGTACGAGTCGGGGGTCACGGCCGTGCCGACGCCGGCAATGCGGGCGGGTCCCGGGCCGGCGGCCAGGAGGTTCAGCTCCTCGGGCCGGGCGTCTTCCAGGCTGATGGTCATCGGTAGGTCCAGCCCCACATGCGACGCTTGGGGCGTGGTTTGACGGCCGTCCGGATCATCGTGATCGGTCCTCCGTGAGGTCGATGGACAGGGATGGTGCCGGGTCCTCTCAGAACTTGCCGAGAAACTCGATGACGGCGGTGTTGACCTCGTCGGGACGTTCCAGGTTCCCGAGGTGACCGGCGCCGTCGATCTCCACGAGGTCACAGTCCGGGATGGTCTCGGCCACCTCCGCTGCCAGGTGCGGCGGGCAGATCAGATCGTCGGAGAAGGCGATCATCCGGCACGGCACGGGCACCCGCCGCAACCTCTCCCGCCGGTCCGACCCGACATCCACCCAGTCCTGCCCGCCGGCCGTGGCGTCGCCGGACAGCTCGAACACGTCGAGCCACAACGACACGGCCGCGTCGTCGTTCAGCGTCCGCGGCGAGAACATCTGCAGCACCGACGTCGGGGCCGAATACGCCGTCGGCAGCCGGACGCCGCTCTCGGACAGGACCTGGTCGGCCCGGTGCAACGCCCGCCGGACCAGATCCGACCGGGACCGCGTCGCCATCAGCACCGCCGACCGCACCAGCTCGGGCCGGTCGATCGCGATCTCCTCCGCGATGACCGCGCCGAGCGACGTCGCCACCACGTGACACGGCCCGATGCCCAGGGCCTCGATCAGGCCGATCGTGTCGGCCACCATGTCGTCCAGGCTGTAACGGCCCGGCGGCGCGTCCGACGGCGCGACGCCGCGGTTGTCGAAGATGATCGTCTCGTACCCGGCCTTGTTCAACGCCGGCGTCTGGTGCGCCGTCCACACCCGCCCGCTCGCCCCGGAACCCATGATGAGCAGGACGGGATCGCCGGCACCGCTGCGCTCGTACGCGAGCTTGATGCCGTTGGCCGTTATGAAGCGCATTGTACGGCTGCCGCCTCTCCACGTGACGAACCCGGCCGCGCCCTCGACATCACCATCGGCGGTCACCACGCGGCTCCGTGCCATCATCGCGAGGGCGGGCGAATCGATCAACATTCACCGCTGCCGTTCAACTGCCCAGATCGACAGTTGAACGCCGGCCGCGCCGTCCTCTAGCGGCGCGGCACCAGCCTCACCGGCAGGCTCTTGGGGCCGTTCACCACGATCGAGTCCAGCGGCACCGGTTCACCGGCGGCCTCCACGTCCAGCTTCCGTTCGATGATTTCCTGGTACAGGAAGCGAATCTCGACACGGGCCAGCACGCTGCCGACACAGAAATGCTCGCCGAAACCGAGGGCCAGGTGCCGGTTGGGCTGCCGCCGCACGTCGAACCGGTCGGGGTCGTCGAACACGTCCTCGTCGCGGTTCGCCGACGGCAGCC
This sequence comes from Dactylosporangium maewongense, assembly GCF_039531485.1. Taxonomy (NCBI): domain Bacteria; kingdom Bacillati; phylum Actinomycetota; class Actinomycetes; order Micromonosporales; family Micromonosporaceae; genus Dactylosporangium; species Dactylosporangium maewongense. Next base: position 44,272 of record NZ_BAAAQD010000047.1, on the reverse strand, counting down.
AAAGGGTGACCAGATCACCGGCGGCGATCTGCCGCCCGCGGATCTCGACCGGCCGCGTGGCCGTCCGCATGATGTGCGTCGGCGTCGACGTCCACCGCAGCACCTCGTCGACCGCGGTGGGCAGCAGGCCCGGATCGTCCACCAGAAGCCGCCACTGCTGCGGATGCTCCATGAAGGCGAGCATCCCCCCGGACGCCGCGATGCGCGTGTTCTCCGCGCCGCCGACGAACAGGTTGTCGCAGTTGAGCAGGATCTCCTCCTGGCTGAGCCGCTCACCGTCGATCCGCCCGGCCACCAGCACGCTCACCAGGTCGTCGCCCGGGTTCGCCGCCTTCTCGGCCGCAAGGTTCTGGAAATGGCCCATGATGTCCATGTGCGCGAAGCGGCGGGTCATCGCGTCACCGGCCCCGAACGCCTCGCGGCTCAGCCTGAACAGCTTCTCCCAGTCCGCCTGCGGCACACCCATCATGCTGCAGATCATGTACAGCGGGATCCTCGCGGCGATGTCCTCCACGAAGTCGCACTGCTCCCGCTCGACAGCGAGGTCGATGACGCTGCCCGCCACCTCACGCATCTTCGCCTCGATGGCCCGCACCGAGCGGACCGTGAACCACTCGTCGACCAGCCCTCGCAGCTGCCGGTGCCGTGGCGGGTCGGTGAGCGCCAACGTCCGGCCGCCACCCGGATCCGCTCCGTGCCCCGAAGGCCGCAGCAGAATCCCCCGCGCCGAACTGAACGTCTCGGCGTCACGGAAGACCGCCTTCACGTCGTCATACTTCGTCAGGGCCCAGAACGCCGGATAGTCCGTGGCCTCGTGCAGATGGACGGGGTCATTCTCCCGGAGCCACCGCCACTGCACGAACGGGTCACCGTCACAGTAGAGTCCGGGATCGACGAGGTTGATACGCGGGACGGGAAGATTCGAGACATCGACCGACACAGCCGCACCGTGCCACCCCACGTCACGAACCGTCAACTGTGGACCGTGGCCCCGCCGCACGCGAACCCATCGATGACCTACCGGCTGGATTCGTAACAGCCACCTTCTGACGCCCCTCCGACGGGTCCCGCCGGGTGAAGCTGACGAATACCTGGTAGCGCTGGTCCACGACGCACCGCTACCGATCCGCCCGGTGAGGCGGCCCGGCGCCGATTCCAGGGTTGCATCCGGTACCCAGGTACAGGCTTACCGTCGAGGGACACCAGCCCGAGGAGCCTGTCATGTCGTTCGACGCCCCTGACGCCTGCACCCTGCCGACCGCGGAACGGCCGCTGCGGCTCGCCGAGTTCGACGCGCTGTTCAGCAGCGCCGTCCGGTCGGTCGAGGCCGTGAGCCCGACCCATGCCCGGATGCGGCTGGCCGGGCCGGCCGGCCTCGAGGCGACGGTCCGCGACCTCGCCACGCGGGAGACCGCGTGCTGCTCGTTCTTCACCTTCACCCTGACGCCCGGCCCCGCCGACGGCGCGCTCGTCCTCGACATCGAGGTCCCCGCCGCGTACACCGACGTCCTCGCCTCTCTGGCCGGCCGGGCGACGGCCGTGGCGCCCCGGTGACCGACCCGCTCTCCCTGCCTACTGACGGAGCTGCCACATGAGCCTGCCACTGCGACCGGTGCACACCCACCACGACCCGAAACCGGCGGCGGTGGACAACGCGCCGCCGATGCGGAGCAAGGTCAGTGGCGTCCTCGCCGCTGCCGCCTGCGCCGCCTGCTGCGCCCTGCCGCTGCTCATCGCCGCCGGGGTGCTCACCACCGCCGGCGCCGCGGTCGTCGAGCAGACCCTCCTCGCGGTCGCCGCAGGACTCGCCGCCGTCGCGCTCGGCATGTGGTGGCTGCACCGCCGCCGCAGCGCCCGGCGGGCCGCCGCCGCGGGCGCCGCCTGCGGCTGCGGCGGCGGATGCGGCTGCTGACCCGCACCACAAGGGCGTCCTTCCGCGACGATGTGCTGCGATACACGCATGACGATCATCCGGTCCATCCTGCTGTTCCTGCTCGCCGCGCTGGCCGAGATCGGCGGTGCGTGGCTGATCTGGCAGGGCGTCCGGGAGCACAAGGGGCTGCTGTGGATCGGCGCCGGGATCGCCGCCCTCGGCGCCTACGGCTTCGTCGCCACCCTCCAGTCCGACGCGAACTTCGGCCGGATCCTCGCCGCGTACGGCGGTGTCTTCGTCGCCGGCTCGCTCGGCTGGGCGATGGTCGTCGACGGGTTCCGGCCCGACCGCTACGACATCATCGGCGCCGCCGTCTGCCTGCTCGGCGTGGCGGTCATCATGTACGCGCCGCGGCACGGCTGAGCAGGTCAGGCCGGCGGGTGTGGCGGCAGCCGCACCCACACCCGCTTGCCGCCCTCGTGGTCCTCGACGCCCCACCGCTCGGCGAGGGCGGCGATGATCGCGATCCCCCGGCCGCTGTCGCGGTCGATCGTGTCGGCGTCGGCCGGCATGCGCGGCACGACCGCGGACCCGTCCGCGACGGAGATGGTCACGTGCCGCTCGTCCGCCTGCAGCGCCAACACGACCCGGCCGCCGCCGTACCGCACCGCGTTGGTGACCAGTTCGGTGACGGCCAGCATCGCCCGGTCGATCCAGTCGGCGTCGGTGAGCCCCCAGCCGGCGAACGTCGACACCATCGCCCGCCGTGCGATGGCGGGCGCCCCGTCGCTGATCGGGAGGTCGAAGTGCGCGGTGAGAGGGCTCACCGCGGCGGGCCTGCGCTCGCAGTTGCCGTCACGGCCCGTGCAGTACCCCACCCGTTCACGTGACGAAACTTGCCGGACGGCAAAGGCTGTCGGGTGCGGCCGCCACCGGGCGTCAGAGGCCGTTCGGCGGCTGGTCGAGCGGGAGGCGGACGGTGGCGGTGACGCCGCCGCCCGGGGTCGGCCGCAGCGTGATCGTGCCGTGGTGGCGGTGCACGATCAACCTGCTGGCGGGCAGGCCGAGGCCGGTGCCGGGGATGCCGAGGTCGCGCACCCGGCTGCTGCGGTGGAAGCGTTCGAAGACCTGCTCCAGCTCGTCGGCGGCGAACAGGCCGCCGGCGCGGATGTCCTCGACCCAGACCGGCTGCTGCTCGGTCCAGGCGACGCCGGCCAGCCCGGCGCCGGTCGGCAGGTGCGCCGGCATCGGCAGGCCGGGGCCGTCGCGGGTCCAGGCGGCGGCGGGGCGCATCACGTCGGTGAGCGGGTCGAACAGCCACAGCTCGGCGTACGGCCAGCCCAGCGTCTCGCCGACGGCGGCGAGGACCGCCCGCCCGGCGGCCTCCAGGTCGGTCGCGGCGGGCAGGGTCCGGGCGACGGCCAGCTCGCACCGGCGGAACCGTTCGGCGCGGCGCTGGTCGGTGACGTCGTGCACGGCGGCGACCGCGCCGAGCCGCCGGCCGTCGCGGTCGGTGATCGGGGTGGCGTTCACGGTGTACCGGCGCGGCCGGCCCCGCCGGTCGGGGATGATCTGGTCGTCGCTGCGCACGGTCTGCCCGCACAGCGCCCGCACCAGCGGCATCTCGTCGGCGGCGAACAGGCGGCCGTCGGGGTGCGTCACGTGGAACAGGTCGGCCCACTGCTCCGGCGGGCTGTCCTCGTAGCCCTCACTACCGGTCAGGAAGTCCCGCAGCGCCCGGTTGAGCAGCACGAGCCGACCCTGCTCGTCGCAGGCGGCGACGCCGGTGTCGAGGCACTCCAGCAGCGCGTGCAGGAACGCCCGCTGCCGCTGCGCGTTGGTGCGGGCGGCGACGTCGGCGGCGTGGGTGCCGGTCATCAGCGCGGCGAGCACGCGGGCGGCGTGGTCCAGGCAGCGCAGCTGCTCCGCCGACCAGTCGACCGGCCGGTGGGCGGCGACGGCGACGACGGCGAGGATGCTGCCGTCGTCGTCCCGGACCGGGAAACCCGCATACCCGCGGATGCCGTGCAACCGGACGGCGTCGCTGCCGGTGAACCGCTCGTCCGCCACGGCGTCGGCCACGATCATTGGCAGGTCGCTGGCGACGACATGCCCGCACAGCGACACCGTCAGCGGCAGCTCGTAACCGGCGGCGACGCCGTCGACACCGGTGGCGCCGAGGACGGCCTGCCGGTCGGCGGTGATGAACGACGCCAGCGCCACGGGCAGGCCGGTCGCGGCGGCCGTGAGCTCGACGACGTGGTCGATGATCGGCCGCCATCCCGCCGAGTCGTCACGGGCCCGGCGGACGGCCGCGAGCCGGGCCACCGACCCCAGCCGGCCGCCGATCCCTGCCACGGTGCCAGGATTTCACACGACCATACCGCATAGGTCCGAAATGCGCGGTTCAGTGACCATGGTTGTACTGGTGGACGACCGCGTGGCCCTTGCCGCGGGAGATCATCCACCGGTTCAGGGGCGTGGTGAGCACGAACGCCACGGCCAGCGAGAACGCCAGCGAGGCCCAGAACAGCCACGCGGTCAGCCCGGCGTCCATCGCGCCCGGCACGGTCACCATGACCGCGTTGTCGAGCACCTCCATGACGGCGATGGACACGGTGTCGGCGGCGAGCGCCACCTTCAGCGCCGTCCGCACGCCGACACCCGCGCGCAGGACGCCGCGCATGGTCAGCGCGTAGCCGAACACGAAGGCGAGCGCGACGGACAGCCCGACGGTGGCGGCGTTGTGCAGCCCGAACGCGGTGCCCAGCACCATGCCGAGGACCTCGCCGATCGCGCAGCCGGTCAGGCAGTGCAGGGTCGCCTGCGCCGCCGCCGCCCACGTCGTCGTCGCCGCGGTGCTGACCGGGTGGTGATGCGTGTGATCCATGTCGACCTCCCTTTTCCGGTGCCGACTATACCCCCCTGGGGTATCTACGCAACGGTGGCCCGCGACACGTACTGGCGTCAGTGCACGAAGACCGGGCCCTCCGTGACGGCCGGGCGGCCGCCGGGCAGCGCGGCCGCGAGCACGACGGCACTGACCGCCGCCGCCACGGCGGCCGCGGTGTAGGCGGCGGTGAAGCCGTCCAGCGGGCCGCCCGGCGCCGCCGCCAGGTCACCGGCGGCGATGGCGGAGACGAGCGCGACGCCCAGCGCGGCACCGAGCTCGTGGCCGGTGTTGAGCAGGCCGGAGGCGCCGCCGGCGGCCGCGTGGTCGACGCTGGTCATCACCGAGGTGGACGCGGTGACGAACCCGGCGCCGAGGCCGGCCGCCGCCAGTACGAAACCCGGAAGCACCGCGCTGAAGGGCTGGGCGTGCGGCTCGATCCGGGCCAGCAGCCCGAACCCGGCGGCGGCCACGGCGAACGCGACCAGCATCACCGGCCGGGCACCGAAGCGCTGCAGCCCCCGGCCGGTCAGGTGCGCGGAGACGATCGTGGCGAGGGTGACCGGCAGGAACAGCACCCCGGTGCGCAGCGCGGAGTAGCCGAAGCGGTGCTGCAGCAGCATCGACGTGAGGAAGAACCCGCCGATGAGCAGGCTGGAAGCGGCCAGCATGACGGCGTTGCCGGCGATGACCGGCCGGCGGCGCAGCAGCCCGGTGGGCAGCAGCGGCGACCGGGTGCCCCGCTGGACCGCGGCGGTCGCCAGGCCGAGCACCGCGGCGCCGGCGAACGACAGCCAGGTCGAGGTCGCCGTCCAGCCCGCCGTGCCGGCCCGCACGAGGCCGTAGATCACCAGGGCGGCGGTGCCGGTGAGCAGCAGCGCGCCGGGGACGTCCACCCGCCCGGGCTGCCGCGGCGACGGTGGCACCATGAGCCGGACCGCCAGGCCGACCGCGATGCCGATCGGCACGTTGACGAAGAACACCCAGCTCCAGCCGGGGCCCGACACGAGCAGCCCGCCGATGAGCACGCCGGCCGCGGCGCCGCCGCCCCCGACGGCACCCCAGACGGCGAGCGCCTGGTGCCGGCGCCGGCCGTGGAACAGGGTGCTGACGATCGACAGCGCCGCCGGCGACAGCATCGCCGCGCCGACGCCCTGCGCGGCCCGCGCGCCGAGGATGACGGCCGCGTCGCCGGCGAGCCCGGCGGCGAGCGACGAGGCGGTGAACACGGCCAGCCCGGCCAGGAAGACGGCACGCCGGCCGAGCAGGTCGCCGAGCCGGCCGCCGAGGACGAGCAGCCCGCCGAAGCACAGGGTGTACGCGGTGACGACCCACGTGGCCGCGCCGGCGTCGAGCCGCAGGTCGTCGGACATCTTCGGCAGCGCGACGTTCACCACGGTCACGTCGAGGATGACCATGAACTGCGCCAGGCACAGCAGCGCGAGCGTGCCCCAGCTGCCGGATCTCTCGTGGTGGTGCTCCATCCTCGGCCTCCCATAAGTCGTACAGCGATGTACGGCTTACTGTAGGGCGCACGCTGCTAAAGTCGAACACCTGTGTTCGACTTCACTTCGCCGCACTTCACGGAAGCGGGACCACCCGATGCCACCGACGACACCGCGCCGGGCCGACGCGCGCCGCAACATCAGCGCCATCCTCGACGCCGCGCAGGCCTGCCTCGTCGCCGATCCGGCCGCGAGCATGCAGGACGTCGCCCGCGCCGCCGGCGTCGGCAGGGTCACCCTGTACGCCCACTTCGGCTCCCGCGCCGAGCTGCTGGACGCCGTCTTCACCCAGGTGATCGCCGACGCCGAGCGCGCCCTCGCCGAGGTCGACCTCGACGGCGACGAGCGCCAGGCCCTCGGCCGGCTGATCGCGTCGTCGTGGCGGATCGTCGAGCGGTCCCGGCTGCTGCTGCACGCCGCCCAGCTGGAGCTGCCCGCCGACCAGATCCGCGAACACCACCGCCGGCCGCTCGACCGGGTCGAGAAGCTCATCGAGCGCGGCCGGCAGGCCGGCACGTTCCGGACCGATCTGCCCGTGACCTGGATGACCGCCGTGGTCTACAACGTCATCCACGGCGCGGCGGACGAGGTCACCGCCGGCCGTCTCACGCTCGAGCAGGCACCGGACGTCATCACCACGACCCTGCTGTCGGCCTTCGCCCCACCCGCCCCGACCAGGAGATACTGACGGCACCTTCCCGCTTCCCGGAGGCCCTGGTGACCCGCCGACCGATGTGGCCGTTGTACGCGGCCGGCTTCACCACCGCCTTCGGGGCGCACGGCATCGCCGCCAACCTGGGCGGGTTCGCGGAGGGTGCGGTCACGTCGCTGCTGGTGCTCGGCGGCCTGCTCGCCCTGTACGACGGCGCCGAGGTGCTGCTCAAACCGGTGTTCGGCAACCTCGCGGACCGGGTCGGCGCGCGGCCGGTGCTGCTCGGCGGGCTCGTCGCCTTCGCCGTCGCGTCCGCCCTCTACGCCGTCGCCGACAGCCCCGGCTGGCTGTGGGCCGCGCGCCTCGGCCAGGGCGCCGCCGCGTCCGCGTTCTCCCCCGCCGCGTCCGCACTCGTCGCCCGGCTCAACCCGGCGGCCAGGCACGGCCGGGCGTTCGGCTCGTACGGCTTCCACAAGTCCATCGGCTACACCCTCGGCCCGCTGCTCGGCGGCGTGCTGGTCTGGGCCGGCGGGCTGCGGCTGCTGTTCGTCGTCCTGGCGGTCCTCGGCGCGGCCGTGGCGGCTTGGGCGGCGCTCGCCGTGCCCGCCGTCGCTCCCCTGCCGAAGCAGCGGCAGACCGTGGTGGACCTCGCGCGCCGGCTGGCCGACCGCGCGTTCCTCGCCCCGACCGGCGCGCTCGCCGCGGCGACCGCCGCCCTGTCCGTCGGCGTCGGGTTCCTGCCCGTCAACGGCCGGACCGCCGGCCTCGGCACGGTCGCCACCGGCGCCGCCGTGTCACTGCTCGCCCTCTGCGCGGCGGTCGTCCAGCCATGGGCGGGCCGGGCCCTGGACGGGCGGCGCCTCACGACCCGCACGGGCCTGACCGCCGGCCTGGCCGTCACCGCCGCGGGCCTGGCCTGCGCGGCGCTGCCGGGCCTCGCCGGGCTGCTCACCGCCGCCGCCCTGATCGGCGCCGGCACCGGACTGATCACCCCGCTGGGGTTCGCAGCGCTCGCCACCGGCACGCCACCGGAACGCCTCGGCCAGACGATGGGCACCGCGGAGCTCGGCCGCGAGCTCGGCGACGCCGGCGGCCCGCTCCTCGTCGCGGCGATCGCCACCCTCGCCACGCTCGCGTACGGCTTCGCCGCCCTGGCCCTGCTCCTCGCCGCCGCCGCGGCCGCGGCCTTCCTCGCGCGCCCGAAGCCCGCCTCGGCGCCGCCGACGCAATAGCGGAAACGGCGATGCGCGCCGCTGGATGCGGAAACGGCGATGCGCCGGGCCCTTGAAGGACCCGGCGCATCGTCCGGTGGTGCTTACGACCAGGAGCTACTGGCCCACTCGTCACTGGACCAGTAGTGGCCCGACCAGTAGTGACCGGACCAGTAGTGACCGGACCAGTAGTGGCCCTCCCAGTCGGGGTCGGCCCACGACGCGGCGCCGTTCCAGGGCTTGCCCGACCAGGTCGCGGCCGCCCACGTCTTGGACGCCCAGGAGGTGCCGGTCCAGTTGTCGCCGGCGATGCGGTACCCCATCCAGGTGCCGCCCGACCAGCTCGTCTGGTTGGCGCTGCGCGGCGCCCACGTGGCGGGGGCGAACGGGCCCCAGACGGCGTTGTCGCCGCTGAGCGCCACGTTGTCACGGACGAGGCGGCTGGTGCCGCGGGCGTCGTCGAGCTTGCCGGTGCCGGTGGAGCGGTTCCAGCCGGTCGCATACAGGTTCTGCGACGCGATCGCCGCGTTCAGGTTGAGGGCCTTGATGTTGCGGGTCATCGCCAGGCCCGAGACGAAGCTGGCGGAGGTCGTCAGCACGGTCTTGACCTGGTCCGCGGTGAGCGTCGGGCGGGCCTGCAGCAGCAGCGCCACCGCCGCCGACGTGACGGCCGCCGCCTGCGAGCTGCCGCTGCCGCGCAGCAGCGTCGAGCCGACCTTCGCCGACGGATACGTCAGGTCGATGTTGGAGCCCGGGTTGGCGAGCGAGATGATCGACTCGCCGGGGGCGACGAAGTCGACGCTGCGGTTGTTGCCGCCGATCGTGGTGAACGAGGCGAAGTCGTCGTCGGAGACGTTGGTGGTGCCCTTGATGGAGCTGGCGGCGACCGCGAGGACCGCCGGGTCGCTGGCCGGGTCGCTGACCACGAGGTCGTTGTTGCCGTCGTTACCGGCAGCCGCGACGACGACGATGCCCTTCAGCCAGGCCTGCTCGACGGCATACTGGACCGGGTCGCTCCACGAGTTCGGCGTGCCGCCGGTGCCGTAGGACAGGTTGATGACCCGGATCGGGTTGGCGGGGTCGTCGTTGCGGTGTGCCACCACCCAGTCGATCGCCGCGATCATCTGCGACACGTCGACCGCGCCGTTGGCGGTGCCGACCTTGATCGACGTCAGCTTCGCCTTGGGCGCCAGGCCGACGGTGCGGGTGGTCGGGTCGTTGCCGACGATGATGCCGGCCATGTGGGTGCCGTGCCCGTACGTGTCGAGGTAGCGCAGATCGGGGTCCTGCGACTCGAACGACAGGTCCGGCCCGTTCACGATCTGTGAGGCCGGCAGGCCGGCGACGGGGGCGACACCGGTGTCGATGAGCGCGACGCCGACACCGGCGCCGGTCAGTCCGGCCGCCGCGCCCGTCGAGGCGTTGATGGCGGCGCGTACGGTGGCGAGCGTCGTGCCGGCCGAGCCGGTGCTGCTGCCGAGCCAGGCGCTGGACGCCCAACCGGCGTCACCGACCTGGGTGTGCGCGGGTGCCGCGGCCGCACCGAGGCCGGCAGCAGTCGCGGCTGCGGCCACGGCGGCCGCCACAATCCGGCGTCCTGCCGCCGCCCGACGCCGCATGGCTGATCTGGGCATGGGATCTCCGTTCCCGCCGCTGACGTGTCGCGGCGCGAGCTCCACAATGACCCGGCGCGGCCGGAAAATCACTGGCCGTGAGCCGTCTCGGGCCGCCCGGACACGGGTTCCGCCCAACCACCCGACGCGATGTCAGGTGGCGACCGTCGCGCCGCACCCTCATCGCAACCGGCCCGGCACCCGAGCGGCTCCCGTGCCTGGCTCCGCACGCGATCGGGGCCGCGCACCGCATATCCGGCACCGCGGCCCCGGCCGGCACCTAGGCTGTCCACCGTGGGGGATGAATCAGCCGTAAACCGCCTAAAACGCCGACGGCCGTTCCGGCTGCGCGCCGCTGTGGGTGCGGGCTGCGTGCTCCTCGTGCTGCTGGCCACGGCGGGTTGGGCCGCCTCCCGCACGGTCGACCTGCGCGGCGATCTGCAGGCCGTCGCCGACCTGACCCGCCGGCTGCAGCAGCAGGCCATGTCCGGCGACCGCGAGGGTGCGGCCGCGACGCTCGCGGCGGTGCAACGCCGGACCGGGGCGGCGGCCGCCGCGGCGAACGACCCGGCGGTGCGCCTCGCGAGCCTGCTGCCGGGCAGGGGGCGCGACATCCGGGCCGCCCGCGTGCTCGCCACGGCCGCCGACGATCTCGCCCGGGACGTGCTCCCACCGCTGCTCGACGCGGCGCGGCAGCTCGACCCGCCGGCGCAGCCGGCCACCTCGGGCGTGGACCTGCGGCAGATCCGCGCGCTGGAGCAGCCGGTGACGACGGCGCTCGCGGCGCTGGACCCGATCCGCAAGCGCCTCGCCACGATCCCCGTGCGGGCGCTCGACCCGGCGGCGGGCGCGGCGGTGACCGACCTGCGCCGCAAGCTCGATCGGGGCGGCGACGCGCTGCGCGCCGCGCAGCAGGCCGTCCAGCTCCTGCCGGCGATGCTCGGCGGTGGCGGCGAGCGGCGGTACCTCGTGCTGTTCCAGAACCTCGCGGAGGTCAGGGCCACCGGCGGGATGCCCGGCGCGTGGGCCGTCGTGGCGGCCCGCGACGGCCACCTGACCATGACCGCCCAGGGGACCGCGTCCGTCGGGCTTCGCGCGTTCGACGCGCCGGTGCTGCCCGTCGATCCGCAGGTGCGGTCGCTGTACGGCGCCGGCGTCGCCAGCCATCCGGCGAACATCACCATGGTGCCGAACTTCCCCACCGCCGCGGCCGTGGCACGGGAGATGTACCGCCGCCGCTCCGGCGAGACCGTCGACGGTGTCGTCGCCACCGATCCGGTCGCGCTGTCCTACCTGCTCGCCGCGACCGGACCCGTGGCGGTCGCCGGCGGGCCGGCCCTGGCGACGGACAACGCCGTGCGGGTGCTGCTGGCCGAGACCTACGCGCGGTACCCGACGCAGGCACAGCAGGACGCCTACTTCGCCGACGCGGCCCGGGCGACGTTCCAGGCGCTGACCGGCCGGGCGCTCAACCGCGGCGCGCTGCTCACGCAGCTGAGCCGCATCGTCGCCGAGCGGCGCCTGCTCGTGTGGAGCGCGTCGCCGGACGAGCAGCGCGGCCTCGCCGGCACCCCGCTGGAGGGCGCGCTGCCCGACCGGGACGCCGCCGCGGCGCCGCTGGTGGGGGTGTTCCTCAACGACGGCGGTGGCTCCAAGCTCGACTACTACCTCGTGCCGTCGCTCGAACTGGTGTCGGCGGGCTGCTCGAGCGACGGGCTGCGGGAGCTGACGCTGCGGGTGACGCTGCGATCGGCGGCGCCCGCCTCGGGCCTGCCCGCCGGCGTGTTGACGTTCGCCGAGGTCACCGACCCGTACACGGCGCGCACGTTCGTCTCCGTGTACGCGCCGGTGGACTGGGGTGTCGAGCGCGGCACCCTCGACGGTGCCCCGGTGCGGCTGGCCAGCGGGTCCGACGGCGGCCGGATGGTCGTGGTCACGTCCGTCGACCTGCCACCGGGCGCCAGCCGCGTGCTCGAGGTGCGGCTGGTCGCGCAGCAGGTCCAGCCCGGGGGCTGGAAGCCGCAGGCGCGCACGACGCCGACCGTCAGGCCCTGGACCGTCGAGTCACGTTCGGCTGAATCCTGCGGCTGAGGCCGCTACGTTGAGAACATGGCTCACAAATGGGACTTTCTACGACAAGGAGGGTTGATGCCATGAAACGGCTGTATACGCTGCTGTGCGGCCTGCTGCTGGCCGGCGTTGCGATGACCTTCGCTCCTCCCGCGCATGCCCAGGTGGAGTACCCGCCGGCCCCGCCGACGGGTGGCGTCTCCGACAGCACGGTGCGGCGCGACGGCACGGTGACCTTCTCCGGCAAGAGCACGCCGTTCGACACGGTGACCGTCACCGTGAAGTACGCCAACGGGCGCTCCGAGATGGCGGGCACCGTGAACGCCGACGCCGAGGGCAACTGGTCCCTGGCGATGTCGCTGAGCTACCCCGGTGTCGCCACGCTGAGCGCGGCGACCAGCAACGGCGTGGTCACGCAGCAGGTCGTGGTCCTCGCCAGGAGTGTCAACCAGTCGAACTCTTCGTCCAGCGACTCACAACTGGCCACGACCGGCGTCGCCAACGGCCAGCTGCCGACGATCACGCTCATCGGCGCGGGCACGGTCATGCTCGGCGCGCTCCTCGTCGTCGCAGGCGTGCGGTGGCGCCGGCGGACCGGCACCGCGGACTGAGCACGGTCGCCACAGGTAGGGCCGCGACGGCACCCTGACGTCGCGGCCCTACCGTTGCGTGGCGACCCCGAGCGCCGACCGCGGCCACCAGCCCCGCTCGACGGCGAGCGCGGTGTAGAGCCGGTCCGTGTCGGCGACCAGCCGGTCCGGGCCGAACCGCGCCGCCGCCAGCTCCCTGGCGCTCCTGCCCATCCGCTCCCGGGTCGCCGGGTCGCCCAGCAGCCGGACGACCGCCTCGGCGAGCTCGGCGGCGTCGGGCCGGCACAGCACGCCGGTGACACCGTCGCGGACCACGTCGCCGACCGCGCCGACCCGGGTCGCGACGGCCGCGACCCCCGCGATCGCCGCCTCGATGAGGCAGACCGGGGTGCCTTCGTTGTCCGACGTGAGCACGACGAGATCGGCGGCGGCGTAGACGGTCGCCACGTCGGCGCGCCAGCCGATGAACCGCACCGCCTCGCCGAGGTCTTCGGCTGCGGCGCGGGTGTCGGCGAGGCGGTCCCCGTCCCCGCACACGACCAGCGTCGCGGTGGGGTCGGCGGCGTGCACCCGGCGGGCCACGTCGATGAGCCGTTCGGGTCCCTTGATCGCGGTGACCCGCCCGACGTAGGCGATCACCGCGCCGTCGGCGGGCAGGCCGAGCGCGCGCCGGGCCTCGCCGCGCGCCGGGATCGGGCCGAGGGCAGTGCCCGGCATGATGACGCGGTACGCCGCGGGCCGGCCCACCCCGGCGCGCAGCAGGTCGTCGCGGACCTGGCCGCCCACCGCGACCAGCCGGTGGGTGTGCCGCGCGAGCACCTGCTCGACGCCGGTCACCAGCCGCGTCTTCGCCGGCGTGAAGTAGCCGTGCAGCAGGTGCCCGTGGAAAGTGTGCACCCGCACCGGGACGCCGGTCAGCAGCGCCGCGATGCGCCCGAGGGTCCCGGCCTTCGCGGTGTGGGTGTGCACGATGTGCGGCCGGAAGCGGCGCATCTCGGCGGTGAGGTCCAGCAGCGCCCGGTAGTCGCCGCCGGTGCGCAGCCGCCGGCCCAGCGTCGGCACGTGGTGCACCGCCAGGTCCAGCCCGTGCAGCAGGTGGTAGTCGGCCTCGCCCGGCTCGACGTGCCCGGTGTACAACCGGTGCTCGAACCGCGCCGGGTCGAGTCCCCGCAACAGGGTGGACACCTGCATCGCCGGGCCGCCGACGTTCAGGCGGGTCAGCACCCGCATGACCCGCAGCCGCCGTACCTCGGGATCACGGTTCATGGCGAGCTCCGGGTGCGGGTGAGCGCGTCGCGCAACGGCTGCTGGTAGAGCATGGCTCCGGACACGCTGAGGTGCGCGCCGTCGCGGTAGACGAGGGCGCCGTCGACGAACGCGCTGCACCCGCCGCCCGCGGTGCACAGCCGCTCGCCCAGGTCGAGGTACTGCGCGCCGGCGCTCGCCGCCACAGCGCGTTCGGCGGCGACGATGTCGTCGCGCAGCCGGCGCACCTCGTCCGGCCGCAGGTGACCGCAGTCCGGGGAGGGCGTTGACAACAGCCGCGGCCGCAGGCAACCGGGGAGGTCCCGATGCTGCGGGACGGCGCCGATGACGATGACCGGGCTGCGCGGCGCGATCGTCGCGACCGTCCGCGCCAGGTCGGTGCTCCACGCGGCGATCTCCCGCTGCCGGGCGGACCCGTGGGCGTCGCCGGGCGCGTCGGGCAGCAGCAGCGGGGCGGCGCTGCCGTTGAGGTAGCCGTAGCTGGCGTTGGAGACGATGACCGCGCCGTAGGGCGGATCGTGCTCGGCGATGGCGCGGAGGCTGCCTTCGGCGAACCGCCGGCACGGCTCGCTGAGGTACCGGACCTGACTCAGCAGCGGGCACCCGCCCATGGTGGCGATCTGGACGTCCAGCCCGGCGGCCCGCCCGGCCGCGATCGCCGGCTCGGCGAGGTGCCCGGCGTTCGAGTCGCCGATGAGCAGCGCCGTGCCCCGGGAGCCGGGGGTGGGCCACGTGCACGGCCGCCGGGCCGGGTCGCCGAGCGGCAGCTGCTGCGCACAGCCGGCGGTCAGGTCGATGTGTGCCGGCGCCGTGATCGCGCGGACGGCGGCGATGTCCGGCCGGAACCAGCCGTGTCGCGTGGCGACGGCGACGCCGAGGCCGGCGGCGGCGGGCAGCAGCAGGCACACCACCGCGAGGCGCACGGTGGCGGCCGCGGTCAGCGGCGATTTCCGGCGGCGGTCCGGGCGGTGGATCGGCAGCTCGACGAGCCGGTAGGCCAGCACGGCGGGCACCAGCGAGGCGAGCGCGGCGAGCGGCCGGACGCCGGGCAGGTCCGGCAGGCAGGTGCCGGCGATGACGATGACCGGCCAGTGCCAGAGGTACCAGCTGTAGGACAGGTCCCCCAGTGCGACGGCGGGACGCGCGGACAGCCAGGCGGTCGGCGCCGCCGGGCCCGGGGCGCTGCCCGCAACGAGCAGGCACAGCGCCGCCGCGACCGGCACCGCGGCGAGCAGCCCCGGAAACGGGTCATCGGCGTCGATGCCGAAGGCGGCGGCCGCCAGCAGCACCGTTCCGGTCCAGGCGAGCAGTGTCCGGACCGCGCGCCGCGGTGCGCGGCCGCCGGCGGTCGCGACGGCGACGGCGGCGCCCGCGAGGAACTCCCAGGCCCGGGTCACCGGCGCGTAGAACGCGAGCCGGCGCACGACCTCCGGGTCGGTCAGCGCGGGCACCCCGACGGCGCGCGGCACCCAGCCGTAGGTCAGGCACACCGCAAGGCCGAGCGAGGCGACGCCGGCCAGGGCCAGGGCGGTGATCAGCACGGCCGTCGCCGGTCGCTGCGGACGCCGGCGGCGGGCGATCAGCCACACCGCCCCGAGCGCGGCCGGGAACAGCAGGTAGAACTGCTCCTCGATGGACAGCGTCCACAGGTGCAGCAACGGGTTGGACTCGGCGTGCGGCTGGAAGTAGCTGCCGGCGAAGCGGAAGAAGTAGCCGTTGGCGCACAGCAGCGACGCGGCCGCCGAGGCGTAGCCGACCGCCGACATGCTGCCGTCGAGCGGGCTGAAGAGCAGCGTCGTCGCCGCGATGGTGGCCGCCGACACCACCGCCAGGGCGGGGAGCAGCCGCCGGGCCCGCCTGGCGTAGAAGGTGCGCAGCCGGATCCGTCCGGTCGCGGCGAGCTCGCGCAGCAGCATGGCGCAGATGACGTGGCCCGACACGACGAAGAACACGTCGACGCCGACGAAGCCGCCGGGGACGGGCAGTCCGCAGTGGTAGAGCACGACGAGCGTGACCGCCACGGCGCGCAGCCCCTGGATATCGCGACGGTGGTGCCGTGTCTCCTCACCGCCCGCTGCCATCACAGAATCCGATATTAGGAGCTAATCGCCCAAATCACCCGTAAAATCGTGAATGTGACTTCGGGCGGCCTTCGCGTTTCCACCTGGTCGGCGGGATGGGTCGTCGAAGGCGTGGCGGCGGGCGCCCTCGTTGCCTACATCGCGCTACGGCAGCCGCTGCTGGCCCTGGGCCTGGGCCTGGCGCTCGCCGTCGCCGTCGCCGCGATGCGGCCCGGCATGATCGTGCCGTCGCTCGTGCCGCTGAGCACGGCCACCACCGCCTATCCGCTCGCCCACATCGGCGTGTACGTGGGCGCCGCGATCCTGATCGTCACCGTCGTGCGCCGCGCGTTCGCCGCCCGGGACGCCCGCGTGCGGCTCGGCTGGCCGCCGGTGTGCCTCACGCTGCTCGCCGCCGCGCTGGTGGTCAGCGCCCGCGGCGACGGGCCGCCGGGCCGCGACAGCGACCTGTCCGGCCTGCTCATCGGGCTAATGCTGGCGGCCGTCATCGGTTTCCTGCCGCCGCGTCCGCTCACCGTCGCGCGGGTCGTGACCGTCACCGGCGCGGTCGCCGCCGTGCTCGCGACGGTCGACGGCGTCTACGTGAGCGGCCGGATGTCCGGCGCCGGGCTGCTCGCCAACTACTTCGGGGCGCTGCTGGCCATCTGCGTCGCGACCGGTGTGGGCCTGGCCCGCGCCGAGCGCCGCGTCGCGTGGCTGATCCCGGTCGCCTGCTGCCTGGCCGCGATCGTGCAGACGCACTCCCGTGGAGCGGTCGTGGCGACCGCCGTCGGGATCGTCGTGGCCCTCCTCGCCGGCCGGCCGGCGCGCTGGCAGATCGCCGGCGCCGCCCTCGCCGGCGTCGCCGGTCTCGCGACGGTGCGGGTGGCCAACCCGCTGGCGGACGCGGTCGTCGGCAGCCGCAGCGCCACGCAGCTGACCATCAACAGCGAGGTCCGGCTCCAGGCGGCCCGCCTCGCCGTCGACATCGCGCAGGACCACCCGCTGCTCGGCATCGGGTATGCGACGTTCCCGCGGATCGCCGCCGCCGATCCACGGCTCGGCATCTACATGAACACCCACAACGACTTCCTGCGGCTGGCGGCCGAGTCCGGGGCGGCCGCCCTGGTGCTGTTCCTCGCCGTGCTCGCCACCGCGCTGTGCTGGCGGGCCGGCGCGGGCTTCCTGCCGCTGCGGGCCGCCGTCGCGGCCGGCGCGGCGAACCTGTTCTTCGCCAACACCCTGTCCAACCTGACCGCCAGCGGCCTGTTCTGGGTGTGCCTGGGCGTCCTGCTGGCCGGTCGCGGCAGCGACCGGCGCGCCGACATTGAGGAGACCACCACCGATGCTCGACTCCACCACTGAGGTCCGTGCCGGCGACCGGTTCGCGTTCGGCGCGAACTGGATGTCCTTCGTCGAGGTCGTCGACGACGTCCGCATCGACACGGCGACCGCCTCGCTGACCACGGCGCTCGGCCTGACCGGTCCGCCCGAAGGCAAGCGCCTGGACGGCAGGACGTTCCTCGACGCGGGCTGCGGCAGCGGCCTGTTCTCGCTCGCCGCCACCCGCCTCGGCGCCCGGGTGCACGCCTTCGACTTCGACCCGGCGTCGGTGGCGGCCGCCACCGAGCTGCGCCGGCGGTTCGCCCCGCACAGCGACTGGCGGATCGAGACGGGCTCCGTCCTGGACCCGGACTACCTCGCCGGTCTCGGCCAGTTCGACGTCGTCTACTCGTGGGGCGTGCTGCACCACACCGGCCGGCTCTGGACGGCCCTCGCCGGGGTCACGGACCTCGTCGCTCCCGGCGGCCGGCTCTACATCTCCGTCTACAACGACCAGGGCTTCGCGAGCCGGGCGTGGCGGCGGGTCAAACGCCGGTACAACCGCTCAGGGCCGGCGCTGCGCGCGGCACTCGTCGGTCTCAGCGCCGTCTACCTCGCCCGGCACCGTCCACTGCAGACGCTGATCAGGGCCGTCAGGCTCGGCACCGGGCACCGCCGTCCCGCGCCCGCGCGGCCGGCTCCCCGCACCCGCGGCATGTCCCGCCGGCACGACCTCGTCGACTGGGTCGGCGGCTACCCGTTCGAGGTGGCCAAGCCGGAGGAGGTCTTCCGGTTCCTCACCGGCCGCGGCTTCGAGCTTCGGCATCTCACCACGTGCGGCGGTGGCCTGGGCTGCAACGAGTACGTCTTCGAGCGGGTCGGCACCGGCCGCCGCGTCGTTGCGCCGGCGCAGTGACGCGGCGGCCGCGCGGGCGGCCGCCAGCGCGCTGACGGGATCGGGCAGCAGCCGGGCGGCGGGGGTCCCGCTCGCCCGGCAGAACCACACCAGGTGGACCACCGCGAGGCACCCGTAGCTGATCGACGCGGCCAGCCCGCAGCCGACGATCCCCCACCGCGGCACCAGCACCAGGATGAGCCCGACGTTGACCGCCAGCGCCGCCACCGACGTCGCGGACATGACGACGGGCCGCTCCAGCCGGATCAGGTACGCGCCGAGCTGCCGGGTCACGCCGAGCGCGAGCAGTCCGGGGGCCAGGGCGTACACGGCGGGCAGGGCCGGTCGGAACGCAGCGCCGTAGCCGAGCGGCACCAGCAGCGGCGCCGCCAGGGCCAGCCCGCCCGCGGCGGCCAGCCCCAGCGCGACCGAGACGCGGGTGGCCCGTACGGTCGCCGCGGCCGCCGAGCGCAGATCGGCGACGGCCTGGCCGGCCAGGCAGGCCCGGGCCAGCGCGTCGGTCGGGATGCGGGTCAGCTCGGCCAGCGTCACCGCCACGGTGTAGAGACCGACCGCCCGCGCGGACGTCATCGCCGCGAGCGCCAGGACGTCGAGCCGGTAGGTCAGGTACAGCGCGGTCGATCCGGCGTGGTAGCGGACGCCGAGCCCCAGTGCCCGCCGGGCCAGGGCGCCGTCGAACAGCGGCAGCCGGGGGCGCACCGCCCGCAGCTGCAGCAGCAGCGGCACCGCCGAGGAGACCGCCCAGATCCCGACGACCCAGCCGACGCTGATCCAGCCGGTGAGCGCCACGCCCACCAGCGCGGCGCACTGCAGGACGCCGGAGGTGAGCAGCGCCCGGTCGACCACCCGCACCTGACCGGTGAGCATCAGCACGGTGTTGAGATGCAGCACCGTCATCATCGCCGGCACCGCCAGCAGCCCGCAGGCCAGCACCGCCGGCGCCGCGGTGGCCGCCGCGCCGAACACGCCGGCGGCGGCCAGGCCGGCGGCGCCGAGCGCGGCGGCGGTGCCGAGCACCGGTGCGAGCACCACGCTGCCGGCCGTGACGGCGGCCTCCCGGGCCGGCCACAGCCCGACGTACGCCTGCTCCAGGGACAGGTGACCGACCGCCATCGTCGCGGTCGCGACGGCGACGACGATCGCGTAGGCGCCGCGCCCCTCCGGCTGCAGGGCCCGCGCGACGACGACGCCGGCGGTCCCGCCGAGCACCACCAGCAGCAGCCGAACCCCCACGCTGCGGGTCAGCTGCGGCAGGCCCTGGCCCGGTCGCATCGCGCGGGGCGACGGCCCTGATGCGGTCACGGTGCGGTCACGGCGACGTCTGGAGACGCGCCATGCCGCCGGCGTCGACGAACTGGCGGTGCCACAGCTCGAACTGCAGCAGCGACCACAGCCGCCGGCTCTCGTCGACCCCGCCGTCGTGGCGCCGCAGCATCGCCTGCACCGCGTCCTGCCGGAACAGGCCGCGCGACCGGGCGGTGGCGTCGGTCAGCACCGACCAGGTCAGCTCGCGCAGGTCGCCGCGCAGCCACGCGGCCAGCGGGACCCCGAAGCCCATCTTGGGCCGGTCGATGACCTCGGCCGGCAGCCAGTCCGCCATCGCCCGCCGGAACAGGTACTTGGTGGTGCCGGGCCGGACCTTCAGCCGGGTCGGCAGCGCGGCGGCCCACTCCAGCAGGTGCTGGTCCAGCAGCGGCGAGCGGGCCTCGACGGAGTTCGCCATCGTGGTGACGTCGACCTTCGCCAGCAGGTCGCCGGGCAGGTAGGTGTTGACGTCGGCGTCGATGACCCGGCCGACGGCGTCGGGCGCCGCCGAGCGGCGGAAGGCGTCCTCGAGCAGCGCGACGCTGTCCACCCCGCGCAGCCGCTCCCGCAGGTCGTCGGTGTACAGGGTCCGCAGCTGGTCTTCGGAGAAGATCGACATCATGCCGGCGTAGCGGCCGATCGGTGGGCGGGACAGCAGGTGCAGCGTCCTGCCGACCCGCCGCAGCGTGCTGCGCGGCGCCGCCCGGTCCCCGTACGCGCCGAGCCCGTCGAAGAGCCGCCGCGGCCGCAGCGCGGGCAGCCGCGCGAGCGACCGCATCAGCAGGTACCGGTGGTACCCGCCGAAGCACTCGTCGCCACCGTCGCCGTTGAGCACCACCGTGACGTGGGCCCGGGCCAGCCGGGCCACGAAGAAACTCGGGATCGCCGACGGGTCGGCGAACGGCTCGTCGAAGTGCCACGCCAGGTCCGCCAGCAGCTGCGGCAGCGGACCGAGGTCGGCCGGCCGCACGACCATCTCGTGGTGGTCGGTGCCGTACCGGTCGGCGACCTGGCGCGCATACCGGCGCTCGTCGAAGCGGTCGTCGTCGAACCCGATGCTGAAGGTCCGGACCGGTCGCGCCGACAGGCGGGCCATCGCCGCGACGACGGCGGAGGAGTCCAGGCCGCCGGACAGGAACGCGCCCACGGGCCGCTCGCCGACCAGGCGGGTGGCGACCGCGTCCAGCAGCAGGTCCCGCAGCCGCTCGGCGGCGGCCGGCTCGTCGGGCACCGGCGTCTCGGTGCAGTCCAGCCGCCAGTACGGGCGCACGCTCACCCGGCCCGCCTGCCACGTCAGCAGGTGCCCGGGCGGCAGCTTGTGCACGTGCTCGAAGATGCTCCACGGCGCGGGGACGTACTGGTAGGTCAGGTAGTGGTGCAGGGCGACCACGTCCAGGCGCGGGGTGAACGCCCGGTCCTGCAGCAGCGCCTTCGCCTCCGACGCGAACGCGACGCCGCCGCCGGTGTCGCGCCAGTACATCGGTTTCTTGCCGACGCGGTCGCGGCCGAGCAGCAGCCGCCCCCGGCCGGCGTCCCAGATCGCGAACGCGAACATGCCGCGCAGCCGGTGCACCAGGTCGTCGCCGAACTCCTCGTACAGGTGGACCAGGCATTCGGTGTCGCCGGCGCTGGTGAACGCGTGGCCGCGGCGGATCAGGTCGGCGCGCAGCTCGGCGAAGTTGTACAGCTCCCCGTTGCAGACCGCGACCACCGACCGGTCCTCGCTGTACACCGGCTGCCGACCCCCGGCGACGTCGACGATCGCGAGCCGGCGCATGCCGAGCGCCGCCGCCGGACCGTCGTGGATGCCCTCGTCGTCGGGTCCGCGATGGGCGAGCACGTCGCACATGCGCCGCACGAGCACGGCGTCCGCGCCGGCGCCGGCCACACCCGCGATCCCGCACATCAGCGGCGGACCTGCGCCGCGGCGAGCATCCCCCGGTACAGGTCGACGTGCTGGTCGACCATCGTGTCGCTGTGCAGGTGGATCCGGCTCCACTGGCGGGCCGCGCGGCCCATCGCCTGGGCCCGGCCCGGATCGGCGAGCACGCCGGCGATGGCGTCGGCGAGCCCGGCCGGGTCCCGCGGTGGCACGAGCAGCCCGCGCCCGTTGGCCAGCAGCTCCGGCGAACCGCCGACCGCGGTGGCGATGACGGGCCGGCCGGCGGCCATCGCCTCCATCACCGCGTTGCTCATGCCCTCGGTGAGCGACGGCAGCACGACGGCGTCGGCGCGGGCGAGCAGCCGGTCGACGTCCGTGCGCGGGCCGAGCATGCGCAGGTCGACCCCGAGCCGGGTGGCCTGGCGGATCAGGGCCCGGCGCTGCTCGCCACCGCCGGCGAACACGAACGTGCACGGCGTGCCGCGGTCGCTGAGCAGCCGGCCCGCCTCGAGCAGGTGGTCGTGGCCCTTGTACCGCTTGAAGTTGGCCACGCACAGCACGACCGGGCGCTTGCTGCGGATGTGCGCCGGGCGGGCGTCCGCGAAGGCCTCGTCCGGGAGCCCGTTGTAGATGACCTTGATCTTGGTCGTGGTGACCTTCTCGGTACGGCGGACGCAGGCGGCCACGGCGTAGGCGTTGGCGACCAGCAGGTGCGTCATCCGGGTGGCGATCCGCTCGGTGAGCAGCGCCATTCGCCGGCCCTGCTTGAAGTCGTCCAGGCTGCGGCGCCCTGCGATCACGACCGGCACGCGTGCGATGCGGGCCGCGGGCGCCGCCATGACGTAGCTGTGGAACAGGAACGCGTGCACGAGCTCGGGGCGGGTCTCGCGCAGGAAGCGGGTGAGCCGGACGAACGTGGCGAGCAGGCAGGACACCGCCCGCCAGCCCGGCCGGGGGGTCCAGCCGAGATAGACGGTCCGCACGCCGGCCTCGCGCAGCGCCGCCGAGCGCGGCCCCTCGCCCGTCAGGACCACGACGGTGACGTCGCTCCCCCGCCGCTGGAGCCCGTCGGCGAGCATGACGATCTGCTTCTCGGTGCCGCCCAGGCCCAGCTGCCCGATCACGATGCAGACCCGCAGTCCCGCACCCGCCGGCGTGGACGCCTGTGCGGGAACGGCGGTGAGCGTCGCCGCGCCCCCTGCCGACGATTCATCTTCCACGCCACCACCATATGACCTCAATATGGCTATAAAACGATTTTTCGTGTTCTGCAAACCGCTTTGCCGGAATTCGATAGATTCGTGCGGCAAGAGCCGCATCCGCTGCACACCATCCCACCGCCATTGGAGGCCACCGATCGTGCCTGGGACGACGCCGCAGCCGCAGACCTACCTCGTCACCGGCGGCGCCGGTTTCATCGGTTCGCACCTCGTCGAGGCACTGCTGCGCCGCGGCGACCGGGTCGTCGTCCTGGACAACTTCTCCAGCGGCCGCCGCGCCAACCTGGCCGGCGTCGAAGGCCACCCGGGGCTGCGCGTCGTGCAGGGTTCCGTCCTCGACGAGCTCGTCGTCGAGGACCTCGTGCGCCAGTGCGACGTCGTCGTGCACCTCGCCGCCGCGGTCGGTGTCCGGCTGATCGTCGAGCAGCCCCTGGCCTCGCTGACCACGAACCTCCGCGGCTGCGAGAACGTCGTCGAGGCCGCCTGGCGCCACCGCCGCGCCGTCCTGCTGACCAGCTCCTCGGAGATCTACGGCAAGAACAGCACCGGGCCGCTGCCCGAGGACGCCGACCGCATCCTCGGCTCGCCGTCGGTCGTCCGCTGGGCGTACAGCACCGCCAAGGCCGTCGACGAGATCCTGCTCAACGCCTACCACCGCGAGCGCGGCCTGCCCACGATCATCGCCCGGCTGTTCAACACCGTCGGGCCGCGGCAGAGCGCCGCCTACGGCATGGTCATCCCGCGCCTCGCCAGGCAGGCGGTCGCCGGCCACCCCCTCACCGTCTACGGCACCGGCGAGCAGACCCGCTGCTTCGTCCACGTCGCGGACGTCGTCGACGCGCTGCTGCGGCTGCTGGCCACGCCGGCCGCGATCGGGCAGACCGTCAACATCGGCTCCTCCGACGAGATCAGCATCCGCCGGCTCGCCGACCTCGTCGTCGCCGCCGCGGGCAGCCCGTCACCGATCGAGCTGATCCCGTACCACGAGGCCTACGGCTCGGGGTTCGAGGACATGCACCGCCGGGTGCCCGACACCCGGCGGCTGCGGGAGCTGACCGGCTGGGCCCCGCGCCGCACGCTGCACGACGTGCTGACCGCGGCGATCGCCGAGGCACGGGCCGAGGCCGCCGCACCGGTCCCGCAAGGGCAGCTGGTCGCGTCGTGAACCCGCCCTGGCTGGCCGCACCGGTCCTCGCGGGGCTCGTCGCGGTCCCGCTGGCCGCCGTCCTCACCGCGGTGTGCCGGCGCACGGCCGTGCGCACCGGCATCGTCGACCGCCCCGGCGGCCACAAGGCCCACGCCGCGCCGACGCCCTACCTCGGCGGCCTCGCCGTCGCCGCGGCGACCCTCGCGCCGGCGCTGCTCCTGGTCGCGCGCGGGCCCGCGCCCGCCGCGGCCCTGCTGCTGGCCGTCGCGGCCGCCGCCGTCGGCACCCTGGGCCTCATCGACGACCTGGCACCGCTGAGCGTCAACACCCGCCTGGTCGTCGAGGCCGGCGCGGCCGGTCTCGTCGCACTCGCCGGGCACACCGTGCCGGTCACCGGACAGCACTGGCTCGACGTCGCGCTCACCGTGGCGTGGATCGTGCTGCTGACCAACTCCTTCAACCTGCTGGACAACATGGACGGCGCCGCCGCCGCGACCGCCGCCGTCACCGCCGTGCTGCTCGGCGTCGCCGCCACCGGCTCCGGCCGCGAGGCGCTGTGGTGGTGCCTCGGCGGCGCCTGCGTCGGCTTCCTGTGGCACAACCGGCCACCGGCCCGCATCTTCCTCGGCGACGCCGGTTCGCTGTTCGTCGGCTTCCTCATCGCGACCGGCACCGTCGTCGCCGCACCCGACCGCTCCCCCGGCACGCTGGCGGTGCCGCTGCTGCTCGCCCTCATCGCCGTCGTCGACACCGCGCTGGTCGTGGTCGCGCGCCGCCGCGCCGGCCGGTCCTGGCGGCAGGGCGGCGCCGACCACACCTCCCACCGCCTGCGGCTGCTCGGCCTGTCGGCGGCGCAGGTCGCCGCGGCGCTCGCCACCGGCGCGGCCCTCTGCGGCGGCCTCGCCCTGCTGGTGCGCGCCGGTCAGCTGCCGGCCACCGCCGGGCTCGGCATCGCCGCCCTCGCCGGCACCACCGCCGTGTGCCTGCTGCTGCGCGTACCCACACCGACCGCACCGGCGGCCCAGCGCGTGCGCTGACCGCCCGCACACCGTCCCGCACACGATGAAACCCGAAAGAGGCCCGGCCTTGGAGCTCCGCTCGATCCTGCCGCTGCTGCGCGAGCGCTGGAAGTCCGTGGTCGCCACCGTCCTGGCCGCGATCGCCGTCGGCATGGTGCTCACCGCCCGCCAGACACCCTGGTACGAGGCCAGAACCACGCTGTTCGTGTCCGCGTGGGCCGACGGCGGCGACGCGGCGAAGGCGTACCAGGCCGACCTGCTGTCCCAGCAGAAGGTGAAGTCGTACTCGGTGATCGTGCGCGACAAGCGGGTCATGCGCAGCGTCATCGACAAGCTCGACCTGGCCGTCACGCCGGACGCCCTCGCCGCGCGGGTCAGCACCGACACGCTCGAGGACACCGTGCTGCTGACCATCCGCGTCACCGACACCTCGCCGCAGCAGGCGCAGCGCATCACCGACGCCGTCGCCGACGAGTTCATCCGGCTCGTCCCGACCCTCGAGGCCACCCCCGACGGCAGCCCGTCACCCGTGCACGTCAGCGTGGTCAGCCCCGCGGACCTGCCCGGCGTGCCGGTCTCACCGCGGCCGCTGCACAACCTGGCGCTGGCGACGCTCGCCGGGCTGCTGGCCGGCGCGGCCCTCGCCACCGTCCGGCACGCCATGGACACCTCGATCAAGACCACCGAGCAGGCCGAGGAGATCACCGGCACGTCGCTGCTCGGCGTGATCCCGCGCAACCCGGACCAGACCGGCATCGCCGCCGTCACCGAGGAGGACTCCAGCGGCCGCCAGGTCGAGGCGTACCGCCAGGTGCAGACCAGCATGCAGTTCATGGACGCCGACCAGCGCACCAAGGTCGTCGTGGTGACCAGCTCCGTGCCCGCCGAGGGCAAGTCCGTCACGTCGTGCAACCTGGCCCTGTCGATCGCCGAGTCCGGGCGCTCCGTCCTGCTCATCGACGCGGACCTCCGCCGCCCGCAGGCCGCCGGCTACCTCGGCGTGCCGTCGGGCGCCGGCCTCACCAGCGTCCTGATCGGCCAGGCGGAGCTCGACGACGTCATCCAGCCGTGGGGCGACACGTCCCTCTCCGTGCTGGCCAGCGGTCCGGTCCCGCCCAACCCGAGCAAGCTCATCGGCTCCAACCACATGCGGCGGCTGCTGGACGAGCTGCGCTCCCGGTACGACATGGTCATCATCGACACCCCGCCGGTCCTGCCCGTCGCCGACGCGATCGTCCTGTCCGCCCTCAGCGACGGCGCGATCTTCGTCGTCCGCCACGGCCACACCCGCCGGGACCAGGTCGGCAAGGCGACCGCGGCGCTACGCCGTGCCGAGGTCGACGTGCTCGGCTTCATCCTGAACATGACGCCGCGGCACACCGAGGACGCCTACAACTACTACGACGCCTACTCCGCCGGGCACGCCGCCACCTCCGTCGGCACGCTCGCCGGACGCCTCACCGGCCTGCGCGAGAAGATCGCCATCCGGCTGTGAACACCAGCATCACCGCCACCGACCGCCAGTTCCGCATCCTGTACGTCTGCGTCGGCAACCTCTGCCGCTCGGTCCTCGCAGAGCACCTGACGCAGCGCGCCATCACCGAGTGGCCGCCGGCGCTGTCCCACCGCTTCCACGTCCACAGTGCCGGCACCCGCGGACGTGACCGCCAGCCGATGCACCCGTACACCGCGCAGGTCCTCACGGCCCGGGGCGCCTCTCCGGCGGCGTTCACGACCAGCCGGCTGACCGCCGTCGCGATCCGCGGGGCGGACCTCGTGCTCACCGCCACCGTCCGCGAACGCGACGACGTCCTCGCGCTGCACCCCGCGGCCGTCCGCCGCACGTTCACCATCAACGAGTTCGCCCGCCTCGCCCCGCCGGACGGCGGCGGTGCGCACGAGGCCGACCCGGACCTGCCCGAGGATCCGGTCGCGCTGGCACAGCAGCGGGTCGCCGCCGCGGTGCGCCGCCGCGGGCGCACCCGGTGCGCGACCGGGTCCAGCGTGGCGCCCGACGACATCCCCGACCCGGACCGGACCCTGGACGCCTTCGACGACTGCGCGACCGCGATCGACCGCGCGGTACAGGTGATCCTGCACGCGCTGAGCGGACCGCGGTGACCGACCGGCGGCCCGCCCTCGACGGCCTCCGCGCCGTCGCGGTCGCCGCCGTCGTCGCCTACCACCTCGACCCGCGGCTGCTGCCGGGCGGGTTCCTCGGCGTGGACCTGTTCTTCGTCCTCTCCGGCTATCTCATCACCGGCCTGCTCCTGCGCGAGGCCCGCAACGGTCCCGTCGACGTCATCGCGTTCTGGATCCGGCGCGGCCGCCGTCTGCTGCCGGCGCTGTTGCTGATGGTCGCCGCGGTCGCCGTCGCCGTCCGCCACTGGGAACCCGCCGGGCTCTGGGCCGACCGCAGGGGCGACCTCATCGCCGCCCTCTGCTACTACGCCAACTGGCAGGACATCACCGCGCCGCTGTCGTACTTCACGCAGACCGCCGCGCCGTCACCGCTGCGGCACATGTGGTCGCTGGCGGTCGAGGAGCAGTGGTACCTGCTGTGGCCGCTGGTGCTGCTGCCGGTCCACCGGCGCCGCCCCCGGCCCGCCACGGCCGCCACCCTGCTGGCCGTACTGGCCGCCGCCAGCGCACTGATCATGGCCGTCACCTACGACCCCGGCAACCCGATCCGCGCCTACGCGGGCACCGACGCCCGGGCCCAGGAGCTCCTCATCGGCGCGGCCCTGGCGCTCGTCGCGCGGCGCGCCGCCGGCGCGCGGCTGGTCACGCCGTTCGCGCTCGCCGCCTGCGCCGGGCTGATGCTGCTCGTCCACGACGCGGCACCGTTCTACTACCGCGGCGGCGCGGCGCTGGCATCGGTCGTCTTCGCCGCCCTCATCTGGGGTGTCGAGAGCGCCCCCGACACGCCCGTCGCCCGCCTGCTCGCCACCGCGCCGCTGCGCGGCACCGGCCGCGTCTCGTACGGCATCTACCTGTGGCACGTGCCGGTCATCGCCTTCACGCCGCACGCGCTGCCCTGGCACCTGTCCGGTGCCGGGACCGCCGCCGTCGCCGTGGCCGTCACCCTGCTGCTCGCGACCGGCTCATACCTGCTGGTCGAGCGCCCGGTCCTGCGCGGGCGGCCCCGAGCCGCCTGCCGGACCGGGACGAGGTTCGTCACCGCGGCCGTGGCGGCCCTCGCCGCCTGCGCGACGCTCGCGGTGACCGCCACCACCTACGCGACCGGCTACCAGGCCCAGCAGGTCGACGCCGCGCGGACCGCCGGCGAGCACGCGGTCGCCGCCGGCTCCGCGACCGGGGCGATCTGCCCCGACACGACGTCGATCTGCGTCCGGACCCTGCCCGAAGGGACCGGCCGTACCGTCGCCGTCGTCGGCGACTCGATCGCCCGGTCGCTCGACCCCGGCATCGCCGACCTCGCCGCCCGCAACGGCTGGGGTTACGTGCTCGCCGCCCACAACGGCTGCGGGCTCACCGGCCTGCTCAACACCGACGGCGCCCAGCCGAAACCGTTCATGCGGCAGTGCGCGGCGCAGACGCCGGCCCGCATCCGGCGGCTCCTCGACGAGCACCGTCCCGATCTGGTCATCGCGTATTCGCGGTGGGAGCTCATCACGCATCTCACCCCGTCCGGCGAGCGGGTCGAGCCCCTGTCGAGCCGCTGGAAGGCCGACGTCCACGAGCACCTGCGGGCGTTCGCGCAGACCGTGACGCGCGCGGGGGCGAAGCTGGTGCTGGTCGCCGTCCTGCCGCTCGTCCCGGCGGGCCCGGACTGCCTGCGCGACCCGGCCCCGCCGGCGTGCAGCGCGGCGCCGGACCCGCTGACCGAGGCCACGAACCGGATCTACGCCGCCGTCCGGGACGAGGTGCCCGGCGTGACCCTGGCGACGCTGCAGGAGTCGGTGTGCCCGGGCGGCACCTGCCGTCCCATCGTCGACGGCGTCCTGCTGCGCGTCGACGGCCTGCACTTCTCCGCCGACGGCGCCCGCTGGTTCGTCGCCCGGATGGCTCCGTTGCTGGCGCCCGGCGATTAGGCGACCTTCGGGCGGGCGGCGCGGAACACCTCGATGGCGACCTTCTTGCTGAACGCGTCGCTCGTGTCCGACATCCACACGACGACGCTGAACACGCCGCCGCCGAGCTCCACGCCGACCGCGCGGTCACCCTCGCCCGGACTGTAGTAGGCGTCGCGGGGGTTCGGCGTGATGACGCAGTCACCGGCCTTGCCACACGCGCGACGCGCGTCCGGCCCCGACGATGGCAGCAGACCCCCGGTCACGGGCCAGTCGAACGGGCGTGGATCGCGAAGGCGGTCAGCAGCACGATCGGGGCGAGGATGCCGGCAATCACCTGCGGCCTGCGCAGCAGCGGCCGACCGGCGTCCATCGGCCGGACGGGTGTACCGCCCGGCTGCGCGGCCGGGGCCGCCAGCGCGGTGACCTTCGTCATGGCGGCCCAGTTGAGCAGCAGGACGATCGGCGCGGCCACGGCGAAGATGCCGTACCAGCCGAACGTGAACATCTTCTGCTGGAGGTCCCGGAAGACGGCGGTGCCACAGTCGCGGCAGAACGGGCCCGGGCCCGGGTGTAGCCGATCCAGATCAGCACGGACTGGACGGCGCGGAACTTGGTGTCCGCGGCCGGCACCGCACCGCAGCAGCGGCACTGCAGGACCGGCGTCGACGGGCCCGGGTCCGCGCCGGCTGCCGACGCGTAGGCGGTGAGGCTGCCGCCGGCGCCGGTGGCGAGGCGGTGCATCACCTGCTGCGCGGGCCAGATCCGGGCGCCGCCGGGCAGGTCCAGGGCGGCGTGGTCACCGTCGCGGACCCAGGTGCCGCCCACCCGGCGCCGGATCACCTCGCCGACGTAGCCGCCCAGCATGGCCACCCGAACGTCCAGGTCCTTGCCGAGCAGGCCACGCGAGCGCGGGCGGCCGTCCGGCGCCTCCGCGTTCAGGAACCGCTCGATCTCCCACAACGACGACGGTGAGAAGTCGGCGCGGTAGCCGGCCGCCGTCAGCACTTCCACGGCCCAGTCCGCCCCCGCACGCACGTCATGGTCGATCGCCACGGGCATGATCTTGGCACATCGTGCGCCTGATCCCTAGAGCTGACGCTGCCGCCAGGTCAGTAAACGGCCGGGATTCGCCGCCGGAGGGCGATGTCGGCCAGCCGGGAGAGCATCTCGGCGCTGCGTGGGCCGAGCAGCGCCGTCTGGACCCGGCGCGGCAGGTACCGGCCGATGCCCTCGGTCAGCTCGTACACCATGGTCACCCGGGTGCCTCCCTCGACCGGTTCGAGGTCCAGCCGCACCGTCGCCGCGCCGATCGGCCACGCCCGGGCGTGCAGCTCGAGCATCTGGCCCGGGACCACCGCCCGCACCGAGGTCACGTCCGTGATGTGCAGCGGCCACGGCCCGACCTGGTGGTGCAGGCGGGTCCCGACCGCCGGCCAGCCCTCGTCGACGTCCCGGATGTGGGACGCACCGACCACCCAGCTGGCGTACATCCAGCCATCCGCCAGGACCGCGAAGACGCGATCGGGTGAGGTGCGGACGAGCTTGCGTCGCTTGGCCACTGCCGTCTCCCTTCGACGCCGGAGATCCGCAGTCTTCCCGCTTCCGGCCGGTTTATAGCAGGAACGCCGGCGTGCAGGCGCGGGAAGATGGTCGAGTGAAGGCGATCTACCCAGACAACGGTGATGGCGATCCGAATGCCGTGCCCGGCGTGTGCCCCGTGACCGAAGGTGCGACTTCACTCACGCTTGAAGTTGACGGAGAGCTTTTCGCCCTCACCCCGAACGAGTTCGGCGGCACCGACTACGCGTGGCTGAGCGGGCCGAACCCCGGCTACGGATTCGGCGTGAGTCCGACCCCGAACCTGTCACTCGACGAGCACAGAGAGCACATCCGCGGCTTCCTGGCCCAGGTCGACCCCGCCACCGGATACATCGAGGACGACTGAGGCACAGAGCCGCTTGAAGTTCCCGCCGGCGACCTCCGAACACAGAGGCGCATCAACTCCGTGGCCGGGCATCCTCGAGATCGGTAACCTCACGCCGTGACGCCCGCTGACCAAGAGGACCGGTCCTCCGACGCAGCGAGGGAGCCGGTCACATGACGGTTCACGGCTGCCGGAGCTGCGGAGCCGCTCTGACGGTTCCGGTGTCAAGGGTGGCGCTTCCCGTCCACACGTATCAGAGGTACGGCAACGGGCCGGGTTCACTCGACCCGTTGCTGGAACCCGGCACATTCGCGATGGATCCGCTGCCCTCCGGCTCGCCGGGGCGCCGGTGGGCCGAGCTCGAAGCTGGTGAGGCCGAGGCACTTGGCTGGTACGCGCCGAGGTTCGCCATCTCCGACGGACCGGCCGGCCAGGTGCTGCTCGCCCCGGGGGACGTCCGCGGCGTCTTCATCGATCCGGCGCTGGTGGGCGACTCCGCATGCTGCGGCCTCGACGGCAGCGAACCCAACATGGTCTGCGTCACCTGTGGCACGCCGGTGGCCACCCGGATCGACGACTGCGGCCTGTGGCAGGCGGTGTGGCTGGAGCCGCTGACAACCCACGTGATCGAGGAGGGTCCCGGTCCGCACCCGGTGCTCGACTGGAGGGACCTGATCGACCAGCGGCCCGGCATCCCGCCGTCCGAACCGGACGGCGGCTGGCACCCGATGTGGACGGCCGCCGTCGCCTCGGCGCTGGCGCACCTGCTGGCCGCCTCGGGCGGCGACCCGATCCTGATCCCGGATCACCGGGTCGCCGCCATCTTCCGGCCCACCCTCGACCGTCTCGTCGACCCGGTCAACGCGCGGTCCGAGTGCACCCTGGTCCTGGCCGGGCCCGGCCTTCCGGCCGCCGACGGCCACCTCGCCCTCGTCCCGGAGCATCCGCAGACCGGCGAACACTGGCCGGTGGCCCGGCCGGTGAAGCCGGTCCCGCTGGCCTGGGACGTATGGCGGCACCTCGCGTTCCACCGCGACGTCAAACCGGTCGGGCTGTCGGTTCCGATCCCGCCGGAGGCGCTGCCGCCGCTGTTCCCCAGTCACCGGCTCGATCCGGACGGGCGGATCTTCCTCAAGGTACTGGCCCGCCTGCCCGAGGTCAGGCGGCCCTGGCTGCGTGCCATCTACGACCGAGGCCGCCGCTTCGACTACTGCTTCTACGTCTTCTGACCCGGCCGACGGCCCCTTCAGGGATGGTTCATGACGCGTTCAAGCCGTGACGGAAGGCGTAGGTGACGGCCTGGGCGCGGTCGCGGGCGCCGATCTTCGTGAACAGGTGG
Source organism: Dactylosporangium maewongense (assembly GCF_039531485.1). Lineage (NCBI taxonomy): Bacteria > Bacillati > Actinomycetota > Actinomycetes > Micromonosporales > Micromonosporaceae > Dactylosporangium > Dactylosporangium maewongense. Next base: position 12,430 of record NZ_BAAAQD010000047.1, on the reverse strand, counting down.
TTGACGTGGCTCTTCACGGTGCCTTCGCTGACGACCAGGTGGGCGGCGATCTCGGCGTTGGACAGGCCGCCGGCCATCAGCGACAGCACCTCCGCCTCGCGGGGCGTGAGACCGTCCGGGAACGCCGGCCGTGGCGGCGGCGCGGTGGCGATCGCATCGATGAGGTGCCGTTGTACGGCCGGGTCGATGGCGGCGTGGTTGTCCAGGACCTGTTGCAGCGCCTCGTGGATCTGTGCGCCGCCGGCGTCCTTGGTCAGGTAGCCGCGGGCGCCGGCCCGGAACGCGTCCAGCACCGACCGGTCGTCCGAGTACGTGGTCAGCACGACCACCTTGACCTCGGGCGCCTCGGTGCGCAGGCGGCGGGTGGCCTCGATCCCGTCGCAGCGGGGCATCCGCAGGTCCATGAGCACGACATCGGGTCGCAGGGATTGGGCGAGCGTGACCGCCTCGTCGCCGTCGGCGGCCGTGCCGACCACCTCGAAGCCCTTCATCAACCCGAGCACCATGCTCAGCCCTTCGCGGACCACCCGCTGGTCGTCGGCGATCAGCACCCGGATCATGCCGGCACCACCAGCTCGACCCGGAACCCGTGGCCGGTGGCGCCCGCGCTGAGGGTGCCGCCGAGCAGTTCGGCCCGTTCGCGCATCCCGGTCAGCCCGTAGCCGTCGGTCTCGGCCGGGATCACGGGCGGGCGGTCGGCGAAGTCCTCCACGGTCAGGCGGGTGTCCGTCGACTCGTAGGCGAGCCGCAGCGAGACCCGCGTCGGCGACGCATGCCTGGTCACGTTGGTCAGCGCCTCCTGCGCCACCCGGTAGAGGGCCAGCCGGGCCTCCGGTTTCAGCGGGTGCGGCTCGCCGGACACCGCGAAGTCGCACAGCACGGCCTGGTCGCGGGTGAACTGCTCGGCCAGTGCGGCGAGCCGGTCGGGTCCGGGCAGGTCGTCGTCGCGCAGTGTGCCGATGGCCCGGCGCGCTTCCTCCAGGCCGGTGCGGGCGAGGTGGTGGGCGCGGTCGACGGCGACGGGCACGCGCGGGTCGGTCGGATCCTCGGTGATCAGCATCCGCGCCCCCTCCAGGTGCAGCAGCAGCCCGGACAGCGAATGGGCGAGCACGTCGTGCATCTCCCGGGCCAGCCACTGCCGCTCGGCCAGCCCGGCCGCCTCGGCCAGCGCCGCCTGGCCCTCTTCCAGCTGGGCGAGCAGCCGCTTGGTCTCACGCTGCGACTCGGCCAACCGGAACGCCAGGTACAGCAGGCCGAACAGCACGGCGAACCCGGCGAGCACGGCCAGGAAGCCGAAGTCCTGCCCGGTGATCGAGGCCACCATCTCCAGCACCACGAACGCCACGATCAACGCCGGGACGGCCACCCGGACGGGCATCAGCGCGGTCGCCGCGCACAGCACCGCGACCAGCACCGCCACCGAGCCCGGACCGCCCGGCTGCACCGCCACCAGCGCCACCGAGCTGACGAGCATCGCCCCGACGAAGACCACATGCGCCGGTCGGACCGGCAGCTCGGTGGTCGCGTTGCGGCCGAACACCCCGGTCACGAACACGGCGGTGGCCAGCACCACGATCAGCCGCTTCCCGGTCAGCCCGAATCCGGGCTCGGCGGTGGCCGCGGCCCACACGAACCATGCCAGCATCAGCGGCGTCAGCAACTGCATCCACCGTACGACCCGGAGACGGGTCAACGCGGGATCCTCCGTCTGCACCCTTCGACCCTAAACGGGTGCCGCCGTGCCGGCGTCGACCCGTCGGTAGAGGCGCGTCTCCACCTGCGGGTGGAGAGACGACTTCTACCCGCGCGCCGATGCCTCACCGCGCCCCTGGGAAGCAGTCTGGGCGGCATGGGAAACGACCACCTGCACACCGTCGTCAAGCTGCTGGCAGCCTTCCTGACGATCAGCCTGTCCACCGTCGTCGCCGCGGTGGTGATGCGTCACAACCCGGCGCTCGTCACCTCGGCCGTCTGGATCCGCACGCCGCTGGTCGCGGCGAGCGCGGCGGTGCTGCTCTTCCTGGCCCGCCGCGCGGCCGCCGGCGATCGGGGCTCGTTCCGCCGGCTGCGCATCATCTCGATGGTGGTGCTGGCGGCCATCGTCGGCGTCGTCGCCTGGCCGAACGCGTTCCCGACCTGGCTGCGTGTCGAGCAGGCCGTGTGCGGCGTGTTCATGCTCAGCGTCGCGGTCCGCACGAACCTGCGTACGGTCCGGTCGTCCATGGAACCCGGGCCGGCAGCATCGGCGCCCACCGCCGTCGCCGCGCGAAAGCCGGGGGCGTAGCGCGGCGGAACACGCCTCAGCCCTGCCACTTCCGGCGCACGGTGGCCTTGGGGCCGGTCACCAGCGTCGCCGCCGGGACGTCGTCGGCCACGACGGCGCCCGCCGCGATGACGGCGTCGCGGCCGATGGTGACGCCGGGCAGGATCGTGGCGCCGGCGCCGATCCAGACGTTCTCGGCCACGTCGATCGGCGCGCCGGTGAGCCACTCCCGGCGCGGCGCGGGGTCGACGGGGTGGCCGACGGTGATGAACGTGGCCTTCGGGCCGATCATCACGCGCTCGCCGAGCCGGATGCCGGCGTAGTCGAGGAACGTGCAGTTCTGGTTGATGAACACCCGCTCCGCGAGTTCCAGGCGCAGGCCGTGGTCGGTGTAGAACGGCGGGTAGATCGTCACCTTCGCGGGCAGCGGCCGGCCGAGGATCTGTTCGAGGAGCTCCGCCTTGCCCCGTTCGTCGTCGAACGGCAGGACGTTCAGGCGGGAGGTGAGCTCGGTGACCCGCAGCACCCGCTCGGACATCGCCTGGAACTCCGCGCTGCGGATGCGCATGAGCAGGTCATCGGGCATGTGGTGGTCCTTCCACGGTCCATGACGGTCGCCAGAGCGGCGCGGCGGGCTTCGGCAGGGTGTCGAGGTGCGAGACGATCCCGCGGAGCCCCGGGTGCGGGTTGGTCCGCGGCAGGATGAGCGAGATCGGGTAGACGATCGCGGGGTCCACGATGGGGATGCGGCGCAGGTCGTGGCCGGTCGGCCAGATGTACCGGTCGCGCGAGCCGACGAGTGTGGCGACGTCCGCGGACCCGGCGAGGACGTCCAGGAGGACCTCGTCGCCGAAGTGTGGTCCCGCCGCGTCCAGGCGCAGGTCGAAGGCGATGGTCAGCTGGTCGTAGAAGTCGGCCCACTCGCTGCGCGGCGCGATGCCCGGCACCCAGATCCGGTGCCCGCGCAGCTGTTCCGGCGTCAGTTCCCGCGCGGCGGCGAGCGGGTGCCGCGGCCCGGTGAGCAGCTCCAGCGGCGAGTCGAACGCGTGGATCATCCGTAGCTCGTGCGGCAGCGAGGCGGGCTCGGTGACGGTCCGGAACGAGGCGTCCACGTCACCGGCCGCGACGGCGGCGGCCGCCGTCCGCGGATCGTCGACCCGCAGCGTCACCACGTCGAGGTTCGTGCCGGGGTGCGACCGCCAGTACTCGTGCAGCACCACCGCCTGCGCGCTGCGCAGCCCGAGGACGTCGATCCGCAGCGCCCGGAAGCCGGGTCTGACGGCGGTGACGGCCCGCTCGACCGCCGCGACGATCCCCCGGGCGTGCGGCAGGAACGCCTGCCCGTCGGGCGTCAGCTCCACGCCGCGGGCGGTGCGGTTGAACAGCCGCACGCCCAGCTCCCGCTCCAGCGCGGCGATCCGCTTCGAGACCGCCTGCTGCGTCACCCCCAGCTCGAGCGCCGCATGGCGCAACTGCCCGAGCTCGGCCGCCCGGACGAACGACCGCAGCCCCTCCGTGTCCACCGGTACACCGTAAACACGTACAACCGATGGTTGTGGCTCATGTCTTGCCGAAACCTTTAGGCGTATTCATAGATATCTGACGATATCGTGTGGCGCATGGTGAATCTGCGTCCGTCCCGGCGCGCAATGATCCGCGCCTTCACCGTCATGGTGGGTGCCGCCGCCGCGGTCGTCCCGGTGACCGCCGCGCTCGCGGCGCCCACGTTCAAGGTCCCGTTCCCGTGCGGCCAGGTGTGGTCGGGTCAGACCCGCTCCGACCACAGCCCCGCCAACGCCATCGACTTCAACCGCGCCAACGACGACGGCGACCCCGTCGTGGCCAGCGCGTCCGGCACCGTCGACCGGGTGACCGACCTCGGCAACACCAGCTACGGCAAGTACGTGCGGATCGACCACGGTGGCGGGTACACCACCTACTACGCCCACCTGAGCCGCTTCAACGCGTCCGTCGGCCAGACCGTCCGCTACGGCCAGGTCATCGGCTACGTCGGCACGACCGGCGGCTCGACCGGACCCCACCTGCACTACGAGCAGCGCTCCGGCGGCACCGCCGTGAAGATCAAGTTCAACGGCACGCAGGCGCTGTACTGGGGCACGAAGAACTACACCAGCGACAACGGGTGCCCGTCCGGCTCCGCGAACGGCACGGTGAACACCTCCGGCACGCCGCTGACCGTGCGGTCCGGCCCCGGCACGAACTACGCCCCCGTCGACACGGTCGCCGACGGGGTCGCCGTGACGATCGGCTGCCAGACGACGGGCACGACGGTCGACGGCACGTACGGCACCAGCAACATCTGGGACCGGATCGGCTCCGGCCGGTTCATCGCCGACGCCTACGTCCTCACCGGCTACGACGGCTTCATCCCCGGCGTGCCACGCTGCTGACCGCCGCGCGGCGGTCCCGGTGCGGGTCCCGTCCTGGCGCAGGCCGGGACCCGCGTGAGCGCCTGCGGATGGTCACGGGTAGCAATGCGGGCCGTCAGGCTACGCGGATCCGCCCGTCAGAGCTGCGCTCGGGCCTGCTCGATGTGGCGGACGATGGCGTGGGCGCCGTTGGCGTCAGCGAGGGCGTGCGCCTCGTCGAGGGTGGCGAGCGCGTCCTCGCGGCGGTCCTGGGCGGCGGCGATGTAGGCCAGCCCGATCATGTTGGAGGCCACGCCCGGCAGGGCCCCGATCTCGCGGCGCAGGCGGGAGGACTCCTCCAGGCGCTCGCGTGCCTCGTCCAGCCGGCCGGCCCGGTGCGCCGCGATGCCCAGGTGCCGCAGCGCCTCCGACCAGGTCGGCTTGTCGCCGGTCCGCTCCGCCAGCAGGCGGGACCGCTCCAGGAACGGCACCGCGACCTCGTCGTCATGCCGGATGAACTGGTGCACGCAACCGACCCAGAACAGCGCCTCGGCCTCGCCGCGGGTGTCCCCCAGCGTCCGGTACAGCTCAAGCGCCCGCTCGAACAGCCGCAGCTCGGCGGGGTCCTCGGTCGGCGACGCACCAGTGTCGGCGGCGGCGTTCTGATACCGCGCGTGCAGGATCAGGCCGCGCGCCAGCGCCGTGTCGGCCTCGACCGCGTCCAGTCCTCGTTCGGCGCCGTCCAGCCCGCCCGGGTCGCCGCCGTACACCGCCCGCGCGTAGCCGTCCCTGGCCCGTTCGATCCGTTCGTCGCCGCTCATCGCCGCCCCCGTCGCCGTCGCCCCTGTCCTGCCGGCTCCGGCAGTCTCGGCCTGTTCGGCAACGCAGTCAACGGTCAGGCAGGCGGCGATGCCGGCGACCGCCCGCGGACATGTTCGACTGGCGGCCGCACCTCGGTTGAACACGGCCGCGGCGCAACGAACGGCGGCCCGGACTGACCGGAGGACCGTTGCGCGCGGTGGAGATCGTCGAGTTTCCTCAGCGCAACGGTTCTGGAGGGGGCAAACGCGTGCGGTTCCCGGTCACGGTGATGTTGTCCGGTTCGGCGCACGAGCTGCACGCGGAGGTGCAGCCGGACGCGCGGGTCGAGGACCTGGCCCGGGCCCTGGCGGCGCACTTCGCGACGCCCGGCGAGGTCGGGGTGGCGACGGCCGCCGGCCCCCTCGACGCCGACGCGTCGCTGGTGGATGCGGGTGTACGAGCCGGCGCCCTCCTGCACGTCACCCTCGGCACCGGTCCGGGCGCGGCCGCGCCGGCGACCGGGCAGGCCGCCGGCCGGCGGCTGCGGGTGGTCGCCGGGCCCGACGCCGGGGTGGTGTTCGCGCTGCCCGGCACGGGCACCGTCACGATCGGGCGGACCGCAGACAACGACGTGCAGCTGACCGGCACCGGGATCAGCCGCCGGCACGCCGCGCTGCGGGTCGGGCCCGGCGGGGTCGAGGTGTCCGACACCGGCTCGTCCAACGGCACCACCCTCGACGGGGCCAGGCTCACCGCCCCCGCCCGGCTCGTCCCGGGCGCGGTGCTGCGGATCGGCCGCGACGAGCTCGTCCTTGACCTCCTTCCGGCCGACGCCCCGGCGACCGACGCGCCGGACGCGGCGCGGCCCCTGCCGGACGGCACGCTGCGCGTGACCCGGCCGCACCGGTTCGTGCCGGCCGCGCCGGTGGTCACCGTCGACCTGCCGCGCCGCCCCGACGAGCGTCGCGGCGGGACCGCCGCCGTCGGCATCGGCGCCGCGGGCGGGCTCGTCCTCGGCGTGGTCGCGTTCCTCGTGTGGCACAACGCGATGTTCCTGCTGTTCTCCGGCGTGAGCACCGTGACGCTGCTGGCCACCGGCGTGTGGACGTGGTGGCGCGGGCGCAGCGACAGCCGGCGGGAGCAGCAGCGGTTCCGCACCGCCAGCGACGACCGGCAGGCCGAGCTGACCGCGCTGCTCACCGAGGAGCGGCAGCGACTGCTGGAGCAGTCGCCGGACGTCGCCGGCACCGTCCTGCTCGCCCAGCACCACGACGCGCGGCTGTGGCAGCGCCGGCCGACCCACGACGACTTCCTGCGGCTGCGCATCGGCGTGGCCGACCAGCCGAGCCAGATCACGGTCCGCGACCCGTCCGCCTCCCCGGACGCGCCACCGGTGCAGCAGCCGGTGCAGCCGCAGGTGCCGGTCCTCGCGGACCTCGGCACGGCCGGCACCGTCGGGATCGCCGGCCCGCGCGCGCAGGCCCGCGCCCTGGCCCGGTGGCTGCTGCTGCAGGCGGTCGTGCAGAGCGGCCCCGCCGACCTCAGCGTCGCCGTGCTGACCAGGGCCGGCGACGCAGCCGACGACACGGGCGCCGCCGCCTCCTGGGACTGGGTGCGGTGGCTGCCACACGCCCGCCCCGACACCGGTCCGCTCGCCCGCGTCGGCGTGGACACCGCGACGCTCACCCACCAGGTGGAGACCCTGGCGGCGGTCGTCGCCGCCCGGCGCCGCCCCGACGCGCAGCCGCGCCGGTTCGGGCACAACTGGCTCGTCGTCGTCGACAACCTGCCCGAGTTCGACGTGCCGGGGCTCGCCGACGTCCTCGCCCACGGCCCGGACGCCGGCGTGTTCATCGTCGCGGTGGGGCAGCTGCCGTACCGCTGCCCGATCACCGTCGACTTCACCGACGCCGCACGGGTCCGGCTGCGCCGCATGCACCAGCCGGACCTCGACGGGGTCGTCGCCGACCAGGTCAGCGCCGTCGCCGCGGAGCGGGCCGGGCGGGCGCTCGCGCCGCTGCGCGACCCGGAGACCCAGCACGCCGGCGGCGGCATGCCGGCCGAGGTGGCGCTGCTCGACCTCGCCGACACGGCCGACCTCGACGCCCGGTGGCGGCGCCGGCCGCGGCAGACCCGGGTCGCGATCGGCCGCACCGGCGACGGGCCGCTCAACGTCGACATCGCCGCACACGGGCCGCACCTGCTCGTCGCCGGCGCGACCGGCTGGGGCAAGTCCGCGTTCCTGCAGAGCCTCATCGGCGCGCTCGCCCTCGCCAACCGCCCCGACGAGCTCGGGTTCGTCCTCGTCGACTTCAAGGGCGGCGCGGCGTTCGCGGCGTTCGCCGACCTGCCGCACACCGTCGGCAGCATCAGCAACCTCGACGGCCGGCAGGTGATGCGGGCGCTGGACTCGCTCGCCGGTGAGCTCGACCGGCGGCAGCGGTACCTCGCGGCGGCCGGGGTGGAGAAGCTGGAGCTGTACCAGCAGCGCGCCGACGCCGGCACCCTGCCGCCCGGCTGCCCGCCGCGGCTGCCGCGGCTGCTGGTCGTCATCGACGAGTTCGCGATGCTCAAGGAGCAGCTGCCGGCGGAGATCCTGACCCGGCTGGTGCACGTCGCGACCGTCGGCCGGTCCCTCGGCCTGCACCTGGTCATCGGCACGCAGACGCCGCGCGGGGTGGTGCCGGCGGAGATCCGGCCCAACATCAACCTGCAGGTCGCGCTGCACCTGCCGGCCGAGCACTCCCTCGACGTCATCGGCCGGCCCGACGCCAGCACCCTGACCGGGAAGGGCCAGGCGTACCTGCGCCGCGGCGAGGACACCGACCTGGTGCTGTTCCAGTCCGCGTTCCTCGGCGGCGGCACCCGCCGCGCGCCCGGCGAACGGGTCCGGCTGATCCGCTCGCCGTGGCCGCGCCTGGGGTACCCGCCGGCCGACGCCGCCCGCAGCGCCGCCCGCGACGTGGACGTGCTCGTCGACGCGGTCCGCGCGGCGGCGCCCGCCGCCGGGGTGAGCGGACCGGAGCGGCCATGGCTGGACGAGCTGTCGGCGGCGCTGCCGCTGTCCTCGGTGCCCCTGTCCGCACCGTCCGGCCTGGTGTTCGGGCGGGAGGACCAGCCGGAGCTGCGCGCCCAGCCCGCCGCCGTCTGGGACCTGCACGAGGGCACCAACCTGCTCGTCGCGGGCCGCCCCCGGTCCGGCCGGAGCACCTTCCTGCGGACCGTGGCGGCAGCGGCCCTTCGTACCGGCGAAATCCACATCTATGTGATGGACTGCGGCGGCACCCTGGGCGACCTCGCGGCCCTGCCGCACTGCGGCGCGGTCGTGGACGCCGGCCAGCTGGACCGCGGCGCGCGGCTGCTGGCCCGCCTCGAGGCGCTGATCCGCGAGCGGGAGCGCGGCGGCGGCCCCCGCACGCTGCTGCTGGTCGACGACTGGGACACATGGCTGCAGACGTTCGGCGAGGTCGACCACGGCACCCTGTACGACGCGCTGGTCCGCATCGCCCGCAAGGGCCCGGCCGTCGGCGTGCACGTCGCGGTCGCCGGCAGCGGCGCACTGCTGACGTCGGGCCGCTTCCGGGCGCTGACCGAGTCGTCACGGGACCTGCTCGCGCTGCCGTTCGCACCCGGGGACCACGCGCTGCTCGGCATCCCGGCGACCGCCGTGCCCGGCGACCAGCGCCCCGGGCAGGCGATCCGGCTCACCGGCCGGCACCGCATCGTCCAGGTCGCCGTCGCCGACCCCGGTGTCACCGCCGCCGCGGTCACCATCCGCCCGTGGCGGGTCGACGAGCTGCCGGACCAGATCAGCGTCGCCTCGGCCGCGACCCTGCCCCGTGACTCCTCCCCGTCCGGGATCCCGGCCGGCGCCGGCGGCACCTCCCCGTCCTGGGTTCCGGCCGGCGTCGGCGGTGACGACCTGCACCTGCTCGGCGTCGACCTGACCGCCGAGGGCCCCGGCTTCTACGTCACCGGCGAGCGGCGCAGCGGGCGCAGCACCGCCCTGCTCGGCATCGCCCTGGACCTGCTGTCACGCGGCACGCAGGTCGTGATCCTCGCGCCGGTGCGGACCTCACCGTTGCACGCGCTGTCCGGTGTACCGGGGGTCGCGGCCATCCTGGGGGTCCGGCAGCCCTCCGTCCGCCAGGCGCAGCTGGCCCTCGCCGCCGCCGGCACCACCGGGTGCGTCGTCCTCGTCGACGACGCCGAGCACCTGCTGCGCGGCGACGCGGGCGCTGTCCTGCGCGAGTTCCTCCTCGAAACGGACCCCGCGCACCTCGGGATGGTCGTCGCAGCCGCCGTCGACGACCTGGCCGCACCACCGCCGGGCAGCTTCGCCGCAGAGGCCGGCCGCTCCGGCGCGGGCCTGCTGCTGGGCCCGCGCCAGCCGCGCGCCCACCTGTTCAACACCGTGGTGAAGATCCCGCAGGCGTACGTGACCGCCGACCCACCCGGCCGCGGCGTGCTGATCCGCCCGCGCGGCATGGCCCCCGTGCAGGTCCCCTACGCGACCACCGACGACGCGGCGGCACTGGTCGCGGCCCGCCCGCGGCGGGTGCCGCAGCTGCTGGGCATCACCGACGCCCTGGCCGGCCCGGCCCCCACGACCGTCCCCCGCCTCCGCTCGATCGTGGCGGAGCTGCTGGCCGCCGGCTTCGACGCTTTGGAACCGGCCGCGGCCACCCAGGCCCTCGAACTGGCCGGCGCCGGCTTCACCGGCTCCCCCACCGAACTCCTCGCAAAGGTCCGCCCCTTCAGCTGACTCGATCGGCTGAGACGGCCGTTCGTGACCCCACGATTTCAGGTGCCACAGCCTCGAACCTTGCGGAGCCGCACGGCCAGTCGAACCCCAGCGCTGTCCGGGCGTGGCAGCACGGCACCGTCACGGTCAGGTCGTCGAACTCGCCCGATACCCGATCACTGCTTCGGGTCGGCGGCGAGCTGGATGAAGAGGGCGTAGGCGGCGTCGACCTCGGCCGGGTCCTCGCCTGCGACGAGGTCGACGAGCAGGCCGCGGGTGACGGCGACGCCCAGCCGCAGCGACGCCCGGTCGGTCTCGATGCCGAGGCGTTCGCCGGCCTTCTCCGCGTCGTCGAGCCAGCTCGCGGTGAGGCCGTCCGGTCCCGGTGCGCCGCCGCGGGTGGTGAGGGCGAGCACCTCGAAGAAGAGCCGCACGAACGGGCGGACCTCGGGGCTCGACACGGCCTGCCACACGCCGGTCATCAGCTCGGCCGGGGTCGCCGCGGTCTCGGCGAGGGCGGCCATCGTGGCGCGCTGCTGGGCCTCCATCGCGCCGACGACGGCCGCGAGCAGTCCCTCCCGGGAGCCGAAGTGATACAGCAGCATCCGGTGGCTGGTGCCGACGCCGGTCGCGATCTCCCGCAGGCTGCGGTCGGCCAGCCCGTCGCGGGCCGCGAACTCGAGGACGCGGGCGAGCAGATCGTCACGGGACTCAGACATGTACCAGATGGTACAGTGGCCACATGCGCTACGAGGAATTCACCCGAATTGACGCGCCGGTCGACCTGATGTGGCGCCTGACCACCGAGGTCGAGGACTGGCCGAAGTTCCTGCCGACCGTGCAGCGGCTGGAGCGGCTCGACGGCGGCGAGCTGCGGGTCGGCAGCACCGCCCGGATCAAGCAGCCGGCGCAGAGCAGCGCGGTCTGGACCGTGACCCGGCTCGAGCCGGAGCGCGAGTTCACCTGGGAGACCAGCCGCAAGGGGCTGCGCCTGACCGGCCGCCACCTGCTGGAGCCGGCCGGCTCGGGCACCCGGATGGGACTCGTCATCGAGACCGACGGCCCGCTGTCCGGCGTCATGGCGGTGCTCGGCGGGCTGATGCGGTCTTCGCTGCGCCAGGAGGCGGCAGGCTTCACGCGCCAGGCGGCCGCCGTCCGCTGAATCCCAATTGCGTGGCGACGTCCGGGGTCCTTGCACGAAAATGGCAGCCATGGATCGGATCGAGGTGGTCATCGCCCATCACGAGCGCGCGACGCTGCGCGTCGGTGACGTGTTCCTGAAGGTCGACACCGATCAGGCACGCGTCGACATCGAGGTCGAGGCGATGACCCTTGCGCCCGTCCCGACGCCGGAGGTCCTGTGGCGCAGGCCGCCCGTGCTCGCGCTCGCCGCCCTCCCAGGGGTGGCGCTCGGCCGTCTCGGCGAGCCGTCGACCGCGTCGCCGGCGGCGTGGGCCGCGGCGGGCGCCACCGTGCGGAAGCTGCACGACGCGCCCCTGCCACCCTGGCCCGGCTGCACCGTCGACGCCATCGCCGCGGACCTCGACACCGAGTGCACGTTGCTCATCGCGAACGACGTCCTCCCCACCGACCTCGTCACCCGCAACCGCCAGGTCGCCGAGGCCGCGCTCCGCCCGTGGACACCCGCGTTCACCCACGGCGACCTGCACATCTCCCACGTCTTCGTCGACGGCGACGAGGTCACCGGCGTGCTCGACTGGTCCGAGGCGAGCCGGGGCGACGCCATGTTCGACCTCGCCAGCCTGACGCTCGGCCACGAGGAGCACCTCGACGACGTCATCGCCGGCTACGGCCCCGGCGCCGACCTCGACGCGATCCGCGCGTGGTGGTCGCTGCGCAGCCTGCTGAACGTCCGCTGGCTGGTCGAGCACGGCTTCGACCCGTCCAAACCGGGCTGCGAGATAGACGTGCTCCGCGCCCGCATGTGACGCCATGGGCGCTCGGCAGCGCCGGCTGTCGGCCGGCCCGGGCGATCCCGACGGGTGGCCTGCGGCTCCGTCAGGCCGTCGGGTCGTGCTTGAAGGCGACCGTCACGGCGGGGGCGGGCACCGCGGCGCGGTTGCCCTGGTGCGGTAGTTTCGCGGGTCGCCGACCGACGGCGTGTGCCGAAGCAGGAGCTACCTTGACAGTCCTCCCCGCCCTAAAGGGCGGGGATTCCCTGGGTCACCCCAGGGGGTTCCTGCTTCACCGACGACTGCCTCGTCCGAGAGGACTCTCGTTGAGGTCTTACAC
>NZ_BAAAQD010000046.1:0-73440 GCF_039531485.1 Dactylosporangium maewongense | reverse complement strand
CCCCGACGACGTCGCCGACCGGTGGCGCCGCGGCCGCGGAGCGGGGGCCCGGCCGGCGCCGCTGCGGCCGGTCGCGCAGGCGGCGGCGCTCGCGCGGCTGGCCGCGGGCGACCGGGTCCGGCTGCGGCCCGGCCTGCGGATCCAGGTCACGGAGCCGGACCCGGGGCACGTCGCGATCGCGGCACCGGACCGGACGGTCACGATGCCGGCGGTCTGCGTGGCGGCGGTCCGGGCACTGCTCGACGGCCGGGCGCACGCGATCGCGGACCTGCCCGGCCTGTCGACGGACGACGGCGTCGTCCTCGCCCGCCGGCTGCTGACCGAGACGATCCTGGTCCTGGACCTGTAGCCGGACATGTGAAAGGCCTGCGTCCCGGCGGGACGCAGGCCTTATTTCACCGCGCTCAGTCCTTGAACGCGTCCTTGACCTTCTCACCGGCCTGCTTGAGGCTGCCCGAGGCCTTGTCGACCTTGCCCTCGGCCTCGAGCCGCTCGTTGCCGGTGGCCTTGCCCGCGCCTTCCTTGACCTTGCCGGCGGTCTCTTCCGCCTGGTTGTCGATCTTGTCGCTCAGTCCCATGGCGAACCCCAATCACAGAAGGTCGGTCCGGTGCCGCTGCCGGCACCCACCAGTAGTGGTGCCCCTGGTGCAGCGGGCGAAACGGTGCGGGGAGTCACCTCAGGTGCACCTGACCGCAACCGATCTGAACCTCGAGGTGATGGAGATGACGCGCTGGCTCGCGAACCGGGCGGTCCGCACCAAGGTGCTGCTCGTGGTGGCGATCCTGGGCGTCGTCGCGGTCGCCGGCGCGGCCCTCGCGTCGGTGCGGCTGCACGAGCTCAAGACGGAGGCGGAGGCGCTGTACGTCCGCGGGCTGCTGCCGGTCGCCGGGCTCAGCGAGGCCCGCAACGACATCTCGACCGTGCGCGTCGCCGCGCTCAACCACGCGCTCAGCACCGACCCGGCGAAGAAGGCGACGTACGAGCAGGAGGTCGCCTCGGCCGCCACCGGCTTCGCCGCGGACCTGGCCACATACCGCGGGACGACCGGCACGCCGGCCCGCGCCGACGAGATCGCGGCGGCGTTCGCCGGCTACCACGACGCGGTCACGACGCAGTTGTTCGCGGCCAGCAGGGCGGGGAACCTCGCCGAGATCGAACGGATCCGCGACGACGTCACCGCCCCGCTCGCCTCGAAGGTGTTCGACCTGGTGCAGCGGACGGGGGAGGCGGAGCGCGTCGCCGCGGAGCACCGCCGGGACCGGGTCCGCGACGCGTACGACAACGCGCAGCGCTGGACGTGGGCGCTGCTCGTCGCGGGGCTCGCCCTGGCGGTCCTGTTCGCGCTGATGGTCGCCGGTCAGCTGGTCCGGGCCGTGTCGCAGGTCGGGCACGTCGTCGCCGGGATCGCCGTCGGGGACCTCACCCGGACCGCGGACGTCGCCGGCGCCGACGAGCTCGGCGCGATGGCGGGCGCCCTGAACACCGCCACCGGACAGCTGCGCGAGTCGGTGCTCGCCGTCGGCGCGAGCAGCGCGTCGCTCGCCGGGGCGGCGCAGGAGCTGTCGGCGGTGAGCAACCAGATCGCCGTCAGCGCGGCGGACGGCAGCACCCAGGCCGCCGTCGTGTCACGGTCGGCCGGGGAGGTGTCCAGCAGCGTCCAGACGGTCGCCGCCGGCACCGAGGAGATGGGTGCCGCCATCGCCGAGATCGCCCGCAGCGCCGCCGACGCCGCCCGGGTCGCCGGCGGCGGCGTGGTGACCGCGCAGCAGGCGTCGGAGACGATCCGCAAGCTCGGCCACTCCAGCGGCGAGATCACCACCGTCCTGAAGGCGATCACCGCGATCGCCGAGCAGACGAACCTCCTGGCGTTGAACGCGACGATCGAGGCGGCGCGGGCCGGCGACGCCGGCAAGGGCTTCGCCGTCGTCGCCGGTGAGGTGAAGGACCTGGCGCAGGAGACCGCCAAGGCGACCAGCGACATCTCCGCCCGCATCGACGCGATCCAGCAGGACGCGGCCGCCGCCGTCGCCGCCGTCACCCAGATCGCGGCCGTCATCGACGAGACCAACCAGTACGCCACGACGATCGCCGCCGCCGTCGAGCAGCAGAGCGCCACCACCAACGAGATGACCCGCAACGTCGCCGAGGCCGCGTCCGGCGCCAACGAGATCGCCAGCAACATCAGCGGCGTCGCGCAGGCGAGCCAGGTCACCAACGACGGCGTCACGCAGACCCGCACGTCGGCCGACGACCTCGCCCGCATGTCGGCGGAGCTGCAGCAGGTCGTGTCCCGCTTCCAGCTCGCGTAATTTTTTCCGCGCATGCTGTCCGGTCGGCGGGGTCCCGCTCGTCAACATGGTGAGATCCCGTCGAACGAAGGGCCCGTCACCATGAAGTACATGATGTTCGTCTGCACCGACACCGAGCCCGACACCGACCCGGCGCCCGAGCCGGACATCGTCGCCTGGGTCGCCGGGCACGACGGCGCCGGGCGGCGGGTGACGGGCCACCAGCTGGCCGCGACGTCCGCCGCGACGACCGTCCGGGTCCGCAACGGTGAGCTGCTCGTCTCCGACGGCCCGTTCACCGAGACCAAGGAGGTCATCGTCGGGTTCGACATCCTGGAGTGCGCCGACCTGGACGAGGCGATCGAGGTCGCCCGGGCCCACCCGATGGCGCGGGCCGGGCGGCTGGAGCTGCGGCCGTTCGCGACCTTTGCATAACCCGCCGGCTGACGGCGATCCGGTCGCGGCGGCGGCCGTCGACGCCTATCCGAGGATCGTCGCCACGCTGATCCGGGTCACCGGCGACTGGGCCCTGGCCGAGGACTGCGCGCAGGACGCCCTCGCCGCGGCCCTGGAGCGGTGGCCGCGCGACGGCGTGCCGGACAACCCGGGCGGGTGGCTGATGACGGTCGCCCGCAACCGGGCCGTGGACGTGCTGCGCCGCGCCGCCGTGGAACGCCGGAAGGTGCAGGAGATCGCTGTGCTGACCCCTGCCGAGGAAGCGGTCCCGGGCGAGCTCGACGACCGGCTGCGGCTCATCTTCACCTGCTGCCATCCGGCGCTGCCGCTCGAGGCGCGGGTGGCGCTGACGCTGCGCACCATCTGCGCGGTGCCGACCGCCGACATCGCCCGGGCGTTCCTCGTCACCGAGTCCGCGATGACCCGGCGGCTCACCAGGGCCAAGTCGAAGATCGCGGCGGCCGGCATCCCGTTCCGGGTGCCGGCCGGCCGGGCGCTCACCGAACGCCTTCCCGGCGTCCTGGCCGTGCTGTACCTGCTGTTCACGCAGGGCTACAACGCCGACGGCGAACCCGCGTTCGCGGACGAGGCGATCCGCCTGGCGCGGCTCGTCGAGCGGCTCATGCCGGGCCAGCCGGAGGTGCCGGCGCTGCTGGCACTGTTCCTGTTCCAGCACTCGCGGCGCGCCGCCCGCCGCGGCGCGGACGGCGAGCTGCTCACCCTCGACCGGCAGGACCGCGGCCGCTGGGACCACGCCGCGATCGCCGAGGCTGTCGAGGTCCTGCGGCGGGTGACGGCCGACGGCCCGTACGCGCTGCAGGCCCGCATCGCCGCCTGCCACGCCACCGCCCCTTCGCCGGACCTGACCGACTGGGCGCGGATCGCCGCGTGCTACGACCGGCTCGCCGCCGCGCAGCCGTCACCGGTGATCGAGCTCAACCGGGCCGTCGCGCACGGCTACGCGTACGGGCCGCGGGAAGGCCTGGCGCTGCTCGCCGCGGTCCGCGCGCTCGACGGGCACCCGCACGCCCTGGCGGTGGAGGCCGACCTCACCGGGCGGCTCGGCGAGCACGCGCGCGCCGCGGAGCTGTTCCGGCGGGCCGCCGCGGCGGCGCACAGCGACGAGGAGCGCCGCGCCCTCTCGGCCCGCGCGGCTGAGTGGCACCTCCGTGGTAGCACTGATGCGCCGGACGGCGGTGCGGGCGCATCCTGAGCGCCGTGACCATCGTCCTGCGCGCGGCGCGGCTGTTCGACGGCGCCGCCGGCTCCCTGACCCCCGACCCGGTCGTGATCGTCGACGGCGGCCGGATCACCGCCGCCGGCACCGGCGCGCCCGTGCCCGCCGGGGCGGCCGTCGTCGACCTCGGCGACGCGACGATCCTGCCCGGGCTCGTCGACACCCACGTGCACCTGGCGTTCGACGCGTCCACCGACCCGGTCGGCGCCCTCGCGGGCCGCGACGCGGCGGCGGCGCTCGCCGCGATGACCGCCGCCGCCCGGCACGCCACCCGCGGCGGCGTGACCACGGTCCGCGACCTCGGCGACCGCGGCTACCTCGCCCTCGCGCTGCGCGACGCGGTGGCGGGCGACCCGACGCTGCCGACGATCGTCGCCGCCGGGCCGCCGATCACCACACCCGGCGGGCACTGCCACTTCCTCGGCGGTGCCACCGCTGCCGGTGCCGCCCGGGTCCGGGCCGCGGTCCGCGAGCGCGCCGAACGCGGCGCCGACATCGTCAAGATCATGGCGAGCGGCGGCAACCTCACGCCGGGCACCCTGCCGGAGCGGTCACAGTTCGGCGTCGCCGAGCTGCGAGCCGCGGTCGACGAGGCGCACCGGCTCGGGCTGCCCGTCACCGCGCACGCGCACGGCACCCAGGCGATCACCGACGCCCTCGCGGCCGGGGTCGACGGGCTGGAGCACGTGTCGTTCATGACCGCGGACAGCGTCGACCCGGTCCCCGACGCGGTGCTCGCCGCCATCGTGGCGCGGGGGGTGGCGCTCGGCATCACGATCGGCGTCAGGCCGGTCCCGGGCTTCAGCCCGCCGCCGGCGGTCCTGTCCCGCCTGCCGCTGCTGCATGCCGGGAGTCGCCGCATGTACGAGGCGGGCGCCGTCATCACCGCCGGCACCGACGCGGGCATCGCCCCGATCAAACCGCCGGACGTCGTGCGGTGGGCGGTCGCGCAGCTCGCCGGGATCGGCATGACGCCGGTCGACGCGCTCCGCGCGGTCACGTCGGTCGCCGCGGCGGTGTGCGGGCTCGGCGACCGGAAGGGCCGCGTCGCGCCCGGTTTCGACGCCGACCTCCTGATCGTCGCCGGCGACCCGCTGCGCGACCCCGCCGCCCTGCACGACATCCGCGCCGTCTACGTCCGCGGCGTGCCCGTCAGCCACTGAAGGCGGGACCGCGGCGGTGTGCTCATTCAGCGAGGAGGCCGTGCTCGCGGGCGTAGAGGGCGGCCTGGGTACGGTCGCGCAGGCCGAGCCGGGTCAGCACCCGCGACACGTGGTTCTTCACCGTGCCCTCGCTGACGAACAGGGCCCGGCCGATCTCGCGGTTCGTCGCGCCCGTCGCGACCAGGCGCAGGATCTCCACCTCCCGGGCCGTGAGCGCGCCGCCCGCCGGGGCCGGCGGGTCCGGGGTCGCGGCGGCGAGCCGGGCGGCGACCCCGGCGGCGAGCGGCGCCACCCCGGCGTGCGTGAGGCGGACCGCCGCGGCCAGGTCGGCGGCGGCCAGGTCCTTGAGCAGGTAGCCGCCGGCGCCGGCCCGAAGTGCCCGCGTCACGTACTCGTCGTCGTCGAACGTCGTGAGCATCACGACCCGGCAGCCCGGGAGCCGCTCGCACAGCTCCCGGGTGGCCTCGACACCGTCCATGACCGGCATGCGGACGTCCATCAGCACCACGTCCGGCGCGGCGTCGAGGGCCTTCGCGACCGCCTCGGCGCCGTCGGCGGCGGTGCCGACGACGTCGATCCCCGGCTGGATGCCCAGCAGCGACGCGATGCCGTCGCGGACCAGCTGCTGGTCGTCGACGACGAGGACCCGGACGGCCGTCATGCCGCCGGCACCGTCACGGTGAGGGTGACCCCGGGCCCGCCGCCGGCGCGCTTCGTGGCCGCGCCGCCGCCGCTGTACGTGGTGGCCACGCCGCCGTTGCCGTGCCCGGTTGTCGTGGTGCCGCCGTCGCCGCCGTCGCCGTGCTCGGTGGCCGTGGGGCCGTCCTCGCCGCTGCGGCCGTTGTCCGTGTCTCCGCCGGCGCGGCCGGTGCCCGTGTCTCCGCCGCTGCGGCCGGTGGCCGCGCTGCTGTTGCGGTGCTCGGTGGCCGCGGGGCCGCCGTCGCCGCTGCGGTGGGTCGCCGCGTCTGCGGTGGCGCGGCCGGTGTCCGTGCCTCCGCCGGTGCCTGCGACTTCGCCGGTGTCCGCGTCTCGGCTGGTGTGGCCGGTGGTGACGGCGACGCTGCCGCCGACCGCGGCCAGCCGCTCCCGCATGCCCCGCAGCCCGAAGCCCTCGGCCGCGCCGGCCGCGAAGCCGTGCCCGTCGTCGGCGACGACCAGCCGCGCCGTGCCGCCGCCGAACGTCGCCCGGACCGTGACCCGGCCGGCGCCCGCGTGCCGGCGGGCGTTCGTCACGCCTTCCTGCGCCGCCCGGAACACCGCGATCCGCGCCGCCAGCGGCAGGTCCGGCTCGTCGCCGAGGACCGCCACGTCCACCCCTTCGCCGGCGAGGTCGGCCAGCGCGCCGGTCAGCGAGAACGGCGCCGACAACGCCCGTACCGCGCCGCGCACCTCGTGCAGGGCGCGTGCCGCCGAGTCGCGCGCCGCCCGTACCGACTGATCGGCCGCCACCGGATCCCGCTCCCGGAACGCCGCCGCCTTCTCCAGCTGGATGCTGACCGCGGTCAGGTGGTGTCCGAGGCTGTCGTGCAGGTCCCGGGCGACCCGTCCGCGCTCCGCCGCCGCGGACAGCTCCGCGACCTCGTCGAGCGCCAGCCGCAGCCTCGCCCGCGAGTCGGACTCGCCGACCGCGGCCGCCGCCATCGCGACCGCCAGGCACATGCCGACGGCCAGCATCAGCACGTCCCTGACGCGTTCGCCGTCGGTGTACCAGTGGGGGTCGGCGACGCTCAGCCACCCGACGGGCACCGCCACGCCCGCCGCCGCGAGCGTGACCGCGACCTTCCTTCCGTAGGCGAAGTACGCGGCGAACGGCACCAGCAGGAACAGTAGGTTGGACAGCCCGTCGCCGTCGAGCGCCGCGACCAGCACGAACATCGCGGTCCTGGCGGTCAGGAACACCGCCGCCGGCGCCGCGACGCGGCGCTCGACCAGCTCCAGGCCGGCGAGCGCCCCGATCGCGGCGACGAGCGCGGCGGCCTGCGCGACGCCGCCGGCCCTGACCTGATGGTGCAGACCGGCGGCGAGGACCGCGCCGTACACGACGAACGGCAGCCACGGCGGGCGCATCATGCGATTCAGGCTACTGTCCGCCGGAGGCCGGCAGCACGGACAGTGCCAGCCATCCGATCGACGCCGCGGCCAGCACGTGTACCAGGCTCGTCGCCGGCGTGTCCGGCAGCGGCGCGAGGGCCGCGAGCAGCGTCAGTGACACGCCGTAACCCGCCGCGGGCAGCCTCGGGAAACCGCCGGAGCGCAGCATCGAGACGCTGAAGAGGATCGTGCCGGCGACGAACACCACGGCACTGATCAGCAGCGCCGTGCCGAACGGTCCGTCCCGCAGCGTGTCCACAGTGGACTCGTCGAGGTGGAACAGGACCAGGTTGAGCGCGAACGCGACGCCGGTGAACAGCCCGAGCCCGAGCACGTTCACCGCGTAGGCGGCCGCCCCGAACCTGCCGGCGGTGGCGCGATGGTGCAGGTAGAGGGCGGTGACGGCGGGCGCGGAGAGCGCGGTGCCGAGCCCGAGGACGAAGCTCGTCGCCGACGTCTCGCCGGTGAACGCCTCCACCGCGCCCGGCACGCCGATCGACAGCCCGAGCAGGACGCCGCTGGCGGCGCCGAACCGTTGCAACCACGTGAGATCCATGCCGTGGACCGTATTGTCGCGGGCGGCACGCGGGGGAGTGCCGGACGGCCAAGGTTCCGGCTGCCGTTCGTCATGTGCCGGGCCGCCGGGGCGCACGGAACACGTGCACCCCGGCGGACGGTGGAGCGTGCGGTCAGTGGCAGGAACCGGTGCCGCTGTCGCTGTAGGACTGGCCGGCGACGGGGACGAACTGCCAGTCGTACGTGTTGGCGTGGAGCGTGAACTTGAGGACGCCGTAGGCGGAGCTGTTACGGGCCTCGCTGTTGGGCTGGATGGTGCCGAAGGCGTAGTGGCTGGCGCCACCCATGCCGGCGACCCAGGTGCGCAGGCCGCGGGCGTTGTCCAGGGCACCGCTCGGGTTCATCGGGGCGAAGCGCTCGTAGACGTGGTTGTGGCCCCACAGCACGACGTCGGCGTTGTAGTCGTACAGCGCCTGGTAGAGCGGGCGCGTCGAGGTCGACGGGGCGTGGTTGGAGCTGGACGTGAAGAGCGGGTGGTGCCAGTACGCCAGGGTGCACGGCTTGCTGCTGGCCGCGAGGTCCGAGCGCAGCCACTGCTCCTGCGCCGAGCCCGCGGACATGCTGATGTTCGAGTTCAGCGACACGATGTGCCAGTTGCCGAGGTCGAACGAGTAGTAGCCACGGCCGGACGGGCCGGCGACGGAGCCGAAGTAGCTGTAGTACGCCGAGGCGCCCGACGTGACGTAGTCGTGGTTGCCGGGGGAGGGCCGGGTGCGGGCCTTGAACCGGCCCCACGTCGGCTCGTAGTACGAGTTGAACTCGCTCGCCGTGCCGCTGTCGTACACGTTGTCGCCCAGCGTGTAGACGGTGCCCGGGATGTTGTCGATCAGCGCCGCGGTGGCGCTGTCGCCCGAGCCGGAGTTGGCGATGTCGCCGGCGCCCACGAACACGGGGTCGCCCGAGGGCGGCGTGGTCGTGCCGGTGGTGATGACCAGCTGTGGGGCGTCGGCGCCGCTCTCGCGCGAGTCGTAGTAGGCGCCGTCGGAGTTGCTGGAGCTGCCGCCGATGCTGAACGTGCCGTTGCCGGTCACCAGCGCCTTGACGTCGACCTCGTACCAGCCGTCCTTGGTGACGGCACCGATGGTGCCCAGGGTGGCGCCGTCGATCGCGGGCTGGTTGTTCCAGGTCGTGCCCGTCTCGGACCACGTCGTGTTGCTCATGGCCTTGAACGTGCCGCCGGCGGGGCTGCCGTCGTTGCCGCTGATGGTGCGCAGGCGCAGCTTGGCGGCGGTGACCGTGCCGCTGACGCCCGACACCGTGAACCGCAGGAAGACGCGGCGCACCGGCGAGTTGTCCACGACGATCTGCGTCGCCGTGCCGTAGTTGGTGGACGCGGTGTCGCTCTGGACGTACGTGTCGGCGACGGGCGTGAACGTGGCCGTGGCGGCCGACGCGGGAGTCGCGGCGGCCACGACGACGGTGGCGGTGGCGGCGACCAGCGCCGCGACCGTCGCCATCGTCACCTGTGGGCGGGTGAGACGGATGCCCATCCAGAAACCCTTCTCTGGGCGTGTGCAGAAGCGCAAGGAACATAGGGACGCCGATGGGCCGCACCGGTACCGTAAGGTAAACATATAACGAAATACTTCGATGTAAAGTCCCGTTCATGTGCTGCACACCGGCCCGCCGTTTCCGGGGCGTTGCGGGAAGATCCGCCGCCGTCGGACGATGGCGCACCGTTGCCCGCAGGAGCCGCAGGAGAGGGAGACCACCGGGGTGTACCTGTCGACCGTGACCAGCCCGGTCACCGCGCCGCCTGGCGGTGACCCGCGCCGCCGCCGGATCGCGCTCGTCAGCGGCAACGTCGTCGCCCTCGGCACGGTCAGCCTCATCACCGACGTGTCCGCCGAGATGGTCACCGCGGTCCTGCCCCTGTACCTCGTGCTGGGCCTGCACGTCAGCCCGCTCGCCTACGGCGTCGTGGACGGCGTCTACACCGGCGCGACCGCGGTCCTGCGCCTCGCCGGCGGGTTCGTCGCCGACCGGTTCCGCTCCCGCAAGCTGGTCGCCGGCTTCGGGTACACGCTGTCGGCCGTCGCCAAGCTCGGCCTGCTCCTCGCCGGCCGGTCGGTGCCGGCGATCGGCGCCGTCATCGCCGTCGACCGTCTCGGCAAGGGCGTGCGGACCGCACCCCGCGACGCGCTGATCACCGAGTCGACGCCGCCGGAGGCGCTGGGGCGGGCGTTCGGCGTACACCGGACGATGGACAGCATCGGGGCGTTCCTCGGCCCGCTCGTCGCGCTCGCCGTCCTGGCCGCCGCCGGCGAGTCCTACGACGCGGTCTTCGTGACCAGCTTCTGCATCGCGGCGCTCGCGGTCGTCGTGCTGGCCCTGTTCGTCCGCGAACGACCGGCGGCAGCGCTCGAACGCGCGGCAGCGCTCGAACCCGCGTCGGCGCCCGAGTCCGCGGCAGCGCTCGAACCCGCGGCGGCGCCCGAGTCCGCGGCGGACAAGGTGTCGCTGAAGGCCGCGTTCGGGTTGCTGCGCGACGCGCCCGTCAGGCGGCTCGCTGCGGCCTCCTGCCTGCTCGGGCTCGCCACGATCGGCGACGGTTTCGTGTACCTGATGCTGCAACGCCGCGAGGAGCTCAGCCTCGTGTGGTTCCCGATGCTGGCGGTCGGCACGAGCCTGGCGTACCTGCTGCTCGCCGCGCCGCTGGGCATCCTCGCCGACCGGATCGGCCGGCTGCCGGTGGTCCTCGGCGGCTACACGGCGCTGGGCCTGGCCTACCTGCTGCTCTTCGGCCCGGTCGGCGGGTGGCCGCTGCTCGTGCTGACCCTGGCGCTGCACGGGCTGTTCTACGCCGCCACCGACGGGGTCCTCATCGCCCTCGCCGGGCCGGTGCTGCCGGCGCGGCTGCGCACCACCGGCATCGCGGTCGTCCAGACGGGACAGGCGCTCGCATACCTGGTGTCGTCCGTCCTCTTCGGACTCGCGTGGCAGGCGTGGGGCCCGCAGACCGCCAGCCGGGCCGCGGCCGCCGGTGTGGCGGTGGTCGTGGTCGCGACACTGCTGCTGCTGAGGAAACGGGGACCGGTGCGATGACACAACTGTCGAACAAGGCGCGGATCGGTGTGCTCGCCGCCGCCGTCGTCGTGCTCGCGGGCGTCGCGGCGGGCTACACGGCACTCGCCGCCGACCGCGCCGAGCCCGCGGCTGCGACCGGGACCGGGACCGGGCCCGGGCGGGACGCCGCCGTCACGCTCACACCGGGGCCGCGCCTGCTCACGATCACCGACCGGCACCTCGCGACCGTGGCCGCCGCGGACCCCAACGGTCCGCGAACCGTGTCCACAGTGGAGTGCCTGCGGGTGTACGCGGCCGCCGGCACGGGCGTGTGCCTGCGACCGCAGACCGCGTGGGCCTACGAGGTGGTCGTCCTCGACGCCGACCTGCACCCCCGGCAGACCGTGGCCGTGCCCGGCCTGCCCAACCGCGCCAGGGTCTCGCCGTCGGGCCGGTTCGTGGCGTGGACCGTCTTCGTCGGCGGCGACTCCTACACCAGCAGCGGGTTCTCCACCCGCACCGGCATCCTCGACACCCGGACAGGCACGACCATCAGCTCGCTCGAGGAGCTCACCGTCATCCACGAGGGCAAGCCCTACCGCAACGTCGACGTGAACTTCTGGGGCGTCACGTTCGCCGCCGACGACAACCGGTTCTACGCCACGATGTCGACGGCCGGCCGCCGGTACCTCGTCCGTGGGGACCTCGCCGCCCGCACCGTCGAAACCCTGCGCGACAACGTCGAGTGCCCCTCGCTGTCGCCGGACGGCACCCGGATCGCGTTCAAGCAGGCGATCGACGCCGACCCGCAGCGCGGCTGGCGGCTGTCGGTGCTCGACCTCGCCACCATGCGGGTGACGCAGACCGCGGAGCAGACGAGCGTCGACGACCAGGCGGCCTGGGTGGACGGGTCCACCCTCGGGTACACGCTGCGCCAGGACGACGGCCGCCCCGACGTCTGGTCGGTGCCCGCCGACGGCACGGGCGCGCCCCGCCTGCTGATCCCGGGCGCGGAGTCGCCGGCGCCGCTGGCTGTCTGAATCCCTGTCACCGCGTGGGTGACCGGAGTGTCGCCAAGCGGACCGGGTGCGGCGCCGCCCCGCCGGGCGCCTCACTGTGTGCCGGGTCCGCACGGCCGACTCCGCCCCGGTCGGCCAGTACGACTGCTACGGCGGCGCCGACCAGAAGTGGTGGTGGTCCTGACCCTGCCGGTACGGTCGCGGCGTGAGAACGCGCAGCGCCGTGGCAGCGCTGGTGGCCGGGGTGTTGATCGGGGGCGCCCCGGCGCCGGCACAGGCTGAGACCGTCCGCGAGCAGCAGTGGTGGCTCGGCGCGCTCGGCATGGCGAAGGCCCAGCAGGTCAGCAAGGGCGAGGGCGTCGTCGTCGCGGTGATCGACACCGGCGTCGACGGCGCCCAGCCGGACCTGTCCGGCGCGCTGCTGCCCGGCGCCGGCACCAACGGCGTGGCGAGCGAGAAGGGCTGGGACGACCCCGACGGCCACGGCACCCAGATGGCGACGGTCCTGGCGGGCCGTGGCGGCGACGGGGCGAACCATGTGCTCGGCATCGCCCCGAAGGCCAAGGTCCTGCCGATCGCGATCCCGATCGGCAACAGGGCGGCCGGCGCGCCCGCGGGCACGCTCGCCGAGCCGATCCGCTACGCCGCCGACCACGGCGCGAAGATCATCAACATGTCGTTCACGCTCACCGACGACGAGCTGAAGCAGCCGGAGCTGGACGCCATCTCGTACGCCCGCGCCAAGGGAGCCGTCCTCGTCGCCGCCGGCGGCAACCGCCCCCAGGGCGACGACCACGTGCCACTCCCGGCCCGCTACCCCGGCGTCATCACCGTCGCCGGCACGACCCGCGCCGGCGGGCTGTGGGACGGCTCGATCGCCGACCCGACCGTCGACATCGCCGCGCCGGCGCAGGACATCATCGGCGCCGCCCCGAAGTCCCGCTACCCCTCCGGGTTCGCGATCGGCTCGGGCACGAGCGGCGCCGCCGCGATCGTCTCCGGCCTCCTCGCGCTGATCTGGTCCAGGCACCCCAAGCTGGACGCGGCCAACGTCGTCAACCGCCTCTTCGCCACCGCCCGCGACAAGGGCGCCCCGGGCCGCGACGACAGCTTCGGCCACGGGCTGATCGACCCGTACGCGGCCCTGACCGCCACCGTCCCACCGGTCACCGCCGACCCGCTCGGCCCGACCGCGTCGCCGTCCCCGCCGGCGCCGCCCACCACCCACGCGCCGCCGCCGCGGGCTTCCGGCGACGGCCCGGGCACTCCCGCGATCCGCGCCGCGGTCGTCGGCGGCGGATCGCTCCTGCTGGCGCTCCTGCTCGTCTTTGGCGTCGCCCGCCCGCTGCTGCGCGGCCCACGCCGGCGCCGCTGACCCACCTTCGCGGCGCCGAGGCCGTCGCTGTGGCGCCGAGGCCGCCGTCGCCGAGGTCGAGGCGGAGTGGGCGGCCCACCTGGGCACCCGCCGGATGGCCCAGCTCCGTGCGATCCTCGTCGGCCTGTGGGGGATCACCGATCCGTACGCGTGACGCCGCCCGCGTCAGCCGGTCGTGGTGGTCTTCGTCGTCGTGGCGGTCGGGGCGCCGTCGTCGCAGGTGACGGACATCCGGATCGTGACGTTGCCGCGCTTGAAGGCGACCTCCGCCGTGCCCGCCGGGCCGCCGTTGAAGGTCGTGACCTTGTAGCCGTCCGCCGGGTCGGGGGACGTCAGCCGCACGCGCCCGGCGCCGTCGCAGGTGGCGGTGACCGTGCCACCGGCGGAGGTGAGGGTCTCCGAGCGGGGCGGGTCCGAGGTCGGGGGCGGGGATGGCGGCTCGGTCGTGGGCGCCGGGTCGGTGATGTCGGCACCGCCGGAGGAGCCCGCCGGGGCGGGCCCGCCCGTCGCGCCGCCGCCATGGGTGCCGCCGCCATGGGTGCCGCCGCCCGGGGTGCCGGCGCCGCCGCCCGGAACGCCGGTGCCGCCGGACCTGGGGGCGCCCGTGGCCGCGAGGCCCGTCGCGGCCGCCACGGCGGGCCGGGACCTGCCCGGCGGCGGCGTGTCGGCGTCGGACCGGCCCGAGACGATCGGCGGGGAGCCCAGCGCCACCCAGGCCACGACCGCGGCGACCGACACGATGCCCACGCCCGCCGCCGTCACCCGGGCGCGCGACCGCCGGGCCGGGGTGGGCGGGATGACCAGTGCCGACGGTTCGCCGTCCGCCGAGGGCCCGGCCGCGGTCCCCAGGGCCGTCAGGGCCAGCAGCGCCGGGGTGGACGGGACGACCTGCAGCCCGGCGGCCGCGGCGAGCGCCGCCGCGACCTCCGGCGCGTCGGGGCGCTCCGCCGGGTCCTTGCGCAGGCAGCGGTGGCACAGGTCGGCGATCTCCGGCGGGACCCCCGGCGTCTCCGGCAGCGGCGCGGGCGGGAGGTACACGTGCGCGGTGAGCACCTGCGTCGTGCTGTCCGCGGCCCAGGGCAGGTGCCCGGCGAGCAGCTTGTAGAGGATCACGCCGAGCGCGTAGACGTCGGAGGCCGGCTCGATCGCGTCGTCGGTGAGCCGCTCCGGCGCCAGGTACGACGGTGTGCCCAGCACCTGGCCGGACAGGTCGCCGTCGCCGCCGGGGCTGACGGAGGCCGCGATGCCGAAGTCGACGACCTTCGCGCCGCCCGGGGTCACGATCACATTGGCGGGCTTGATGTCACGGTGCACGAGCGACGCGGCGTGCGCGGCGGTCAGCGCGGCGGCGATCTCGGCGCAGATGCGGAAGGCGACGCTCGGCTCGACCGGCCCGGCGGCGATCCGCTGCGCGAGGGTCGGGCCCGGGACCAGCTCCATCACGACGTACGGGACGAGCTCGCCGTCGTCGGACGCCTCACCGTAGTCGTGGACCTGGGCGATGTTGGGGTGCGACAGGTTCGCCGCGGCCCTGGCCTCGGCGCGTATCCGCCGCAGCGAGTCGGGCTTCGTGAGGTGTGCCCCGTTGAGCATCTTGACCGCGACCGCCCGCCCCAGCACCTCGTCGGTCGCCGCCCACACCACTGCCATCCCGCCGCTGCCGAGCTGCTCCTCCAGACGGTAGCGACCGCCCAGCACCCGCCCCTGCACCTCGAGCCGTCCCTCCGATCCGGTAGCCGTCCTCCGGCGGGCGTCTGGCCGTCTCCACGCATCGACGCTCACCGTGCAGGGCGTATCCTGCCGTGAGCACCCCTCGCGACGCCAGCCACCCCTTGGCCAGTTCGGTCCGGCGCCTGGTCAGGAGGCTTCGAATCGCGGGTCGGTCGACGAGCAGCGACACCTCATCGGCCGGTGGTGCCCGTGGCGGCGCGGACCGCGCCCGGCGACACGCCGAAGGTCCGGCTGAAGGCCCGGGAGAACGCGGCCTCCGACGCGTAGCCGAAGCGGTGCGCCACCTGCGAGAGCGGCTCCGGCGACTGCTGCAGGTGGGTGTGGGCGAGCTGCATCCGCCACTGGGTCACGTACTGCATGACGGGCTCGCCGAGCAGCGCCGTGAACCGGGCGGAGAACGCCGAACGGGACATCGCCGCCTCGCGGGCCAGGGACTCCACGCTCCACGGCGCCTCCGGGGCCCGGTGCATCGCGGCCAGCGCCCGGCCGAGGTGCTCGTCGCGCAGCGCCGCGAGCCAGCCCTGGTGCGCCTCGGGCGCGGTGTCGAGCCAGCCGCGGATCGCCTGCACCACCAGGACGTCGGCGAGGCGGGTCAGCACCGTCTCGCCGCCGGGCCGCAGCGCGGTCGCCTCGGCGGCGATGAGCTGCAGGGTGCTGTGCAGCCAGCCGCCGTCGTCGTCCCACCCGTCGACGTGCAGCACCGGCGGCAGCTGCGCGACCAGCCGCCGGGCCGGGACGTGGTCGCAGCGCAGCACGCAGTAGGTGACCCGGGTCAGCGCGCCGCCGCCGCCGTGGCGCAGCAGCTCATACCGCTCGCTGACCCGCTCGACCGGGATGTCGAACAGCGGCGTGGCGCGGGACCCGCTGTGTCCGCTGTGTCCACTGTGGACGCGGTGCGGGGTGCCGTGCGGGATCAGGGTCAGCCCGCGCGGCCGCAGCGTCCGCGGCGGCTCGCCGTCGACCTCGAGGACGGCCTCGCCGGCGGTGACGACGAGCAGCGCCATGAGCCCGTCCAACGCGGGCACGGCGATGTCCCACGGCGCGGTCAGCTCCGAGCGGCAGTACAGCGTGCCGGTGAGCCGCAAGAGGTGCAGCGCCTCACCGAGCGGGTCCGCGGCCGGCGGGAGGATCGTCGTCGTCACCTCGTCATCGTCCATGATGCTGGACGATCTGCAAAGACTTCCGGTGTTCCTGTGATTCAGGATCTCGCCGGTACCGGCGAAGCTTGACCACATGAGCAACCTTGTCATCGGCTCGACCGGCAAGACCGGCCGCCGGATCCTCCGCCGCCTCACCGACCTGGGGCACCCCGTGCGTGGCGCCTCCCGCCGCAGCGACCCGCCGTTCGACTGGGAACGGCGGGAGACCTGGCCGGCCGTCCTGGACGGCGTCGACGCCGCGTACGTCTCCTACTACTCCGACCTCGCCGCCCCCGAGGCGCCCGCCGCCGTGGAGGCGTTCACGAAGGCGGCCGCGGCGGCCGGCGTCCGGCGGCTCGTGCTGCTGTCCGGCCGCGGCGAGCACCACGCCGAGAGCTGCGAGGACATCGTCCGGGAGTCCGGGCTCGGCTACACGCTCGTGCGGGCCTCGTGGTTCGCGCAGAACTTCGGCGAGGGAGAGCTGCGGCAGGGGGTCATGGACGGCGCCGTCGTCCTGGCCGCCGGCGACGTCGCCGAGCCGTTCGTGGACGTGGAGGACATCGCCGACGTGGCGGTCGCGGCGCTGCTCGACGAGCGGCACGACGGCCGCGTGTACGAGGTCACCGGCCCGCGGCTGCTCACCTTCGCCGAGGCGGCCGCGGAGATCGCGCTGGCGGCCGGCCGGCCGGTCACGTACGTGCCGGTCGGCGTCGAGGAGCTGCGGGCGGCGCTCGCCGGGCACCCGCAGGGCGACCTGTTCGCCGACCTGTGCGGCGAGGTGTTCGACGGGCGCAACGCCAGCCTCGGCACCGGCGTCCAGGACGCCCTCGGCCGGCCGCCGCGGGACTTCGCCGACTACTGCCGCGCCGCCGCGGCGGCTGGGGCCTGGCGGTGATCCGGCGGATCCTGCTGCTCGTCTCGGGGGTCGTGGCCGTCGCGGTCGGGGGCGCCAGCCTGTTCGCACCCGTGGCCTTCCGCCGCCAGTACGGCATCAGCATCGGCACCGACCCCAACCTCCTCAGCGAGACCAGGTCGGCCGGTGGGGCGGTGCTCGCCGTCGGGGTGCTGCTGCTGGCCGGCGCGTTCGTGGCGCGGCTGGCGTTCCCGGCGGCGGTCGCCGGGACCGTGTTCTACCTGGCGTACGCGGTGTCGCGCGGGATGTCGGCGGCGCTGGACGGGGCGCCGGCGAGCGGCCTCGTCGTCGGCGGGATCGTCGAGCTGGCCCTCGGGGTGGCGTGCTGGTTCGCCGCCACCCGCCCGGCGCCGGACGCTCACCTGGGCGCGGGCCACTCCAGGCCGGGGTAGCCGGGCGTCGACCACTCCGGGGCGGGGTGGCCGGGCGCTCACCTGGACGCGGGCCACTCCAGGTCGGGGTCGACGGGCGCCGCGTAGTCGACGCCGGGGACGTCGAAGCCGTACAGGCCGCGGAACTGGGCGCGGAACCAGTCGACGTCGGCGACCTCGGCGATCGTCGCCGGGGTGATCGCGTGCCAGCGCTCCGCGACCGCGGCCTGCACCGCGGGGTCCAGCTCCCACCGGTCCAGCCGCAGCCGGCCCTGCTCGTCCAGGTCGAGCGGGGCCGCGCCGGTCAGCTGGTCCCACAGCTGCACCGACTGCTCGACCGGCGACTGGAGCGCGTCGCCGAGCACGGCGCGCAGGACGCTGACGTACAGGGCGATGCCGGGGATGGCGGTCGACGCCTGCGTGACGGCCGCGCCGTTGACCGACGTCAGCGCCCGGCCGCCGTGCCCGGCGAGCCGCTCGTCGAGCTCCTTGGCGGTCCGCTCCAGGTGCACCTTCGCCGCGCCGATCGTGCCGTCGCGGTAGATCGCCGAGGTGAGGCCGGATCCGATGTACGACAGGGCCACCGTGCGGAACCCGTCGCGCAGCAGCCCCCGGTCCTGCAGCGCGGTGACCCAGCGGGACCAGTCCTCGCCGCCCATCACCTGCACCGTGTCGGCCGCCTCCTGCTCGCCGGCGGGGATGGCGGTCACGTCCCGCAGGGCCGCCGTGCCGTCGGCGTCGAACTCGAGCGTCCGCGTCGTGTGCGCCTGGCCGAGCGGCTTGATGACCGACTGGAACGTGGTGCCGGTCCGCGGGTCCGTCCGTCGCGGCGCGGCGACGCTGTACACCAGGACATCCACCTGACCGAACCGCTTCTGCAGCAGGTCGAGGACCTCGTCCTTGGTGGTGTCGGCGAACGCGTCGGCGTTGACGAAGGTGAAGTCGCTGCCGACCTCCGCGGCGACCGCGTCGGTGGCGATCGTGCGATACCAGCCGGCGGTCGCGGTGCGCCGGCCCGGCGGGCGCTCGAACGCGACGCCGACGCCCTGCACGCCGTGCCGGACCAGGCCCGCCAGGGTGGCGGCGAGGCCGTAGCCCGCGCTGGAGCCGATGATGAGCGCGGTGAGCTTCGACGGCTGCCGCTGCGGCGCCGGGATCTGCGCGACCATGTCGGCGACGCTGCGGAAGCAGCCGGCGGGGTGCGCGTCGAGCAGCAGGAACCCTCGCCCGGTGGGACTGACGACACGTGCGGCCACGACTGCTCCCTCGATCATCCGGCGGTGCGTTCACATCCTGTCATGCCCCCGGCGGTGCCGCGCCGTGAGCTTCCGCGTGTACGTGGAGCAGGGCTGGGCCGCGGTGAACGGCCTGGTCTTCCGGACCGGCGGCGTGATCCCCGTCGACGACCGGGTCAGGCTGGAGTCGCACCGGATCGTCTTCGACGCCATCACCGGCCTCATCGTCTTCAGCGTGACGACGTCGCGGGCCGGCGAGGCGGGCGACGACGACACCGACCCCGACGAGTACGCCCTCACCGCCGCCCGTGCCGTCGCCCCTGAGGGCATGCGCCTGCGGGTCCGCGCGCTGGACCAGCCGCTGCCGCCCGGCCGCAGCTTCCGGGTGGACCTCGACTCGGGCGCCGTCATCGAGGTCCGCAACCGGGCTCAGCCGTAGTACATGTCGTCGGCCTCGACGACGCTCTTCTTCGCCGGGGCCTTGATCTGCGGTGCGGCGGCCGCCGTAGCGAAGGCCGGCGATCCGCGCCGCCTGATATCGACCGCTGTTGACACGGTGGTGGGGTGGTCCTACGTTGAACGTATGTTCAGAACTTCTGTTCAGGACGATTGGTTCGACGTCGCGGTGGTCGGGGCGGGGCTGGCGGGCCTGGCCACGGCGCTGCGGCTGCAGGCGGCCGGCCGCACGACGGTGGTGCTCGAGGCGCACGGCCACGCGGGCGGCTGCGCCGGCTACTACCGCCGTCGCGGCTTCTCCTTCGACGTCGGCGCCACCACGCTCGTCGACTTCGAGCCCGGCGGCGTGGGCGCCGAGCTGTTCGACGCCGTCGGCATGCCGCCGCTGCCCGGTGAGGCGCTGCCCGGGTATGTGGCGTGGCTGCCCGATCGCACCGTCGTGCTGCACCGCGACGCCGGCGCCTGGCACCGGGAGCGACTGCGGGCGCTCGGCGACACCGACCGGCACCGCCGGTTCTGGGCGCTGCTCGACCGGCTCGCCGACGCGTTCTGGCTGGCCAGCCGCGCGGGCGCGAGGATGCCCGTGCGAGGCCCGGCCGACCTGGTGCACAACGCGCGGGCGATGCGCCTCACCGACCTGCACCTGGCCCGGCACGTCACCGGCACGCTCGGCGGGGCGCTGCGGCGGCACGGGCTGCGCGACGACGCCGCCCTGGTCGGGCTGCTGTCGATGCTCGTCGAGGACACCGTACACAGCACCGTCGACGACGCCCCGCTGGTCAACGCGGCGCTCGGCATCACCATCCGCGGCGCCGGGCTGACCCGCGCGACCGGCGGCATGCGCGGCTTCTGGCGGGCCGCCGTGGCGCACTACCGGTCGCTCGGCGGCGACCTGCGCTGCGGCTGGCGGGTCACCGGCGTGACCGGCGCCGCCCCGCACTTCACCGTCGACGGGCCGCGCGGCACCGTCCGGGCGGCGCAGGTCGTCAGTGCGGTGCCGGTGGCCACGACCGCGTCGCTCGCCCCCGCCGCCCGGCCCGCCCTGGAGCGCTTCCTGCGCCGCGACGCCGGCGACCTCGGCGGCGCGGCCATGGTGTGCCTCGGCGTGCCCGAGGAGGAGGTGGCCGGGCAGGAGTTCACCCACCACCAGCTGCTGCGCTCCTACGCCGAGCCGCTCGGCGACGGCAACAACATGTTCGTCTCCGTGTCGGCGGCAGGCGACCACGACAGCGCCCCGCCGGGCCACCGCGCCGTGATGCTGTCCACCCACACCGGCCTCGCCGGCTGGGAGGACCTGGACGACGCCGGGCACGCCCGCCGCCGCGCCGCCCTCGGCGACCGGCTCGTGGCCGAGGCCCGGCGGGTCTTCCCGCGGCTCGGCGAGCGGGCCGTGGTGCGGGAGGTGGGCACGCCGCGGACCTATGCGCGGTTCACGTCCCGCCCCCTCGGCGCCGTCGGCGGCGTCCGGCAGCGCCCCTCCAACGCCAACCAGCACGCCGTCCCGCACCGCTCGGCCGTGCCCGGCCTCTGGCTCGTCGGCGACTCCACCTGGCCCGGCCTCGGCACCGTCGCCTGTGTCCTGGGCAGCCGCATCGTCGCCGAAGGCGTGCTCGCAGGCCCCGGCGCGGAGCGCGGCGTGCCCGTCACGGACGGCCTGGTGCGGGCATGAAACCGGCGCTGGACGATCTCGGCACGGACCTGCTCGCCACCCGGCCGGGGCAGCGGCGGCTGGCCCTCACCCGACCGGCGCTCGGCGTCGCCGTCTACGTGGTGGTCGCGGCCCTCGGATGGTGGTGGGTGACCCCCGTCGTCATGTTCGGGATCTTCGTCGCGGTCGTCACCGTCACCCACGACGTGGTGCACCGGTCGATCGGGCTCGGGCCGCGGGCGACCGAGTGGGCGCTGTTCCTGTGCGGCCTCGTCCTGGTGGAGAGCGGGCACGCCTACCGGGCGACCCACCTGCAGCACCACCGGGCGTTCCCCGCGCCGGAGGACGACCCGGACCGCGATCCGGAGGGCTACCCGGCGCACATCAGCCTGCTCGGCGCCGCCTGCTACGGGCCGGTGTTCCTGGTGCGGTTGTGGCGGTGGGCGTACCGTCGCAGCCGCCGGGACCGCGGGTGGCTGGTCGCGGAGGCCGCCGCGCCGGTCCTCGTCATCGCCGGCGGGGTCGCCCTGCTGCCGGTCACGCCGATGCTGCTCTGGTATGCGGTGATGGCGGTCGTCGGCAGCTGGGTCTATCCGGTGCTGACGGTGTACCTGCCGCATCACGACTTCGGGGACACGCCCCTGACGCAGACGCGGACCCTGCGCGGGCGGGTGATCCCGGCCGTGTTCCTGGAGCTGACCTACCACCTGGAGCACCACCTGTACCCGCAGGTGCCCAGCCACCGGCTCGCGGAGCTGGGGCGGCGGCTCGACCCGTTCCTCGCCGCGTCCGGAGTCCGGCCGCACCGGGTGATCTGACATCGCCTACCGTTGCCGGTGATGCCGCGCCGAACCGAGACCCGCGAGCGCATCCTGCGCGCCGCCGTCGACACCCTCGCCACCCAGGGCTTCTCGACCAGCACCGCGAGGGCCATCGCGGCCACCGGCGGCTTCGCGCCCGGCGTCATCTACTACCACTTCGAGGACCTCGAGGACCTGCTGCTCGCGGCAATGCGGCACAGCAGCGACAGCCGGATGGAGCGCTACACCGCCCGCACGAGCGGCGTCCGCGGTGCCCGGGAGCTCCTGCCGGCGCTGCGGGAGCTGTACGAGGAGGACGTCGCCACCGGTCACATCGCCGCCGTGCAGGAGCTGGTCGCCGGGGCGGTCGGCGCCACCCGCCTCGCCGAAGGGGTCCGCGCCGAGATCCGGCGCTGGGAGGACTTCACCGAGACGCTGATCGGCCGCCTGCTCGGCGACAGCCCCCTCGCCGCCCTCATCCCCGGCCGCGAGGCCGCCATGGCGGCGATGGCCTTCTACCTGGGCCTGGAGATGCTGACCCACCTCGACGGCGACCGCGGCCGCAGCGACACCCTGTTCGCCGCGGCCGCCGGCCTCGCCGACATGCTCGACGCCCTGGCCGGCCTCACCGGGGGCGACGAGCAGGGCTGACCCTCCCACGGCCGCGCTGTGCCGCAGGCCCGGGGACCGTCGGCCGCCACCCCACGCGTGCGGGCTACGGCAGCGGTGACGGCACGACGATCGAGCCGATGGAGGCGTCGCCGAGGCCGCAGTACAGGCGGACGGTGCCGCCGTCGAGGACCTCCATCGAGCCGGGGAAGACGACGTCGGTGAGGTCGGCGCGCTTCGGCGGCGCGGGCGGGAAATCGGCGCGCATCGCGATGACCGCCGGCGCGGTCGTGGTGCAGGCGGCGGGGTCGATGGTCCACCAGGCGCCGGCGTACTCCTGCGGGCCGCCCTCCTCGCCGACGGCGACGTGACCGAGGACGCCGATGCGGTCGCCGAGGTCGTACAGCTCGTTGACGCCGAGTTTGGTGTCCTCGGCGACCTGGTCGTGGAAGATGTGCGCCTTGGCGATGAGCTCCGCGGACAGTTGCGTGTAGTCGTCGGTGAGGATGAGGCTCACCCGGCCGCGCCCGGCGGTGCCGCCCTGCGGCCGGCCGCACACGGCGAGGCCGTCGCGGCGCTGCAGCAGCCGGATGTCCTTCATGCCCGGCACCTCGACGAACGGCCGGGCCGGGTCGAGCCGCTCGACGTCGGGTGCGGCGTAGAAGCGGGTGACGACGCCCGGCGGGTCGGTGCCGAAGTCCAGCGAGACCACGCCGAGGACCAGGACCGGCGAGCCGTCGGGGCCCAGGACCCAGGCGGCGAACGGGTCCTCCGCCGCCGTGAACACCGGCATGCCGGGCGCCTCCCGCCAGCCGTCACCGGTGCGCTCGTAGAAGCGGACCTCGGGATCCCACGACGACCGGTCACGCCAGTAGCTGCCGGGCGACTCGACCCGCACCGCGAGCAGCGCCCGGCCGGCCTGCCGGATCAGGCAGGGGTTGTACGCGAGGCGGTCGCCGACGCCCGGGATCGGCTCGGCGACCCCGGTCGGGCGGCCGGGACGGCGCAGGTGGGCGGCGACGAGGTCGCGGTACCCGGCGGGAGGCAGCGTCACACAAGCACCGTAACGCCGTCACCAGTTGTGGAAGGCGGGAAACCGGGG
Organism: Dactylosporangium maewongense; assembly: GCF_039531485.1. NCBI lineage: Bacteria > Bacillati > Actinomycetota > Actinomycetes > Micromonosporales > Micromonosporaceae > Dactylosporangium > Dactylosporangium maewongense. The sequence goes on along the minus strand of NZ_BAAAQD010000046.1, from coordinate 50,224 downwards.
TGAACGTCGGAAGCGGCGGCACCCGCCGCGCCGGGGCGGCCACGGTGCGTGCCCGGCACTAAGCTTCGGTGATGGCACACGACGGCGCGCGGCGTGCGACCTCGCCGGCCACGGCGGACGGTGCTGCCGGCACCGTGCCCTCCGTCGTGCGGGCGCTGCTGGCGGCGGTGCCGGTCGGGTGCTCGTGGCTGCTGCCGCTGACCGGCGAGGACGGCGAGGTCGCCGACTTCCTCGTCGCCGCGGTGGGCGGCCAGGCCGGGGACATCTACGGCCGTGGTCTCGAGCGGGTGGGGGAGCGGGTCAGTGACCTGTACCCGAGCATGGTCGGCGGACCGTTGTGGGACCTGTACCTGCGGGTGCTCGCCGACGGGGTGCCCGCGGAGCTGCCCGCCTTCCGGCATGCCGAGCGGCGGGCCGGGATCGTGGCCGACTCGCTGTTCGAGGTGAGCGTCCAGCCGGTCCTCGGCGGGCTGCTGGTGTGGTGGCAGCGCACCGACGAGGCCCGCCGCCGGCTGGAGCGCACCGAGCAGCTCGGCAGCCTCGGCTGGGCCGAGCACGACCTGATCACCGGGTGCAGCGACTGGTCGCCGGGGATGTTCCGGATCTTCGGGCGGGATCCGGCGCTGGGGCCGATGACACGGTCGGAGCAGGCCGCGGCGCTGCTGCCCGACGACCGCGGGGTGAGCGAGACCGCCTGGCAGACCCTGGACAGCGGCGCCGCGTCCGACGTGACCGTCCGGTTCCGGACCGCGGACACGGTGAAGTACCTGCGGATCCTGTCCGACGTCGCCCGCGACGCCGACGGCAGCCCGCTGAAGGTCTACGCCGTCGTGCAGGACGTCACCGCCCGCGAGGACGCCCGCACCGCGATGGATCGGCTCCGCGACCAGCTGCGCACCCGGGAGATGACGGCGCTCGCCGAGCACCGGCTCGCCGCGCAGCTGCAGAACCTGATCCAGCCGGTGCCGCCGGAGCCGTTCCCCCTGGCCGGGCTGCGGGCCGTGGTCAGCTACCTGCCCGCGGAGAGCGCCGTGCAGGTCGGCGGCGACTGGTACCACGCGCAGACCCTGCCGGACGGGCGCGTGGTGCTCGCGGTCGGCGACGTCGCCGGGCACGGGCTGGACGCCGCCAACGGCATGGCGCACCTGCGGTTCTCGCTGGTGGCGTGGCTGTCCATCGGCATCCGTGACCCCGGCACGCTGCTCGCCCACATGAACCAGCTGTCCCTGCAGCTCGGCATCACCGGCACGGCGGCGATCGGGCTGTACGACCCCGCCACCCGCACCCTGGCGTGGGCGCGGGCCGGGCACATGCCGCCGCTGCTGGCCCGGGCCGGGGTGACCACGGAGCTGGACCGGCCCGCGGGCCTGCTGCTCGGCGCCGCCGGCGACTCCGCCTATCCGGTCGTCACGGCGGCACTGCGCGACGACGACCTCGTGCTCTTCTACACCGACGGCCTGATCGAGCGCCGGTCCACCGACAGCGACGTGATGCTCGGCCGCGTCAAGCAGACCATGTCCGCCGTCTCCGCCGAGGCGGGGCCCGAACAGCTGACCCGGCTCCGCGGCCTGCTCCGCTACGCCGGCCCCGACGACGACACGTGCACCCTGGCGGTGTGCGTACAACCCTGACAGTGCCCGCTACAGGCCCGCTACAGGCCCGCTACAGGCCCGCTACAGGCCCGCTACAGGCCCGCTACAGGCCCGCTACAGGCCCGCTACAGGCCCGCTACAGGTGCAGGCGGAGGCGGACCGTGGTGCCGTCGGGGCCGCTGACCGTGTCGACCTGGTCGCAGATCCGCTCGACGATCGCCAGCCCCCTGCCGCGGACCGCGTCCACCGCCGGCATCGGCCGCGGGAACGCGCGCGGCGGACCCTGGTCCACGACGTCGCAGACGATCTGCCCGTCGTCGGCCCAGAGGCTGACCCGGCCGCCGCCGGTCGTGTGCTGCAGCGTGTTGGTCGCCAGCTCGTTGACGGCGAGCATCAGCAGCTCCGTGCGGGTCGGCGACATGCCCGACGCGACGGCCTGGGTCCGCACGAACGCCCGCACCGCCCCGAGGTCGCCGGGCGCGCTGTAGTCGACCGACGGGGCGCTCATGCCGCCATATCCGTCTCCGTGGGCGGGGCCAGCAGGTCGCCGACGCCGGTCATGTCCAGGACGTGGGCGACCACGCCGGCGGCGTTGACCACCTGCAGCCTGCGGCCCTGCCGCTGGGCGGCGTGATGGCCGGCGACCAGCGCGTGTATGCCGCTGGAGTCGATGAACCGCAGGGCGGCCAGATCGACGACGACCACCGGCGCGAGGTCGACGGCCGCCAGCAGCGCCGACGTGAGCTCCTCGCGGCAGGCCAGGTCGCACTCACCGGCCAGGGCCACGACGGCCCGGCCGTCCACCTCGGACGTCTTCACCTCGAACTGTGCCATCGACCTCAGCACCCCCTCGCCACCGACCCGGCACCCATCATGGCACCTGAGACCGGGCGGCAGGGCATCAGCCGACCGCCCGACCCGCCGAGAGGACGCGGGGGCGCGGCGACGTGACCGGGCCTGCTTCACTCGTATCCGTGGAACACGTGCTGGACCCCGACGACCGGACGCTGCACGGCTACTTCTCGCGGGACCGCCCGCCGGCGCTGACCGTGCGGCCCGGCGACACCGTGACCTTCCGGACCCTGGACTGCTGGTGGTCCGCCGGCCGCTACGCCGGCGAGCCGGTGCCGGACCGGCCGCGGGTGCCGCAGTACCGCGACGGGTACGGGCACGCGCTCACCGGGCCGGTCGAGATCGAAGGCGCCACGCCCGGGCAGACCCTCGAGGTCCGCATCGACGAGGTGGTGCCGGCGGCGTGGGGCACCACCGTCGCCGGCGGCTGGCCGAGCGGCCCGAACCGCCGGTACCACCTGGAACACGACGGCGTCGTGCACGCCTGGGACCTCGACCCCGTCGCGATGACCGGCCGCAACCAGCACGGCCACACCGTGCCGCTGCGCCCGTTCATGGGCGTGATGGGCATGCCGCCGGCCGAGCCGGGGGAGCACTCGACGATCCCGCCGCGGGCGCACGGCGGCAACATCGACTGCAAGGAACTCGTCGCCGGCACCACGCTGCTGCTGCCGGTCCCCGTCGACGGCGCCCTGTTCTCCGTCGGCGACGGGCACGCCGCGCAGGGCGACGGCGAGGTCAGCGGCACCGCGATCGAGTGCCCGATGGACCGGGTGACGCTCACGTTCGGGCTGCGCGACGACTTCCCCGTGTCCGGCCCCGTCGCCCGTACCGGCGACGCATGGCTGACGATGGGCCTCGGCGACACCCTGGACGACGCCGCCTACGCCGCGCTGGACGCGATGTTCGCGCTGCTGGAGCGGCTGCACGGGGTGCGGCGCGCCGACGCCGTCGCGCTCGCCAGCGTCGCGGTCGACCTGCGGGTGACGCAGATCGTCAACCAGGTCGTCGGCGCGCACGCCGTCCTGCGCGACGGGGCGCTCACCACCGGTGGGTGAGACGCGGCCTGTGCACCCCGGCGAGCCTTGAATCGGCTGCAGCAGCCGGAGGCTCAGGAGGGATGCACACATGGCACGCGCTGTGGGAATCGACCTCGGCACGACCAACTCCGTGATCGCCGCGTTCGAGGGTGGCCGTCCCACCGTCCTGCCCAGCGAGGAAGGCAGCAGGACGACGCCGTCCGTCGTCGCGTACACCGGCACCGGCGAGCGGCTCGTCGGGCAGCTCGCCCGCCGGCAGGCGGTGCTGAACCCCAAGGGCACGATCTACTCCGCGAAACGCTTCATCGGCCGCCGCTTCGACGAGGTCAGCGAGGAATCGCGCGGCGTCACCTACGACGTGGTGCCGGGCCCCGACGGCATGGTGCGCTTCGACGTGCGCGACAAACAGCTGTCGCCGGAGGAGGTGTCCGCGCAGATCCTGCGCAAGCTCGCCGACGACGCCGCCAAGCACCTCGGCGAGAAGGTGACCGAGGCGGTCGTCACGGTCCCGGCGTACTTCAACGACGCGCAGCGGCAGGCGACCAAGGACGCGGGAAAGATCGCCGGGCTGAACGTGCTGCGGATCATCAACGAGCCGACGGCGGCCGCGCTCGCGTACGGGCTGGACAAGCAGGGCCACGAGACGGTCCTCGTGTTCGACCTCGGCGGCGGCACGTTCGACGTCAGCATCCTCGACGTCGGCGACGGCGTCGTGGAGGTCCGGGCGACGTCCGGCGACACGCACCTCGGCGGCGACAACTTCGACCACCGGCTCGTCGAGCACATCGCCGACCAGTTCCAGCGGGAACAGGGCATCGACGTGCGCACCGACCCGCAGGCGCTGCAGCGCCTCACCGAGGCCGCCGAGCGCGCGAAGATCGAGCTGTCGTCGGTGACGCAGACCCAGGTGAACCTGCCGTTCATCACCGCCGACGCGACCGGCCCGAAGCACCTGACGATGACGCTCACCCGGGCCACGTTCGAGGAGCTGACCCACGACCTGCTCGAACGCACCATGGAGCCGGTCCGGCAGGCGATGCAGGACGCGAAGGCGGGCGCCGGCGACCTCGACGAGGTGATCCTCGTCGGCGGGGCGACCCGCATGCCGGCCGTGCAGGCCCTCGTCCGCCGGCTCACCGGCGGCAAGGACCCCAACATGTCCGTGAACCCGGACGAGGTCGTCGCCCTCGGCGCCGCCATCCAGGCGGGCGTGCTCAAGGGCGACGTGCAGGACGTGGTCCTGCTCGACGTGACGCCGCTGTCGCTGGGCGTGGAAACCCTCGGCGGCCTCATGACGAAGGTGATCGAGCGGAACACGACGATCCCGGCCCGGCGCGCCGAGACGTTCTCCACCGCCGACGACAACCAGCCGGCCGTCGACGTGGTCGCGCTGCAGGGCGAGCGGGAACGCGCCGCCGACAACCGGGTCCTCGGCCGGATGCGGCTGGAGAACATCCGGCCCGCGCCGCGCGGCACCCCGCAGATCGAGGTCACGTTCGACGTCGACGCCAACGGCATCCTCAACGTGTCGGCGAAGGACAAGGACACCGGCGCCGAGCAGAAGATCACCATCACCGAGAGCGGGACCCTCGACACCGCCGAGGTCGAGCGGATGGTCCGCGAGGCCGAGGAGCACCGGGCCGAGGACCGGCAGGTCCGGGAGCGGATCGACGCCTCCAACGAGCTCGACAGCGTCGCGTACCAGCTGGAACGCGCCCTGCAGGAGCACGGCGACGTGCCGGAGCACGAGCGGGCCCGCGCCACGATGCTCGTCGCGGACGCCCGCCGGGCGGTGGAGGAGCAGGCGCCGGCGGCCCGCATGCGGCAGCTCACCGAGGACCTGCGGCAGATGACCCTGGCGCTGGGCAGCCGGGCCGCCAGGCAGCCCCAGGCCGGCGCCGCGGCCCCGCAGGACGCCGACGACGTCATCGACGCCGACTTCAACACGGGATCATGAGCGGGCCGGCGCGGAGCTCCAGGTCAGGGCGGCGCCGGAGCGTGGCGGAGGTCAGGTCATGACCCAGGAGCACGAGGTCGCGGAGCTCACCGAACGGTGGCAGCGGGCCGCGGCGGACGTGGAGAACACCCGCAAGTGGGCCGAGCGGCAGGCGGCGCGGCAGCGGCAGGAGGAGCGGACCGCGATCTCCGCGGCGTGGCTGCCCGTCCTGGACAACCTCGACCTGGCGCTGCGGCACGGCGACGCCGACCCCCGCACGATCGTCGAAGGTGTGGAAGGCGTCCGCGAGCAGGCCCTCGCCGTGCTCGCCGGCTTCGGGTTCGCGTCGTTCGGCGAGGTCGGCGAGCCGTTCGATCCGGTGCGGCACGAGGCGGCCGAGGTCGTGCGCGACAGCGACGCGCCGCCCGGGACCGTCGTGCGGGTGCTGCGGCCGGGGTACGGGGACGGCGAGCGGCTCCTGCGGCCGGCGGTCGTCGCGGTCAGCGCGCCGGTGCTGCTGGGCGACAGGGAGAACGGGCCCGACGGTGAGTGAGCGGCGCGACCCGTACCAGGTGCTCGGCGTGGCCAGGACCGCGACACCGGAGGAGATCCAGCGCGCGTACCGGACCCTGGCCCGCCGGCAGCACCCAGACATCAACAAGGAGCCCGGCGCCGAGGACCGCTTCAAGGAGATCAACGAGGCGTACCACGTGCTGTCCGACCCGGAGCGCCGCGCCCGCCACGACAAGGCCGGGCGGGAGCGGGCCCGTCCGCGGGGGGTGCAGACCGTCGACATCGACGACCTTTTCAGCAGCATGTTCGGCGGGCGGTACGGCACGGGCGCCGACACCGAGGCGCACATCACGGTCGGCGTCGAGGAGGCGTTCCGCGGCGGGCGCCGCACGGTGACCCTGCCGGACGCCGACGGCCGCCCCCGCCGCTACGACGTGAACATCCCCGCCGGCGTCGTCGACGGCCAGCGGATCCGGCTCGCGGGCCAGGGCGCCCCCGGCGTCGCCGGTGGCCCGCCCGGGGACCTGTACCTCGTCGTCGCGCTCGCGCCGCACCCCCGGTTCCGGGTCCAGGGCCGGGACGTGGTGCTCGACCTGCCGGTCGCGCCGTGGGAGGCGGCCCTCGGCGCGCGGGTGCCGCTCGACGCCCCCGGCGGTCCGGTGCGGGTGGACGTGCCGGCCGGCACGTCGTCCGGGCGGCGGCTGCGGCTGCGCGGGCAGGGGCTGCCCAACCCGCGCGGCCGCCCCGGCGACCTGTACGCCGAGGTGCGGATCATGGTGCCGGCGACGCTGAGCACGCGGGAGCGTCACCTGTTCGAGGAGCTCGGGAAGGCGTCGGCGTACGACCCGCGGGGCCGCTGAACAGGCGCCGCCGCACCGGATCGCGTACCGTGCTGCTGTGATCGGCTCGGACGGATACCCGGCCACCAGAGTGTGGGACCGGTGGAGCAGCACCCGGTGGTTCGCGTCGGTGCTGATCGCGATGGTGGTGCTCGTCGTGTGCGGCGCGGCCGTCGGCGCGGGGGTGCTGAGCCACACCGCGGGGGTGTCCAACCGGCTCAGCGACCGGATCTCACCGGCCCGCACCGCGGTCGTCGAGCTGACCGCCGCCCTCGTCGACCAGGAGACCGGCGTCCGCGGCTTCCTGCTCAGCGGCGACGAGCGGTTCCTGGAGCCGTACGCGCGGGGCGTCGACGGCGAGCGGACCCTGCTGACCCGCATCCGGCAGCTGCTCGCCGGCGAGCCCGTCGCCCTCGCCGACCTCGACCGCGCCGAGGCGCAGGCCCGCGAGTGGCGGACCACCGTCGCGGACCCGGCGATCGAGACCCGCCGCCGCGGCAGCGACCCGGCGGCCGCGGTCGACACCGTGCTCGCCGGCAAGGCCGCCTTCGACGCGGTCCGGGACCGGGTCGCGGCCCTCGACAGGGACCTCGCCGCCATCCGCGACCAGGCCCGCGCGGACCTCGACGCGGCCCGCCGGCTGCGTGACGGCGTGTTCATCGGGATGATCGGGTTCCTGCTGCTGTTCATCGTCGCGATCGCGGTGCTGCTGCGCGTGGTGGTGCTGCGACCCCTCGACAGGCTCAGCGCCGGCGTGCGGCGGGTCGCCGGCGGCGACTTCGACCACCGGCTCGCCGCGGCCGGTCCGGCGGACCTGGCCAGGCTGACCGGCGACGTCGAGACGATGCGCCAGCGGGTCGTCGACGCGCTCGTGGACAGCCAGCGGGCCCGGGCGAAGCTGGAGCAGCAGCAGCTCGAGCTGCACCGCTCCAACGCCGACCTGGAGCAGTTCGCCTACGTCGCCTCGCACGACCTGCAGGAGCCGCTGCGCAAGGTCGCCTCGTTCTGCCAGATGCTGCAGCGCCGCTACAGCGACCAGCTCGATGACAAGGCCCGGCAGTACATCGCCTTCGCCGTCGACGGCGCGACCCGGATGCAGCGGCTGATCACGGACCTGCTGACCTTCTCGCGGATCGGCCGTGTGTACGACGACAGCCGCTCCGTCGACCTCGACGACGTGGTCGCGCAGGCGGAGGCGAACCTCGCGGGCGCGATCGCGGACCGCGGCGCCCGGGTCGAGCGGCCGCCGCTGCCGACGGTGCCGGGCGACGTGACCCTGCTGACGATGCTGTGGCAGAACCTCATCAGCAACGCCATCAAGTTCCGCCACCCGGACCGGGACCCGGTGGTGCGGGTGGCGGTCGGCGAGGCCGGCGACATGTGGCAGTTCAGCGTCGAGGACAACGGCATCGGGATCGACCCGAAGTACGCGGACAAGATCTTCGTCATCTTCCAGCGGCTGCACTCGCGGGAGACCTACACCGGCACGGGGATCGGGCTGGCGGTGTGCAAGAAGGTGGTCGAGTTCCACGGCGGCGAGATCCGCCTCGACGACACGTACCGCGACGGTGCCCGCTTCGTGTTCACCCTGCCCCGCGAGGCGGCGGCCGCCGACGACCTGGACGCCGTGGGCGAACCGGAGGCGCTGGCCGTGCACTGATGCGGGACGAGCACGGTGCGTAGCGCAATACAATCGTTGCGTAATGTGGCGGAGCATCGGTTTTGACGGGAGCGCCGGAGCGGCCCGTGCCGCCGCCGGCCTGTTCCTGCTCGCCGGCGTCCTCGCCGTCCTCGGCGTCGCCCAGCCGCACAGCCGCGGCCGTGACCTGCTCGTCGTCGCCGTCGCCGACTTCTGCATCGCGGCGGCCGCGTGGTGGGCGCCGTGGCGGCGGCTGCACCCGCGGGCGACCGTGGCGCTCGCGCTCGCGGGGCTGGTGGTGCTGGCGTTCTCGACGTGGGCGTTCGGCGGGACCGCCGCCGGCACCGGGCCGTTCTTCGTCCTGCTCTTCGCGTGGGTCGGGCTGCACCACCCGCCCTGGATCGCGTACGCGCTGTCGCCGCTGACCGCCGCCGCCTACATCGCACCGCTGATCGCCACGCACCAGCCGCCCGAGGTCGTCGGCAGCGCCGTGGTGTTCGTGCCGGTCGTGACCGCCGTCGCGGTGCTCATCGCGGGGCGGGTCCGGCAGTGGCGGCGGGCCCAGGACGAGGTCGCCGCGGCCGAGCGGTGGCGGGCGTCGCTCATGCTGACCCTGGCGCACGACGTACGGTCGCCGCTGACCGCCGTGCAGGGTGCCCTGGAACTGCTCGACGAGGACGCGGGCCTGCCGCCGGAGCACCGGGCCCGGCTGACCGCCGCCGCGCTGCGCCAGGTCGCCCGGATCGCGCGGCTGGCCAGCGGGCTGCTCGACGTCGGCCGGGTCGAGGACGGCAGGCTCAAGCTGGACCTGCGCCCCGTCCTGGTGCGCGCGGCGGTCGCGGACGCGGTCCTGCTCACCCCGCAGGCGGACGCCGCCGTCGACGTCGAGCCCGGCCTGACGGTGGTCGCCGACCCCGACCGCCTCGAGCAGATGCTGGTCAACCTGATCGGCAACGCCATGCGGCACGGCGCCGCCCCGATCTGCGTGAGCGCGTCGGCGTCCGGCGGGACCACGACGATCGCCGTCCGCGACCACGGACCAGGGGTGCCGCCGGACGCCGTGAGCGCGTTGTTCAGCCGGTACGGCGGGGGAGCCGCGCCCCATTCCGTCGGCCTCGGCCTGTGGATCGTGCGCGAGCTGGCCCGGGCGCACGACGGCGACCTCACCTACGAGCCCGCCCACCCCGGCGCGTGCTTCGTCATCAGCCTGCCCGCCCGGCCGTGAGCGGCCGTGAGCGGTTCGGTTCAGCCGAACGTCTGGTCCGAGGGGACGCGGGACCGCGCAGTGAAGCGGGCGGACTGCGCGACGGGCAGCGTGAAGGACAGCCTGGCCCCGCCGCCCGGGTTGTCGTTGGCGGTGATCGTGCCGCCGTGCCGCTCCACGACCCGCTGGCAGATGGCGAGCCCGAGGCCGGTGCCGGCGTAGTCCGCGGTGCGGTGCGCGCGGTGGAAACCGGTGAAGATCGCGTCGTGCTCGCCCTCCGGGATGCCGATGCCGCGGTCGGCGACGTCGACCCGGACCCACCCGGTGCCGTGCGGCGTCGCGCAGACGTCGACCCGCGCGGGCTGCCCCGGCGGCGTGTACTTCAGCGCGTTGCCGATCAGGTTGTCGAGCAGCTGCCGCAGCAGCGCCGGATCCGCGTGCACCGACGGCATGGCGCCGACGAAGATCTGCGGCGGTGGGCTGGTCGGGTCGGCGGCCTGCGCCGCGAGCCGCTCGGTGACCACGTCGTCGACGACGGCGCGCAGGTCGAGGTCCCGCGCGTCCAGCACGGCGTCGCGGGCCGCGGCGTAGCCGAGCAGGTCGTCGATGAGCCGGCGCATCCGGGCCGTCGTCGCCAGGGCCCGGTCCAGCACCGCCCGCTCCTCGCGGTGCTCCTGCCCGCACAGCCCGTCGCCGAGCGAGTCGCGGACGAACTCGGTGAACCCGCCGATCGCCGTCAGCGGGCTGCGCAGGTCGTGGGCGACGATGCCGGCGAACGCGGTCAGCTCGGCCTCCCGCTGCCGCAGCGCCGTGATCGTGTACGACGACGCGACCGCCCCCATGATCTGCCCCTCCCGGTCCCGCAGCGGCCGGGCGTGCATCATCACCACCTGCTGGTGCCCGTCGGCCTGGGTCACGTGCGCCTCGACCCCGTCGACCCGCCGGCCGTGCAGCGCCACGAGCAGCGGCAGGTCGTGCTCGGCGAACGGGGTGCCGTCCGGGTGCGCCATCCGGACCCGGCGGCTGCTCTCGACCGCCGGCAGCGGCCCGCCGGCCCCGGCGTCGGCGCCGGCGTCGAGGCCCGGGATCGCGACCCGCGCCGCGCGGTTGGTGTGCACCAGCATGCCGTCGGCGTCGCAGGTGATGACGGTGACGTCCAGCGCGTCGAGGACCTGCCGCAGGTATGCCCGCTCGGTGGCGAGCTCGTCCCGCGCGGCGCGCAGCCCGGCCTCCGCCGCCTCCCGCAGCGCCAGCTCCTCGCGCATCGCGGTGTTCGCCTCGGCGATCGCCCGGTCCGCGGCGGCGCGCGCCGTGACGTCGTGGAACACCGCGACCGCGCCCGGCCGGCCGGCGCTGCCGTGCAGCGGCCGCGCCGACACGGTGATGACGACCCCGTCCGGGTTGCCGCCGTTGCGGATCACCATCGGCACCTGGTCGCTGGCCTCCCCGGCCAGGGCCCGGGCGAGCGGCAGCTCCGCGGTGGGGAACGGGGTGGCGCCGTCGGGCCGGAAGATCCCGTAGTGCGCCTGCCACGTGTCCGCGCCGTCCTGGCTGTCCTCCTCCACCCCGAGCAGCGCCTTGGCGGCCGGGTTGTGCAGCAGGAACCGGCCGTGCTCGTCGACCACCCCGACCCCGTCGCTGACGCTGTCGACCACGGCGGTGAGCAGGGCCGCGTGGTCGCGGGCGTCCGCCTCGGTGCGGCGCAGCCGTGCAGTCGCGGCCGCGACCCGGGCGTCCGCCCTGGCCCGCCCGGTGCCGAGCACGAACGTCAACAGGGCCAGCAGGCCGCCGAGGCCGAGGCCCGCGGCCGTCATCGCCGCCGGGAACGGGCCCGCGCCCGGCAGGTCCGCGGCGACGACGCTGATCCGCAGCCGCCACCGCGCCTGTGCCACGGCGACGTCGACGGTCCGGTGGTCGGTCCGGTGCCGGTCGGACTCGGCGCGGACCGCGGCCACGGTGCCCTCGGTGCCGTCGGCGTTGCGCGCCGACAGCGTCACGTCCGCGCTGTTCTGGGCGCTGCGCCGCACCGCGGCCGTCATGAAGTCCTGCCCCCGCAGCCCCATCAGCACCCAGCCGAGGAACGGCCGCTCCCCGTCGGCGCCCGACGCCGGAGGCGGGCCGGGCGTGCCGTAGACCGGGGCCGTCAGCACGAACGACTGCTGCCGCTGCCGCTCCGGCAGGTTCCGGTCGCGGATCAGCAGGTACGTGTCGGACACCGTGATCCGGCCGGACCGCCGGGCCTCGGCGAGGGCCCGCGTCGGCGCCGCCGCCTGCGTGACGTCGACGCCCAGCCCGCCGGCGGTGGAGCCGTCGAACGGCTCGCTGAAGATCGAGAAGATGTGGCCGGTCCCCGACCCGACCGGCGTGAGCGTCAGGCCCGGCACCCCGCGCTCGCGCCACAACGCCTGCACCCGGCCGATCTCACCGTCGTCGGCGGGCACCATGAACGCGATCGACGTGGCGCCCGCCAGCCCCATGTGCCGCAGCGGGTCGACGGCCCGGGCGAACTTCGCCGCGGTCAGCGGCTCGAACGCGCCGGTCGCGGCCGCCACGGTGCGCAGGGTGTCGACGTAGCGGCCGGTCTCGTGGACGACGGCCGCCGCGACCGAGCCGACCTTGCGGTCCAGGGCCTGCGTCATCGCCCGGTGCTGCGCGCGGTCCAGCACCACCCCGGCGCTGACCGCCATCGCCGCGGTGAGGACCGCGACGAGGCTGGCGAGGGCCCCGGCGCGCGACATCGCCCGCCCGGCCCGCCGCAGGACGGACCACACACCCGGTTATCGGAGCGCGCCGCCCCGACCTTCGGACTTTCTACCGCAGTTGTGGCAGGACCTTCGCACCGAACGCGTCGATGAACTCGTCCTGCCGCTGCCCGACGTGGTGCAGGTAGATCTGGTCGAAGCCGAGCTCGGCGTACCGGTGCAGGATCTCGGCGTGCCGGCCCAGGTCGGCGCCGACGTGCACGGTGCCGGCGACCTGCTCCGGGGTCACGTGCTCGGACACCGCGTCGAAGTGCCCGGCGGTCTCCAGGTCCCAGCAGACGGGCGGCGCGAAGACGTTGCTGCGCCACTGCTCGTGCGCGACGGCCAGGGCCTCCTCGTCGGTCGGCGCCCAGCTCAGGTGCACCTGGAGGCAGAGGTCACCGCGCCCGCCCGCGGCCCGGTACGCGTCGATCATGCGGCGCAGGTGCTCGACCGGCTGGTTCACGGTGATAAGGCCGTCGGCCCACGCCCCGGCCCAGCCGGCGGTCTCCACGCTGACGGCGGCGCCGACCAGCCTGACCGGCTCGTCGGGGCGCGTCCACAGCCGCGCCCGGTCCACGGTGACGAGCCCGTCGTGGCTGACCTCCTCGCCGGCGAGCAGCGCACGGATCACGTCGACGCACTCCCGCAGCCGCGCGGCGCGGACGTCCTTGCGCGGCCAGCCGTCGCCGGTGATGTGCTCGTTGCTTGCCTCGCCGGTGCCGAGCGCCGCCCAGAACCTTCCCGGGTACATCGCCGCGAGTGTCCCGATCGCCTGCGCGATGATCGCCGGGTGGTACCGCTGGCCGGGCGCGTTGACGATCCCGAACGGCAGCGACGTCGCCTGCAGCGCCGCGCCGAGCCACGACCACGCGAACGCCGACTGCCCCTGCCGGGCGCTCCACGGCGAGAAGTGGTCGGAGCACATGGCCGCGCCGAACCCGGCGGCCTCCGCCCGCCGCACCGCGGCCAGCAGCGAGGACGGGTGGATCTGCTCGTGCGAGTTGTGCAACCCGTAGACCGTCATGCCGGCTCTCTTACCCACCCCGTCCCCGTCCCCATGCACGGTCAGACCGGTGGGGGGTTGAGCCGGGCGAAGGCTTCCTGACGCTGGTACGGGAAGTGCGGGTACGGCGCGGTGCGGGCGCTGGCCGCGTCGAGGCGGGCCAGCTGCTCCGGCGTGAGCGACCAGCCCACGGCACCCAGGTTCTGGCGGAGCTGGGTCTCGTCGCGGGCGCCGACGACGACGGACGCGACGGTCGGGCGGTGCAGCAGCCAGTTGATGGCGATCTGCGGCACGGCCCGGCCGGTTTCGGCGGCGACCTCGTCGAGCGCGTCGACCACGGTGTAGAGGTGCTCGTCGTCGACGGGCGGGCCGAAGCCGGCCGTCTCGTGCAGGCGGCTGCCGGCCGGCGGCGGGGTGCCCCGGCGGATCCGGCCGGTGAGCCGGCCCCAGCCGAGCGGGCTCCACACGACGGCGCCGAGGCCCTGGTCGAGAGCGAGCGGGAGCAGGTCCCACTCGTAGTCCCGGCCGACCAGCGAGTAGTAGACCTGGTGGGCGACGTAGCGCGGGTAGCCGTGCCGGTCGGCGGCCGCGAGGGACTTCATGATCTGCCAGCCGGCGAAGTTGGAGACACCGAGGTAGCGAACCTTGCCCGCGCGGACCAGGCCGTCCAGCGTCGAGAGCACCTCCTCCACCGGTGTGCCGGCATCGAACGCGTGCAGCTGGAACAGGTCGATGTGGTCCGTGCCGAGGCGGCGCAGCGCCGCGTCGCAGGCGCGGATCAGCCGGGACCGCGACGAGCCGGCGTCGCCGGGGCCGTCGCCGGTCGGCAGGCTGGTCTTCGTCGACAGCAGGACGCGGTCCCGGCGGCCCTTCACGGCCTGCCCGAGCACCTCCTCCGAGGCGCCGTCGGAGTAGACGTCGGCGGTGTCGAACATCGAGACGCCGGCGTCGAGGCAGATGTCGACGAGCCGGCGGGCCTCGCGGGCGCCGGTGCTGCCCCACGCGCCGAAGAGTGGCCCGCTGCCGCCGAAGGTCCCGGCCCCGAAGCTCAGCGCGGGCACCTGCAACCCCGACGCACCCAGCCGGCGGTACTCCATGATCGCACTCCTAACGGGTCTGTAGTTCCGTTAACGCTTCCGTTACGCTAGCACCGGCACCGGCTAAACGGAACTGGAGCACCGTTATGACGAGCAACACGCGACCCGGCGGACGCACCGCCAGGGTGCGGGACGCGGTGCTGCGCGCCGCCGGCGACGCCCTCGCCGAGCACGGCCTGGCCGGCCTCGACCTCGCCGACGTGGCCCGTCGGGCAGAGGTGGGGAAGACGACCGTGTACCGCCGCTGGGGCACCGTCACCGGGCTCGTCGCCGACCTGCTGCTGGACATGGCGGAACAGTCGCTGCCCCGCTCGGACACCGGCTCGCTCGACGGCGACCTGCGCGCCAACGCCAGGCTGGTCCAGCGGACGCTGAGCGATCCGCGGCAGGGGCCGCTCTTCAAGGCCGTCATCGCCGCGGCCACCTCGGACCCGCGGACCGCCGCGGCGCTGCACGGCTTCTACGACACCCGTATCCGCGAGTGGGCGTCCTGCGTGGAACTCGCCGTCCGGCGCGGCGAGGTCCCCGTGGGCACCGACGCGCACGAGGTGGTCCGCGCGGTCTCGGCGCCGCTGTACTACCGGCTGCTGGCCAGCGGTGACCCGGTCGACGTGGCCGCCGCCGACCGGGCGGCCGCCGCAGCCGCCGCGGCCGCCCGCGCGGGGATCTTCGTCCGCACCGCGTAGCCGCCCTGCGGCGATGGCGAGGCGCTCGGCGATCCGCGGGGCGAACGGGCCGACGGCGGTCGACCGGCGCGGTCACCAGATGAACGCGGTCGCCAGGACGGGATCGTGGCCGGCGCCCCGCCCGGACTGCCCGCCGGCGCCGCCGCCGGTTCCGCGTCGAACGACGTGCCCGCACGGACGCCTAACCGGCGTATCCAGGCTGCCGATATGGCAGGCATGCCGGAGGAGCTGTACCTGCTCGGCAACGTCGTGATCATGCTGGCCTACGCCGCCATCATGGTCGCGATCGTCGTCCCGGTCGCCAGGGCCGGTCAGCTGCGCACCAACAAGCTCGCCGTGGCGACCGCGCTGATCTTCTTCAGCTGCGCCGTCGGGCACGGGCTGCACGCGCTGACGGCCGCGCGCGGTCTGGCGACGGGTGCCGGTCATCCGGCGTCCTGGACGGCGGCGCTGTGGGACGTGCTCACCGCCGGTGTCGGCGTCTACTACTGGACGCTCCGGCGCGGATACGGCGTGCTGCTCGACAAAGGCGCCATGTACGTCGACCCGTGGCGGCAGCACCGTCTCGACGCCGCCGGTGCGCGCGAACGGGCCGCGCGGGCCAGCGCCGAGAACCACCGGGCGACCCTCGCCGCCGTCGTCGAACACACCGCCGACGCCATCATCGGCGCCGACCCCGACGGCACCATCACGGCCTGGAACAGCGGCGCGGAGCGGCTCTTCGGCTACACCGCCGCCGAGGCGATCGGCCGGCACGCGCTGATCGTGACCGACGGCGAGAGCACGGACGAGCAGGCGCGGCTCATGGACCGCATCCGCGCCGGCGAGCGGAGCCTGTCCTACGAGGCGCAGCGGGTGCACAAGGACGGCTCGCCGCTGGAGGTCGCGTTCACCGTCGCCCCGATCCAGGACGGCGCCGGGACCGTCATCGGCATCTCCGTGGTCGCCCGCGACATCGCCGCGGCGAAGGAGGCCGCGGAGCGGCAGCGCGCCATGCAGGAGCGCACCCATCAGGCGCAGCGGATGGAGAGCCTCGGCAAGCTCGCCGGCGGCGTCGCGCACGACTTCAACAACCTGCTCGCGATCATCGTCAACTACACCGACTTCGCCATGCAGGGCGGCAAGGTCGACGCGACCGTCCAGGCGGACCTCGCCCACGTGCGCACCGCCGCGGACCGCGCGATCAACCTGACCCGCCAGCTGCTGACGTTCACCCGCGGCGACGCGATCCAGCCGCAGGACGTCGACGTCAACACCGCCGTCGCCGAGGTCCAGACCATGCTGGAGCGCACGATCGGCGAGCACATCACGCTCATCACCGTGCCGTCGGCGCAGCCGCTGACCGTGCGCGCCGACCCCGGCCAGCTCCAGCAGGTGCTGCTCAACCTGGCGCTCAACGCCCGCGACGCGATGCCCGACGGCGGCACGCTGGTGATCGAGGCCAACACCGCCGACCTGACCGGCGACGAGCTCGCCGTGCAGCCGCAGCCGGCGCCCGGCCACTACGCCCGGCTGCTCGTCAGCGACACCGGCGAGGGCATGTCCCCGGAGGTCGCCGCGCACGTCTTCGAGCCGTTCTACACGACAAAGCCGCGCGGGCAGGGCACCGGCCTGGGGCTGGCCACGGTGTATGGCATCCTCGCCGAGGCGGGCGGCAGCATCAACCTGTACACCGAGGCCGGTGTCGGCACCACGTTCCGCGTCTACCTGCCGCTGGTCACATCGGCCGGACCGGCGCCGGGCAGGCCGGCCCGCGCCGCCACCCCGCCGCACGGCGGTGGCCGCACCGTCCTCGTCGTGGAGGACGAGCCGGCGCTGGCCCGGGTCGTCACCCGCATCCTGGGCAACGCGGGCTACCGCGTCGTGGCGTGCGCGAACGGCGAGGAGGCCCTCGCGGCGGACGCCCAGCGCGCGTGCGACATCCTGCTCACCGACGTCATCATGCCCGGCATGTCCGGCCGCCGCCTCGCCGAGTGCCTGCACGAGCGCCGGCCGGGCCTGCCGGTGCTGTACATGTCCGGGTACAGCAACGGCCTGCTCGGCACGACCCACGTGCTGGACGGGGACATCGCGTTCCTGGAGAAGCCCTTCACGGCCGACCAGCTGCTGGTGAAGCTGGGCGAGGCGGCGGTCGCCGCACAGGTTGACCGTGCTGCGGTGGCCGGTTGACGGTCAGGCCGGGATCGGCAGGACGGTGCCGGTGCCGCGTTCGACGGCGGCGACGCCGGTGTGCCTGCGGGCCGGGATGTAGACGTCCATGCCGGTGATGAACGTCTGCGCGTAGAACTCCGGCAGCGGCGCCGACAGGTCGGTGACGCCGTCGCTGCCCTTGTCGAACGCGAAGATGCCGATGATCCGCTTCACCCGCGGGCTGTCGGCCTCGTTGAGCTGTCGCTGCCGTGGGACACGATGCCCGACACGCCGGGCGTGCCGCGGGACCGCACGGCGCGGCCGTCGCTGGACGAGGTCCTCGAACTGCGCCACGACCGCATGGCGACCGTCCGCACTCTGGTCGACGGCCTGGCCGACGCGTCCCTCGCCGCCGACACCGTGCCCGTGCGGGCGCCGGGCCGGCCGCCGCCGCGCGCCTTCGCCGTGCACGACTGCCTGTCGGTGGCGCTCAACGATGGTGGGAGCACTGCCTGCACGCCGAGCGCGACCTCGACGCCCTATTCGAAGACCGACACCCGGCGGCGGTGCATCGTCGGCGTCTCGATCTCGTCGAGCACGGCGACCGCCAGGTCCGCGTACGACAGTCCCGACGCGGGCAGGGTCTCGCCGCCGATCCGGTACCGCCCCCGCCGTGGGCCTGCCGGGTCCAGCCCCGCGGGTGGCGTCAGCATCAGCCAGTCGACGTCTTCGCCGGCCGTACGCCAGCGATCCAGCCCCGCGGCGTGCGACAGTGCGAACGGCCGCAGGTGCGCCGGGAACGCCGCGGGATCGTCGTGGACCGGCCGCCCGTCGGCGCCGAGCAGGTTCGCGAACAGGCCGATCGGCACGGCCCGCCGCACCCCGGCCAGCGGCAGGCCGTGCAGGAGCGCGTCGGCGGCGTCGGCGAAGAACCGGGCGTCGAGCGGGCCGAGCGCGGCGAGCGCCTCGGGGCCCGACGCCGGGGTGACCGCGCTGACCACCGCCGCGTGCCCGCGCGCGATCGACGCCGTCGCCGCCCCGTCGCGCACGTCGCCCCGCACCACACGCACGCCTTCTGCCGCGATGTCCGGGTGCCTGGACGGGTCGCGGACCACCGCGGTGACCTGATGGCCGCGGGCGAGCGCCTCGGCGGTGACCGCCCGCCCCGCCCTGCCGCCCGCTCCGAAGATGACGATGCCACTCATGGGCCGGACGGTAGCCGCGCCGGCACCGGTTACTGCAAACATACCGGGATGGACCTGGACCCGCGGATGTTCGACCCGGTGTGCCCGTCCGGCGCGCTGCCGTTCCAGATCGGCGACAAGTGGACGGCGATGGTGGTGCTGTGCCTGGAGCACGGCCCGCGCCGCTTCACCGAGCTGCGGGTCCCGCTGCGCGCCGTGACGCCGAAGGTGCTCACGGAGACGCTGCGGGCGATGGAGCGCGACGGGCTCGTGGTGCGCACCGCGTACGCGGAAAATCCACCGCGCGTTGAATATGCGCTGACCGATCTCGGTCGCACGCTGCTGACGCTCATCGAGGCGGTGCGGGCCTGGAGTGCCGAGCACCTTCCCGCGCTGCTGGCCGCCCGCGCCGCCAACTCCTGACGCCCCGGCTACTCCTGTGGCGGTTGCGGCGTCTGTACGACTGGCGCCGGCGGTTCCGTTGCCGTGGGCTGATCCTGCGGCGTCTGCGGCGCCGGCACGACGTGCGCCGGTGCCGGTGCGACGTGCGCCGACGGGTCCGGGCAGATGAAGTACGGGCCGGGGTAGGCCGGCCACGCGGGCGGCACCGGCGCGGCGGCCCGCGGCACGAAGTACCGGTGCGCCGGCGGCAGCGCGAGCAGCAGGACGACCGCCACGCTGAGCGTCACGACGAGGAACAGGCCGAGGGCGCCGCCCAGGAACGCGAGGTCGGAGAAGTCCTCGACGCGGTCCCAGAGGATCGACTGGAACTGCGACGACTCCGGCGAGTCCCACGACGCCCCGTCGTCGACGACCACGTCGGAGTCCCAGTCGGCGGTGGCGAGCAGCGGCAGCATCAGGAGTCCGCCGCACATCTGCAGCGTGATCAGCAGCAACTGGCCGGCGGCGGCGACGAAGACGAAGATCCGGGCGACGTTGCTGCCGCGCAGCACCGGCAGCGCCGTGATCCCGAGCCACAGCGCCAGGATTAGGGCGGGCACCCCCACGAACAGCGCGGAGAACAGGTTTCCGGTGCGCTCGGTGTCGACCTCCCGCGGGTCCACGCCCGGCACCATCCCGGCCGCCCGCGAGATCTCCGCGTCGTAGTGCACCGCGTACGCGACGACCATCCCCACCACGGTCAGCAACACCGCCGCGGCGGCCAGCTGCAACCAGAACGCCACGGTCACCTGTGCGGGCCGCGCCGGCCGCGCCGGCCGAACTACCTCAACAGTCACAGCAAGCGACCCTACGGGCGGGCCGACCCCGCGACCTACAGCCGTTCGGTCAGCCCGTCAACGGCCGATGTCCGGCGGCGGGGCGGTGCTGGCGCGAAGGACGATGCGGGTGGGGACCAGGTCGGTGCCGGGATCGGCGGGCTCGTTGCGGAGCTGGCGGAGCAGAGCCTGGACGCAGCGGCGGCCGACCTCGGCGAAGTCCTGGTGCACGGTGGTCAGCGGCGGCAGGTAGGACGACGCGTCGGCGATGTCGTCGAAGCCGACGACGCTGACGTGCGCGGGGACCGGGCGGCCGCGCTCGTGCAGGGCGCGCAGGACGCCGAGGGCCATCTGGTCGTTGGCGGCGAACACGGCGGTGCAGTCGGGGCGGGCGGCGAGCCGCAGGCCGGCCCGGTAGCCGGACTCGGCGGACCAGTCGCCGCGCTCGACCGGCGGCACGGGGCGGCCGGCCGCCTCCAGCTCGGCGCGCCACGCCTTCGCGCGGCGGTCGCTGGCGAAGGACTCGGCCGGGCCGGCGACGTGCCAGACGGTGCGGTGGCCCAGATCGAGCAGGTGCCGGACGGCCTGGCGGGCGCCGTCGGCCTGGTCGGTGTCCACGACCGGGTAGCGGTCGCCGGCGTCGGAGTCGACCACGACCACGTGGACGCCGGGCGGCAGGGAGACGGTGCTGGCGTCGAGCAGATGGATCTCGAGGATGACGATGACGCCGTCGACGGCGAGCTCGCCCATGCGCGTGAACGCGCCCAGCACGTTGTCCTGGGTCGGCATGTCGACGGGGATCAGCGTGATGGCGTAGCCCTCGGCGGCGGCGTGGGTGGCGATCGCCTCGACGGTGCGGCTGTTGCCGGTCGAGGAGAGCCCGAACAGGATGACGCCGATGGTGTTGAACTGCCCGTAGCGCAGCGAGCGGGCCGCGCTGTTGGGCCGGTAGCCGAGCTCCCGCATCGCGGCGAGGACCTGCTCGCGGGTCGCCTCGATGACGCCCGGGTGGCCGTTGGAGACGCGCGAGACGGTCTGCGACGACACGCCGGCGAGGGCGGCCACGTCGGCCATCGAGACGCGTTGCTTGCGGCGGCCGCCGGGCACGTCCGAGCCGCCGCGCTGCACGCCGGCGGCCGGGCGGATCGCGTCGACGTCCATCGCTTGCTCCTTGACGGTCCTGGTGAGGGGTGCCACTATACCGGCACTCACGTTTACGTAAACATCGTTCACCGCGGTGCGCGATGTTTACGTAAACACCGACGTAGAGGAGGTCATCGTGGCGCGGGTCGGCTGGCTGTTCACGGCCCCGTTCCTGGCGGTCTTCGCGCTCGTGTTCCTCGCCCCGATCGGCTACGGCGTCTACCTGAGCCTGTTCGACACCAAGTTGATCGGCGGCACCACGTTCGCCGGCGCCGGCAACTACGCCAAGGCGCTCAGCGACCCGCAGTTCTGGTCCTCGTTCGGCCGGGTGGCGCTGTTCCTCGCCGTCCAGGTGCCGGTGATGCTGTTCCTGGCGCTGCTGCTCGCGCTCGCCATCGACAGCGGCCGGCTGCACGGTGCCGCGTTCTTCCGGATCTCGGTGTTCCTGCCCTACGCGGTGCCGGCGGTCGTCGCCGCGCTCATGTGGGGCTTCATGTACGGCGACCGCTTCGGCCTGGTCGGCAACCTCGAACGGGCCCTGCACGTGACCCTGCCCGACCTGCTCTCGCCCGACGTCGTCCTCGCGTCCATCGGCAACATCGTGACCTGGGAGTTCGTCGGCTACAACATGCTGATCCTGTACTCGGCGCTGCGGGTGGTGAACCCGTCGCTGTACGAGGCCGCGGAGATCGACGGCGCCGGGCAGATCCGGATCGTGCGGGTGATCAAACTGCCCGCGCTGCGCGGGCCGCTGCTCATCGCGACCATCTTCTCGATCATCGGCAGCTTCCAGCTGTTCAACGAGCCGAGCATCCTCAAGACCCTGGCGCCCAACTCGATCAGCACGTTCTACACGCCCAACCTGTACGCCTACTCGCTGTCGTTCTCCGGGCAGCAGTACAACTACTCCGCCACGATCGCCGTCGTCATGGGCGTCATCACGATGGTCGTCGCCTACCTGGTGCAGCTGCGCGGCCTGCGGAGGGCGTCATGAGGCGCCGCCGCAGCGTCACGCTGACCGCCGCCTGCTCCCTGATGCTCGTCTACAGCCTGCTCCCGCTGGTGTGGCTGCTCATCAACGCGACGAAGACGCAGGACGGGCTGCTCAGCTCGTTCGGCCTGTGGTTCGCCGACGACTTCGCGTTCTTCGGCAACGTCGCCGACACGTTCACCTACGACGGCGGCATCTTCACCCGCTGGCTGCTCAACACGCTGCTCTACGTGGTCGCCGGCGCGGGTGGGGCGACCCTGCTCGCGGCCCTGGCCGGCTACGGGCTGGCGAAGTTCGACTTCCCCGGGCGCAGGGCCGTGTTCGCGGTCGTCCTCGGGGCCGTCGCGGTGCCGGGCACCGCCCTCGCCGTGCCGACGTTCCTGATGTTCTCCGGGCTCGGCCTCACCAACACCCCCTGGGCGATCATCGTGCCCTCGCTGGTCTCCCCGTTCGGCCTGTACCTGATGTGGAACTTCGCCGGCGACTCGGTGCCCGACGAGCTGCTCGAGTCGGCGCGCGTCGACGGCGCGGGGGAGCTGCGCACGTTCTTCTCCATCGGGTGCCCGCTCATGGCGCCCGGCGCCGTCACTGTCCTGCTGTTCAACGTCGTCGCGACCTGGAACAACTACTTCCTGCCGCTGATCATGCTGAAAGACCCTGACTGGTATCCGCTCACCCTCGGGCTCAAGTCCTGGAACCAGCAGGCGACGACCGCCGGCGGCGAGGCCGTCTTCAACCTCGTCATCACCGGCTCGCTGCTCACGATCGTGCCGCTCATCGCCGCGTTCCTGCTGCTGCAACGGTTCTGGCAGTCGGGCCTCAACGCCGGGGGCGTCAAGGAATGACACCCCACCCCAATGAGAAGGGAATCCGCCATGCCGGCATCCCGCCGCACACTCCTGCTCGGCGCAGCGTCGCTGACCGCGTCGCTGCTCATCTCCGGCTGTACCGGCGACGACACCTCTGAGAAGGCCCAGGGGAACGTGTCCGACGCCGACCTCACGGCCGCCCTCGACAAGGGCGGCGAGCTCACCGTCTGGGCCTGGGAGCCGACGCTGAAGAAGGTCGTCGCCGACTTCCAGACGAAGTACCCGAAGGTGAAGGTCAACCTGGTCAACGCGGGCACCGGCAACGACCAGTACACGGCGCTGCAGAACGCCATCAAGGCCGGCTCCGGCGTCCCCGACGTCGCGCAGGTCGAGTACTACGCGCTGCCGCAGTTCGCCCTCGCGAAGTCGCTGACCGACCTCAACCCCTACGGTTTCGGCGCGCTGCAGAGCACGTTCACGCCCGGCCCGTGGAGCTCCGTGCACGCCGGGGCCGCCGCGTACGGGCTGCCGATGGACTCCGGCCCGATGGCGCTGTTCTACAACAAGGAGGTCTTCGACAAGCACGGCGTCGCGGTCCCCGCCACCTGGGACGAGTACGTCGCCGCCGCCCAGAAGCTGCACGCCGCCGACCCGAGTGTGTACATCACCAGCGACACCGGCGACGCCGGCTTCACCACCAGCATGATCTGGCAGGCCGGCGGCAGACCGTACACAGTGGACGGCACGAAGGTCGGCGTGAACTTCGCCGACCCGGGCACGCAGAAGTTCACCGCCATGTGGCAGAAGCTCATCGACGGCAAGCTGCTGTCGCCGGTGAACGGCTGGAGCGACGCCTGGTACAAGGGCCTCGGCGACGGCACCATCGCCTCGCTCGTCATCGGCGCGTGGATGCCCGCGAACCTGGAGTCGGGGGTGAAGGCCGCCGCCGGCAAGTGGCGGGTTGCGCCGATGCCGCAGTGGGAGGCCGGCGGGAAGGCCACGGCGGAGAACGGCGGCAGCTCCCTCGCGCTGCCCGCCGCCGGCGGCAACAAGACCCTCGCCTACGCGTTCAGCAGGTACGCCACGGTCGGCGACGGCGCGCAGTCCCGGGCCGACAACGGCGCCTTCCCCGCCACCACCGCACAGCTGGACGCGGCGGCGTTCAAGAACAAGGAGTTCGCGTACTTCGGCGGGCAGAAGGTCAACGAGGTCCTCGCCCAGGCCGCCGGCCAGGTCGTGCCCGGCTGGACCTACCTGCCGTTCCAGGTCTACGCCAACAGCGTCTTCAACGACACCGCCGGCAAGGCGTACCTCGGCGGCGGCGTCACCCTGCAGAACGGCCTCAAGGCCTGGCAGGACTCGTCGGTGAAGTACGGCAAGGAACAGGGCTTCACCATCCAGTAAGGGAGTTGCCGTGCACAACGACTGGCTGCGCTGGCCGACGGATCCCGCCCGGGCCCGCCTCGGGTTCGGGGCCGACTACAACCCCGAGCAGTGGCCCCGGCACGTGTGGGACGAGGACATGCGCGCGATGCGCGCCGCCGGGGTGAACATCGTGTCCCTCGCCATCTTCTCCTGGGCCAGGATTCAGCCGGCCGAGGACACGTGGGACTTCGCCTGGCTCGACGAGGCCATGGACCTGTTGCACAGCAACGGCATCGCGGTCGATCTGGCCACGGCGACGGCCTCCCCGCCGCCGTGGCTGACCACCCTGCACCCGCAGATCCTGCCGGTGGACCGCGAGGGGCGCACCGTCTGGCCCGGGGCGCGGCAGCACTGGCGGCCCACGTCACCGGTCTTCCGGGAGCACGCGCTGCGGCTGACCCGCGCCCTCGCCACCCGCTACGGCGGGCACCCGGCGCTCGCGGCGTGGCACGTCAACAACGAGCTCGGCTGCCACAACGTCTACGACTACTCCGACGACGCGGCGGCGGCGTTCCGGCGGTGGCTGCGCGACCGGTACACCACCCTGGAAGCGCTGAACGAGGCCTGGGCGACCACGTTCTGGTCGCAGGGCTACAGCGACTGGGGGCAGATCATCCCGCCGCGGCTCGTGACGTCGCACCCGAACCCCGCGCAGCAGCTGGACTTCAAGCGCTTCTCCTCCGACGCGCTCAAGGAGCACCTGCGGGCCGAGCGGGCGGTGCTGCGCGAGCTGACCCCCGAGGTGCCGGTCACCACCAACTTCCTGCTCATGGGCGAGACCAAGGGCATGAACTACGCCGACTGGGCGGCCGAGGTCGACTTCGTCGCCAACGACCACTACACGCTGCCCGGCCCGCAGTCCCGCGACGAGCTGTCGTTCTCCGCGAACCTCACCGGCAACCTGGCCGGCGGGCGGGCGTGGTACCTCATGGAACACTCGACCAGCGCGGTGAACTGGCAGCCGGTCAACGTCGCGAAGGCCCCCGGCGAGCTGGCCCGCGACTCCCTTACGCACGTCGCGCACGGCGCCGACGCCGTCTGCTTCTTCCAGTGGCGGCAGTCGGCGGCGGGCGCCGAGAAGTACCACTCGGCGATGGTGCCGCACGCCGGCGAGGACAGCGCCGTCTTCCGCGCCGTCGTCGACCTCGGCGCCCGGCTGCGCGCGCTCGACGGGGTCGCCGGTCGCCGCCGCATCCCGGCCCGCGCCGCCGTCGTCTTCGACTGGGAGTCGTGGTGGGCGGCGGAGCTTGACTCGCACCCCACCGACCGGCTCCGCTACCGGCAGGAGGCGCTCGACTGGTACACGGCGCTGCTGGACCTCGGCATCCGCGCCGACGTCGTGCCGACCGGCGCCCCGCTGGAACGCTACGACCTGCTGGTCGCGCCGATCCTGCACGTCGTCCCTGCCGGGCTCGCCGCGCGGCTGCGCGGGTACGTCGCCGGCGGCGGGCACCTCGTCACCACGTACTTCTCCGGCATCGTCGACGAGCACGACCGGGTGTGGCTCGGCGGCTACCCGGGCGCGCTGCGGGACCTGCTCGGCATCCGCATCGAGGAGTTCGCGCCGCTGCTCGACGAGCAGCGCGTCGAGCTCGACAACGGCACGACCGGCACGCTGTGGACCGACCGGATCGACGTGACCGACCCGGCGACGGAGGTGCTCGCCTGGTACAAGACGGGCGACCAGGCGGGCCGGGCGGCGGTCACTTGGCGGCAGGCCGGCGCGGGCTCCGCCGCCTACGTGTCAACCCGCCTCGGCCCGGCGGGCCTGGCCCCGGTCCTCGCCGACCTGGCCGGGCGGGCCGGCGTCACCAGCGAGCTGCCGGAGCCGCTGCGCGGGCGCGTGGAGCTCGCGGTCCGGGGCGGGCACTGGTTCCTCATCAACCGGACCGGCGCGCCCGTCGACATCAGCGCCGTCACCGGGATGCCCTCGACCCTGGAGCCGCACGGGGTCCACGTCGTGCGGACGGGGGGCACATGAGCACGGAGGTGCTCGCCGCGGTGCGGCACCGGCGGATCCTGGCGCTGCTCGCGTCGCGGGAGTTCGTCACCGTCACCGAGGTCCGGGCGGCGACCGGCGCGTCGCTCGCCACCGCGAACCGGGACCTGTCGGTGCTCGCCGCCGCGGGTGCGCTGACCCGCATCCGGGGCGGCGCGACCAGGGCGGCCCCGCCCCCGGCCGGGCCGTCGGGTCAGGAACGCGTCCTGGTGGCCTGCCTGGTGCAGGCCCGGCGGGCGGCCGAGCGCCACGACCTGGCCGCGGTCGAGGGCGCGCTGCATCAGGCGCTCACCACCTGCCGGCAGCTGCGGGATCGCCATGTGAGCGATAACATTCGTCCGCCACGGAAGGAGGCCTCATGACGTTACAGACCGGGATGTGCTCGGTCACATTGCGGCGCCTGCCGGCGGGCGCGGTGCTCGACCTGGCCGCGGCGGCCGGGCTGGCGTGCGTCGAGTGGGGCGCGGACCGGCACGTCCCGCCCGGCGACCCGCGGGCCGCCGCGGCGCTGCGGCAGCGCGGGCTCGACCTGGGCGTGGCGGTCGCCGCATACGGCTCCTACTTCCGGGCCGGCGTCGACGACGTCGCGGATTTCGCCACTGTACTGGCGACGGCGGTCGCTCTCGGCGCGCCGCGGGTGCGGATCTGGGCCGGCGCGGCGGGGTCGGCACGGGTCTCCGCCGACGAGCGCCGGGCGGTCGTCGCGGGCGCCCGGGCGGCCGTCGAGCGCGCCGCCGACGCGGGGATCCTGGTGGCGTTCGAGTTCCACGGGGACACGCTCACCGACACGGTCGCCTCGACGCTCGACCTGCTCGGCGAGGTCCCCGGCGCCGCCACGTACTGGCAGCCGCCGGTCGGTGCCCCGGATGCCGAGGCGCTCGCCGGGCTCGCGGCGGTGCTGGACCATCTCGCGGCGGTGCACGTCTTCTCGTGGTGGCCGCGCACCGAACGGCTCCCGCTGACCGCCCGCGAGCGGCTGTGGCGTGAGACTTTCACGCTGCTGCGCGGCTGTGAACTCGACCGCGACCTCGACGCGCTGCTCGAGTTCGTCCCCGGCGACGACCCGGCCGTGGTCGCCACCGAGGCCGCGACCCTGCGCGACCTGGCCGGCGCATGAGTCTCCGCGAGCGGTGGGACGGGCTGCCGGCAGGGGTACGGGCGCGCGCCGTGAGCGACGCCCGCGACCGGATACCCGTACCTTCCGCCGACGTGCGGGAGGCATGGGCGGGGCTGCCCGCACCGACGGTCGACCACGACGCGCCGTGGCCGCAGCCGCTGCTGTCGCAGTACGGGCGGTACTGGCGGGAGGGCAACCGCACCGGCTACGAGGGCCCGGCCGCCGAACTGCGCGACCGTGCCGCGACGGCCGTCCTCGCCGCCGCGGTCACCGGCGACCTCCGCGACCTGGACGCCGCCGCGGACGGGCTGCAGCTGCTGTGCGAGCAGAGCACCTGGTGCTGGGCCGCACACGAGACCTTCGCCGCCGAGCGCGGGCACGTGGTGCCGGACCCGGACCGCCCGTACCTCGACCTCGGCGCCGCCGAGACCGCCGGGCTGCTCGCGTGGGCCGACCTCGTCCTCGCGCCCGCGCTCGACCGGCGCGTGCCCGGACTGCGGGAACGCATCAGGTGGGAGGTGCGGCGGCGGGTCCTGCGGCCGTTCCGCGAGGTGCGGGACTGGCACTGGCTCGGCCTCGACGGGCACCAGCACAACTGGAACCCGTGGATCCACGGCCACGTCCTCGCCGCCACGCTGTTCCTGGACCCCGACCCGGCGGTGGTGGACCTGGTCGTGGACGGCCTCGACCGGTACCTGGCCGCCCAGCCCGCGGACGGCGGGTGCGACGAGGGGTACGGGTACTGGTGGAACGGGCCGGCCCGGCTCGCCGAGGCGCTGCAGCTGCTCGACTGGTCCACCGGCGGCCTCCTCGCCCCGTGGACGATCCCTCCGCTGGCGGAGATGTCGCGGTACCCGCGGCACACCGACCTCGACGGCGGATGGGCGGTCAACGTCGGCGACGGCCCCGCCCGCCCCGATCCGGCGCAGCCGTGGCACGTGCTGCACCGCTGGGGCGCCGCCTGCGGCGCGGCCGACGTGGTCGCCTACGCGGTCTCACGCAAGGGCCGGCCGGGCGGCGCCGGGCTCGGCCGGGCGCTGGTCGAGCTGCACGACCCCGCCTGGCGGGCGGCCGTCCCCGCGCCCGCGCCGCTGCCCGAGCGGTCCTGGCTGCCGGACGTGCAGCTGCTCGTCTGCCGCGCGCCCGGGATCGCGCTCGCCGTCAAGGGCGGCCACAACGACGAGAACCACAACCACAACGACGCCGGCTCCTATGTCGTCGCCGTCGGCGGTGTGCCGGCCGTCATCGACCTCGGGCAGCCGACGTACACCGCGACCTCCTTCACGGAGCGCCGCTACGAGCAGTGGGTGACCCGCAGCGAGTGGCACAACCTCCCGGTGATCGGCGGCGCCGGTCAGGAGCCCGGCCGCGCGTTCCGGGCCACGGACGTCCGCGCCGACGGCGACGCGCTGCACCTGGACCTGAGCCGCGCCTACCCGCCGGAGGCCGGCTGCCGGTCGTGGCAGCGCACGGCGCGCCTCGACCGGGCGCGCGGCGCCGTCGTCGTGTCTGACGACTGGGACCCCGCGGTGCCGGCCGTGCTGCACCACGTCCTGTCCGGCGAGCCCGTGACGCACCGCGCGGGCGAGCTCGTCATACGGTTCCGCTCGCCCGTACGCCTGTCGTGGGACCCCGCCCTCGGCGCCGGCCACCTGGAGCGGCACCCGGTCGACGACCCGCTCCTGCGCGGCGTGTGGGGCGGCGCCGTCCACCGCCTCGTCATCGCCGCCACCGCCACCTTCGAACTGACCGTCACCAGTGGAGACCCCTGATGGACGCTGCCGAGCGCTCCCCGTACACCGGCTACACCCGCGAACACTGGACGGCCGCCGCCGACCGCCTGCTCGCCGCGGTGCGCCCGTACGCGTCGCCCGACCACGCGCGGATCGACCTGCCGGGCCGCACCAGCAGGTACGGGCGGGACAGCGACGCGCTCGAAGGGTTCGCCCGCACCTTCCTGCTCGCCGCGATCCGGCTGCGCGGCGAGGGCGGCGCCGACCCGGACGGGCTCGCCGGCTGGTACACCGACGGGCTGCGCGCCGGCCCGGCCGTGTGGCCGCGGCCGGACCGCCTCGACCAGGCGAAGGTCGAGGCCGCCTCGATCGCGCTCGGGCTGCACCTGAGCCGGCCCTGGATCTGGGACCGCCTCGACGACGCCGGCCGGGAGCGGATCGCCGGCTGGCTCGGCACCGTCGTCGGCCAGGCGTACCCGCCGATCAACTGGGTCTGGTTCCAGCTCACCGTCGAGGCGTTCCTCCGCGGGGCCGGCGGCGACTGGTCCGAGGCGGACATCCACAGTGGACTGGCGGTGCACGAGTCGCTGTACCGCGGCGACGGCTGGTACGCCGACGGCCCCGAACGCTCCTACGACCACTACAACGGGTGGGCGCTGCACACGTTCCCGCTGCTGTGGGCGGACCTCGCCGGCGACCTGTGCCCGGAGCACCTGCGGCAGGCGTGGCGCGAGCGGTTGCGGCGGTTCCTCGGCGACGCCGTGCACCTCGTCGGCGCCGACGGCTCCCCGCTGCTGCAGGGCCGCAGCCTCATCTACCGGTTCGGCGCCGCGGCGCCGTTCTGGATGGGCGCCGTCACCGGCGCGACGCCGCTGTCCCCGGGCGCCACCCGGCGGGCGTGCAGCGGCATCCTCCGCCACTTCCACCAGCACGGCGTGCCCGGGCGGCGCGGGCTGCTGACGCTCGGCTGGCACCGGGAGTGGCCGGCGATGGCGCAGTCCTACTCGGGGCCCGGCTCGCCGTACTGGGCGGTGAAAGGCATGCTCGGCCTGCTGCTGCCGGCGGACCATCCCGTGTGGACGGACGTCGAGGAGCCGCTGCCGGTCGAGCGGTCCGACTTCACGCGGGCGATCGGCCCGCCGGGCTGGCTCGCCGCGGGCACCCGCGCCGACGGCGTGGTCCGCGTCGCCAACCACGGCACCGACCACGCCCTGGAGGGCGACGGCGGCACCGACGCGCCGCTGTACGCGCGGCTCGGCTACTCCACCGCGACGTTCCCGGCCGGCGACGACAACGCGATCGCGCTGGTCCGTGACGGTGAGCCCAGCCACCGCAGCGGGTTCCGGACCATCGGGTGCACCACGGACGGCGCGGTCAGCGTCGCCCGGCTGCACTGGGTCGGCACGCCCGACACGGCGGCACCCGACCACGGCTCCGGCCGCACCGGCACCGTCACGTGGGGTCCGCACATGACGATGGCGTCGCTGATCCGCGGCGCCGTCGAGGTGCGGGTCGCCCGGATCGACGACGAGGTCGACGACGAGGAGCCGGCCCCCGGCACGGTGCTCGAGTTCAGCGGCTGGCCCATCACCCGCGGGCTCACGTCGCTGCTCGTGCCGCTGCACGGGTTCGAGGGGGCGGCGCTGTCGGAGCGCACCGTCGCGTCACCGCTCGGCGACGAGGTGCGGGTGCCGGTGCTGCGGGCCGCCGAGCCCCCGCGCGCAGGGCGGGTCTACGCGGTCGCCGTGCGGCTCAGCCGGGCCCCGTCGGGCGGGCTGCCGACCGTGACCGCCGCCGCGGGGACGGTCACGGTCCACTGGCCGGACGGCTCCACGGCGACGGTCACCCTCCCTGCCGTGGCACGGAGGAGTCCCGGATGACCAGCTCCGGGGTGACGAGGACGCGCTGCACCGGCCGGCGCGGCTCCGTCAGCCGGGCCACCATCAGCTCGACCGCGACCCGGCCGACGTGCCCCTTCGGCGGCCGCACCGCCGTCATCGCCGGCTCGGCCAGGTGGGCCACCTCATCGTCGTAGGACACCAGCGCGAGGTCGTCGGGAATGGACAGCCCCAGCTCGATGCAGAACTGCGCGATCGAGATCGCGTCGGGGTCGCCGTGCACGATCAGCGCCGTCGTGCCCGACTCCCGGCAGCGGCGCATGATCCCGGCGATGATGTCGCGGTGGCCCGGCACGTCCAGGCCCACCGACTCCCGCACCACCAGGTCGTCGGGGATGTCGAGGTCCGCGCAGGCGAGGCCCCAGCCGACGGCGAGGTGCGCCGACGTCGGTGACCCCCGCGACAGCACGAGGCCGATCCGGCGGTGGCCGTGCTGATGCAGGTGCCGCACCGCCATCTCCAGGCCGAGCGAGTGGTCGCTGCGGACCCACTCCAGCTGCCGGCGCGTCGGCGTCCAGCGCGGCGCCTGCCGCTCGACGAGGATCGTCGGCA
Source organism: Dactylosporangium maewongense (assembly GCF_039531485.1). Taxonomy (NCBI): domain Bacteria; kingdom Bacillati; phylum Actinomycetota; class Actinomycetes; order Micromonosporales; family Micromonosporaceae; genus Dactylosporangium; species Dactylosporangium maewongense. The sequence goes on along the minus strand of NZ_BAAAQD010000046.1, from coordinate 18,881 downwards.
CCGGCAGCCCGCTGATCCAGTCGACCATCTCCGCCACCCCGCCGCCGTCGAGGCTCGGGGCGAGCAGCAGGCCCTGCACCTGCTGGGCGTCGACGAGCCGGCCGATCTGGCGGCGGTCCTCCTCCGGGTCGTAGCTGGAGCCGCGCAGCTGGATGTGCACGCCCAGGGCGGCCGCGGCGGCGCGGGCGCCGGTGACGATCGGGGGCCAGTAGTAGTCCAGCGACGGCACCACCATGCCGACCGTGAACCGGGTCTTCGGCGGCCGAGGGCGGCGCGGCGACGGCAGCAGCTGGGTCGGCAGGGTGGCGCCGCCGTGGACCTTCGTCAGCAGGTTGCGCTCGGCGAGCGCGGCGATGTCGCGGCGCACGGTCAGCTCGCTGACCCCGAGCACCGGCGCGAGGTCCTTGACCCGCACGGCGCCGAGCCGGCGCAGCTCGTCCATGAGCCGCTCCTGGCGCTGCACGTTGAACATCCGCGCTCCTGGTTGTTCGACTCTGTTCGTTTCGGATCGAACGAGATCGCGCTCTTCCGGACATGTTCGAACGCGGCTATCCCTGTTCCTACACGAATCTCAACGGAAACAACAGGAGCCGCGTTGCCGAAGCCGAAGGCGTTGGTGGTGATGAACCCGGAGTCGTTCCGGGCCCACTTCGACGACGCACGCACCGCCCGGCTGGCCGCGCTCGCCGACCTCGGTGACGGCGGCGTCGACGGCGGCCCGGTGTGCCTGCACGAGCTCGACTCGCCGGCCGCCCGCCGCCGCCTCCGGGGCGCCGACGTGCTGCTGACGTCGTGGGGAGCCCCGGCGCTCACCGCCGAGCGGCTGCGGGACGCGCCGGCGCTGCGGGCGGTGTTCCACGCCGCGGGCAGCGTCCGGCCCCTCGTCACGAGCGAGGTGTGGCGGCGCGGCATCCGCATGACGAGCGCCGCGGACGCCAACGCGATCCCGGTCGCCGAATACACCCTCGCCGCGATCATCTTCGCCGGCAAGAAGGTGCCGTTCATCGCCGCCGACCCCGAGGCGGCCTACCGGGGCTGGAGCCACCTCGGCGGCTACGGCAACCTGTCCAACTACCGGCGCACCGTCGGCGTCGTCGGCTTCTCCCGGATCGGGCGGCGGGTCGTCGGCCTGCTCGACCGGCTCGACGCCACGGTGTGCCTCGTCGCCGACCCGCACGCCGACCCGGCCGAGGTCGCCGCGGCCGGCGGCGTCCTGGTCGACCTGCCGGAGCTGCTGGCCCGCAGCGAGACCCTGACACTGCACGCGCCGGCGCTGCCCAGCACCCACCACATGATCGGCGCGGCCGAGCTCGCGCTCCTGCCCGACCACGCCACGGTCATCAACACCGCGCGGGGCAGCCTCATCGACTCCGCGGCCCTCGCCGCCGAGTGCCGGTCCGGGCGGCTCTTCGCGATCCTCGACGTCACCGAGCCCGAGCCGCTGCCGCCCGGCGACCCGCTCCGTTCGACGCCGAACGTCCTGATCACCCCGCACCTGGCCGGCTCGCTCGGCACCGAGATCCTCCGCCTGACCGACCACACCCTCGACGAGCTCGCCCGCTGGATCGTGGGCGAGCCGCTGCGCGCCGAGATCACCCCGCAGGCGTTCGCCCTCAACGCCTGACCACACCCCCCATCAAAGGAGACCGCCATGCACCGCTCCCGGTTCGGTATAGCCGCCGCAGTCGCCCTCGCGTTGACGCTCACCGGATGCGGCAACGGCGACGACCCCGGCGCGGCCGGCGGCAAGACCGTGCTGACCGTGTCGCTGTGGAACTACGCCAGCACCCCGGAGTTCAAGGCGCTCGTCGAAGGCTTCGAGGCCGAGCACCCGGACATCGACGTGCAGCCGGTCGACATCCTCGCCGACGACTACGCCAAGAAGGTCACGACCATGCTGGCCGGCGGCGACACCACCGACGTCATCACGATGAAGAACGTCACCGACTACGCCCGCTACGGCACCCGCGGCCAGCTCGCCCCGCTGACCGACGAGGCGAACAAGCTCGACAAGAGCGCCTACCTGGGCCTGGAGCCGTTCAACCTCGACGGGAAGTACTTCGCGCTGCCCTACCGCTCGGACTTCTGGGTCCTGTACTACAACAAGAAGCTGGTGAAGGACGCTGACCTGTCGAAGCTGACCTGGCAGGACTACGCGCAGCTGGCGAAGGCGTCCACGACCGGCAGCGGCGCCGACAAGGTCTACGGCACCTACCAGCACGTGTGGCGCTCCGTGGTGCAGGCCGTCGCGGCCGCGCAGACCGGCGGCGACCTGCTCGGCGGTGACTACGCCTTCATGAGCGCCCAGTACACGATGGCGCTGGACCTCCAGATGGCCGGGGCGACCCTGCCGTGGGGCACCGCCTCCACGCAGAAGGTCTCCTACAACACGATGTTCTCCACCGGCAAGGCCGCGATGCTGCCGATGGGCACCTGGTACGCGGCGGCGCTGCTGCAGGCCAAGGCCGACAAGAAGTCCGATGTGGACTGGGGCATCGCGCCGCTGCCGCAGGTGGGCGGCGGCACGGTGACCACCTTCGGCTCGCCGACCGCGTTCGCCGTCAATAAGAAGGCCAAGCACGCGGATGCGGCGAAGCGGTTCGTGCTGTGGGCGTCGGGGGAGAAGGGCGCGGCCACGATCGCGAAGATCGGTGTCACCCCGGCCTACCACAGCGCCGCCATCACCGACGCGTACTTCGCGGTCGCCGGCATGCCGGGCGACGCCCTCGCCAAGAAGGCGTTCCAGCCCGACAAGGTGGTGCTGGAGATGCCGGTCAGCGACAAGTCCTCCGACGTCGACGCCATCCTCACCGAGGAGCACCAGCTCATCATGACCGGCAGCAAGACGGTGAGCGCCGGCATCGCCGAGATGGGCAAGCGGGTCAAGTCCGAGGTCCACTGAGCATGACGACCCACGCCGCGAGGCGCCGCAGCCGGACGCTCGTCGGCTGGGCGTTCATCCTGCCCAACTTCCTCGGGTTCGCCGCGCTCACGCTGGTGCCGGTGGTGATCGCCCTCGCGCTGTCGTTCATGCGGTGGGACTCCTACTCCGACCCCGAGTGGGCCGGGCTGGACAACTTCCGCCGCATGGCCGGCAGCGACACGTTCTGGACCGCGCTGACCAACACCACGTATTACGCGGCCGGCCACATCCCGCTCACCCTGGCCGCGTCGCTGGGGTTCGCGGTCCTGCTCAACCGGAAGCTGCGCGGGGTGCGGTTCTTCCGCACCGCGCTCTTCTTCCCCTACATCACGTCGCTGGTCGCCGTGGCGGTCGTCTGGAACATGCTGTTCAGCCCCGAGTTCGGGCCGGTGAACCAGCTGCTGCGGGCGGTCGGCGTCGACGGCCCGCCGGGCTGGACGACCTCGACCACCTGGGCGATGCCGGCGGTGATCCTGACCAGCGTCTGGCGGGACATGGGCTACTACATGATCATCTACCTGGCCGGGCTGCAGGGGATCCCGGCGTACCTGTACGAGGCGGCCGAGATGGACGGCGCCGGCCCGTGGCAGCGCTTCCGCCACATCACGGTGCCGGCGCTGCGCCCGACCACGTTCTTCGTGGTCATCATGCTCACCATCGCCAGCTTCAAGGTCTTCGACCTGGTGCAGGTCATGACCGAGGGCGGCCCCGGCCGCTCCACGCTGGTGCTGTCGCAGCTCATCTTCCGCGAAGGCATCACCGAGGGCCGCTTCGGCTACTCCTCGGCGATCGCGATGGTGCTGTTCGTCGTCGTGCTGACCGTCACCGTCGTGCAGTTCCGGCTCCAGCGCAGGAGCGAGCGGTGAGGCGGGTCGCGCCCCACGCCCTGCTGGCCGGCCTCGGCGCCGCCGTGCTGATCCCGTTCCTGTGGATGCTCGTCTCGTCGCTGAAGCGCGACAACGAGGTGTTCACGGTGCCGATCCAGTGGATCCCCGAGGAGCTCCAGTGGGGCAACTACGGCCGGATCTGGCAGGAGATCCCGCTCGGCACGTACCTGGGCAACTCGCTGATCCTCGCGGTCAGCATCACCTTCCTGCAGGTGCTCACCGGCAGCTTCGCCGCCTACGGCTTCGCGAAGGTGCGCTTCCCCGGCCGGGACGCGCTCTTCCTCGCCTACGTCGCCACCATCGCGGTGCCGTGGCAGGCGTACATGGTGCCGCAGTACATCCTCATGGAGAAGGCCGGGCTGGTGAACACCCGCACGGCGCTGATCCTGCTGCAGGCGTTCGGCGCGTTCGGTGTCTTCCTGATGCGGCAGTTCTACCTCAGCATCCCCGACGAGCTGATCGAGGCGGCGCGGCTCGACGGGCTCACCGAGTTCGGCATCTGGGCACGGGTCGTGCTGCCGCTGTCCAAGCCGGCCCTCGCCAGCCTCGCGCTGCTCACGTTCGTCAACACCTGGAACGACTACATGGGCCCGTTCATCTACCTGACGAGCAACGACCTGTGGACCGTGCAGATCGGCCTTCGCTCGTTCGTCGGGGTCTACGACTCGGAGTACGCCATGATCATGACCGGCTCCGTCATCTCCGTCCTGCCGATCCTCGCCGTGTTCCTGCTCGGTCAGCGGTACTTCGTGCAGGGCGTCGCCACCACCGGGATGAAGTGATGCTCGCCCGGCTGAACGCGCCCGCGGACACGTGGGAGCTGATCTGGGCGTGGGTCGGCCGGGTCCTGGTGGTGAACCTGGGCCTGGCCGTCACCAACCTGCCGCTGCTGCTCGCGCTGTCCGTGGTGGACCGGCCCTGGCGCTCCCCGGTGTTCTTCGCCGTGCTGTCGCTCGGCCTCGGCCCGTCCCTGGCGGCCGCGTTCGCGCACCTGCACGGCGACCCGTTCGTGCGGTCCTACCGCCGCCACTTCGCCAGGGCCGCGCTGCGCTGGTCGGTGGTCGTCGCCGGGCTCGGCATCCTCGCCGCCGACGTCGTCGCGCTGCACGACGCCGACCCGGGCGCGCTGCTCGTGCCGATGCTCGCCGTCCTCGCCTTGCTGCTGCTCGCCGCCGGGGTCCTCTGGCTGGCGATGCTGCCGCTGCACCACCCCGGCGGCGCCCGCGGGGCGCTGTGGGTCGCGGTGCGCCGGTGGCCGCTCAGCCTGCTCAGCATCACCGTCCTGGCCGCCGCCGCGGCCGCCGTCAACCAGGCGCCCGTGGCCGGTCTCGCGACCGTGCCCGGCTGCGCCCTGCTCGTCGCCTGGCACAACAGTCGGGTCGCCCTCACGACCTGACGCACCCATTTCCGTCAGGGGCGGGGCCGCCAACCCCTCCCACACCCCACAAGGAGTGCCGATGTCCGCACCCCACCCGCGATGGCGCCGGCTGGTCCTCACCGCCGCCGTCCTCGCCGCCAGCACCGTCGCCGCTGTGCTGCCGGCCGCCACCGGCCACGCGGCGACCTCGGGCTTCCACGGCGTCAACTGGGCCGACCCGCGGGACAACTTCACCGACGACGCCGTCGTCCCCAGTGGACTGTCCACCGCCGACAGCTACGCCACCACGAAGGCCAAGGCCGGCCGGATCCTCGACGGCTTCCGCACCGACCTGGGCGCCAACACCGTCCGGCTGCCCGTCAACGCCGCCAGCGTCGGGACCGCCTGGTGGAACTCGTACACCGGCGCGATCGACGCCGCCACCGAGCGCGGGATGAACGTCATCCTCAGCTACTGGGAAGGCGACTCGTCCCGCGACGGCAAGGTCGACAACACGACCGCGTTCTGGTCGATGTGGCAGACCGCGGTCGGCAAGTACGCCGGCAACGCCCGCGTCTACTTCGAGCCGATGAACGAGCCGCACGGCTACAGCTTCACGGACTGGAGCGCCATCTGCGCCACCTGGCTCGCCAACCACGCGTCCGTGCCCAGGGGGCGGGTCATCCTGTCGGGCACCGGCTACAACCAGGACGTCAAGCAGCTCGGCGCCGACGGCCGCTTCACCGGCACGCTGCTGTCGGTCCACCTCTACAAGTTCTTCTCCAGCAACACCACCTACGCCCAGTTCAAGGCGCAGCTCGCCAACGAGGTCGGCGCCTACGCGGGCCGCACCATCCTCGACGAGTGGGGCGCGCCGATGACCGACGGCACCAACTACCACGCGGCCGGCAGCACCAACCCGTTCGTCACCTACCTGCAGGCGTCGTCGGACTTCGCTCGGGAGAACGCGATGGGCACCGTCTACTGGCCGGGCCTGCGCAACGGCGACCCCTACTCGATGGAGACGCTCGTCGGCACCTACCCGAACACGACGCTGCTCAACACAAACTCCTCCGGCCGGCACCTGCTGCTGGCCAGCTGGGGTGTCAGCGCCGCGCGGACCGGCACCGTCAAGGGGCTCGCCGGCAAGTGCCTCGACACCGCGGCCAACGGCACCGCCAGCCCGAAGGTCGTCATCGCCACCTGCACCGGCGGCGCGAGCCAGAGCTGGACGCTCGACGGCGGGGCGCTGAAGTCCGGCGGCCGCTGCGCCGACGCGACCGGCGGGGCGACCGCCGACGGCACTCGCATCATCACCTTCGCGTGCAGCGGCGCGGCGAACCAGCAGTGGATCCTCGTCGGCAACCAGCTGCGCAACGGCAAGTCCGGCACCTGCCTCGACGTCCCGGCGTCCAACAGCGCGGACGGCACCCAGGTGACCATCTACAGCTGCAACAACGGCGCCAACCAGCGCTGGACCCTGGGAGGCTGACGATGCAATCCATCATCCGCTGGTTTACCGCCGGCATCGCGCTGCTGGCCGGGGTGCTGGTGGCGCCGGCTCCCGCGGCCGCGGCCACCACGCTCGTCTACGCGACCTTCAAGGGCGACGCCGCCGCCGACGAGGAGCTGTGGCTCTACCAGTCCACCAACGGCGGCACCAGCTACAGCGTGCTGTCGGACACCAACTTCCGCGGCCCGACCGGCGTCCTGCGCGACCCGGGCATCCTGAAATACAACGGGAAGTACTACATCGCCTACACCGTCCAGTCGTGGACCACGAACTCCACGTACTTCGCCATCGCCAGCAGCACCGACCTCACGACGTGGACGAACGTCGCCACCGTCAACTCCGGCATCGCCGACACGAAGTTCACCTGGGCGCCCGAGTTCTACGTCGAGGGCAGCACGGTGCGGATCATCGCCAGCGTCGCCGCCACCACCTGCTCGGCGTGTTTCCGCCCGTACGTGTACACCGCGCAGAACACCGCGCTCACGTCCTGGAGCGGGCCGGCGCAGATGTGGGGCCTCGGGACCAACCACATCGACACGTTCGTCGTGAAGTCCGGCAGCACATGGCACGCGTTCACGAAGAACGAGACCACGAAATACATCGAGCACTGGATTACGACGAAGAACCTCACCGAGGGGTGGGTCAACAAGGGCAACCTGTGGAGCTCCGGCTACGAGGGCCCGTCGCTGGTGCGCCTGGACAACGGCTCCTGGCGGATCTACGTCGACAAGTACACCAACGGCGGCATCTGGACGGCGACGAGCACCGACCTCAACACGTGGACCGGCCTCAGCGCCGTCGGCTGCTCCGGCTGCCGGCACGGGACGGCGATCCCCCGATGAGACGACTTCTCGTGCTTGCCGTGCTCGCGCTCCTGTGCGTGGCGACGCCCGCCCGGGCCGCCACCGTGACCGTCGCCAGCGGCGGCCAGTTCCGCGACACCGCCGGCAACGTCGTGCACGCGCACGGCGGCGGCGTGCTCAAGGTCGGCCAGTACTACTACTGGTTCGGCGAGAACCGCAACACCGACAACACCTTCCGCAGCGTCGCCGTCTACCGGTCCACCGACCTGCGGACCTGGGAGTTCCGCAACAACGTGCTGACCCAGTCGTCGCACGCGGAGCTGGCGTCGGCCAACATCGAACGCCCCAAGGTGATCTACAACAGCTCGACCGGGCAGTTCGTGATGTGGATGCACAAGGAGAGCGCCACCGACTACTCGGAGGCCCGCGCCGCCGTCGCCACGTCGTCCACCGTGGACGGCGCCTACACGTACCGGGGCAGCTTCCGCCCGCTCGGGCACATGTCGCGGGACATCACCCTGTTCCGCGACGACGACGGCACCGCGTACATGATCTCGGCGGCGAACGAGAACGCCGACCTGCACGTGTACCGGCTGACCGCCGACTACCTCGGGGTCGGCACCCTGCTGCACCGGCTGTGGCAGGGCTCGTGGCGCGAGGCGCCCGCGATGTTCAAGCGCAACGGCGTCTACTTCCTGCTCACCTCCGGCGCGACCGGCTGGGCGCCGAACCAGCAGAAGTACGCGACCGCCACCTCGGTCGCGGGGACGTGGACCGGGCTGCAGAACGCCGGCGACAACACGGCGTTCGGCTCGCAGACCGCGTACGTCCTGCCGGTGCAGGGCAGCACGACCACGTCCTACCTGTACCTCGGCGACCGCTGGGCCGGGGCGTGGAGCGGGCGGGTCAACGACTCGCAGTACGTGTGGCTGCCGCTGCAGTTCCCGACGAGCACCAGCCTGTCGCTGAGCTGGTCCCCGGCGGTCAGCATCGACACCGCGACCGGGGTGGTGCAGGGCACCGCCGGGCCCGCCGAGCAGCTGGTCGCCCGGCACAGCGGCAAGTGCCTAGACGTGGCCTCCGGCTCCGCCGCGGACAGCGCCCGGACCCTCCAGTACACCTGCGGAAACGGTCTGAACCAGCGCTTCACCGTGCAGGACCTGGGCACCGGCTACGTGCGGCTCGTCGCGCGGCACAGCGGCAAGTGCCTGGACGTCACCAGCGCCTCGACGTCCGACGGTGCGACCGTCGTGCAGTACACCTGCGGCGGCGGCACCAACCAGCAGTGGCAGGTCCAGGACGCGGGCGGCGGCTACGTCCGGTTCGTCGCGCGGCACAGCGGCAAGTGCCTGGACATCAACGGCGCCTCGACGTCCGACGGCGCCGGCGGCATCCAGTGGACCTGCGGATCGGGCACCAACCAGCAGTGGACCCGACGCGTGGCGGCGTAAGGGCTCCACCGGCCGAAGCCGTGCCGCCGCGGCTGGGAACGCGGCGGCACGGTCAGGTCACATCACCAGCAGCACCGCGGCGACCGCCGCGGCCCCGGAGAAGGCGGCGGCGGTCCAGCGCCACCACGGGCGGCCCGCGACGAGCGGCAGGTCGCGCCAGCGGGGGACGGCCACGCAGAGCACGGCGGCGGACGCGGCCACGCCGAGCGCCCAGACGAGGCCGGGGACCGCCAGCCAGTCGCCGGCCCGGTGCGCGAGCAGCGGCATCACCACCGCCCACGCCATCGACGTGGCGAGCCTGACGCGGTCGGTGCGGCTTCTGGCCGTGATGAGCAGGCCGGCCGCGCCGAGGAAGCTCAGGCCCACGGCGAGCAGCACCGCGAGCGGCGTCCGCTCCGGGCCGGTGGCGCCGGCCGGGGTGACGCCGAGCAGGCGCCGCCCGATGGGGTCGACGTCGCGGTCGGTGTTGCCGAGCACGACGACGCCGCGGCCGGTGGCGCGGTCCACGGCCAGGAACGAGCGGAACCCGCCGGTGCCCCCGTTGTGCCACGTCAGCGCGGTGCCGCCGTAGCGGGTGGTGAACCATCCGTAGCCGATCCGCTCGCCGCCATCGCCCGTGTCGAACCGCGGGGTCAGCGCGTCGATGCCGGGCGCGGTGCCGGCCTGCACGGCGGTCACCAGCCGGGCGAGATCGACGGCGGTCGACCAGACGCCGATGCCGGCCGGCGCCCAGCCCTCGCCCCGCCACGGATCCACCTCCCGCCCGGCCGCCGTCCCGCCGGTCGCGCGCCCGGCCGGCAGCGCGGTGCCGTCGGGGTTGACCGTCGTCGCCGCCATCCCGAGCGGGTCGAGCAGCCGGCGGCGCAGCAGGTCCTGATACGGCACGCCGGCCCGCTCGGCGAGCGCCTGGCCGAGGACGGCGACCCCGAAGTTGGAGTAGTGCACGGTGCCCGTGTCGCCGGGGCGCTGCCCAGCGGCGGTGTGCAGCAGCCATTCGCGGTGTTGTCGCCGGTACGGGTCGGCGCCGCTGACCCTGGCGGACCACAGGCGGGCGGCCTGTCCCGCCGACCCGATCGGCACGCTGCGCAGCCCGGCCCGGTGGCTCGCGAGCTCCGCGACGGTCACGTCGCCGGTGGGGCCGCCGATCGACGGCACGAGCGCCCGCAGCCGCTCGTCCGGCTCGACACTGGAGTCCGCGAGCAGCATGCCGGTGAACGTCTTGACGATGGAGCCGATCTCGAACGGGGTGTCCGCGGTGACCGGCGTCCCGTCGCCGCGGTCGCCGACGCCCGCCGTCCGGACCCCGCCCGGCCCGATCAGCGCGACGGCGAGCCCGCGGTAGCCGTCGGGGTCACCGGCGGCCGCTCTGAGGTCGGCGGCGAGGGCGGCGTCCCCGGTGGTGGCCCGGCCCAGGTGCGGTGGCCGGGGCGCGGCCAGGAGCGCGGCGAGCACCCCGGCGAGCAGGGCGGTCACGACGGTCACGACGACACGGTGCGGCATGGTCTGGCTCCCTTCCGGCAAAGGACTCCTCAGCGGCGGGCGGCCGCCAGGATGGTCAGCAGCGGCACGACCCGCTCCGGCGGCACGCTGTAGTGCCCGCGGCCGGCGGTCCGCAGCCAGCCCGCGGCGGTCAGCTGGCGCAGATGGTGGTAGAGCTGGCCGCTGGTGCCGAGGCCCTCGGTGGCGGCGAGGTCGGTGCTCGCCCGCACGCCGCCGAGGATCTCCCGCAGCAGCCGCAGCCGCATCGGGTGCGCCAGCGCCGCCAGCGCCGCCGCGAACTCCTGCCAGTCCTCGTCCAGCAACTGCCCGACCGGCGTGCCGAGCTGCCAGTCGTAGTGCTCGCCGGTCGGCAGGTCGACGGTGCCGGTGAAGAGCACCGCACCCTCGTCCGGCGCCAGATCCCGCAGCCGCTCCAGCGCCCAGAACGCCGACCCGTCCACCTGGGACGGCTCGCCGAACACCCGGGCCTCGAGCGCGGCCACACGCTCCTCCAACGACGCCATGAGTACGATGCTACGTAATTACGTAGAAGCGTTCAAACCCTGCGCCGGCTGTACGGGGGCCGCGGTGGTCATGTGCCGGACGGTGGGCCACCAGATGAGCAGCTCCGCGACGGCCAGCGCGAGCGCGAACGGGGCGAGGGTCCACAGCCCGGACCGGTCCGCGATGGCGCCGGCCAGGAACGGGAAGAGCGCGCCACCGAGCACCGACACGCCGTTGAGCAGGCCGATCGCGGTGGGGGCGAGCTCGCCCGGGGCGAGGGCGGGCGCGATCGCCATCGTGGTGGGGAAGACGGGTCCCAGCCAGAAGCCGAGGAGCGCGAAGGCCGCCACAGCCGTCGCGGGCACGAGCCACAGCAGCGCCGCCGCCAGGGTGACGCCGATCAGGCACGCGGTCATCAGCCGGTTCGCGGTCCAGCCGAGGCGGGCCGCGGCCGGGCTGAGCACGAAGCGGCCGAGGGTCAGGCCGAGCCAGTAGCCGCTGACCGTGTAGCCGGCGAGGAGGTCGCCGTGGCCGCGTTCGGCGACGAGGTAGCTGAAGCCCCAGTTGCCGACGCTGATCTCCAGCCCCACGTACACCGCGAGGAACACCGCGCCGAGCAGCACCGCCGGCCGCCGGCCGGCCGCGCGGACCAGACCCCGGGCGGGCGGCGGGTCTGGAACGCCGGTCGGGGCACCGGCCAGGGCACCGGTAGGAGCGCTGCCGGCGGTGGCGCGCAGCGTGAGCTGGAAGCCGGCGACGATCGGCGCGCACGCCAGGGCGAGGACCAGCCACACCGAGGTCCACGCGGTGAAGCCCAGCATCCAGGTCGCGAGGGGCGGGCCGATCAGCGCCCCGACGCCGAAGAACGCGTGCAGCCAGTTGAGCAGCGTGGTGGAGCCGGGCAGGGCGGCGAGGTACGCGTTGAGCACCGACTCGAGGACGCCGGTGCCGTACCCGGCGACGACCTGCACCCCGACGAGCACCGCGAACGCCGGGCGGGTCGCCGTGCCGAGCCCCGCGGCGATGAACGCGGCGCCGCCCGTGGTCAGCGCCGCCCTGGTCCCGAGCCGGTGGATGAGCGTCCCGGCGGTCGCCCCGGCGAGCAGGAACCCGGCCGAGAACGCGAAGAACGTGACGCCTATCGTCGCCTTGTCGAGGCGGTAGTCCAGCAGCTGCGCGGGCAGCAGCACACCGCCGACCCCGGCGCTCAGGCCGGCGAGGACGAAGGTGGCGTAGGCGAACACGATCGGCGCCAGGGCGCGCGGATGAGACGCTGACACCGGCTCATCATGCCGAACCATCGACGTCGGGTCGCCGGTTCGGTTTTTCGAAAGTGAAGGGGAACAGCGGATGTCGGACCGCAACGCCTGGCGCGAGCTCATCGAGGCCGACCCGGAGCACTCGCAACGCTACATCGAGCGGTTCCGGTCGATGGCCGAGGCGGGCGCCGACCTCGTCGGCGAGGCCCGCCTCGTCGACGCGATGCTGCCCCGCTGCGCCCGGATCCTCGACGCGGGCTGCGGCCAGGGCCGGGTGGGTGGCCACCTCGCCCGGATGGGCCACGACGTGATCGGCGTCGACCTCGACCCGGTGCTGGTCGCGGCCGCCCGGGACTCCTACCCGTCCGCGACCTGGCTCGTCGGCGACCTGTCGGAGCTCGACCTGCCGGCCCGCGAGGTCCCCGACGGCTTCGACGCCATCGTCTGCGCCGGCAACGTGATGACGTTCGTCGCGAGGGACACCCGCCGCATGATCCTGCGCCGGATGCGGGCCCACCTGCGGGGCGCCGGCCGGGTCGTCATCGGCTTCGGCGCCGGCCGCGGCTACGGGTTCGACGACTTCCTCGCCGACGCCGACACCGCCGGCCTGGCCCCGGACCTGCTGCTGGCCACCTGGGACCTCCGCCCCTTCACGCCGGACTCCGACTTCCTGGTCGCCGTCCTGCGCCCGGCGGAGTAGCGCGCCGGCCGGTCCGCCGCGGTGTTGCGTCGCGGGTCACGGGTCGTGGGTGGTCAGGTCGTCGGCGGCGCGGGCGAAGGCCAGGACCTTGGCGGTGGCGCGGTCGCGGTGCCAGGCCAGGCCCCACTCGACCGGCGGCGCGTCGCGGAAGGGCACGTAGGCGACGTCGGGGCGCACGTAGTAGCGCCGCACGTGCGCGCCGACCGGCAGGACGCCCCGCCCGGAGCCGGCGAGCATCAGCGCCTCCTGGAACGTGGCGGCCGGCGGGCCCGGCGGGATGGGGCGGCCCGCCGGGGTGCTGCCGGGGTTGCGGTCGCGCAGGGTCGACGCGGGCAGGGTCGACGGCAGCTGGAGCACCCGCACGCCGGCGAGGTCCTCCACGGACACAGTGTCGCGGCGGGCGAGCGGGTGCTGCGACGACACCGCGAGCATGCGCGCCTCCCGCACCAGGGCGCGGCCGGTGTCCAGGAGCGGGTCGTCCACGGGGAGCCCGGTGAGCGCCACGTCCACGGAGCCGTCGTGCAGCCACGGGACGACCTCCGCGATCTGCGCCTCCCGGATCCGCACCTCGCAGCCGGGGTGCCGGCGCCGGAACAGGTCGGCGACCTGGACGACCAGCTGGCCGGCGGCCGCGCCGACGAAGCCCACGACGAGCTCGCCGGCCATGCTCCGCCCGGCGGCGACGGCCCGCCGCACCGCCGCCTCGATCTGCGCCCACGCGGGCTGGACGTCGTCGTGCAGCCGCCGCCCGGCCTCGGTCAGCTCCACCCGCCGGCTGGTGCGGTGAAACAGCGGCACCCCGACCCGCCGCTCCAGCTTCCGGATCGTCTGGCTGACCCGGGTCGTCGACACGCCGAGCCGTCCGGCGGTCCGCCCGAAGTGCAGTTCCTCGGCGAGGACGATGAAGGCGTCCAGCTCGTGCCGCTCCAGCATGCCGCCCCCGATCGTGAAGTCCCGCTTCATGATCGTGCCACAAAAGCGCGTTGATCATCGTGCGGGTCCGGCCGAGACTGGAGCGCATGCCGAAGCTCACCGCACTGCGTACAGCCGTCGAGGGCCGCGTCCTGCTGCCCGGCGACGACGGGTTCGACGCCGCCCGCCGCCCCTGGAACCTCGCGGTCGACCAGCCGGCCGCCGCCGTCGTCGAGGCCGCTCACGCCGCGGACGTGGCCGCCGTCGTGCGGTTCGCGGCGGCGGCGGGGCTGGCCGTGGCGCCGCAGCCGACCGGGCACGGCGCCACCGGCAACACCGGCGACGCGATCCTGCTGCGGACCGGCCGGCTCGACCAGGTCCACGTCGACGCCGCGGCGCGCACCGCACGGGTCGGCGCGGGCGCGACCTGGGGCGCGGTCCAGGCGGCCGCCGGCCCGCGCGGGCTCACCGGCCTCGCCGGCAGCTCACCGGTCGTCGGCGTCACCGGGTACACGCTCGGCGGCGGGATGAGCTGGTTCGGCCGTGCGTTCGGATGGGCCGCCGACAGCGTCACCGCCTTCGACGTCGTCGATGCCGCCGGTGTACCGGCGAAGGTCACCGCGGACAGCGACGCCGAGCTCTTCTGGGCGCTGCGCGGCGGTGGCGGCGACGTCGCGGTCGTCACGGCCGTCGAGTTCCGCCTGCACCCCGCCCCGGTCCTGTACGGCGGCCGGATGCTCTGGCCGGCGGACCGGGCGCCGCGGGTCCTCGCCGCGTTCCGGGACGTCGCCTGGGAGGCGCCCCGCGAGCTGACCCTGTGGTTCGAGCTGATGCGGTTCCCGGGCGGGCCGCCGCTCGTCGCCGTCGACGTCACGTACCTCGGCGACGCGGCGACCGGCGCGGCCCTGACGAAACCGTTCGCGGACGCCGGCCCGCCGATGGGCGACAGCCGCGCGGTGCTGCCGGTCGCCGACCTCGGCTCGATCACGGCCGAGCCGGTCGACCCGTCGCCCGGGCTGTCGTTCAGCGCGCTGCTGCACGACCTCGACGGCGTGGCCGGCGCGCTGCTGGACCGGCCCGTCGACCCGCTGCTCGCCATCCAGGTGCGGCAGCTCGGCGGCGCGTTCGCCGGCCCGTCGGACAGCCCGTTCGGCCCGCTCACGGAGCCGTACTCGCTGTACACGCTGGGGATCCCGGCCACGCCGGAGCGGGCGGCCGCGATCCGGGAGCGGCAGCGCGAGATCGTCGCCGCGCTCGGCCCGGCCGTCGCCGGTCGCAAGCCGTTGACCGCGCTCAGCGGCGGCGAGTCGGTCGGGGACGCGTTCGCGCCCGGCGTCCTCGCCCGGCTGCGCGAGGTGAAGCGGCGCCGCGACCCGGCCGGGGTGCTGCGGAGCAACTACCCGGTCGCGTGAGCGCGGCGGCCTGGAGCGCCGCGGGTCAGAGCGCCGGAGCGGAGGTGCCGGCCCGCGAATCGAGGGCGCCGGCGAGGGCGGCGCGCGAGGTGATGCCGAGCTTCGGGAAGGCACGGTGCAGGTGGGCGCCGACCGTGCGGTGCGACAGGAACAGCCGCTCGCCGATCTGCTTGTTGGTCAGCCCGGTCGCGGCGAGCGTGGCGATCTGCCGCTCCTGCGGGGTCAGCGCCGCCGGTCCGGACCCGACGGTGGCCACGCCCGCGGCGCGCAGCTCGTTGCGGGCCCGGTCCGCCCACGGCTGGGCACCGAGCCGGTCCAGGCTCTCCAGGGCGTCCCGCAGCTGCAGCCGGGCGCTGGTGGTGTCGCGGGTGCGCCGCAGCCATTCGCCGTACGCGAGCCGGATCCGCGCCTGCTCGAACGGCCACTGGTCGGCGCACGGGAGCGCGAGCGCGGCCGCGTAGAGCCGCTCGGCGTCGTCGTCGGGGGCGGCGATCGCGGCGGCGCCGGCGGTGAGCAGCGCGGTGCGGGACGACACGTCGGCGAGCCCGGCCTGCCGCGCGGCGTCGACGTGCGCCCGCGCCTCGTCGAGGTGTCCGATGTGGACGGCCGCGTCGACGGTGTCGAGGACCATCCACCGGCCGGGCACGCCGAGGCTCGGGTGCCCGGGCCCGTCGATCCGGGCGGCCTGTACATAGGCGTCCTCGTAGTCGCGCCGGCCGAGCGCGGCGACGGCGCGGGCCTGCCACGCGAGGGCCTGCGTCAGCCCGACGCCGCGCGGCGCCGCCCAGCGGGTCACCTCGTCGGTCAGCATCCGCGTGCGGGTGGCGTCGCCGCGGTACGCCCCGATCAGCGCCAGCCGGCACCGCAGCTGCCCTTCGAGCAGGTGATAGCCGTCGGCGCGGGCGATCTCGAGGGCCTCCTCCGCCAGCCGCTCGGCCTCGTCCCACTGCCCGTGCGCGATCGAGTCGACGCTGAGCATCAGCAGCCCGGCGATGACCACGGTGACGATGCCGCCGTCGCGTTCCCGGTCGATGACGCGGTGGCACAGGTGCCGGTAGGCGGCGAGCGCGTCGAGCTCGACGGCGGCGTACGTGAGCGGGATGAACTGCCACGGCGCCGGGTCGCTGGACAGGTCCTCGAACGCGGTGGAGAGCCGCTGCCGCAGCGGGCCGGCGGTGCCGACCGGGTCGGCGTACGCGTCGTAGCACAGCTGCAGCGCGGTGACGGCCCGCGGGTCGAACCTGGTCAGCGCCGCCCGCAGCAGCTCCCACGGCCCGGGACGTCCACTGTAGACACACACGAACAGCAGCGCGTAGAGCACGCCGTACGCGTCCCAACCGTCGCCCGGCGTGCCGTCGAGGTCGTCGAGCGCACGGGCGAGGAGGCGGTGGGCCGCGTCGACGTCGCCGCTGCCGTTGGTCAGCAGGTGCGCGGTGGCGGCGAACACGAGACCGGTGGCGGTGTGGGGGGTCTGCCCGGCGTCGTTGAGCAGCTGCGGCACCCGGTCGAGCTGGCCGGTGACGTTGGCGAGGAACGCCGCCTCGACGAGCCGCCGGGACCGCTGCCCCGGCCGGTCGCTGAGCTCGCTGGCGCGCACGAGCGCGCTGACCGCGCCGGCGGCGCCGCCGCGGGGCCGGCCGCCGCGGCCACCGGTCCAGGCGGCCTGCGCGACCTCGTCCAGCGCGCGGGCGACGACCTCGTCGGGTCCGGTCGCGGCGTCGGCGAGGTGGCGGGCGCGGCGCTCCGGTGCGGTCCCGCGGCACCCTGCCGGCGTCGCCGCGACGGCGGGCCCGAGTGTCCGGGCGACGGCGAGGTGCGCGTGCCGCCGCTCGTCGGCGGTGGCGAGCTGGGCGACCGCGGCGCGGATCAGCGGGTGGCGGAACTCCAGGCGGCCGCCCTCGACCACGCGGATCAGCCCGGCCCGCTTCGCCGGGGACAGGTCGCGGAGGTCGGCGTGCGGGCGGTCGGCGGCCCGCACCATGGCGACGTCGGCGTCGGGGTCGAGCGCGGCCAGCAGGAGCACGGCCCGGGTCGGCTCCGGCAACTCGGCGAGCCCGGCGGCGAACGCCGCCTCGAGGCGGTCGCCGAGCGGCAGGAACGCGGGCGGGGCGGCCTGACCCGACCGCTCCCGGGGCGTGAGCACCGCCGGCAGCTCCAGCAGCGCGAGCGGGTTGCCGGCGGCGTCGTCGAGCAGCCGCCGCCGCACGACGCCGGGCAGGCCGGGGTGGTGGGCGTCCAGCAGCGCCGCAGCGGCCCGCGCGGACAGCGGGCCGACGGTCCGCTCCGGCAGCCGCGTCTCGTCGAAGACGCCACCCGCGCCCGACCGGACGGCGGCGAGGAACCGCGCGTGGGTGCCGGCGACGCGCCGCGCGAGGAACCCGAGGACGGTCGCGCTCGCCGCGTCGATCCATTGGACGTCGTCGACGACCAGCAGCAGCGGGCGGCCCGCCGCGACCTCGGCGACGAGGGCGAGCACGGCCGTGGAAAGCACCAGCGGCTCGGCCTCCCGGGCGCCGGCGCGGCCGAGCACATGGGCGAGGGCGCCGCGCTGGTCGTCGGGGAGCTGCCCGGCGAAGTCCCGGGTGGCGTACAGCAGCTGGTGCAGCGTCGAGAAACGGATCCCGGACTCGAACGGCGCGCCCGCCGCCCGCAGCACCCGCATCCCGGCCGCGCCGGCCCGCGCGGCGGCGGCGTCGAGCAGCGCGGTCTTGCCGGTGCCCGGGTCGCCGCGCAGCAGCAGGCTCGGGCCGGGCGGGTCGGCGCCGGCGAGCACCGCGTCGATCGTCCGCAGCTCGGGTGCCCGGCCGCGCAGTTCGCCCTGCTCCGTTGGAAGCGTCACGGTCATCCCCCGCCCCCAACGGTAGCCAGGGAAGCAGTCATCTGACCCATGCCGCGGTGCCGGGGCCGCCGCAGGATTCATGGGTAGCCACGCACCAGCGAATGGAGAGACCATGCGGGTACTGATGATCGCGCCACCAGGAGCCGGCAAGGGCACGCAGGGAGCGCGGATCGCAGCCCGCCTCGGCGTGCCGCACCTCGCGACCGGCGACCTGCTGCGCCGCCACGTCGCGCTCGGCACGAGCCTGGGCCGCGCCGTGCAGGAGCATCTGGACCGCGGCGACCTGGTGCCGGACGGCGTCATGCAGGACCTGGTCCGCAGGTCCCTCGCCGACGCGACGGCCGACGGCGGCGGTTACGTGCTCGACGGCTACCCGCGCACGCCCGCGCAGGCGTGGGCCGCGTACCGGATCGCCGCGTCGCTCGACGCGACCGCGCACATCGCGCTGCACCTGCGCGTCGACGACGACGAAGTGGTCCGCCGCCTGCTGGCCCGCTCCGCGATCGAGCACCGCACCGACGACACCGAGCCCGTCATCCGCCGCCGCCTCGCGCTGTACCACCGGGTGACGGAGCCGATCCTGCAGTGGTACCGCTACCGCGGCATCCTGCTGTCGGTCGACGGCATGCCGGAGCCGGACCGGGTGACGTCGACGGTGGTGTCGGCGCTGCGGTACAGAAGGCCGTGCCCCGATCCGGTGCCGCTGGCCGCCTAATACTGCAACGGCGGGTCGTGTCTTACGGCGGTTCGAGTCGTTTGCGGTAGTGAGCGGCTCGGGCCTGCGCTTGTCGGCGTCTACGCCACTGCGACCAGTGCAGGATGTGACTGGTGTGGTGCTGGAC